>JAIOYP010000047.1 GCA_021741155.1 Flavobacteriales bacterium | reverse complement strand
AAACGGCCGTTTCATAAACTGGCTCACTTTTAAGTGCTTTCCTCAGCTGTACTTCGCGTGAATTCTAAATCCAATTCATCATGCGAAAATTATACTCGTTTCTCTTTTCATTCATCTTCATCAGCAGTTCATTTGCACAGGTACCGACCTATGCATTGGTATCTGAATGGCTGTTTGATAACAGTAGCATAACCAACGGAAGCAGCAGCCTTTTGGCCACTCTCGGAGGTTCGCCAGTCTCCACCTTTGCTACCGATCGTTTAGGCAATCCGAACAGCGCAGTAAATGTTGATCCAGGTGGCTTCATCAACTTTGGTGGCGATCAATTTGACAACTATACAACTGGAGCAAGTGCCACATTCACGCTTTCATTCTGGATTAAACTGGATGCTTTTAACAGTACGGCCAAATGCATATTTGCCAAAGCGAGTTTTGAAACGCTTTGCAATACCGCAGGTCGTCAGTTCGCGGTGATGATCAATTCTCAGCAACGATTGCAGATGATGGCATTTGGATCATTGACTGGGGGCAATCATGTGCGTATAGATGGAAACACGGTTATTACAGTAGGGCAATGGCATCACATCGTTATTTCGGTTGATATGGCCACTATTTTATCATCACTTCCTGCCCCCACGGGCTTGGCCATGTATGTGGATGGACTTCTTCAAACAAACAGTCTTGCTGAACTCAATGGTGCAGGAGTAAGTCCTTCAGGCATACAAGATGGCCCCGCTCATTTCGGGTTCGGAACATACTTGAACACAAGTGGAACCACTTGTGCTGCAAGTCAGGACATTGATGCACACTTTGATGATTTCCGACTTTACAACCGAATTATTGCTGCTCAGGAAGTAACGGCTCTATTGAATGATGGTTGCAGTGCCCCCATAATCACAACTCAGCCGCAAAACCTTGCAGCTTGCACTGGTACTTCAGTTAACTTGAACATCATACTACAAGAAGAGGCCTACATTCAATGGCAGCAGTTTATCAATGACACTTGGACGGATGTAGGGCAACCCGAATTCGCAATTGGCAGAAGTCTCGATATTTCGACACCGCAATATGCAGGTCTTACGCGCTTTGTGGTGACCAGCGAATGTGGAGCGGTTACCATTTCGGATGAGGTGACTGTTGCTATTGGAGGCCCAGCATATCTTCAAGGTGAGGATGGCCCCAATTACCAAACTTATTTGTGCGCAGGCGCAACAGAAGCTGAATTGCGCGCAGGAGCCATTGGACAAAACATCACCTACCGATGGTTTGAGTTTACCGGCAGCAATTGGGCCGAAATTCCAAATGAGGTTGGCCCCACTTTGTCTGCCACGGAAGGAAGTTACTACGTGATTGTAAATGCTTGTTTTACCAATATCCAATCCTTAACATTCAACGTGGAGAATGCCACCTTTAATCCTACAATCTCCATCAGTTCTCCTCCAAATTCTTCCAATATCACAATCTGTGCTGGAGGATCTGTCAGCTATGCGGTAAATGACGGTGGTGGTGTTGGCTCTTCTTTATTGTGGTCACCAGGCGGAATGACCTACTTTAACCCGACCATTTATCCTACAGAAACAACTACTTACACCGTAACTACTACCAGTGCAGAAGGATGCTCAGTTAGCGCCACTACCACCATTACAGTAAATGGTTTGCAGCCGACCATAACGAACAATGCTGGAACATTGGAAGTCTCTGGCGGCCCTTATACCGCCATTTCGTGGAGATTGAATGGTACCGGAATTTCAGGTGCAACATTTCCAACCTATACACCAGTTGAAGATGGCAACTACACGGTTTGGATCAATCAAGAATTTTGTTTCAACACGTCCGAACCGTATGCTTACACAGGCGTTCCAACAGGAATTGATGGTGCAGCAATAAGCGGACTAAAGGTGTATCCAAACCCATTTAATACCGAGTTTGTGATTGAAACAGCGGAGTTGACAACCATTTCTGTAATGAACGCCATGGGAGAAGTTGTGCTATCAAGAACTATCAATGGAAGAACAAGCATTGATGCCACTAGTCTATCAGCAGGAATCTACTTTGTGCGTGAAGAGACTTCGGGAGCCGTGATGAAGCTTGTGAAGAACTGATGTTTTTTCAGTGAAAGTGGTGTGAAGGCGAGTTCGAAAGAGCTCGCCTTTTTTCGTTTTGGCCATCAACTCAAAGTCAAGAAACATGAAATAGCCACAGATGCACGGATTCACACTGATTTTTCACAGAAAATCATCTTCATAATCTGTGAAAATCAGTGCATCTGTGGCAAAAAACATGTCTCTTTTTAGATGGAATTTTTCTTCCGCTATTGCCCCAAACGCTCCAGCAAAATTGGTAGCCGATCTATCGCTACACTCACTTGCCTTCCTCCGTGAAGGATGAGGTTTCCGCCATCCGTACGCACATATTCGATTACATGATTGAGGTTAACCAAAAATGAGCGATGGCAGCGGAAAAAGGACTGGTTTAGCTGTAGCAAATCTTCGAAATACTTGAGATTCCGACTGGCCAGAATGGTGCTTCCGTCTCTTAGCCAAATAGTGGCATAAGCTCGTTCTCCTTTCAGATAAAGTATTTCAGAATGGTCGATAAAACGGAAGCCGTTCAATTGCGGAATGGCCAATTTTTTTGTGGCTTCAGGCTGTAGATTCTCTCTCAAATTAGCCAGCGAACCAGTGCATGTGCTCTCACGCTTGGATGCGCGTGAAACCGCTTCTTTCAAATCAACTGGAGAAATCGGTTTAAGCAAATAATCAACCGCAGAGAGCTTGAATGCTTTAATGGCATAATGATCATATGCAGTGGTGAATATGATTTGAAAATCAATCTCATCCTCCCCAAAGAATTCGAGTAATTCCAAGCCGCTGTGGCCTGGCATTTCAATGTCTAGAAACACCAATTGTGGCGATAGGCGCTTGATCGCTTTTACGGCATTTGGCAAATCATCACATTCTTCTAGCACCTCCACTTCCGGACACAAATCGGCCAGCATGGCGTTCAGCATTTTGCGCGCCTTGGTTTCGTCATCAACAATTATTGCGTTCATTCTTGGAGGTATTGTGTTCAGTGTTTTTAAGCGGTCAATACGATTGATACCCTTCGTCAATCATCCATTTTTCGCGCAGGCGGAAAGCAGGAATGGTCTGTCGTTTTGCTTTATTAAGAACGGTATTGGGTTTAATTCCATTCTTAGCTGCCCAAACCGAAAGGGGAATCATTCTTTTAGCCGAAAGCATGGTAATTCTTTTGTGCAACGACTCTTGTAGAAGCAGCGCAAAAAGATTGGTAAAACCGTCAAAGTTCATGGTAGTGGGGTATTTATTGAACAGCGGATAATATTCCGTGTGCTTGCTTTTGTTCTGAATGATGATGGGAGGCAGGCCAAAATTGGTCAGTTGCAGATTGATGAGCACCCTGCCCAAGCGTCCGTTGCCATCAGAAAACGGATGTATGGTTTCAAACTCTGCGTGGAAAAAAGCGATTTTGTCCAAAAAATGAAGCTGATTGTTGCCATTAAAATTGGCGACAAGCTCATTCATCAAGCTATTTACAAATAAGGGATTGGCACCCAAATGATTGCCCACCCTCACCCATTCTTTTCCACTTCTGAACCGTCCGGCAATGCTGTCATCAATATTGGTGAGCAACATTTTATGTAGGTCTAAAATCAACTTAACTGTTAACTCATGCTTGGTTTCTTCAAGCAGTACTTGAGTAATCCCAGCCAAATTATTTGCTTCAAACACTTCGCGGATGTTCACTTTTCCAGACAACTCACCACCTGCAAGAATTTTTTCCGTGTCCTCAAGCGTTAGTGTAGAATTTTCAATCGCGTTGGAGTTGTAGGTCATTTCCGCAATTTCAGACACGGCAATTTCCTTCAAAAGTTCTTCGTTGCCTTCAGAACACCCGGCATACCGCCTCATCAGTTCTTCGAGCTTGTTTATTGTCATCAGACTTATCATGGCGTTCGGCTTTGTTCCAAAGATACTTTTTCGTGAAAAATTATACGAATAAGATATAATTCACGAAAAATAAACGAGGCCCAGTTCTCATATTAAAATAGCCATGCGTAAGATGACGGTGGTGCCTTCCGCTTCTCCTTGGGTATTTATATGGTCCACATATTCAACTGAAAACCCTTCGGGTAGAGTGCTGTTCATCAATTCAATTCGTTTTTGAGTGGCCACGGTAGAGAACGAAATATGCTGTCGTGCACTCTTCTCATTCATCTCACGTGAGCGCTTTCTACCAATACCATTATCTGCAATTTCTACCACCAAAACCTTTCCCTCCTTTCGGAAGGAGCAACGCAGTTTTCTATTCTCTTTGCGGTGAAGTAGTCCATGCTTTAAGGCATTCTCCACATAAGGTTGAATGAGCATGGGCGGAATTTTGCAGCCTTCAGGATATATATCAGAATCAACCTCCACCTTCACTTCCAAACTTTCTTCAAAACGCATTTTCTCCAACTCCAAATAGAGATTCAGAGCCTCCAACTCTTCCGCTAGCGATACCCTTTCGTGGTTGCTCATGTCCAACACTTTGCGGGTGAGCTGGGCAAATTTGCCGAGGTAATTGACCGCATTATTTCGGTCGTTGCTGTAGATGTAACTCTGAATGGTATTGAGTGCATTAAAAATAAAATGCGGGTTCATTTGCGAACGGATGGAAGCCAATAGCGAACGCTCCAACTCTTGTTCTAGCTTCAGTTTTTCTTGAAGCAAAAGATTTTGACGCCCCATCATCCTCACACGATAACGATAGAGCCCATAAAACGCAGACGCCAGTAGGAAGAACAGTACTCCCTGAAACCACCATCGTTTATACAATGGAGCACGAATTCGGAACGTAAGGACTTCACTCGAAGAAACCCAGCCATTCGTAAGCAACACGCGCATTTCTATTTGATAATCGCCAGCAGAAAGAAAGGGTAAATTGATGGTGCGTAGCATGGGATCGTTGGTCTGCCAATCGCTCTCATTAACCCGATATTGAACCTTGAGCGAAGACAAATCATCGAACCACGGCACGGAATAATGAATCTGAATGTTGTTCTGGTCGTAGTTCAGCACCTCAGAGTTGAATTGACTAATGAGGCGGTCGTTGCTTCTAAACTCCAGCAGCTCTACCTTCGGAATCATGGAAACCTTGCTCGGCTTTGAGAGAGAAACGCGGTTGATGTGAGAACCTGATGCCACGTAGAGTAAACCGTCTTGCAGCAGATAATCTATTACCGAATTACTCGAAGCTAAAAGAGAGGATTTAAGCAGCTTTAAATCGCTCGGGCGGATCTCGTACATCACATTTTCTGCTCTCGCGTAAAGCGTACCGCGATACAATTGCAAACGACCAACCGAACCCTTAATCCCTTCTTTTGAACCCAAGGACGCCATCTGTTTTCCCGCATGAAATAAGAGTATCCCATTCTGTGTGGATGCCGCAAGCGTATCTCCTATCCAAATCAGATGATTGGCAACCACATCACTAAAAAGCAGGGTTGCAACAGAATCTGACCGAGGGTCAAACTCACAAATACCGATGCTGGTGGCTACTTGAACCTTGCCGCTTTTTGTATGCTGCGTCAATGAACTGGAACGAAAAGTTGAGCTACCGAGAGTAATTTGCTTGAACTCGGATGTTGGCTTGTTCATATCCCAAACCCTTACAGCGCCTGTTAGCGCCAAAACCAATAATCCTTCATTGGTTTTGAGCAAATCTTTTCCAGCTGCGGTAAAGGAGTCAAACGGCTTTCCTTCTTTCGAAATGTAGATTTTATCGGTAGCGCTCACCATCACTTTTCGGGCACTATCGTTCAAGATAACGCTGACGCGATGGCGCGTTGCAGCTTCAACACTTGTTTTCAAACCATCGTTTCCGAGACTCAAAACCTTGCCCGATTCGGTTCCAATCAGGATTTCCTTCGCATCATTTCGATGAGAGAAAACCGTGAAACTTTCATCTTTGCTTTCCCACTGAATCGTGTTTAAATCGGTAATGCGGTAAAGTCCGTGGTCAATGGTAGAAATCCAATAAGCACCATCTCGGTCTTGCATGGTACTCGAAATGCTATGTCCGCTAAGTAGTGCCTGGCCATCGAAAAGCGGCTTCATCTCCTGATCAAACAAATAAAGCCCAGCCGTGGTGCCAACCCATAGCATGGAATCGCCAAAGACCTTCACGCTCTGAACCACCACATTGCTTGGCAGCAAATTCATCTTGCCTTTGCTCGGAAACACGTCATACACAAAGCCTTCGTTGCTCATTTTCGGAAAGGCGTACATGCGATTGTTCATCCAAGCCAGCAGGTAGTCGGCTGGAGTAGGAACGTGCGATACATCGTAGGTAGAACTCAGTTTTTCATCCTTAAATTGAAAGAGCTGATTGTCGGTCATTACCCACAATTGCTTTTGCTGCAAATTCATGGTAACGATGTAGCCATCAATAAGGAGTTGACGCTTTGGTTCGAGGGTTTCTGGATTGTAAATAGAGACGTTCTCAGCAGAACCGATGATAAACTCTCCGTTCTCATTCCGAAGCATGCGAGAGTAATTTCCCGCTACGGGCAGCTTTTCTGCAAAGTGCATGGAATCGGCAGTCACAAAAAACTTCTGACCAATAAAATTCTGACACCAGATGCGGCCTTGCTTGTCTTCAAAAACGTTGCTTACAGCCGTTCCTTTCATCTTCGGATGCGTGTATTGGCGAATGTCTTTGCCATCAAATCGGCTCAGTCCTTTTTCAGACCCAAACCAGATGTAGCCATGGCTGTCTTGTGCCACATCAAACACAATATTGGACGGCAAGCCGTTTTCCTGCGCCCAATGCTGCATCACAGGATACTGCGCTTTCAATTGAGTTGATAGCATCAACCCAAGCAAAACCATAAGAAGGAAAGGAGCTGATTTCACGAAAAGCAAAATTAGCTGACAGACACTGTGCTTTTTCGCCTTTCGGAAAACGGTTTGGGGGTTTGGGAAGATCGTATACAGAGGGAAGTCTTTAGCCTTTGAGTTGGTCTCTGACAAAATCTACCACATAATCGGTGGCAATCCACTGAGGTTTCTAGGAAGGAACAAATGCCAATCTGGAATTTTTCGGAAAAATCGGGAATCTGATTCCCGATTTTTCCGAAATGTGATTTACTTTTGTTGCTATGATAACAAGAACGGCCACACAAAAACTCCAGCAACTTGCTTCCACATTCAAGGCTGTGGCGGTAACTGGTGCGCGGCAAAGTGGAAAGACCACGCTTGTAAAAGAGGTGTTTTCCAATAAACCATACGTATCGCTCGAAAGCCCCGATGTGCGCAATCTGGCAATGAGCGACCCACGTGGTTTTCTCAACAACTATCCGAACGGTGCGGTGCTGGACGAGGTGCAGCGCGTGCCCGAACTATTCTCCTACTTGCAAGAATTATTGGACAACAGCCGTCAAAAGGGAATGTTCATCCTTACTGGGTCTAATAATTTTCTGCTTCAACAAAACATCACACAAACCTTGGCAGGGCGCATTGCCTATCTTAATCTGCTACCATTTGCGTTGGACGAGCTTTCGAGTTCGGGCATACTTCCCGATAACGATAATGAACTGATGTTAAAGGGTTTTTACCCTCCCGTATATGACCAAGACATACCCAGTCCTGATTGGTGCTCCAACTATATTCGCACATATGTGGAACGTGACGTGCGACAGATAAAGGCCATTCCTGACCTATTGGCTTTTGACCGTTTTATGCGACTGCTTGCGGGGCGCAACGGGCAGGAAATGAATTACGCTTCACTAAGCATTGAGGCTGGGGTTGATGCCAAGACCGTAACTTCGTGGTTGGGCGTTTTGGAAAGCAGTTTTATCATATTCCTCCTGCGTCCTCACCACCAAAATTTTAACAAAACCGTGGTCAAGCGTCCAAAGGTCTATTTTCACGATACGGCCTTGGTATGCTCGCTTCTCGGTATAACTAACACCATACAATTGGCCACACATCCGCTGCGAGGTGCGCTATTTGAAGGAATGGTGGTGACCGAACTCTACAAACGCAGAGCCAACCTAGGGCTTCCTATTAACCTATTTTATTGGCGTAGCAAAGCTGGGCAAGAGGTCGATGTAATTATTGACTGTGGAGGAAATCTTTACCCAATAGAGATAAAATCTGGTATGACAGTACATCCAGAACATCTGCGAAATCTACGTTATTGGATGCGTTTGAGCGATGAGAAAGCAGGTGTGCTGCTCCATGCGGGTGTAGCAACGCAACGCATGAGCGATGGAATAGAGGTCATTAATTGGCGCAAGTTCCGCGAGGACGACTGGGTGTAAGAAATGTCAGCAGGAATTGAATGCCCCGTTGCTGTACAGTTTCGGGGTCTTCTTTTTTCTAAACAACAAGAATAACCGCCTTTCGGAAAACGGTTTGGGGGTTTGGGAAGATCGTGCCCTCCTAATTGAAAGCGATAAATGACATTCGCTGCCTAAATCAAAACGCATCACATGAAAAAACTATTCTTTAACTGTGCAATGATGCTCGCAACAACTGCGGCTTTTGCGCAATACCCAACCAATGGCCTTGTGGCTTATTTCCCGCTGAATGGCGATGGAGATGACGTAGGTACAAACAGCATTACTCCAGCGCATTATGCCGGCACCTCGGTTGCCAATCGCAACTCGGAAGCAGATAAGAGCGTGGCGTTTGTTGCTGCCAACCTAGAGTACATCGAATATGATATGGCCGCAAACAGCGCCTTGCAGGTCGATGGCGACTTCACCGTCTGCTTTTGGGCAAAGGCCACTACAGGTTTTACCTCTGGCGAAATGCTTCTTAGCCTTGGAGGCAAAATTGAATTTTCCCTCAATGCAAATCAAAACGGGTCTGGTACGCTATTAAGCACACTTACCACAGGTAGTGGAAGCGGCACTGGTTACAATCCAGTATCTAACCCTACAGGTTGGAACCATTACTTGTTTACCCGCACTGGTGGCTCTACTTCCTTCTATTTAAACAATGTGTGGTTTGGAAGCTCCAGTGGTAGTGGCGTTATCACTTATGGTAGCAATCCTGTGCTTCGCATTGCACGCGACCAAAGTGGAGCAGGTTACCTTAACGGAACTGTAGATGATGTCTTCATTTACAACAGGGCTTTAGATGCCACCGAGCGCGCAAATGTGGTGGCCGAGGGTGTATGTAATTCAATTACGCAAGCGGTTACTGCCACTACCACAGCTACTACTTTCTGTGCTGGAGTTCCAGTGGACTACACGCTATCGAATCTTCCTCAATATGCAACTGACTATTCTTTTGAAGGATTGAATGGCTGGACAGGAACCCTCAACGGAAACGTGCTTACTGCCACCCCACCGTTGGCACCCGTATCATCACCGCCACAATGGCACTACGGATTCAACATTTCGAGTACCAATGAGTGTTCTACCGGCCCTGTTACACAGTTGGACATGGTGGTTTGGACTCCGCCTGCACCGTTGGCTATAACCGGTCCTTTAGTTGGATGTGTTGGAGGTTTTCAAGCATACTCGGTCGATGCTAACCTAGGGCTTGGCATCAGTTGGACTTACCCGAACGGATGGAGCACCAGTAATACGTTTCCAAATCAAAATGGAGGAGCCTTCATACAAGGCGATGCTGGCTACGTTGTTTTCACAAAAACCAACGCCTGTTTTGAACGTTCAGATTCTATTTATGTGAACGTTACGCAGGCTGTTCCAACTGCACCAGTGCTTGTATCAGGCGATTTGATCATGTGCGAAGGTGTTCAGGAGTTGTTTACTTTTTCTTTGGATGAAACTTCTTTTTCTGGCTCAGTTTTTCTGACTGCAAGCGGTAGTGGCTGGATTCCGACAGCGGACACAGACACCAGCATATTCATTCTGCCTAACTACAACTCAGGCCCCTATACGCTTACGGCAACGGCCAATAATGCCTGTGGTTCGACCCCAGCTACTTTTTCGGTGACATCACTGCCTACGTTCTATCCTTCCAATAATTCTTATTGGTATTGGACGCAAGATGGTCTCTACATTCCTAATTATGACCCAAACCTTTTGACATATCAGTGGTTGCTGGAAGGTCAGCCTATTCAGGGTGCTTCAGGGCAATATTATATTCCTACTACAACAGGAAACTATTCGCTACTGGTAACCGGTATTGAGTTTGATTGCCCAACGGGACCTCCTTACACTACCCAAAGCGAATTTGTTGAGGCCATGGGTACAGTTGGCATAAACCAAGCTGCCGCCAGCAACATGAGCATCTACCCAAACCCATTTAATACGGAGTTTGTGATAGAAACAACAGCATTGACTAGCATTTCTGTGATGAACGCCATGGGCGAAGTTGTTCTTACAAGAACCATCAATGGCAGAACTAGCATTGATGCTACACAGCTAGCAACAGGAATCTACTTTGTGCGTGAAGAGACTTCGGGAGTCGTGATGAAACTCGTGAAGAACTGATGTTTTTTCAGTGAAGGTGGTTTGAAGGCGAGTTCGAAAGAGCTCGCCTTTTTTGTTACCACGGGGTAAAAGAATCTTTTCGTTCCGAAGAACAACATTCTGGAACGGCTCAAGAGATCTTTTATTCGGAAAAAGAGGCTGTTCAACGAACTGTGTCATCGGAGCTTGGGGTGAGTTAAGTAAAGCCTAAGAAATCAAGGATTTTGGGTCTTGGTGAACAGAGGAGCTAATGCTTCAAACAGCACATCGACACCGGGCATTCGGCCTTCCTGCTGCTTGGCTGTGTTCTAACTATCTGCCATGCTTTTGTACACGAGAAATTCGGTATTGATGCTCATGTCGGTTACATAATCCTGAATTTCGGCCTTCTGGGCATTGCTAAAATCGAAATTGAGGTTGATGTCGAGTGGCATGATTAGGAGTTTAAGGATGATGGCTATTTCTGAATAAATCGCTTTTATTTAACTCCAATTTATCGATTCTATCGCTGAAACGGTATCCTTCAATCAATATTCCCTAGGTTTGAATTTCTCAAATGAATCAAGGCAAACTCCTCATCCTCGGCACCGTTTTCCCCGAACCGAATTCTTCGGCTGCGGGCGGTAGGATGGTACAGTTGATTAAGCTTTTCCAACAGCACGGTTGGGAAATCACCTTTGCCAGTGCAGCAGCAGAAAGTGAGTTTGCAATTGATCTTTCGGCCATTGGCATAAAGCAGGTCTCTGTGAAGATGAATTGTTCGTCTTTTGATGAGTTTGTTCAGGAACTCAACCCGCAAATGGTGCTTTTCGACCGCTTTATAACCGAAGAGCAATTCGGTTGGCGCGTGGCGGATAATTGCCCTAACGCAATGCGCGTTTTAGACACCGAAGACCTGCATTGTTTGCGCCATGCGCGCCATCAAGCATTAAAAGAAAATCGCACATTTTCTCCATCCGATTTACAGAACGACCATGCCAAGCGCGAGATAGCGAGCATCTACCGTTGCGATGTTTCGCTCATCATTTCTGCGTTTGAAATGGCGTTGCTAAAAACGGTTTTTAAGGTGGATGGAGCGCTGCTTCATTATTTGCCGTTCCTACTCAACCCCCAGCCCCCTCTAACTCCCCCAAAGGGGGAGAACGGGCACTCTGATTCAACTTCATCCCAGACACCAAATCAAGGCGCTCCGAATTCCCCTTCCCTTCGGGAAGGGGTCAGGGGATGGGCTGTTTGGGCTTTCGAAGAACGTCAGCATTTCATCACCATCGGCAACTTCTTGCATCCACCCAATTGGGATGCAGTGCAATACCTGAAATCAGACATTTGGCCGCTGATTAGAAAGCAACTTCCCGAAGCGGATATGCACGTTTACGGAGCGTACACGCAGGACAAGCATCGCCAATTGCATTCCGAAAAAGAGGGTTTTCTCATAAAGGGAAGAGCGGAAAATGCCATGGAAGTTATTGGCAAAGCGATAGTGCTGTTGGCTCCTTTGCGTTTTGGAGCAGGGCTAAAAGGCAAATTGGTAGAAGCCATGCAATGCGGCACGCCAAGCGTAACCACATCCATCGGAGCAGAAGCCATGCACGGAAACCTTCCTTGGAGTGGAATTGTGGCCAATGCGCCAGAAGCTTTCGCGCAAGCGGCCGTTAAACTTTACACCGATAAATCTGCTTGGGAATCGGCTCAATTGAATGGCGTTTCCATCATTAATCAAATCTATCCGAAAGAGAAATTAGGAGCTGAATTCATCCAACGGATTGAAGAAATACATTCCAACTTGGAAAGCCATCGCCAGCAGAATTTTATTGGCTCCATGCTCATGTATCACACCATGCGCAGCACGGAGTTTATGAGTAGGTGGATTGAGGCGAAGAACAAGCATTCGTAAACGCTCGGATTTTCGATTAAACCTTCTTCTCCAAAAGCCATCATATCGACCTTGAATTAATCATTTGTTAAACAATTGTTAATTCCAGCGAAGGACGAGGTAATTTCTGTCGTCTAAGATTGGTGGAATACGATTTCCTACCAACCAATAAACACCAAATAAGCATGAAAAAACTTCTTACAATCATGAGTGCGCTGCTCGTTACTGCGGGTGCAAATGCTCAAACCTTTAATGGTTATGCGCTGTACGCAAACCAAAATCAGAGTAGCGGATACCTGATTGATAACCAAGGCGACATTGCCAAAACATGGAATCTTCCTTCTGCTGCCAACTACGCTTGCGCCTTGCATGATAATGGAAACTTCGTGTATGGCGCGGTAAATTCTGGCAACTCTTTGAATGGTGCTGCGGTTGGCGGAAAAGTGGTGTCAATAAACGCCAGCAACAGCATTGTTTGGCAGTATGTATATTCAAATTCTCAGCATGTTTCGCACCACGATATCTGTTTGATGCCAAACGGAAACGTGCTTTTGATTGCATGGGAAGTTAAAACCTCAGCGCAACTTACACAACATGGCTATGCCAATGCAACAACTTCAAAATGGCCAGATCATATTATTGAGGTTCAGCAAAATGGAACAGGTGGTCAAATTGTTTGGGAATGGCACATGTGGGATCACATGGTTCAGGACTATAACTCAGCTAAAGACAACTACGGAGTTGTTGCCAATCATCCTGAGCTGTTAGATGTGAATGTTCCAGTAACATCAACTGGAGGTGGTCCTGGTGGAGGCGGTGGCGATTGGTTCCACACGAATGGAATCGATTACAATCCAGAATTGGATCAAATCGTATTCAGCTCTAGGTATTTGAGCGAGATTTTTGTGATTGACCACAGCACCACAACAGCAGAAGCTGCTGGTCATACCGGTGGAAACGCAGGAAAAGGAGGCGATTTCCTTTACCGATGGGGACATCCTTCAAACTATGACGCTCCTGGAACTCAAGTTATTCCTGCAGCTACACACGATGCACGATGGGTGAAAGCAGGAAGACCAAATGCAGGTTACATCCAAATATTTAACAATGAAGGAGGAACTGGTGGTCATTCAGCTGTGGATGCCATCAATCCCCCATTGAGTGGTTACAATTACACGCTTACTGCTGGTCAGGCGTACAGCCCGTCAACATACACGTTGCGTCATAATTGCTTGGAGGATGCAGATGGTCAGTCGTCTTCAGACAGAATGAGCAACGGAAACGTTTTTGTGAATGTGGCAGATCAATACATGTACGAAGTAGATGCTCAGGATAACGTGGTTTGGCAGTATGCTGCTGGTCCTAAAAAAGCGTTCAGATACGAGTGTGATTATCCTGGCATTGCAGCACTTTTAGGTGCTGATCCATGTGGTTTGGTAGGAATTGATGAGGCCGAAGCCGAAAGCATTGCCATCTATCCAAATCCATCAAACGGAATCTTCAACATCAGCGGAATTCCTACAGATGAAAGCATTGCGTCTATCACCGTTGTCGATATGCTTGGAAGTAACGTTTTGACTTCTAGCAACACAAACTTAATTGACCTTAGCAATGCAAGCAACGGGTTCTATTTCATCTCTATCAATTTTGAAAGTGGAGATAGAATCACGCGCAAAGTCTCTGTAATTCACTAAAATGATTATCCGCAAAGCGACCCCAGATCTGTGTAAATCAGACAACAGTCGATTGCTTCTGTCATTCCGAGTGAGCGAGGAATCTCTGAGATGCTTCGTTCCTCAGCATGACAGACGGGGCTGGGTAGGAAAGCGAACAATCAATTTCACTAATAAAGCATGCGGTTTAGCTTAACTTTCTTATTGATCTTGGGCTGTTTGGGCAATGCGCTCGGACAGTCCAATTTCTATCATACAGACACCATTCAGGAGATTCGAATTACGTTCTATGAATCGAATTGGGATGAACTGTTGGATGCCATGTATGTGGCTGGAGAAGACCGGTTGACCTGCAATTTGGAAGTAAACGGAGTTCTGCTTGATAGCGTTGGAGTCCGTTACAAAGGGTTCAGTTCTGTGAGCACAGATAGAACCAAAAATCCGTTCAATATAAAGATAGATCACGTTCACGGAAATCAGGATTACAACGGAATTACTAAGTTCAAATTGAGCAATGTGATTCAAGACCCATCCTTTCTGCGTGAGGTGTTGAGCTATGAAATTGCACGGAAATACATGCCCGCATCGCAAGCCAATTTTGCGCGGGTTTACATAAACGATGTGTATTGGGGATTGTACGTCAACGTAGAGGATGTGGACGACCCATTTTTGGTGGATCATTATGGCGAAAGTCACGGCACTTTTTTCAAGTGCAACCCAACCAGTTTGGATTTCGATGGCGACAATTCCAACTTAGGAAATAGCTACGGAACCGATACCACAGATTACTATCCGTATTACGATAAACAGTCCGATTTTGGTTGGGAAGACCTCTACGAATTGGTGGATGTGTTGAACGAAAACCCAAACGATATTGAAACGATTCTGAATGTAGATCGCACACTTTGGATGCATGCTTTCAACTATGCCCTTATCAATTTTGACAGCTACGTTGGCTACGCTCAGAACTATTACATCTATCGTCAAACCAATGGTCAATTCAATCCCATTCTTTGGGATTTAAACATGTCTTTTGCCAGTTTCCGTTTGGCAGATGCATCCGAGCATTGGGATGGTTTTACCATTGCTCAGGCCAAAACAATGGATCCGCTGTTGCACTTAAACAGCATTTCCGTTTACGAGCGTCCGCTGATGCGAAATCTCTTCGAAAACAGCACATACAAGCGGATGTATTTGGCGCACATGCGCACCATTATGGAAGAAAATATTGGCAATAGTCTTTATTCTACTCGTGCTCAATTCCTACATAATTTGATTGACGTTTCTGTGCAGCAAGACACCAACAAGTTTTACGGATACGATGATTTTCAGAATAACCTCAACAACACCGTCAGCGACCTGATTGACTATCCTGGTCTGACCGATTTGATGAGTGCAAGAAACACCTATTTGAGTTCGTATACAGGATTTCAGGGCGCTCCAAGCATCTCAAATGTGGGCACCACTACGCCCAACATTACACTTGGAGGAAGTGTGACCATTACAGCAGAAGTTTCTGCCGAAGAAGAGGTTTTCTTGGCTTACAGATATGGCGCAAATGATGTTTTCACTACCGTTTCTATGCTAGATGATGGCACGCAAAACGATGGCGCTTTTGGCGATGGTACTTACGGCAAAACGCTCAGCAACATTGGCAATACTATTCAATATTACGTGTATGCACAGAATGCAATTGCGGGAAGATTTTCTCCCGAACGAGCAGCCTATGAATTCTATGAAATTCAGTCTCAAATCAACGCAGGCGACTTGGTTCTGAATGAATTGATGGCTTCAAATGTGCTTACGTCAGCCGATCCGTTTGGCGATCGGGATGATTGGATTGAAATTTACAACACAACCCAGTTCGACATTTCTACATCTGGTCTTTACCTTTCTGATGATGTGTCTAACTGGAATAAATGGGCTATGCCAAACACGGTAATTCCGGCAAATGGATACCTCATTATTTGGGCAGATGAAAATGGCGAGCAGGGTTCAACCCATGCCAATTTCAAACTTTCGTCTATAAACGGAGAAACCGTTGGACTGCATTATGGTGACGGAACCGAGATTGATGTAGTGACTTTCGGAGATCAGGATGATGATGTTTCCTATGGCCGATTTCCGAACGGAACGGGACCTTGGACATACATGGCGCCAACCTTTAACGGGAACAACAATTTTACTGGAGTGGAAGAGGCAGATAGGCTTGAAAGCACGCTTTTCCCAAATCCAGCTTCCGACCATTTCTTTGTGAGGTTTGATGAGCCAACAGCTTCAAACATTCAGGTTCACTCAATTGAAGGAAAACTACTTCGTGAGCAGGAATTCAACCGCACAGGAACCCTGCAAATGGATGTTTCAGATTTGATTTCAGGCTTATATCTGATTACGATTTCAACCGAAAACGCTAGCACCACAAACCGACTTATTATCACTAATTGACTTATCATGAAAACAGTATTCACCGCACTTTCAATCATTCTGTCTGTAGGCTTAGCGCAAGCTCAAACATTCACCAATTACACAACCGCAGATGGTTTGGTAAACAACGGAGTCAATTGCCTGGATGTAGCCGCAAATGATGTCATGTGGTTTGGTACGCAAGGTGGTGTTTCCGTGTTTGACGGAACCACTTGGACCTCACACAACACTAGCACCGATGCGGGATTTGTGGATGATGTAGTAACCGCTATTAAAGTTCTTTCAAATGGTGACGTTGCAATTGGAACAGATTTCGGTTTTTCGCATTACAACGGCACAATCTGGACAACTTATACCACAACCGATGGGCTTGGCAATAATCGAATTAAGACCATTTACGAAGGGTCGGACGGTGTAGTCTATTTCGGAACCAATTCTGGCGTTACCATGTTTGATGGCTCCACGTTTACCAATTTTGGAACTGGGGACGGACTTCCGTTTGGAGGCGTTACGTGTTTTGTAGAGCGCTCAACAGATGTATTGTATGTGGGAACTGCTTTAGGCGGAGTAACCATTTCTACCAATGGTGTTTTTACAGAAATCACCGAAAACGAAGGACTGTTGAACGATAAGGTTCGTGCCATCGTTCTTGATGCCGACAACAACAAATGGATTGGCACATCAGATGGGATTTCCGTGTATGATGATGCCGAGCAGTTGATAGCCCAGCACACGACCATGTTTATGCTTCCAGCACCAGATACCTTGAATCCAGTTGAAGACATTAAGATTGATTCTGAAGGAAATGTTTGGGTTGGTGTTTATGTCGATTACCTCGTTACCGAAGGTGGAATTTCCGCTTATAATGGAACGGATTGGACACAGTTTGACGTCAGCGATGGTCTTATTGGACCAGTCGTTCGCCAATTGGCTATCGATTCGGAGGATAATGTTTGGGTGGCTACGAGCACAGGAATTTCAAAGATTTCTGATGTTGATTTGAGCGGTGGCTCAGGAGCTGGGATATTGAACAGCGAAAAAATAAGGACGCTCAACATATATCCAAATCCTGCTTCAGATGTGGTAGTTATTCAAGTTCCAGACAATACCATGGCCAACGAATTGAAAATCTACGATAGCTCGTTGCGTTTGATTGAAACAGAATATGTTGCGGCCAATTCAAGCTATGTTCGCCTTTCAATAAACGATTTTCCAAAGGGAATGTATATCATTAGGGTGGGACAATCAGTTGCAAGGCTTCTTGTCTATTAAGAATTCAATCGCATTTCAATAAGACTTCATACGTTTCACATGAAAAAGGCAATCAGCTATTGTACTCTGTTCGTATCGTTAATCGCACTCGTTTTGTCAGGTTGTTCAAAACCAGAAGGCGAAGGGGGAACCTCAACGGTATCTGGGAAGGTTTATGCCATGGATTACAACAATTCTGGTTCCTTGGTTGGCGAGTATTATCTGGAAGATGAAGATGTATTCATCATTTACGGTGATGGAGACAACTACTACGATGATGATTACAAAACCAGTTTTGACGGCTCATTCAGGTTTCAATATTTGAGCAAAGGCACCTACACGGTTTTTGTCTATTCAGACTGTATTTCCTGTCCTTCGGGAGTAGAGGCAATCATTCAAACGTTTGAAATAACCAGCAACAATTCTGATGTTGTTTTGGAGGAGTTTGTGGTTAGAAAGTGAGCTCAATTGACAACATAATAGCGAGTTTCAATCCTATTTCCCTCAAGGAAATGGATTCCGTTGCGTTGATGAATCGAACGGATACGAAATACTTGATTCCGATTAAAGTGGCTGAGGCTGTTTTGGAAGAAATGTCGAAATCGTATCGCGTGCTCCAGATTGGAGAGAAACGTGCGTTTCAATATCGAACTATCTATTTTGATACAATTGATAAAAACCTGCTTTACGAACATTTACGTGGCAAACTCAACCGTGTGAAAGTGCGAGCACGAGAATACGTGGGAAGCGCTACTCGATTTTTTGAAGTAAAGCTAAAAACCAACAAAGGAAAGACCGTTAAAAAGAGAATTCCTAAGTCAGAAAATCTCAATGGTATTCAAGAGAACGAAGCCACATTTCTGAGTTCCGTTTCAAAGCTTAATGGAGTAGATTTGTTTCCTGTAATTGAAATAGATTTCAAACGAATTACGTTGGTGAATCTCGAATTGAAAGAACGAATCACGTTCGATTTTAGACTCACTTTTTCTGAACCAGGAGGTGAAAAAGTGATTGAAGATCTTGTAATCGTAGAACTGAAACGAGATTCTGTATCAGACGGCAAATCACCGGCCACAGTAGCATTGAAACACAATTCCTCTTATCCGTTGTCCATGAGCAAATATTGCTTGGGAATGATTTTGATGGATGAAACGAACCGGTACAATAAATACAAGCCCAAGCTTTTAAAATTGAACAAACTTTCAACTCATGGAGATATTTGGTAGTCCACTTTACGACAGTAATTTCCTAGAACTCGTATTCAGACTGTTCATCAATTGCGCGGTGGCGTTTGTCATCATCAGACTGATCTATTATCCTGTTCAACAACGGAAAGATTACTTGTTCACATACTTCATCTTCAACCTGCTCATATTCTTCCTGAGTTACTTGTTGAGCAGCGTGAAATTGCAACTTGGCTTTGCCTTCGGTCTCTTTGCCATTTTCGGGATTCTACGATATAGAACCGAAGCGCTGGCCATCAAGGAAATGACTTATTTGTTCGTGGTCATTGCCATTGCAGTCATCAATGCACTGGCAAACAAGAAAATAAGCATGGCCGAGCTGATGTTTACCAATGTGGCCATTGTTGGTGTTACGTATGTGCTTGAAAGAAAATGGTTGCTGCGTCACGAAACGAATAAAACAATCGTTTACGAGAAAATCGAACTCATTAAACCTGAAAATTATGAGCTCTTAGTACAGGATTTGGAACAACGGACAGGATTGAAAATTATCCGTGTTCAGATTGGGAAAATCGATTTCCTACGGGATGTTGCTGAGATTAGGATTTTCTTTTTTGACGATGAAAATCGGGCAGGATCATTTGAAGACAATGAGAGTTAGGCAACTGCTCGTTCTGTTCTTTGTGGTCTTTGGTTTTTCCTCAGGCCAAGCTCAGGAATGGGATTTTATTACTTGGCATAAACTGCAAGCAAAAGGGGAACTCACCAAAAAGCTGAGTCTTTCTGTCGAGCAACAACTTCGGTTAAACAATAACTCTACAGCAGTTGAAGAAACATTTACCGACCTCAGTTTAAATTATGATTTGCCTAAAGGGTTTGAGGTAGGAGCAGGCTATCGATTAGCTTGGTCGCCAGACAAGGATGGTTATTATGACAATCAGCACCGATATAATATTGATGCGAGCTATAGCCGCAAAATTTGGAACCTAAAAGCCAAGCTCCGAGCCCGGTTTCAGCACAGACCTGCTCCATCCCTTTTCAACGAACGGCTGAAACCCGAAGACAGCCCAATCTTTGTGAGGCTAAAATTGAGCGTGGTATATGACAAGCTCAAAAATTGGAAGCCCGGATTCGATTTTGAAACCTTCATTCGAACGGATAATCCTAATGAATTGGGTGCTCGTAAATTCCGCTACAGCGTTTCGGTTGATTACGATTTGCCCAAACGGCAGGCGTTAGGAATCTTCTATATGCTACAAACCGATTATTCGGGCTCCACCCAAGAATTCGTGAACGTGGTAGGCGTCAACTACACCTATGAGTGGAAACGTCCAAAAAAGAAAGATAAAACAGAGGAGTAGTTTTGGGTGTACAAGTACTTTCCCTGTAATTTGGTCGTTCTACATCCGCTTAGTAATTGCAATCAAACGACACCAAAAATTCATTATATCGTTGAAATTGTCTGGTATTGGCTGATTTTATCGATAACCTCAGTGAATGGTTTGCGATTATCCTTGTGCAGCCAACCCTTCTACTAGTTTTTTTGCGCTTTCCACATTGTGCTTAACAATCGGATTTTTTTTCAAAAAACGATTACCATAAAAGCCATTCCTTCCATGTAAGTATCTTTTATCCTGAAAGATTAAAGCTTCTCCAGATTTAAGGTTTATAGGTACTGTAAGTCCTCCACCAACAATTTTCCTCTCTAAAAATTCATTGAAGCGTTGGCAAAGCGCTAGAACTTCAGGTGTGTTTGTTTTTGAAACACGGTTAGGACTCCAACAAAATAGAGGGCCGACTTCGTCAAAATCAATGATTTTCGATTTATTAGCACCAAAGACTGAGCCCAATCTCTCAAAAACAACTGGTATGTTAATCAGTTCGTTGTAAAGGTCTGATTCCCGTGCCTGAAGAATTTCAAGAAGAAGATAAGGGTCTACAGCCACCGTAGCTCCACCAATATCCGCTGGCACTTTACAAAACAGACATGACCACTCTAAGTCGATAAAGTTGCGAGGGATGTAACAATAATCGGTGTGCAGTGGATGGCTAAGGTCGCTGTACTTATAGGCTGAAAAGCGTTTCTCTTCCTCGTATCGTATCTCCATCCATGTGTTTGTGTGTATTTCTGCGGTAACAGGATCTTCATCAATATAAGGGAAATAGCCTATTTTCTTTGAAAGGCTTTCGTAAAATTCTTCAAGGTTAATCTGCTCTGGTACATTTTTGATGTAAAGGGCAATTGTTTGTTCCGCCTCGGCCTTGATAATGTCAAGAATACCAGGAAAGTATTCAAGTTCTTTATAGAATGTGAGTTGCTGTTTCATTTCAATAAACGATTTTCAGTGGAGGATTCAAATCAGTATGCCATGCTCAACTTCATGACGTTCGCAAATTAAGCTTGTGACGCAATCTCAAAAATGATTTATATCATAGCTCGTCAGATTCAGTTGATTCAGGTCATTCCAATGGTGAATGAATTCAGCATATTCTGGTGTTGACCTGTTCTGATTCAATGGAACACTGCCACTTCCTTCAACCCCTTGCGTTGCAATTTTGGAACTTCAGCATCATCTGCAGCATAACCCACGGGAATCAATAGAAACGGTTTTTCGTTCTCAGAACGATTCAAAACCTTGGCTAGAAAATTCATCGGGCTTGGTGTGTGAGTCAGAGCCACCAAACCTGCATTGTGAATGGCGGCTAGTAGAAATCCAGTGGCTAGACCAACACTTTCGGTTGCGTAGTAATTGTTTTTCTTTTCACCATCAACGATTTCGTAAGAACGTTTCATTACCACAATAAGCCAAGGCGCAATCTCCAAAAAAGGTTTGATGTGGTTGGTGCCAAAAGGTTCGAGATCTTTCAGCCAGCGGTCGCTCATGCGGCCATGGTAGTTCTCATATTCCTCTTTTTCTGCCGCTTCGCGAATTTTTGATTTGATATCGGCAGAACTTATGGCGCAAAAAGTCCAAGGTTGTTGATGCGCTCCACTTGGAGCGGTTGATGCCGTACGAATCAAATTTTTAATCACTTCTTTCGGAACTGGTTTGTCCGAGAATACGCGTAGCGATCTGCGCCTATCCATGAATTCATAGAAATCCTTCGCTCGTTGGCGCGTTTCGTCTTCCGAGAAATTCAACGGTTCGAACGGAATGAAGCCATCTTTTGTGTTTGCCATGTATTGGTCGTTTGAATGATGAAGCTAGTATAAAGATTCCTATACATTTGCCAGCCCCCTCAATCCCCCAAAGGGGGACCTTCTCTTAGAAGAAAGCTAACATTGGGGTAAATATGACATAATGAAATTCGGAACGAAAGCAGTACACGCAGGCGTAGCGCCAGATCCAACTACAGGCGCCATCATGACGCCTATTTACCAAACATCAACCTACGTGCAGGCAGCGCCTGGCGACCACAAAGGATACGAGTATTCTCGAACAGGAAATCCGACCCGAAATGCGTTGGAAAACGCTATTGCTGAGCTGGAAAACGGCAAGTATGGTGCGTGTTTTGGAAGTGGAATGGCTGCCATCGATTGTGTAATTAAAATGCTGAAACCGGGAGATGAAGTCATCAGTACCAACGATTTGTATGGTGGAACGTATCGCTTATTCACCAAAATTTATGAAGGATTTGGAATCAAATTCCACTTTGTGCCAATGGGCGATTTGGAATCGGTAAAGACGAAAGTGAACGCCAATACCAAACTCATTTGGGTGGAGACACCAACCAACCCGATGATGAACATCATTGATATTGAAGCGATGGCAAAAATTGCCAAAGCTGCAGGAGCACTTTTAGCGGTGGATAACACATTTGCTACACCCGCACTTCAGCAACCGCTCGATTTGGGTGCTGATATCATCATGCATTCCGTAACCAAATATCTGGGAGGACACTCAGATGTGGTGATGGGCGCGTTGGTTGTAAAGGACAAAGCGCTTTCTGAACGCATGTATTTTATTCAGAACAGTAGTGGTGCGGTTTGCGGACCAATGGATAGTTTCCTCGTGTTGCGCGGTTTGAAAACGCTTTCTATCCGAATGAAACAGCATTGCATCAACGGAAAAGAGATAGCCAACTTCCTTAAAGATCATCCAAAGGTGGATAAGGTTTACTGGCCTGGATTTGAATCGCATCCGAACCACGAAGTTGCCAAAAAGCAAATGAGTGGTTTTGGCGGAATGGTTTCATTCACCCTAAAGGAAAACACCATCGCGGCAGCAACTAAAGTGCTTTCCGGAACGCATCTTTTCTCCTTGGCAGAAAGTTTGGGTGGAGTTGAATCGCTTCTGGGGCATCCTGCAAGTATGACGCATGCTTCTATCCCGAAGGAAGAGAGAGAAAAGACAGGAGTGGTGGATTCATTAATCCGTTTGAGTATCGGAATTGAAGATGCCGAGGATTTAATTGATGATTTGAAGAAGGCGCTTGCGTAATCTGAGTTACAAAACCGAAGAGTCATCAACCCTATATTTGTTTCTGTACAAAATCATCCTATGAAGAATTCAATTTTACTTGCCGCTGTTCTTGCAGTTTCAATATTCACAAGTCAAGCGCAGAATGCCCGTTGCGGATTTGATCAACATTTGGAGAAAATGTTGGCTAAAGACCCTTCGGGAATGCAGATTATTTCTAATCTCAATGAGCAGGCTGCTGAGATGAAACGTCAGCGATTAAACGGTGAGGAAGAACGGGCTGGAGGTCCAAGAATCATCCCAACCGTGTTTCACGTCATCCATCAAGGAGGAAGCGAAAACATTAGCTATGAGCAGATTGAAGATCAGATTCGCATTCTGAACGAGGATTACAGCAGGCAAAATGCAGATGCAGTCAATACGCGTGCAGAGTTTTTGGGTGTTGCTGCCAATGCAAACGTTGAGTTCCGATTAGCAAAGCTAGATCCGCAAGGAAATTGTACGGATGGTGTGGTAAGAATGTGGTCTCCAAAAACCTACAATGCGTCTGATGACAACGGAGTGAAAGGCGTGAGTTACTGGAACAGCACCAAGTATTTTAATGTGTGGGTGGTTGCCACCATTTCTAGCGATGGTCAGCCCGGAACCGTATTGGGATATGCCCAATTTCCTGGTTTCGGTAATGCGGCTACGGATGGTGTGGTGGTACGTGCAGATTATATTGGAAGTATTGGTACCAGTGCAAACAACAATAGCAATGGCCGAACACTTACACACGAAGCTGGTCACTGGCTTGGGCTTTTTCATACGTTTCAGGGAGGTTGTGCTGGTGGGTTTTTTGATGATGCTTGTGCTGACACACCTCCGCAGGCAGAGGCAACTCCAAGTAATTGTCCGTTTAACGCCAACACGTGCAGCAATGACAGCCCAGATCTTCCAGATCAGGTTGAAAATTATATGGACTACTCAAATGGTGCGTGCGAAAACATGTTCACTTTGGATCAGAAATCTCGTTTTGATGGTGTTCTTTCTGGATCACGGTCTGTAATACATTCTGGTAGCAATCTCACGGCAACGGGAGTTCTTTTGGGCGAAACGCCTTGTGCACCAGTTGCAGATTTCTATGCTGCCAAGCGTATTGTTTGTGCTGGGCAGAATATCACTTTTACCGATAATACATTCAACGGCCAGCCAAGTAGTTACGATTGGGTACTAACGGGTGCAAGCCCAAATGCGTCAAGCAATGCCAATCCAACGGTTGTTTACAACACACCGGGCGTTTATTCAATTACGCTCAATGTGAGCAATACTGAAGGCAGCGACTCGCATACTCAAACCGATTACATCACCGTTATTCCGGGCACGGCCGTTACCACAGGTTGGATTGGTTTCGAGGGCTTTGAAGAGACGAATGAAGATTACCTTATCCTAAGCGATGGATTGGGAAATACGTGGCAGGAAACGTCCTCAGCATTTACTGGAAGTAGCGCCATCGTGCTCAATAATTTTAGCGGAAACCCTTTGGCTAGCGAAGATGAATTCCAACTTCCTTCAGTCGATTTGACGCAAATGAACAATCCACGACTTTATTTCCGTTTGTCATACAAAGAACGTTCAGGCAAGTCGGATCAGCTTCGGGTTTATGTATCGCGAGATTGTGGCGAAAACTGGTCTATGCGTTACACAAAAAGTGGAAGCGCAATGGCAACGGTTAGTGGCACACAGGCATCTTCATTCATACCATCTGGCGCATCAGATTGGACGCAGGTTGATGTCAATCTCTCCACGTTTGCCAATGACGAGCACGTACTTATCAAGTTCCGAGGAACAAGTGGAGAGGGGAACAACATTTATATCGATGACATTCAGATTTCTGGCCCTTTAGGAATTGAAGATGACAATGCTGGATTTGCATTTACAGTGAGTCCAAATCCTGTTGTTGATCAAGCCACTATTTCACTTGAAGTAACTACCTCAGATAATTACCGAATTACTTTGATGGATGTAACAGGAAAGCAAATTTCTATTCTCCAAAACGGAAGACTATCTACCGGAAAACATGGGTTTATCATCAGCAGAGAAATGCTGACTAGTGCTGGTGTTTACCTTCTTCAAGTAGATAACGGCCAAGGCCGAAGCGTGAAGAAATTGGTGGTGCAGTAGGTCACACGCAATGCCCCGTATGTCTAGCGGCAGTGGAAGTGATCTTGAGCAGAAACCATCTGAAAGGAGAAAACGAAAAGGAGTAGGGGATAGAGTTGTTTCATAGAACTCAAAGATAGAGGGTAAAAGAAAACGCCCATCCGACTTAGTCAGACAGGCGTTTGTTGGCATTCTTGGTTGATTTGTATTATCCTTCTTCTAGCGCAGCAGCTCCACCAACAATCTCAAGGATTTCGTTGGTAATGGCAGCTTGACGGGCCTTATTGTAAGAAAGCTTCAATGCTTTCAAGATGTCAGAAGCGTTGTCGGTTGCTTTGTGCATGGCAGTCATACGCGCACCGTGCTCAGAAGCATGGCTATCCAACGTGGCGGCATACAATTGTGTTTTCAACGAACGTGGAATCAAATCAGCAACAATTTCAGCCTTTCCTGGCTCAAAAATGTAATCCGTTGAAGACGTCTTTTCAGTCACTGCTGGTGGCGCAACAGGCAAGAACTGCTCAGCAACACACAATTGCGTAGCTGCATTCTGAAACTGGTTGTAAACCACATCCACACGGTCATACTTTCCAGCAACAAAGGCATCCATAATGCTTTGCGCAATAGGAGAAATGACATCAAACGTAAGGTTGTCGTACACGCCATCGTGACGCTCAATTACGTTCAGGTTTCTTCGCTTCAAGAATTCGCCTGATTTCTTTCCGATAGAAAGAACAGAAATCTCTTTTCCAGCATAAACACCGTTTACAAGATTCATTACTTGCTTGTTTACGTTGGAGTTGAAACCACCGCACAATCCACGGTTAGAAGAAACAGCTACAATCAGCACTTTCTCAATCGGACGCTCAGTAGAAAAAGCACCACCTTCTGATGAATCTAAGGTTGCGCTCAGGTTCTCCAAAATCTCTTTCAACTTGCTGGCATAAGGACGCATTCTGGTGATTGCATCTTGCGCTCTACGCAATTTTGCAGCCGATACCATCTTCATAGCAGAGGTAATCTGCTTCGTAGATGAAATCGATGTAATCCTTTCGCGTACTTCTTTTAATCCAGCCATTTCTGAGCTCTAATTATCAGAGTTATTAGTATTTACCTGCTAGGTCAGCACAAACTGACTCAAGCGTCCCAGTGATTTCGTCTGTCAACTTACCTGCTTTCAAACCATCAAGAACATCACGGTGCTTTGCATCCATGTAATCCAAGAATTCAGTTTCAAAAGCTCTAACCTTATTCACAGGAACTTTTCTCAAAAGTCCTTTTGAACCAAGATAGATGATGGCAACTTGCTTCTCAACAGAAACAGGAGCGTACTGTCCTTGCTTCAAAAGCTCCACGTTACGCTTTCCTTTTTCAAGAACGTTCATGGTAGCAGCATCAAGGTCAGAACCAAACTTAGAGAAGGCCTCTAGTTCACGGTACTGTGCTTGGTCAAGCTTTAGTGTACCTGCAACTTTTTTCATCGACTTAATCTGAGCCGAACCACCAACACGCGATACAGAAATACCTACGTTAATTGCTGGACGAACACCAGAGTTGAACAAGTTCGACTCCAAGAAAATCTGGCCATCTGTAATCGAAATTACGTTGGTTGGAATGTATGCAGAAACGTCACCCGCTTGTGTTTCGATAATTGGAAGTGCAGTCAAAGAACCACCACCTTTTACTTTTCCTACCAATGAAGGAGGAAGGTCGTTCATTTCTTTCGCCACGTTATCATCGTTAATCACCTTAGCAGCACGCTCAAGAAGTCGGCTGTGTAGGTAGAAAACGTCTCCTGGGTAAGCCTCACGACCTGGAGGTCTTCTCAAAAGAAGAGATACCTCACGGTAAGCAACGGCTTGTTTAGACAAATCGTCATAAATGATCAATGCTGGTCTACCCGTGTCACGGAAGTATTCTCCGATGGCAGCACCTGAGAATGGAGCGTAAAACTGAAGTGGAGCAGGGTCAGAAGCTGTTGCAGCAACAACAACCGTGTAGGCCATCGCACCTGCATCTTCCAATACTTTCACAATTCCAGCAACGGTTGAACCTTTCTGGCCAATCGCAACATAAATACAGAATACAGGTTCACCTGCATCGTAAAATTCTTTTTGGTTGATGATGGTGTCAATGGTCACGGCAGTTTTACCTGTCTGACGGTCACCAATAATCAACTCACGCTGACCACGACCAATTGGAATCATCGCATCGATTGCTTTGATACCTGTTTGAAGTGGCTCAGTTACTGGCTGACGGTAGATAACACCCGGTGCTTTACGCTCCAATGGCATTTCAAAAAGCTCACCAGCAATTGGTCCTTTGCCATCAATTGGCTCTCCAAGTGTGTTTACAACACGACCAAGAAGACCTTCGCCTACTTTAATAGAAGCAATTTTTCCAGTACGTTTTGCAGTAGATCCTTCAGCAATACCGCTAGAAGAACCAAGCAATACCGCACCAACGTTGTCTTCCTCCAAGTTGAGGATGATGCCACGTGTGCCTCCTTCAAATTCGATAAGCTCACCAGCTTGAACGTTTGAAAGACCGTAAATACGAGCAATACCATCACCCACTTGGAGTACGGTACCTACTTCTTCTAATTGAGCTTCCGTTTTGTATCCGGAGAGTTGTTCTCTTAAAATTCCGGAAATCTCGGCTGGTTTAATGTCTGCCATTTTGTTTGTGTTATTCGAGTTTGAGCTAGCTGTTTAGAGCGCTTTAGCAAATGAATTTGAGCTGAATTCTTGTCGAAGATCAGCAATCTTATTTAGGATAGAAGTGTCCAATTGTTTGTCACCAATTCGAAGGATGAAACCTCCGATAAGTTCTGGGTTGATTTCTGTTTGAAGCTCAACTGTCCCGCCCACTTCTTTCTGAACGAGGTCTTGAAGTTTCTTCTTCGCATCGTCAGCAAGTACCGTTGCCGATGTTACAACCGCAGTTGTAATTCCTTTCATCACCTTGTATTGTGCAATGAAGGCATCAGCAATTTCAGGAAGCGCGCTTTCTCTTCTGTTCTTGGTAATAAGCGCGATGAAAAGCATGGTTACTTTACTCACGTTCTTCTCGTAGATGGCGGTAAGTATGCTCACCTTTTTTTCCACGTTCACCACTGGACTTTTGAGTAGAACAACCAAATCGCGGTTTTCAGAACAGGTCTTTTTCACCAACGTCATGTCGTTGAAAGCCTCTTCCAAATTCCCCTTCTCTGCCACAAGGTCAAGAAGTGATTTCGCGTATCGTGTTGCAACTTTTGTCTGAGCCATTTTAGTTCAGCTTGATGTCGTCAAGAAGTGTATCAACCAGTTGTTTCTGCTTTGCAGCATCACCCAACTCGCTTTTAAGAATCTTCTCTGCAATCTCGATAGAAAGAGCAGCAACGTGATTCTTAATCTCAGCCATAGCGGCTGTTTTTTCTGTTTGAATACTTTCGCGAGCGTCAGCAACAATTTTTTCTGCTTTGGCTTTTGCGTCACCTTCAGCTTCAGCAATCAATCGTTCTCGGATTTCTTTGGCATCTTTTAGCATGCCATCTCGCTCTTCGCGTGCTTGCTTTAAAACAGCTTCGTTGTCAGATTGCAACTTAGCCATTTCAGCTCTTGCGTTATCAGCAGAAGCTAAGGCGTTTTTGATGTTCTCTTCACGTTCCTTAATGGTTTCAAGAATTGCAGGCCAAGCAAGTTTGCCTAGACCAACCCAAACCACTAGAAAGGCAATTGTCATCCAAATGATGAGTCCGATGCCTGGTGTTACTAATCCCATTTTACTGTTGTTTAATCTTAATCAATCAAATTTGGAACCCCAGCGGTCCTGACCAACCGTCAGGACCGGGGTTCCGAACCCTTGGTTCGTCTTATTTCATCAAAACGATAAGAAGACAAACA
>JAIOYP010000046.1 GCA_021741155.1 Flavobacteriales bacterium | reverse complement strand
TGCATTCTGGCCAAGCGGTGTGCCGAGTTCTGGCGTTTCCTGCAAATTGCTTTCGAGTTCACGTAGCTCAGATTTGAGCGAAGGAAATTTCTTGATGAGTTTCTTGGCCTGACGTTGAAATCCTTTGCCGGCTTTTATCTTAGCATTCATCGAGAAAATCAGACAGGTTTTTCAGTTCCTTTCCTTTCTTCCGTGCTTCCTTCACTTCCGAAACACCCTCGGTGATGGTTTGAAAAACATCCAACTTGTTCTGTAATTCATCCAGCTTTTTGCGTTGCTTTTCCCATTGCTCAAACGGAATAATCACAGACGTTTTCTTGCCCGCATCGTCAACTATATATTGAAGGTTTCTGCTCATTCTGTCAATTCGATTTGAGGTATAAAGGTCAGGAATTATCCGTGAAAACCCGCGCCATTCGCGTTATCCGCGTTCCATTACCTTCGCACCATGCCTCTCGAACCAAAAAACGTAGTCCTTATTGGTGCTGGAAACGTGGCCTTCCACTTAGGAAAGGCATTGAAGCGTTCGGGCAATAAGCTGCTGTTGCTCATTAATAGGAATGAAAAAAGAGGCGAGCGACTAGGCTTTGAGCTTGGCTGCCAGTTCACAACCGACTTCAAAGCCATTCCAGATGAGACCGATATTGTGATTATTGCTGTGAAGGATGACGCCATTGCAGAGGTGGCTGGCAAGATTTTCTGTCCAGGAAAGGTTGTGGTGCATACATCAGGCAGTGTGCCTATGTCGGCCTTGGGCGATGCTTCGGACAGATTAGGAGTTTTCTACCCCTTGCAAACCATGCACCGAGGTTCGGAAGTGAACATGAAGGAAGTGCCGTTTTGCATTGAGGGCAATTCCAATTGGAACGAAGGCATGCTGCTTGAATTGGCACGCTCCATCAGCGATAATGTGCAGGTTTTGAGCTCCGAGCAGCGCAAAATGACACATATCGCAGCGGTGTTTGCTTGCAATTTCACCAATCATTTCTACGCACTATCAGAAGAAATACTGGAGAAGAACGGTATGAGTTTAGACATCCTGAAGCCGCTTATCAAAAAGACGGCTTCCAACATTCTCAGCGGCCATCCGAAGGAATTGCAGACTGGGCCTGCCATGCGCAACGACACCAAAGTGATGCAAGAGCACCTCGACATGCTCGAAAACCTATCGCCAGAACTCAAGAAGCTTTATGCCGATGTGAGCGAGAGCATCATAAAGATGCATCGTTCGTAGGGACGTATGGAAATATGCCCGAAAGAGCACAATTCTCGCCATTCCATACTCGGAAATCACAATTTAGCACATGGGTTGCTCACTTACGAGTCCGTAAGGAGCCGTACAGCTTAGCGGATTGCCGCTTACGGGTTCGTAAAACAGAGTCTGTTCAATCAAACGAATGAGCAAGCACAAAGACGAAGAATCGTAATTTGCCCCCATGTCAAAAACAGCCATCATCACCGGAGCAACTGCTGGAATTGGAGAAGCCACCGCCATCGAATTTGCAAAACTCGGTTACAACCTCATCCTCACAGGAAGAAGAAAAGAACGCCTTCAAAAACTGCAATCAGAACTCGAATCCAAGTATAGAACATCTGTTTCTGTGCATGCTTTCGACATTCAGGTAAAGGCGGAAGTGGAGAACTTCTGTCGTCACGAAATCGGAGACAAAACCATTGATATATTGGTAAACAATGCTGGTTTGGCTTCGGGTCTCTCCCCGCTTCACGAAGGAGATGTGGACGATTGGGAAAAGATGATTGACACCAACGTGAAAGGACTGCTTTACATCACCCGCGAAATTGCCCCACGAATGGTGGCGCAGCAATCGGGGCACATCATTAATGTGGGCTCCATTGCCGGTATTGAGGTTTATCCCAACGGAAACGTGTATTGCGCCACCAAACATGCGGTGCATGCCATTTCTGAAGGATTACGGAGAGAACTTTACGACAAGGGAATCCGCGTGACGAATATCGCTCCTGGCCTTGTAGAAACGGAATTTTCCATCGTCCGTTTTCATGGAGATGAAAAACGAGCGTCCAACGTCTATGACGGAATGGAAGCCCTCACCGCCAACGATATTGCTGATTGCATTGCATTTGCAGCCACCCGACCAAAGCACGTGAATATTGCGGAAATGTTGGTTCTTCCCACCAATCAGGGAAGTGCTACGCAGGTGAAGAGAAAGTCCCAACCTTGACCCCTTCCCCAAGGTCATTTCCTAGGATGTGACAACCCATTTTAAACGTTTTTCTTAAAAAAGTAAGACCCTTCCTTCGTCAGGGAAACAAAAGGACAGACCGAAGCCAACTACTTGCTTCCATAAGCCTTGCCTGCCCGCAGGTAGGGAACGAAGGAGCTGCTTATTGAACCATTTTTATCAACACCGCCAAATACTAGGCAATCACCTTCCCCAAGGGAAGATGAATTCGGAAAAGCGTGTCGCCCTCAACTTATTTTAGGGTATGAATAGATGTTGAATCCACCTAACGCGGCCATGACCCGAATTTGCTTGGGTAGGTGAGTAGGCAAGGGAAACGCCCAAATGATTGAAACTCCAAAATCCACAATCGTAAATCCGAAATGGTTCTAAGTAATAGATTTCGTGCTTAGAAAAGTGAAAAATGAATTTTGGCATTGTCTTGGTTTATGCTGACACAGAATTATTAATCACTAAAATTTAAAATCATGAAAAAGCTCACATTAGTACTCGCAAGCGTTTTCGCCATTTCCGCTCAATCAATGGCACATGGAAATGGATACGCGACCATTAACAGCTACGCGGATGCGTTCGTTTTTGACGAGATGGGAGTGACTTTTTCCGTGTATCCTGATGGTGAATTTGATTTTTATTTGGCTGGAAACGAGCAGGCAACAACTGTTAGCAATGGCTATGTAAATGTGACCTATAACTCGGGTTACGATTACAACCCTTACGTTCAGTACGATGATTTTGGTGCAGTTATTCAGGTAGAAAACGTGCCAGTTTGGTACGACTATTATGGTCGCGTAAACCAAATTGGTGACGTAATGATAAGCTACAGAGACCAACGAATTTGCCGCGTTGGTGGGCTTCAGGTTTACTACAACGGTTATGGGAATTATGCTTACCACACTGGTTACATCAACACATGGAATCCGTACTTCGTGTATCGACCATTCTATTCTTGTTTTGCGCGTCCTGCGGTTAACTTTTGCTTCGTGCGAACTTCGCCATACAGACAATACTACACCCCAGTTCGTTACACGTATTACAGACCATACGTTCATAATGTACGACCATGCTACGCTACGATTGGACACACGTATCAACCAGTTGGTTACGGACAAGCGCACCACAGATACACGCAAACAGCTGGACAAGGTGAGGTTGCTGTTGTAAGAAGCCGAAGAACGGTAACTACTGCGGATGCAACTCCAAGACCTTCGACCGTAGATCGTTCGAACGTGAATCGAGCAGATGCTACAAGTCAACGTGCTGCAGGAAATGCAACAAGCGTTCGTTCGAATAATGGAACGCGTCAAACTTCGGATGTTCGCCAGTCTTCTTCTAGCTCAACTGCTGGGCGTGTGGCCCGACCTACAACTGAAGTACGCCAACCAGCTGCAACGCAACCACGAACGGTTCAGTCTGCGCCTGTAAGAACGAATACTGACAGTAGAATTGCGCCTTCGACCAGTTCAAGCAGACCAGCAGTTACAACTCAGTCTCGCAGCAATGCAAGTTCTGCGGGTGTATCTCGGCCAAGTGCTTCTACAAGTGCGCGTCAAACAGCACCTGAAAGAGGTTCGGTGAGTTCGGCTCCAAGTAGAAGTTCCGTTTCTACTGATTCTTCAAACGGTAGAACTTCTTCCGCTCAGACACAGCAAAGTTCTAGTTCAAGAGGCGCGGTTTCTAGACCAGCTACGAGTTCGCCTTCAAGAGTAACGAGTTCGCAACCAAGTAGAAGTTCGGCTCCAACTCAAACAAGAAGCAGTACTCCTTCGAGTTCGATGAGCAAGGGAAGTGTTTCTTCAAGCAACTCTTCTAGAAGAGGAAACTAAGAGAATAGTAAACTGAAATGAAACGGGCGTCCGACTATGTCGAACGCCCGTTTTTCATTCTGGTTTCATCCAGTAAAGGTTGACTTTGTAACGCCAAATCTCGAACCGTTTGACGCTATCGGATTCCGCTTGCAAATCGATGCCCTTAGAAGAGAACGCCTCTCCACTTTCCGCTTCGTTGTCTTCTGCAAAAACAATCCTCGGTTTGTACTCCTCAATAGGATTTTCCTTCATGTTGAAATCACTCCAAATAGGAATAGTTCGCGCCTTGGTATCTGATGCCAAGGTGGCTCCCCAAACACCGATAACCGTCTCATTCTTAAGGTCGAATTGATTGAGATAATGGCGCACGTTTGCAATCTGGAAACTTCTCCTTTGAATACTTGACCAATAGTACGAGAGATTGTAGCCTCCAATCAAGAGAATTGCCGCGTAGACCACAATTCGCTTCCAACCGCTTTCGGCTATCTCGCTCAAAGCAAAGGCAATGAGCACCAATCCAGCACAGAAAAGAGGAAGCAGGTAGCGCGTTGGCGGATTAACGAGCACGCCATGATGCAATTCGAGCACCAACCAACTAAGAAATCCGAAGAACAACACTTGTTTTTGACTTGAAAAAGAACGAATCAAAAGCAGGGCGATTAGCGCTATTGGCAGGAACATTACGAATGGGGCGATTCCATCTACAAGAATGAATTCATCCAAATTGAATTGAAAACGGGCCCAAGCGTTGCCTATGTCGTAACGTCCAGTTCCTTGATTGGCATTCACCATTTCGAATACGGTTTGGTTCGGAGTAAACCACCTCAAATAGAACGCACCACCAAAAAAACCTGTTACAAGGGCTTGAATTCCCCAATCTGCCCAAAGTGAACGAGCGTTATGTTGCTCTTGAATACGGTCGGAAAGGAATTGAAGATAGCGCACCATAAATGGGATGGCAATGGCATACGCAAACGTCACCTTGGTATAGTAAGCAAGCGAAAAGCATGCTGTTGATGCAGCCAGAAAAAACCACCTATTGGTGTGCCACGATTGCCACAGCCAATAAATACCAAGTAGAATCCAGGCCACGGCCAACATTTCTGAAAGACCGTAATGCGAATAATGGAATACGTGGAACTGAAGTAGACCGATTATCGCTAAAAATGTCCCGAAAACGCGCGTTTCCCCTTTCCTCAAAAAGATGAACAGCACCATCAGAACACAACCGAGAATCAACGCGCGCCCCACCCAGATATGCGTTCCTAAAAGAGAATAGAACGGCACCAAAATGAACCCGAAATAAGGCGTTTTGATAAGGTTGTCGCACTCATCCATCGATAGGTAACCCTGATTGATGAAGTTTCGAACTTGAACCGTGTTCAAACCTTCATCCGTCCAAGCTCCTCTACTTGCAATGGACACGAGGGTATCGGGATCTGCGTTCAGGAACGGAAGATGCAGCAGTGCCACAAGCACCACAACAATAATGGCGTAATACTTTTGGAAGTTTTCTTGCATCTGTCCGTTAGGACAAAGATGCAATATTGGTGACGGTCTTCATGAATCTACTTTTTACATTTGACCAATTCTTTCTCCATGAAAACAGAAAAGAAATGCCCGCATTGCGGTACCTGGACTACTTGGGAAAAGCAACCCACGGACTGCTGCACCTCCTGTAACCAATTGCTGGATCCTGTATCACTTTCGGAGAAGACCGAAAGAGAACAAAAGGAACGTGTTGACACCGAAAATGACTTCCTACGGATTAGGGAAACGGATGGTCTTGGAATGATAATCGTTCGGAAAACTGCATTGGTCTTTCACATAATCTTTGCAGCAATTACATGGGCTTTTCTTTGGTTTGTAACCACGTTTTCTGGATGAAACGAACGCTGACAAATCCAGTATTTCTGACGTGTCTGTTGCTGGCAAGTATTAATCAGGTTTTAGAAAAAGCCTTTGGCATTTTCGTGCCCTTAATACATTCTTATTTAGACGACTTTCTATGTTTTCCTATAGTGCTGACCTTAGGACTTGCAGCTTATCGCTTGCGCTGGCCAGATTATCAACTATCGGTTTGGCATACAATTCCCGTCTTCCTTATTTTTTCTTTCTATTTCGAAGTTTACTTGCCAAAAACGTCAGCGAATTACACCTCAGATTTCGTTGACGTGCTCATGTACCTGTGCGGATTAGCCATTTTTGGCTATTTCATAAACAAAAAGGATACTGTAGGTTTGGAATCGAATTAATAATCCAAACCAAATGAAATCTTTTCTTTTTACCCTTTTACTAGTTGCCTCCTCTATTGGGGCAGCTTCGGCACAAGATCCCACAAAAGCTGTTCATGTTGAAGCATTAACCAAACTTGTAGGGGCTGAAAATCTTGATAATCGAATCCTGTTTCTAGGAGATGAAGTTCCTGTTACAGAGATAGCCGAGAAAAAAGCAAAAGGTTTTTGGAATACGGTTCGAACAAAAACAGATATTCTGATTGTTTTCTCGGAGGAGATGAAAAAAGTTGCCGCAACTAGATTCAAAGGGAAGATTTTTCTGGCTGACGATTACAAAACTTACTTCTCAAGAAGTTGGCGAGGTCAGAAGGCACTGAATTGGATAATAGTCGAAGGCGGTAAGGTAAAGCAGCTCAAGTGTACTCCCGATTTTGATGGGTTTGCGGCTTTAATGAGAGAATAAAGAAAGTTCCAATTCTTACGCTTGATGCACGTGACCTATATCTTTTAGAGATCGCTCACTAATTCGTGAAAGCTGAGATTGAAAGAGTTTTAGGCCCCAATTTGCAAACGGCAAGCCTCCAAAATAGCTAAGGCATCTTCTCTCGTTCTAGCTTCCGCGTATGTTCTGAGAACAGGCTCCGTTCCAGATGGACGAATCATTACCCATTCATGGTCTGAAAGCCAGTATTTCCAGCCATCTAAGTCGTCAATTCGTTGAACTGTGTATTTCCCGAAATGGTCGTATTTGCCCGCTTCGCAATTGGCCACAATTTGCTCTTTCAATGATTGAGCAATTCTGAGGTCGTTTCGCTCGAATGCAAATTCGCCAACCACATCATAAATCTCTTGAATGATTTCGCGCAAACTCTTGCCCGACTTGGCCATGAATTCCCAAATAATTAATCCATTCCAAATACCATCGCGTTCGGGAATATGACCTTTTACTGCAATGCCGCCACTTTCTTCGCCTCCAACCAGCACATCTTCTTTAAGCATGATACCGCATAGGTGCTTGAAACCAATCTTCACAACTTCCAGTTCTAAACCGTATTTCTCACACAGTTGATTGATTTTCACCGTGGAAGAAAAACCCGTTCCCACCTTTCCGTTCCAGCCTTTTACTTTATGGAGATAATGGATGAGAAGCAATAAAATGTGGTGACTATCCACATAATTTCCTTCTCCATCAAAAAGCGCAATTCTATCCGCATCACCATCGTTTGCAAGTCCACAATCGATGTCGCCAGCTATCTTAATGACATCGGCAAATTCACCAAGATTTTTCAGGATTGGTTCTGGCGAAATACCATCGAAAAGCGGATTGTATTCGCAATGCAGCAACGTGATGTCTGGAAACAATCTTCTCATCACGAATTGGCCTGATCCGTACATAGAATCGTAAGCAAATTCCATCTTGGAATTGCGAATCGCATCTAGGTCGAAATTGGCTTCAACTTTCTCAACAAACATATCTTCTAGCTCAGCCGTTTTTAGCTTTCCAGACTCGCGATAGCTGTCAAGGTCGATAGCGTCCAATTCGAATCCATATTCATCAGGAATCAGTTTTTCAACGGCTTTCACATCCGCTTCCAAAAGCGGTCCGCCATGATTTCCTTTCAGTTTGTAGCCGTTATCGGCAGCAGGATTGTGACTTGCGGTGATGATGACGCCAATTCCTGTGTTTAACTCCTTCGCGCCAAGCGAAACCATTGGTGTAGTAACGGGCTCTTCTGCCAAATGAACTTCAAACCCGTTCTGAAGAAAAACCTTGGCTGTTGTTTCCGCGAAAAGTGGTCCGCCAAAACGGCAATCGTGACCAACTACGGCTACCAACGGTAATTTTTGTGCAACTACCCAACTCGCAGTTCCTTGCGCTACGCGAGCAACATTATCTACCGTAAATTCCTTGGCAATCATTGCTCGCCAGCCGTCTGTTCCGAATTTTATTGGGATTGCCATCTAATCGATTTTGGACGAAAGTAGGGGTTTGCCACGGCAAACCCTCGCCTACCAAATCGTGCAAACCTGCTCTGTAGGGGCGTATGGGAATACGCCCGTGACCCGCATTGGCATATTTCATCGGGCGTATTTCCATCGTCCCTACTTATAAACCTGTCGCTTATTCAGCTCTTTCTGAAATTCCCGTGCATTCTGCAAATGTTCGGAGTATGTGCAAGCAAACGAATGAGAGCCCGAACCATCTGGTTTGGCACAGAAATAAAGGTATTTGTGCGATTTGATATTAAGCACTGCATCAAGGCTTTGGATACTTGGCAAACAGATTGGCCCTGGTGGTAGCCCTTTGTATTTGTAAGTATTGTAAGGCGAATCGATGATTTTGTGTTTGTTCAATATGCGTCTGGCCTCAAAATCACGATTGGCATAAACTAATGTTGGGTCGGCCTGTAATGGCATTCCTTTTTTCAGACGATTGTAATACACCCCTGCAATGGTCGGTTTTTCGTCTGTTTTATTTGTCTCCTTTTGAATAATGGAGGCCAGAATACTTACTTGTGATTGTGTGAGGTCAAGATTTTGGGCCTTAGTTCTTCTTTCCTCCGTCCAAAACTGTTTGTATTCTTTGGCCATTTGCTCCACAAATTCTTCTGCCGAAGTATTCCACCAAAATTCGTAGGTGTTCGGCAGAAAAAGCGTGAGAACAGTGGTTGTGGTCAAACCATAGCTAGAAACGAATGAGTTGCTGTTCAGCAAATCGATAATCTGCGCGCTATCAGCCTCAATGATTCTGCCCACTTTTCCTGCAAGGTCTTCTTTGAACCTTACGTTATTAAACGTAACCATCACAGGTTCTTGTAATCCTGCCCGAAGGAGATTTACCAACTCGTTATTGCTCATTCCATCTTTAAGACGATAGCGACCTGGCCGTACGTTGAGCTTGTATTTCTTCTGTTCCGCCACCCAATCAAACGTGGCTTGACTCTCAATGTAGCCTTGCTCAACCAGAGCATTCGAAACGTCTTGATACGTTGAACCTGTCGGAACCAAGAAATAAACCTTGTCCTTATCAAGCCCAACATTGGACCCATAAATAATGGAATACAGTTCCCATGCTGATGCTCCGCCAAGACATATTAGAATGACCAACACGATTGCGAGTGGCTTTTTCCAATTGGAGGATGATTTTTTTTTTGATTTTCTGGCCATTGACACCACTTACAAATTGTTTTTGACCTTGATTAATTCCAGAATGAGTTTTTGGTGCTGTGCTTTCAGATTCTTGTTTTCGCCCCTCAGCTTTTCATTGCTTTCTTCAAGTTTCGCCAGCTCCTTTTCTTGAAGCAGTTCTTTTCTTTCTCCTTTTTTTAGATTACTCAAAGTGTCTAATTGAATTTTTAGCTGCCCTATTTCCTGTTTCAATTGCTTGATGAGGTGTTCAAGTTCTGCGGTTTCAGATTCCAATGTTCCAATATCATAATGAAGTTGCCTGTTGATGGTTTCCTGTGCCAAGGCGGCTTCAAAATCTGTGTATTTGCCTAGTTCGAATATTTTGTTTGGGTCTGGCGAAAAGTTTTCAAGCAGTGCATGCGCTTCGGAAATGGCACGATTCAAATGCTCATCATCTGTGTGCGGCAATTGCCGCAAAAGGTTTCGAATGATGAGTAAGGTTCTGTCTGGTAAAATCATCTCAATCTCTGCATCAATACCGCATCCATAAACACTTTTCCCTTTTTTACCCAATCTCGATTTGTTCCCGATTGTTCAAACCCAGAAGAAGAAAACAAGTTCAAACTGGCCTCATTATCAACGGGAATGTGGCAGTACAATTGTCTGAAGTTCATCACCTCAAAGCAATAGTTTGCTAGGAGATTTAAGGCTTCTTTAGCGTAACCGTTCTTGCGATTTTCGGTTTCTGCAATGAGGATTCCAACCCCAGCTCGCTGATTGTGTTGATCAAACTCAAATAGGTCGATGCAGCCAATCGTCATTGCGAGCACTTCGTCTTCGCTCTGCGTAAACTCCGCACGGCAATCTGTTTCTTCAGAGAGATTGCTTCGGTCATTCTTCCCTCGCAATGATGCGTCAGGTTCCTTTAGGTCAATCATCAACCTCAATTGCCCGTCTGTATAAATATCTCCCGTGGAATGATTGATGAAGTTTGAAATTTGAGCTTCGGTCAATGGTTGATGTTCATTGCCCAAATAATCAAGCTCGGGGCGATTTTCCCAATCGAATAGGAGCTCAAGGTCATCGTCTCGCATTTCGCGCAGCGTTACCTTTTCACCAGAAAGCAATTCAAAAATCATTCGGGCAGCGCTATTTTTCCGTCAAAAACATGTGCTGTTGGACCGGTCAACCAAATATCTGTATAAGAACCATCGGCCTCTGGTTTAAACGAGACACTGACCTTGCCGCCCAATACTTTCACAGGAATATCTGTTTCGGAAACATTCCCCAAATGATGCATGGCAATGGCTGCAGCCGTGGCTCCCGTGCCGCACGAAAGCGTCTCATCTTCTACACCTCGTTCGTAGGTTCTAATATGCGTAACGCCATCCATCATTTCTACAAAGTTGACGTTGGTTCCTTTAGCTGAAAAGCGTTCGTTGTAGCGGACTTTTCTGGCATCAGAAATGATGTCGATATCCAAAACCTCATCTACCATGGTCACATAATGTGGCGAACCTGTATCCATGTAAACAGCATCACCAATTGCTTCAATTGAAGAGACATTCCCCATTTTCAAACTCACGAGACTATCTGTCATTTTGAACGGATGCATGCCATCAACTGCCAAAAATTCACCTTCATCGCGCAGCACGTTTAGGTTTTGCGCAAAATCCACAAAACAACGGCCACCGTTTCCGCACATGCTACTTGGTGCACCATCAGAATTGAAATAAACCATTCGCACGGTACGTTCTTCCATCTGTAGCAGAATGAGGCCATCGGCACCAATTCCGAATCTTCGATTGCAGAGTTGAGCAATCTGGTTTTGCGAAAGCTCCAGTTTCAACTCACGATTATCAATCATGATAAAGTCGTTTCCTGTGCCGTGGTATTTGCTAAATGGGATTAACATTTTTTAGAAAATCGATTACAACGATCGGATTTGAGTGGCGTTAATATTGCAGTAAACCTCGACAACGAGAATAGAAAATCAAAGGTAAATCAAAATCAAAGCAGCGATGAAAAACGTAACAGGATTGATAGTGGCGGCTCTTACAGGAGCTATTGTTTCGTTAGGAACCTTCACATATCTCAACAAGAAAAACGGACAATTGGTTGAGCAGGTCTATGCCGCTCCCATACAAAGAGTCAATTATCCGATGGCCGCGCCAGAAGGAAGTGTGAATTTCGTAGAAGCGGCCAATAATTCCATCCACTCCGTGGTGCATATTAAGACCAAGGTGACGAGAAGTGGAGTTAGAAGCTCTAATCCATTCTATCAATACTTTTTTGACCAAGGAATGCAGCCGCAACAGCAACAAATGGGAAGCGGTTCGGGCGTAATTATTTCTGGTGATGGTTACATTTTGACCAATAATCACGTGGTGGCCAATGCCGATGAAGTGGAAGTTACCCTCAACGACCAACGTAGTTACACCGCTGAAGTATTAGGAACCGACCCAAATACAGACCTCGCACTTTTAAAGATTAAAGAAGAAAACTTGGCATACATTCCTTACGGAAATTCGGAAAATGTGCAAGTGGGAGAATGGGTGTTAGCGGTCGGAAACCCCTTCAACCTGAACTCAACCGTTACCGCAGGAATTGTAAGTGCCAAAGGGCGGAACATCAATATTCTACAAGAAGAATTCGCCATTGAGAGTTTCATTCAAACCGATGCGGCTGTCAATCCTGGGAATAGTGGCGGTGCATTGGTTAATACCAAAGGCGAATTGATTGGTATCAATACGGCTATTGCATCCACAACTGGCAGCTATGCTGGTTACTCATTCGCGGTTCCTGTAAACATTGCACGGAAAGTTGTGGATGACATCCTCGAATTTGGAACGGTGCAACGCGCATTCATAGGTGTGAGCATTCGCGATTTGAACGGTAAAATAGCCTCCGAAAAAGGCTTGAGTGTTTCTGAAGGAGCCTACGTTCAAGGCCTTTCTAAAGGTGGCGCAGCTTACGATGCGGGCATTCGCGAAGGCGATATTATAGTTGCCATTGATGCCGTGAAAGTGAAAAACGTGCCTGAATTGCAGGAGAAAATTGGTTCTTACCGCCCAGGCGATATGGCCCAGGTCACGGTTTTGCGTGATGGAGACCTGAAAAAGTTTGATGTCGAACTCCGAAACAAGAATGGCGACACAGAAGTCATATCCAAAGAGGCAGACATGGTAGTACAACTTGGGGCAGATTTGCAACCGCTAGCTACAGATCAGCTCGTAAAACTCGGTCTTCAAAGTGGGTTGCAAGTGCGTAACCTCAGCAGCGGAAAACTCAAAGGAGCTGGCATCAAAGAAGGGTTCATTATCACTCGGATTGATAGAAAACCAGTGCAATCATCAAAAGATGTTATGAGCGCACTGAACAAAAAAGACGGTGGGGTGCTTATAGAGGGTGTGTATCCCAACGGATTAACCGCCTATTATGGTTTTGGTATGTAGGGAAGAAGTGGGATAGGTTGGTTGGTGGGGGCGTTTCCGAAAGGAGCGCCCCTTTTTTTGTCTCGCAGAGAAAAAGGAAGATTCAGGCAAGAAGTCTCAAATATCTTGTCAAAAAAGTGACTTCCTAGGCTGAAATAGACCTTCCTTCCTCCACCAATAGCCCCCGCAATCGCTCATAATTGAACAAATGCGGATAATTGAGCACCATCACCGCCACGAAATAGGTATGTGGAAAATCGTCAAACACCCCATGCCGCGCCACATATTCCATGAACTTGTTGTCGGCCTTATCAAACTCGTGAAACATGCTGTCCATATCACCATCAAACTCCAATGGCTCCACATTGAAAATCTCGCACAGTTCTTTATTGAATGCTGGTGTGCATTTCACCCATTTCCCGTCAATATAAAGTTGCGTGATGCCGTGCATGGCAAAGATGTCGCTCCGTAAGGTTTCCACAAATTTCTCGCTGCTAATGTGGTTAATCACATCGGCAAACTCTAGTCGAGATGGAATGCCAACGGCACGCGCGCAAGCGGCCAAAAAGATGGCTTTATCAATGCAGTGGCCATCACCTGTTTGAAGCAAATGGCTGGCCGTTACATCAGCAGGTTTCATGCGCAAGTTGTACGGATTGTATCGAAACCCATCGCGCACGGCATAGTATAATTTCACCGCTTTTTCCTTCTCAGAAGTCGCGCCAACGATGCTTTTCTCGGCAAACGCAACAACTTTGGGATTGTCGCTGTCAATATAAAATGTAGGTTGTAAATGTTCGGGTTTGTAAGTATCCATCTGCACAAATTTGGGTGGCAATATTAACTAATGAGGCAACGCAAGGAGCTTATATTTGTTCGCAATGATGGATGAACTCACCGCACGCATTTCTGCAAGAATGGCAGCTCCCTTGCCGGGGCTGCAAGCGCAGCTCAAAATGGCGGGTCCTTTGCGCACCAAGGCGGCCGAATCGTTCAGTCTAGACTCTTCAAAAGCGAGAATTGGGGCGGTGCTGATAGCGCTTTATCCTGATGAAATGGGAACGATACGAACCGTGCTGATGAAACGGCCTGATTATGACGGCACACACAGCGGTCAAATCAGTTTTCCAGGCGGAAAGGTGGAAGATGTGGATGTTGATATCGTTGCAACGGCTCTCCGCGAAGCCGAGGAGGAAGTGAACATCAAACCATCTGAAGTTCGCGTTATCGGACAGCTTACGGAGCTGTATATATCGCCAAGCAATTTTCTGGTGCATCCTATTCTTGGCATTTTAGACAAACCTCCTGTGTTCATTCCCAATCAGCGCGAGGTGCAATCCATCCATCTTCCAGAATTAGAATATCTGCTTCGTGATGATATTATCAGCGAAAAGGATATTGTGCTCAGTTCTGGTTACAAACTCCGAACTCCGTATTTTGAAGTAGATGGTCACGTGGTTTGGGGTGCAACGGCCATGATTATTGCCGAATTGAAAGACCTGCTGCAAGGCATCGATTTGAAGGTCTAATCACTCTCATTTCGTAGCTGTGATTCGTGTGTTATTTTTGTGCCCCAATTGCTTGAATTCATCTCTCATGCCAGCACTATTCAGAACAACTTTCATCGTTTCCATTTGCGTGGTGATGCTGAACGTGTTCGATGCCAAGGCAGGAGTCATTGATAAGGCATTTGAGGCGCTAGAGATTAAAGACTATTTCAAAGCGCGCGAACTGTTTCAGAAAGTGGTCAAGCAGGATCAATTGGCAGGAAATTATGGTCTTTGCATGGTTTATATTGCCAAGCAAAATCCGCTCTACAACCTCGATTCGGCCAAGGTTTACGCACTCAGAACAGAATCATTCTGGAAACTCACTTCAGACAAGGAAAAGGAGAAAATGGGTGAATATGGCATTACCGCGAAAGCAGTTGAAGGCCTGCGAGTAATGGTTTATTCTTACGCTACGGATGAGGTGAATGAGAAACGAACGGTGCGTGCCTGCGATTCTTTTTTAGAACGATTTCCTTCTGCCCCGCAGAAAAAGGACATACTTGATTTAAAAGCCACCATTTCGTTTGAAGAAGCCAAAGCCAGTAATTCGTCTGATGCCGTAGAACGTTTCCTTCGTGATTTTCCAAATGCGCCCGAAACCATTGAAGGAAAAGTGCTTTACGAGAAATTTCTTTTTGAAGCGAAAACCAAAAGCGGAACTGTTGATAGCTACCGAGATTTCATTGCCCAACATCCCGATTCTCCCTTCAAACGACAAGCAGATGACCATATCTATCAGGTTTCGATGGAAAAACCAACCATTAAGTCGGTGCATGATTTCATCAAGAAAAATCCCGAATCATCGCATTTAAACGAGGCTTGGCGCAAACTCTTCAAGCTGTCTGTACAGATATTGAATGTTGAAACACTTGCAGATTTCAAATTGGAATATGGCAACTATCCTTTTATGGCAGAGTTGGATGACGAGTTGAATATCGTTACCATGCAGCTTTTTCCAGCAGAGCAGCAGGGCAAATTTGGTTATGTAAATAGAAGTGGTCAAGTGGCTATTCAGTTTCTGTACGAAAACGCAGGCGATTTTAGTGAGGGGCTAGCACCTGTATTTAAAGACGGACGTTGGGGCTACATCGATAAGCGAGGAAAGACCATCATTACGTTCAATAATGACGAGGCCGAGCCGTTTAGCAATGGTTTCGCCATCGTTGCTCGTGGAGATGAATATGGTATGATTGACAAGGAAGGTGACGTGGCCGTGGGAATTATTTATGACGAGATCTATGATTTCAAAGATGGCTTAGCCAGTGTGGTAAAGGACGAACTTTATGGTTTTGTAAATACGAAAGGCGAGCTAATCATTCCGCTTAAGATTGAAGATGCACGGGATTTTTCGGAAGGATTGGCCGTCATAGAATTGAGAGGATATAAAGGCTACATAAATACCAAAGGAGAAGTAATTGTTAAATGCCAGTATGATAAAGCCGAGCCGTTTGCAGATGGATTGGCGCGTGTGGTGAGAGCAGAAAAAACGGGTCTTATCAGTTTGAATGGCGATTCTATTACACCATGCAAATACGACCGCATTGGCAAATTTTCTGAAGGATTAGCCTGTGTGCTGCTAGATGGAAAGGTAGGATTCATTGATCGCTACGGTAATGAGGTTATCTCACTAATATATGATGGTGATTTGGAAGAAATGGCGCGTTTTCAATTCTTAGAGAGCAAGGCCATTGTAAAAAAGGGTAAGAAGTATGGCGTAATTGATAAGACAGGAACGCAGGTAAAATCCTTTGATTATGAATTGATTGACCCTCTAAAAGATGGGCGGTATGCAGCTAAGAAAAAAGGGAAATTCGGTTTTTTCAATGCCTCAGGCATTGATGTGATTCCCCAAAAATATGATGATACTTGGGGCTTCTCGGAAGGGATGGCGGCAGTCAAAATAGGAACGGCTTGGGGCTATATCAATGATGCGAATGAGTTAGTGATTCCTGCCGAATACGATGAGGTTTCTGACTTTTTACCTTCTGGAGTTGCCGTAGTTAAACGCGGAGGTTTTGAATGCCTCATCGACAAAAACGGAGCTTACCTCATTCCATGCTCCATGGACGAAATAGTAGTAATGGAGGCCGAAGTTCTGAGAGTTGAAAAGGTTGATAAAATGGCTTATTTCGATTTGCGCACGGGTAAATATTTGTGGCAACCAGTTGGTTTTTAAGCGCGAAACGCTAAAAGTTCAAATTCGAAACATTCCGAATTTGAACTTTTAGGATTTAGAGCTTTTTCAGGTGTGTTTGAACCTTACAAACAGCCTCCCAAAATTCTTACTGTCCTTATCTATGCGATGATACTTCGCTTTAATGTGTTTCTGCTCTAGAAAGCGGATTACACTTTTCTTCAACTGCCCACTTCCTTTTCCAGGAATAATCTCAATGAGTGGAATCTTTTTCTCCACCGCTTCGTCAATAATCTCGTTCAGTGCCTGATCTATCTTCTTTCCTTTATTGAAGATTTCGTGAAGGTCGAGTTTGAGTTTAGACACTTGGGCAATTAGGTTTGAATTGAAAGTGCAAATATCGAATAACCTACTAATCTGTTTGTGATAGACCTTAGACCATGGTCAATAACCGATTTTTGCGGAATGCTATCCTCACGTGTGCCCCTCGCCCCTCACGCTCGTGCCTCTAAAAGAATAACGAATAACCCCATTCGTATATTCGCATCCATTCGTAATTCGTAACCATTGTCAAAACCTCAAATCTTTTTCATTTCTGGCCTTGGTGCCGACCACCGTGCTTTCGATAGAATAAAGCTAGATGGTTACGAGCAGACACATATTCCATGGGTCATTCCCGAATGGAAGGATACAATGAACTCGTATGCCAGAAAGATGGCGGAGCCTATTCTGAAAGCCAAGAACCCAGTGGTGATTGGACTTTCGCTTGGGGGTATTTTAGCCTCAGAAATGACCACGTTCATCCCGAATTTGCAGGTGATTTTGGTTTCAAGCATCAAATCGCACGAAGAACGTTCGAACTTGCTAAGGATTGGAAGAGTTTTTCCGGTTCAGAGCCTAATGCCGCCTAATACAATGCAGCGGTTTACATTCATGTGGGAATTGTCTCAGAAAAAGCGGCTCAAAGGCGATACCGGGTACATGGTTCAGATGTTCAAAGATCAGAACGATAAGTTCATGCGTTGGGCAATTGTCAACGCTCCAAAATGGCGTGGAAAAGGGGACGAATCGCGCATTGCTCATATTCACGGAACGATGGATAAAATGTTCCCGTTTAGAAGGATTAAGAATCCAATCACGGTTCAAGGAGGAACACATTTGATGGTTTATTTGAAGGGCGATGAGATAACCGAACTCATTAAGAAAGAACTAAAACGCATTGAAGGTGTTGCTTAGAACAATCATCTCAATAGTCATAATTGTGGGCCTAAGCGCCTGCAAAACCGAAGAAAAACAAGATATGGGAAAAGTAAGCGTGGGCGATATGGCGCCTGATTTTGAATTGAAAGACAAAGACGGAAACGTGGTAAAACTGAGCAGTTTCCGTGGCAAAAAAAGTGTTGTGGTCTATTTCTATCCGAAGGATGAAACGCCAGGTTGTACAGCACAAGCGTGTTCGTTCCGCGACAGTTATGAAGATTTTAAAGAAGTTGGAGCAGAAGTAATTGGCATCAGCAGCGATGGTTCAAGCGCTCATTCTGGTTTTGCCGAAAATCACCGTTTGCCGTTCATCCTTTTGAGTGATTCTACTGGAAAAGTGAGAAAGGAATATGGCGCTTACGATTTATTTGGGATGATTCCAGGGCGCGTCACCTTTGTGATTGATAAACAAGGAAAGGTCATCCATAAATTTGATTCGCAGTTGAGCCCAACCAAGCATATTCAAGAATCGCTCAATATCCTTAAAAAGTAATGACGTAAGGATTTACGCCCAGTGGGTTTTGTTTCTAGACCAATCTCTCAAACCCTGTTTTTTTTGTCAAAACAGATCAATTGGAAAAAGTTGCGGATATGCATTTTTCAGAATACCGCAATTAAGATACGTAAGGGAAGTCCGTTTTTCAGTTATTGATGGAGAGAATTGACAATCTCAATTGCCAAATAACTTATTGACACAAATCCGGCCAATCTGTTTTAGCTCTAGCGTAACCTAAATCAAGCGCACGTCTAAGATCGGTGCAGCCGCCACCTTTGTCTTCCATGAAACGCTTTAGATGACCTCTATGATAGAGTGCTTCTGCTACTCGCGTTTTCATGTAATCTGCTTTACTACCTTCAATTTTAGAACCTTCATAATCTGCCAAAACATTTTTGATAGATGCTTTGTATTCGTGCATTTCAGTCAGATTCTCTGCAATTTCCACAGCACGGTTATAATCTTCCATGGCAGCCGGAAACTCAATCTTCTGAAACTTGATGCCACCACGGCCAACATACGCCTCCACAAAGTTTGGGTCAATTTCAATGGCTTTGTCAAATGCCGCTTGTGCTTCATCGTATTTACGCTGACTCTTAAAACCCAACGCGAGGTCATAGCTTTTTGCAGCCTCTTCATAAGATGTCATTTCTGGAGCCGAAGCTTGGGCCGAATCTCCACCTGCTGCAGCGCGTGCCTTTGCTTTGGCAGCTGCAACTTTTTCCTCTTTCGTCATAGACGATGGGTCTTTCTGTTCTACTGGTGGTTTTGTGGCTGGTTCTGAATCCTGAGCAAAGGAAATCACTGAACTCAGGCAGAAAAGCAATAAGAAAAGGTGCTTCATCAATTAGGAAATTGAGGTGCAAGATAATATTAATGGCATTATTATACCGCCCATTCTGTGTTGAATTTGCTCAATTTTGAACAATGATTTCTTAATAATTAATCGGTCGCAGAATCCTGACTGATACGCTCATACGATTTCTGCTTATTCATTATGGCTACGGTAAGTTCATAATCACTGTATCGGAAGATTTGATCTTCAGAGAAATTGCAGTAAGTCATGAATTCCAACAACTTAGTGCCTTCGTAAGAAGTTATTCGATGAACGACATCTTCGTTGAACTTGCTGTAATTGTAACGATGCTTTTCCTTTTCGGCCTCTAATCGATGCAATTCCTGTCGTGCTTTCGCATCCTTACTAAAATTTCCATAAAGGAAAGAAGCAGGACTTTTGAACAAATGCTTCGCCTTCTTAATCTCGTCTGCATCTTCAGTTATAGGGATAGTTCTTCTATCCTTTGAAGGACCTTGTATGCCAACAATTTCAATCGTTCCATCGTCTACTTCCAGTTCCATGAACTTTTGTCGAAACTGTTCTTTTGACCCGAATGGATTTACCTCAACTTCGCCTAACTGATATTCGCGTTGTATCATCCTTACCTCAATGAAATCAGCCCCAAATTCCTTTGCGGTCACAATAAGTGCTTTTGTATGATATCCTATCGAAGTAAAAACAAGACTGTCTCCCAAATGCACTGGAATCTTAAAAGCACCTTCGAGCGAACTAATGGTGGCCAATGAATCCGTCAAGTTCATTACGTGCACATTCGGGATTGCCTCTCCTGTTAGATGATTTTTGAGCACGCCACCAAGCAAAATCCTATCCTGTGCAATGCCAAAGCTGGCTTGCAATACAAGTAAAATGACGAAAAGAAGACTTCTCATTGGTTTGGCAAAGAACGTTTTTTCGTTTCGATGAATTACCGTGCCAAACGAGCGGATTAAGTCAATAATTGTTAATGATGATGGCATTTTGCACCTTCGCTCGACTCATTTCCTAGAATAACATCATTTTAAGTAAAAAAATTGGAAGAACAGATAGCCATCAACTTTGACCCAAACAGCCGATTGGCACTCAACTTTCTGTTGGCGTTCATCATGTTCGGAGTGGCGCTAGATCTTCAATGGTCTGATATCACCCGTGCTATCAGAAAGCCGAAAGCCACGTTTCTTGGATTGCTGTCTCAGTTTATTTTGTTGCCTGCGCTCACGTTTGTAATTGCTTATTTCTGGCATCCGTTACCTGGACTGGCTTTAGGTATGTTTTTGGTGGCAGCCTGTCCGGGAGGAACAATTTCCAATTTTATGAGTTCGATGGCTAAAGCCGATTTAGGCTTGTCGGTTACGCTCACGGCCATATCTACGTTGCTCTGTGTGTTCTTTACGCCTTTCAACTTTGAACTTTGGAGTAGTCTTTACCCCGAAACAGGTAATCTGCTGAAATCTGTGAGCCTTGATGCATTTGAATTGTTTGAAACCGTTTTCTTGTTCCTCATTCTCCCCGTGTTTGCTGGAATGCTTTTTAGAGCAAAAAATCCAGTATTCACGCAAAAGATTATGAAGCCAATCAAGTGGTTTTCTATGTTGATTTTCATTGCGTTCATTGCGATAGCCTTTTTCAAGAATAAGGACAACTTTATTAAGTATGCTGATTTGGTGGTGGCACTGGTTATTGTACACAATCTCTCGGCACTTGCGCTTGGCTATGTGGTAGGCAGATTGGGTAAACTGGGCGAACCTGCATCGCGCTCAATAGCCATCGAAACGGGGATTCAGAACTCAGGTCTTGGCCTCATTATCTGCTTCAATTTCTTTCCCGAAATAGGAGAGATGGCACTGCTTTGCGCTTCGTGGGGTATTTGGCACATCATTTCTGGAATGGCGCTTTCTGTCTTTTGGGGCAGAAAGAAGTCTTCTCAGTTAACCTAAACATACCGCGAGGTTTTGAAAACAGGGGTTTCTGAAAAGAGAAATTGAAGATATATGATAATCTTCTGTTCTTAAATGGTGTTGTCCGCCAAAAACAAACTTTTACCAGATACCACAGATGTTCTGCTACCATAATGTCGTCCGCTATGCGAACTAAAAAAAGTCCGCCCGAGGCAGACGAAATTATCGTAGTAATACAAGCGATTCTACGCCCAATCTCGGTAGGAGCATAACAAAAAATGGCCGATTCGTTCGTGAAATCTGCACCTGCCTGCCGGCAGGTTTCGGACACCCCTGTTCCAAAAACCTTGAAGGTCTCACTCACGTCACCCACAACCTTTTCTCGTTTTCCCCTTTTTCCTTTTTCCTCACACCCATCTTCCTTACCTTCCGCCTCCCAAAATTTGAGCAATGTCAGAAGAGTCAGCATTAGGCAGTATCGACCATATTTCGGTGCACAGAGTAGGCAACAAAGGCAACGAAGAAGGCATGGTACTTTCGGGCATTCCCTTGGTATTGGATTGGGAGCTTACCGAAGCTTTGCAAGAGTATTTTAGAGCACCGCTAAAGACCAACGAGTACTATAAACTCTACCACGATAGCGGATTGGAGCTGAACGAAGCATTCGCCTTTGTGAGTTCTATATTCGAAGACCCAGAGAATCTGCACGAGCAGTCCATCAAACTAGCCAAGCACCTGTTTGAATGTAGCACCCATCCAAACATAAAAGGAGGTGAATTCTACACCGTTTTCTTCCACCATTGCTTACTAGATGGTAAACTGGTAGATGCTGTGGGATTATTTAAATCTGAGAACAAAGACACATTTCTAAAAGTCAACCCCGCTGGAGATGGCTTTGTAGTAAAAACCGACCAAGGCGTTAGCATAAACAAGTTGGATAAGGGCGCCATTATCTTCAATGCCGAGAAAGACAAGGGCTACATCGTTGCCATTGTAGACAAAACCAACAAGGCCACAGAAGCACAATATTGGGTAGACGATTTCTTGCATGTAAAACCGCGCGAAGACGACTTCTACCAAACCCGCGAAACCTTAACGATGACCAAGAACTTCATCACCAAGGAATTGCCACAGCATTTTGATGTCAGCAAGCCCGATCAAGCAGATTTTTTGAATCGTTCCATTGCCTTCTTTAAAGAGCAGGATACGTTTGATATGAGCGAGTTTGAAGCCGAGGTTATCATTCAGCCCGATGTCATTAACCATTTCAAGCAATTCAAGCAAGAATACCAGCAAGAGCGCGAAATGTACATTGCCGATGCATTTGATATTTCTTCTCCAGCCGTGAAGAAACAGCAGGGCGTGTTCAAAAGCATCCTCAAACTAGACAAGAACTTCTCGGTTTACATCCATGGCGATAAAACCCTTATCCAAAAGGGGAAAGATGATGATGGCCGTAAGTACTACAAGTTGTATTATCAGGAGGAGCATTGATTTGCTGATTAGGAAATCAGCAAATCAGCTGGTAGATTGTTCTCTCCATGTAAAATTCTTTGCGTCTTTGCGCAGACTTTGCGTCATTGCGGTTAAACTAATTACCCTGTGCAAAACAGAATCATCAGCATATTTCTGTTCCTCTGTCTAGTTCTGCCGATGGTAGGAATCTACGGCTGGTTGCAAATGCAGAAACGGTCTGTGCGGAAAGAAGTAAAACACAAGCTGATGGCTCAAGTGGATAAAAGCGAACTTGTCCTTCTCAAATTCACTTCCGAAGAAGCCACCAATCAATTGGAATGGGAGCACAGTAAAGAGTTTGAATACCGCAATGAAATGTATGATGTGGTACAAACCGAAACCCATGGCGACACCACGTATTATTGGTGTTGGTGGGATTACAAGGAAACCGACCTCAACCGCCAACTTGTAGATTTAACGACATTGGCCTTAAAGAAAGATCCGCAGCACCAAAACCAAAAACAGCAACTCGCGCAGTTCTTGCAGCACCTTTTTGTTGAGGAAATGCCTTCGTACTCCTTCCTTCAATTCGAGATAACGAAGCTGAAACCATCTACCATGATGCAGCCATTCCATTCTTGGAGTGCCACACCACCGAGCCCACCACCGCAGTTGGGTTGATTCTTGCGGCAGACAAAAAGCGTCTGCATTTCAATTTTCAACACAATCCAAAAACAATGAAACAGAATCTACTATTCTGGTTATTGCTGCTATGGTCATGCGCGGCCTTTTCGCAAGTAATAACCATCAAAGACCAAGAATCAAGCGAACCAATTGAAATGGTAACGCTGATGACGGGCAACGGCAAAACATTTGCCGCCACCAACGCTAAAGGACAAGCCGATATTTCGGCTTTCACAGACGCAGAACGAATTGAAATCCGCTCGCTTGGCTACGAAACGATTCTAAAGAGTTATGATGACTTAAAATCAAGTTCGTTTGAATTGCTGCTCAGCGGGACAAACATTAACTTAGATGCAGTAGTCGTGTCCGCTACACGTTGGAGTCAAGAATCGCGCGATGTGCCTTCCAAGATTGTTAGCATTTCAACCAAAGATGTAACGCTACAGAATCCGCAAACCGCTGCCGATTTACTCACCGTTTCAGGTAAAGTATTTATGCAGAAGAGTCAGCAGGGAGGAGGTAGTCCGATGATTCGGGGCTTTGCCACCAATCGTTTGCTGTATACGGTGGATGGTGTGAGAATGAACACCGCCATTTTCCGTGGAGGGAATATTCAGAACATCATTTCCCTCGATCCATTTGCTACCGAAAGCACAGAGATATTCTTCGGAGCTGGTTCTGTTATTTATGGTAGCGATGCCATTGGTGGCGTAATGAGTTTTAGAACGCTCACCCCGCAACTTTCTTTAGAAGACAAACCCAACTTTACAGGAAAGGCCGTTACGCGCTATTCATCCGCCAATAACGAATTTACAGGTCATTTTGATGTAGGAGTGGGTTGGAAAAAGTTTGCTATGGTGAGCAGCGCCACTTACAGCCGCTTTGGCGATTTGAAAATGGGAACCTATGGTCCGGATGAATACCTGCGTCCTTTCTATGTGCAACGACAAGACAGCGTGGATGTAGTGGTTACCAATGATGACCCACGAGTGCAGAAACCATCGGGCTACAATCAGATAAACGTGATGCAGAAGTTCCGCTATCAGCCGAATAAAAACTGGGACATTCAGTACGGATTCCATTGGTCAGAAACATCTTCCTATTCACGCTATGACCGACATATTCGCTACAAGAACGGATTGCCGCGCTATGGCGAATGGAGTTATGGCCCGCAGAAATGGATGATGAATGCCCTCAGCATAACGCACAAAGGAAACAACGCGGTGTATGACCAAATGAGCATTCGCCTAGCACAACAGTTCTTTGCCGAAAGCCGCATTAGCCGCGATTTCAATAAGACCCAACGCGAAACACGCATTGAGAATGTGTATGCCTATTCGGGTAACCTCGATTTTGTGAAAGCCATCGGCACCAAGAACAAACTCTATTATGGTTTAGAAGTAGTTTGGAATGATGTAATATCAACGGGAATTGATGAGAACATCTCCAACGGAGTACGTTTTGAAGGACCAGCGCGCTATCCACAATCTAATTGGTCGAGTTACGGTGTGTATGTGTCAGACCAATACCGTGTGCATCAGAAAGTGACGTTGCAAGCAGGTTTACGCTACAATCATTTCCTATTGAATGCTGATTTCGATACCACATTCTATAAGTTTCCTTCTACAGAAGCCAAGTTAAACAGCGGTTCGCTTACGGGCAGTTTCGGATTGGTGTATCGTCCAAGCAAAACGTGGGTGCTAAGTGCCAATTTCGGAACGGCATTCCGTGCTCCCAATGTGGATGATATAGGCAAGGTGTTCGATTCTGAACCTGGAGCAGTGACCATTCCTAATCCAAATTTAAAGGCGGAATACGCTTACAATGTAGATGTGAGCATTGCCAAAGTGATAGCCGATGTGGTGAAGCTCGACCTGACTGGTTATTACACCATTTTGAACAACGCTTTGGTTCGTAGAGATTTCACCCTAAACGGACAAGACAGCATTATGTATGGTGGGGAGTTAAGCCAAGTGCAAGCCATTCAGAATGCGGCTGTGGCGAATGTATATGGATTGCACGCAGGAGTTGAAGTAAAGCTTCCGCTCGGATTCGGGCTTTCTTCCGATTTTAATTGGCAAGTAGGCAGAGAAGAGTTGGACAATGGCGAAGTAAGTCCATCGCGCCATGCAGCGCCATGGTTTGGAGTTTCGCGCCTTTCTTATCACTACAAAACCTTGAGTTTGCAGTTGAATGCGCAATACAGTGGAGCAGTGAAAAACGAAAACCTACCAGAAGAAGAGCAAGCCAAGACTGAGATTTATGCGGTGGATGAAAACGGAAATCCGTGGTCGCCAAGTTGGTATACCATCAACTTCAAGGCTTCGTATCAGTTCTTGCACAACTTCACGGTGAGTGCAGGGGTAGAGAACCTGACAGATGTTCGGTATCGTCCCTACAGTTCGGGTATTGTAGCTGCTGGAAGGAACTTTGTGCTTTCGGTGAAAGCGACTTTTTAACCGTTGCCTTCAGATTTTCAAACAAGAAACCCCAGCTAAAATGAGGCTAGGGTTTCTTCGTATGATGATTGTATGGATTTACCTCAATCCTTGAGGAAGTCTGTTAAAGGCCCTATGAAACCTTCAAAGACCTCAATGTGCGGCATGTGTCCAACGTTTTCCAGTTCAATTAACTTGGCATTTGGTATGCGGTCGCGGGTAGTCTTACCAAGCTTTTGATAAAGTCCCATGGTGCTTCTCACGTCTTCCGCAACCAACGGTTTTCCTAAAGCAGTACGGTCTCTTGTTCCGATAATAAGTAAGGTGGGACATTTTATGTTTTGAAACTCGTACACCACTGGTTGGGTGAATATCATGTCGTAGGTAAGTGCAGCATTCCAAGCTATTACGGCATAGTCTTTAGTTAGAGTCCAGCCTGCCAAAAGATTCACCCATTGATCATATTCAGGTTTCCATTGGTTATCATAATAGTTTGAGAGTTGGTATTTTTTGATGCCAGCATGGCTCTGCTTTAGTTCATTAGCATACCACCATTCTACAGGCTGATACGGAACCAAGACCTTATAATCTTCAAGCCCAATCGGGTTCTCAAGAATCAATTTTTCAACCAAATCTGGATACATCAAGGTAAACCGAGTAGCTAGCATGCCTCCCATGGAGTGACCAAGCACAGCAGCTTTTTCAATCCCTAGTTTATCTAGAATGGCCTTCGTGTTTGATGCCAATTGCTGAAAGCTGTATTGAAAATGTTTTGGTTTTGACGACTTTCCGAATCCAATCTGATCCGGAACAATCACGCGGTAACCCTTAGCGGTTAGGGCGGTAATGGTTGTTTGCCAATAAGCTCCGTTAAAGTTTTTTCCATGGAGCAGCACTACATTTTGACCATTGTAGTTCGCTGGCTTTATATCCATAAAGGCCATTTTCAGCTGTTGATCCTGATTTTTCAGTTCAATGAAGTCCACCTTGAATGGATACTCATAATTGGAGAGTTCAATGTCTAGTTCTCTCAGTTCAGTTTGAGCGAAGCCATAAACGGTAAAAAGTAGAAGGAAAGCCGTAAGTGTGTATTTCATTAAATGTGTGTTGTTAAAAAACAGGAAACATGGAGGAGGTTGTTTTGTTCGTGGTTTTCAAAGAAAAAATGAAATAAAAGAAAGGCCGTCAAGCATTACGCTTAACGGCCTTCACCTACAAACTTTCCTGGTTTACTTCAACACGAGGGTTTTCGTGTCGTATTTGTTTCGAACAGATTGCTCGAAGGTGTTTAAATAGCGTGTTTCGGCAAGCGTTGGTTCTGTCGTTGTTTCCAATTCCTGAACGATGATTCTATTATCAGCTGCCACGTAAAAGCGGTGATGCGTTTTATCTCCTGTTTTGAAGGTCATCTTTCGGAAGTAAACCTCTTTATTTCTGTCAAACTGAACTGGAATCTCAGTTTCATCTGCAATCATTTCTAACGAAGAAGTAGCGCTGCACTTTTGTTGTTCCTGTGCAATGAATGCATTAAAGAACGAGTAACTCATCAACGGTCCAGATTCGATAACACGAGTGGCGTAGTGCGAACCCTTTTGATTAAGCGCATAGGTAGAACCATGACGGTTTGCTTCCATGGCAGGTGTTGCGGGCCATTCAAGCGTAACGGAAGTATTCTCCAATTTCACAAGGCTTCTGCCGTGGTCTTTCTCCAAAGACTTGGCGTACTTGGTTTGCTTCGCTGCTGTTGCATAATGCAAGTCGCCTGGCTGCATATCATTCACAGAATAAGAACTGGCAAAAAAGTGCCCCGGAACAGAAAGTTCGCCATGATGCGCGTAAACGAAAATGGTGAGCACATCTTCCGTTGCAATAGCATCAACATGATACTTGGCCCAGCCCCATTTGCTATCAGCAGAAGCAGTAAGGTGACCGTTGACGGTTTCAATCTCATTCCATTTCAAGTTGTTCAGATGAAGTCCATATACCTTTCTGAGTTCGGTTGTAAACTCCTCCGTTCTGCATTGTAGGTCATAAGGAGAATGGTTCTCCAATTTAGCGGCAATGAACAACTCATCTTTAAAGGAAGCCGCAGTCATATACCCATACGCCAAAGTGATGATGGTTGGCTTTTCTGGGAATTCGCACTTCATGCCTGTTTCGGGCATCTCCAATTTATAGGACCAACCCCAATCGTATTTTCTGTGCTTAGAAATCTGCGCATTTGCCGAAACGACAGAAGACAGGACGGCTATTGTAGCAATCAGTTTTAGTTTCATGATGTTTAACCTTTGGTGAATACGCCATTTACTGGCGCTAGAAGAACGCGGAGCAAACCGCTTAGAGATTCTTGTTTGATATGTGATTCTTTCCTCATGGAAAATCAACGTCAATGGACGGGGTTTTACATGATTCGGTCAGAAGTGGTTACGTTTTATTTCGATGGAGCTTCAACTTGAGCCTGTCAAGTAGCTGTAATAGAGGATGTATCGATGAATGACCGAGCCATCTTTCAATTGGAGAAAAGGCGAATTCCTGAATACAAATAGACCTCACGTTTGTGAGTGTGAGGCCTCAGAATTCTCTGTGATTTAGTAGACTCAAAGTAAACTATTTTTCATCCTTCTCAAATGCCTTTTCAACCTTGTCCGCAGCCTTATTAGCTTCCTTTTCTATGACATTAGCAGCTTTTATAGTCTCTTTTTCTACCACTTCTGCGGCCTTTATTACTGCCTTTTCAGTCTTATCCGCAGCTTTAATTACCGCCTTTTCGGTTTCATCGGCTGCTTTGATAACGGCTTTCTCGGTCTTGTCTACAGCTTTATCAACGGCCTTTTCAGTTTTAGCTGCTGTTTTTTTTGATTCCTTCTCCGCTTTCTTATCCTGAGCCATAAGCCTTGTGCTCACAAATGTCAGTGCCAAAACGGCTACTATGGTCTGAAATGATTTGTTCATTGGTTTTGATTTTAGTTTTCTAAAGGTAATTCAATCGATTAATTCGTTTTTTCACATACTTAGTAAGAATCACAATCGTCTGTCTGAATACCTACCCATGAGAAAATCAAATTTGGCTTTGCTTTGAATTATTGATGTTGTTTAGCGCAGCAGCAAAATGTATTTACCCTTATTGTCTAGCCACGGATTCCGACAACTACCAGCCTCAAAAAATAAGTATGGAAAGTCAATAGCGTCCTAAACGATTGAAAAAAGGGAGAAGCAGATGTCTGCATCACAAAGTTATCTTTAAGTTACATAACAAAACCCGACTACACCTATTCGTCAAAATTGAACTCCAGAGACCTAGTTAGACAAACCCTTTGAACAATCTCACCAAGACGCAGTGCAAAATTCACTACAAGGGAAGCTATTCTTTAAATATACCTCAACACCATTCCGTCTTACATGAAATCAACATCAAATATTCAATCAGAAATTGTTTAGGACGGCATTGGTTCTAGACCAATTTCGGTTACAGTTTAAGAGAAGATTCCAGTTTGAAGGAACGATTACCTTTGCCGCCCAAATAAAAAGGCAATATGAAAGCTCTTCCATTAGTATTGAACGGAATCCTCGCGGTAGCGGTGGCTGTTTTGTTCTATTTCCAGTTTGCAGATTCGAAGCCAGAGGCTCGTAAGAATACGGTCGATTCGGCTGTGATTGATAGCATTTCTAGCACGCTGAAAATTGCTTACATCAATCAAGATACACTCTGGAAAAACTACAAGCTGATTGACGATTTGCAATCTGCCTTAGAACTTGAGCGTGCACAAAGCGAGAAGAAAGTGGAGCAGCGTTCGGCTTTGCTTGAAAAGCAGTTGGAGCAGATGGCAACAGAGCTACAGACCAAGGCTGCCAAGTTTGAGGAAGATGCACGTGGTATGAACGAAGTTTTGCGTAACAATAAGATGCAAGAGCTTCAAGGTTTGCAGCAGAGCGCCCAAGCATTCTCGATGGAAGCAGAGCAGGAAGTAGGAGGCTTGCAGCAGAGCTTGTCGCAAAAACTGATGGAAAAGGAACTAGAGGGAACTAAAAAAGTGACTGCGAACATCAAGAAGTTCCTTGCCGAATACAATCAGGAATATGGGTTTTCGTATGTATTGGCATATTCTGATGAAGCTGGCGGAATCCTTTTGGGCAATCCGGCCTTAGATATAACGGCAGATGTTGTGGCTGGACTTAACGCCATTTACGATGCTGAAAAAGCGGCCGAAGTAGAGGCCAAAAAGAAATAATTGATGGCTTATCTGCGTTTGGCGAGATGGCCCAATCTCTTGATGATTGGGTTGATATTCCTGCTTGCTAAGACCCAACTGATTGACCCCGTTTCGGAGCTCTCAGGAGTTATTTCCTG
>JAIOYP010000045.1 GCA_021741155.1 Flavobacteriales bacterium | reverse complement strand
TGACCATTATCCAAAGAAGGACAATTTCTTTATCACCATTACCAATAGCAAGACTCGTTTAACCAAGCTTTAACAGTTTCTTTGCCATTCAAAACCAACACAATCACATGCCAATCATCGCCCCATCACTTTTAGCAGCAGATTTCACCAAACTAGGTGAAGAAATTGAAATGATAAATAGGAGTGAGGCCGACTGGCTTCATGTAGATGTCATGGATGGCGTTTTCGTTCCAAACATCTCTTTCGGTGAGCCCGTAATGAAGCCATTGAAGAAAATCTGCAAGAAGCCCTTCGATGTGCATTTGATGGTTGTCGATCCAGATCGCTACTTGCAATACTTCAAAGACTGCGGTGCAGATATTCTAACCGTTCATTACGAAGCATGCACGCACCTTCACAGAACCATCGGAGCCATCAAAGAATTGGGAATGAAAGCAGCTGTTTCGCTCAATCCGCACACATCAATTTCGCTGTTGGAAGATGTCCTTCCAGAATTGGATATGGTACTCATCATGTCTGTAAACCCCGGTTTTGGCGGACAAAAATTCATTGAACACACCTACGAAAAGGTGCGCAAGCTGAGAGCAATGGCGGATAAACTCAATCCAAATCTCATCATTGAAGTAGATGGCGGTGTCAACTTAGACAATGCACCAAAACTTGTAGCCGCTGGTGCCAACGCCCTAGTTGCTGGAAACGCAGTATTCAAAGCAGAAAGCCCAGAAGCGGTTATCGCTGGGTTAAAGAAGGCCTAACCCTTCCTGTCCACGTAGTCCTGCAAGTAGCTGAAATACTCAGTCAGCTTGCCATCTCGTGCAATAGAAGCACGTTCCAAAATATTCTCTGGGTCGTTACCCAAAAACAACGGGATAATCTTATCAATCAAATCCTGCCCAAAGCCAGTCGAAGCATCCTTCGGCACTTCGCACGGAAGATTGTCCACTGCCATTATCGTGATACTGTTATCAGCATAAGCCTCAGCTTCCACACCCGTAGCTCGGTCATAGCCATAAATCGGGTCAGTAATCGTTGACGGACGAAGCGTAGTAGGAACAGAACCTTTAATGTCGCAAGTAATATCTGCAATCACCTTTACCTTAAAGTCATCAGACTTCACATCATTTTCCGTGAAGAAATGAGCCGACTTATTATCCCAAAAGTGAGCAGAAATAAAGATGTCCGCCACTTTCGTAAACTTGCTAAACGTATTCTCCCAAACCGTGCTGTCCTTCACAAATTCAGCAAAACTCGCTGGTGCCTTTCCGTCCTTTTCGTGGTAGTCAAGTAAATCAGCGTTGCAGTAAACAGGAACGTCAAATTCCCTATTCAAAAACTCAGGAATAGAAACCTGTTTAATGCCAGCCGTCTCCATCGTTTCCTTCACACCGTTCGCCACCTTTCCACCGCCAGACACAATAATCTTAATGTTCGGAAGCTCAATCTTGCGCAATTCATGTCCCATTTCTGCCATGTCTTCGCATAAATAGGCGGGCTTCATGTCAAAGCTTTTGTAGCGTTTGCCGTGTGCAATCAGAGCGTTGTAAGCACCAACAATTCCAGCGTATCGACCAAATCCCAACACACGCGCACCGTTAGAATAAGTCAAGGTCTCGTAATCGATTAGTCGTACTTTCTTACTAAGTACTTCGCGAAGCAAATCGCGGTTATACGGCTGTTTTTTGATGGTATGAGAGAAGAAAAGCATCGTCTTTCCCTCAGCAAGCATCTCATGCTTCACCTCCTTTACCCCAAAAATCACATCACAATCATTCACGCTATCCACCAACTCAATTCCAGCCGCAGCATATTCCTCATCCGCAAAACAACGGATAGCACTGCGCTGCACTTTGATTTCCAATTCAGGGTACGCTAGCTTTAAATGCTCGCAATGCGCTGGAGTTAAACCAACGCGTTTGTCCGGTGGCGTTTTGCCTTCTTTAATAATGCCAATTTTCATCTTGCGAAAGTAGCAACCTTGGTTGAGTGCTTCGCTGAACAGACCCAGAGTTTGTTGAACAGACCCGAACAGACACTCGCGGACCGTCAATAACTCAACGCGACACGTCCGTAGAACGATGCGGACGGTCAATAACTCAACGCGGCAAGTTTGTTTCACAACGCTATCACCGCTACAAACTTTAAACCTTGAACCCAGAACTTTGAACCGCCCCCGCGCATCTTCGCTTTCCTATCTTTGGCCAAAATGCAAGACGTATGAAATTGTTGGAAGGCAAAGTAGCCTTAGTTACAGGTGGTACACGCGGCATTGGCAAAGGCATTTGTGGTCAGTTTGCCAAAGAAGGCGCAACTGTGGTTTTTACCTATCTCTCATCAGAAGAAAAAGCCAAAGCCTTGCAAGCTGAATTGGCATCCTTTGGAGGTACGGTGCTGGCCGTAAAGTCAGATGCTTCCAATTTCGAGCAGACAGAAGCGTTGGTCAACCAAGTGGTTGAGCAATTCGGACACGTAGATATAGTAGTAAACAACGCAGGCATCACCCGCGACAACCTTCTCATGCGTATGAAGGAAGAGGATTGGGACTTGGTGATGGACACCAATTTGAAGTCGGTGTTTAACGTAACCAAAGCTGTTCAGCGCCCAATGCTAAAGCAGCGCAGTGGAAGCATCATCAACATAAGTTCTATTGTTGGTGTTCAAGGCAATGCAGGACAATCCAATTATGCCGCCAGCAAAGCGGGCATCATCGGTTTTACCAAGAGCATTGCCAAGGAATTAGGTTCGCGCAACATCCGTTGCAACGCCATTACGCCCGGGTTTATCGAAACGGAAATGACAGAAGTCTTAGACGAGAAAGTGGTAGAAGAATGGCGCAAGAGCATTCCGCTCAAGCGTGGTGGCACGCCAGAGGATGTGGCCAATGCAGCCGTTTTCCTCGCCAGCGATATGTCGAATTACGTAACAGGGCAGGTCGTTTCTGTCTGTGGAGGAATGTTGACATAATGAATAGCACATCTTTTTTGCCACAGATGCTCAGATTTTCACTGATTTCTCGGATAGTTAAATCATCTGTGAAACAATCTGTGTCAATCAGTGAATCTGTGGCTAATTCATGTAAAACAAGACTTTGAGTATCGTTTTCCAATATCCAACATGGTTTTTGCTTCTAGCCCTTGCGGCTGGCGTAGCCTACGCCCTCGGAATGTATTTCCGCGAAAAGCGCACAGCCACAATTCCCATTTGGATGGTGCGTGGTTTGGCAGCAGTCCGTGGCATCACCATCTTCATTCTTGTGGCCCTATTGATTGGTCCGCTAATCAAATCCGTTACCAAGAGAACCGAAAAACCAATTGTTGTCATCGCGCAAGACAACTCTTCTAGTATTCCGTTGAATAGCGATAGCGCCTTTTACCGAACGGAATATCTAGAAGCGTTGTCCAAGTTGCGCGCATCCCTTTCGGACGAATACGAAGTGCGCAGTTACGTTTTCGGTAACGATGTAAACGAAACCGAAACACCCGATTTCTCTGATGGCAGAACCGATATGTCGGAGTTGTTTGAGGAGTTGGATAACGTTTATGCCAATCGCAATGTCGGTGCGGTCGTTCTTGCTTCGGATGGTTTGTATAACCGAGGCCGCGACCCTATTTACAGTCCGCTACATCTCAATGCACCCGTCTATTCTGTTGCCTTAGGCGATACAAGCATCAAGCGAGATGTAATCTTGAAAAAGGTAGACCACAACCGCTACGCCTACTTGGGAAATGAATTCCCTGTTGATATCACTATTGAAGCAGAGAAGTTCCAAGGAAAGGATGTCACCGTTCAACTTTCGGGCGAGAATGGCATTCTATGGGAACAGCGCGTCAACATTAACAGCAACTCTTTCCGTAAAGTATTATCCGCCAAACTGAAAGCCGAAGTTCCTGGATTGAATAGAATTCGAGCAAGTGTGAGCGTGTTGAGCGGAGAACTATCGCGCAGCAATAACACGCAAGATTTCTTCGTAGAAGTGCTGGATGGAAGACAGAAGGTGCTCATTTTGGCCGCCAATCCGCACCCAGATATTGCCGCCATTAAAAGAAGCATCAGTGGCAACGATAATTACGAAGTGGATGCATTCGTTCTAGGCGAAAAAGAGTTCAATACCGAGCAATACGACCTCATTATCTTGCATCAATTGCCACAAACAGGTGGTAAGGGAAGACCTGAAATGGACAAGATTCGTGCTTCAACCGTTCCCGTGTTCTGCATCGTTGGCGGCAAAACCGACTTACGTTGGTTCAACGATATGAACTTCGGCTTGCAGGTAAATGCAGCACGTCAGAGCAAGAATGAAGTGTTGCCTGTTTTTGCCAAAGGCTTTTCGCTTTTCACCTTGGATGAAAATGTGCGAAGAATGTTGCAACGCTATCCACCATTGAATGCACCTTTTGGCGAATACACGGCAAGCGGCTCGGCTCAAACGCTCTTCAATCAACGCATCGGAAATGTGGAAACGCAGAATCCGCTTCTGCTTTTTAATGATGTTTCAGGAAGAAAATCTGGAGTACTTGTTGGAGATGGTATTTGGAAATGGCGAATGCGTGATTTTGAGGAGAACGGTTCGCACGAGATATTCGATGGAATGCTGTCAAAAGTGGTGCAATTCCTCGCCCTCAAAACCGACAAGAGCTTGTTCCGAGTAAACACGAAAAACCGCTATTCAGAAGATGAGGTGGTTGTCTTCAATGCAGAACTCTACAACGAAACCTACGAACCCATCAACGAACCAGAAGTTGACCTGACCATTACGGATGAAGCGGGAAAAGTTTACGAATACAAATTCAACCGAACAGATAACGCTTACCGATTGAATGCTGGAAGCTTTAAGGAAGGAAACTACCGCTACAAGGCGCAAGTAAGTAATGGCGGAAAGGTGCTCGAAAGTTCAGGTCAGTTTATGGTCGCGGCTCTTAAACTAGAAACCACCCGCACCACAGCCGATCACGCTTTGATGTACAAGATTGCCAACGGTTCAGGAGGTTCGCTTTTCTATCCTCGCGAATTGGACAAGTTGGCCGATGCCATCAAATCACGAGACGATATCCGCAACGTGGTTTATGAACAAACATGGTTCAAAGAAGCTATTCATATGAAGTGGATTTTCTTCTTGATTTTGGCCTTGCTCAGTATTGAGTGGTTTGTGAGGAAAAGGAATGGAGCTTATTGATTAGCGAATATGCGAATGGCCATCCTTCAAGTTTTTGCTCTATTTATTTGTTGCCTGACTTTTCAAGCAACCGCGCAAGAAGCCAAACTGACCGATTCAAAAACCTTCAAGTTCCAAACTGGCGACTTATTATTCCAAGACTTGGATTGTGGAGGTCTCTGTACTGCTATTGAAACGGTAACCGAAGGAGTTGACGGAAAGTCATTCTCTCATCTTGGCTTGGTTCATATTTACAATGATTCCATCGTTGTAATTGAAGCAATTGGGAAGAACGTTCAAGTAACACCGATTAAAGTATTTGTTAATCGCAACTTGGATGAAGTTGGAAATCCAAAGGTGATTGTGACGCGATTGGTTGATGACAATGCTTTCTTCACAAAGAAGACATTGGATTTTGCAGTTGCCCAACTCGGAATGCCGTACGATGATGCTTTCCTCTACGATAACGGAAGCTACTATTGCAGCGAGTTAATTTATGATGCGTTCAAAGCTGCGAATGACGACCAGCCATTTTTTGAGCTCACTCCAATGACTTTCAAAGACCCAGCTACCAACGAGATGTTTCCCGTTTGGGTAGAATACTACGCTGAACTCGGAATACCTATTCCTGAAGGCGAATTGGGGTGTAACCCTGGTGGGATTTCTAGAAGTGAGAAGTTAAAAGTTGTGGCTTCGTTCTATTGAACAGTGGAGTTAAAAATCTTTTCGATCCCAAATTTGTCTTTAGCGGCATTTCAGATTTTATCGGCTTGTTGCTATCTTTGAATTCAAACGAATGTCAACTTGAGAATTCCTTCAGACAAGATTGAAATTGCGGAGGAGAAGTTGCTGAACTATCTGCTTGTTAAAAAGGAGAGAAACGATAAGTCAGGCTTTCTGACCAAATTAGGTTTCACAAAGGATAATTGGCAGGAACTGAAGGTCGAAATCAGTGAAATAGCGAGTAAAAATGAGGCAATTTTACAACAGGAAACGGAGTTTGGTAGTTTATATGAAGTAAAGGGAGAGTTGAAAGGTTTTGGGGTTGTCACCATTTGGTTCGCAACTGTGGACAATGACAAATTCAGGTTTATTACACTATTTCCAGACAGAGGATAGCAATGAAACAGAAATTCGAAAAATACCAGCAGATACAATTGGCTAAGGCGCTACCAGAATATCATTTCCAGAGCGGTGATGCAGCTACAATTGTTGAAACCGTTTCGAACAAGAAGGGGGAGAAGGGTTACGTGCTTGAATTCTTTGATTGTGATGGCGAAACGCTAAAAGTTATAACAGTTGCGGAAGACTTCATTGCGCTTCCGCCAAAACATGGCGTGGTCAATTTCAGACCTTACAAGGCGGCTTGATTTCAGCCTGAAAGGAAAGGGGCTTATTGAACAGTAATATTCAACTCCTTCACATTCCCCACGGCATCCGTAGCTTTTATTCGGAAAGTATTTTGTCCCTTGATGAAACGCTCGTCTTTGGTGTAGTAGAGTAAGCTATTCTTTGGGTCTTGTTCGAGTAGCACCCATTTCCCGTTGAGGGTTGCGCTAACAGTTTTTACGCCCGCAAGGTTGTCGGAGAGGGTGAATTCTAAGCGAGAAAGACCAGCGGTAGAAGTTTGATCTTTGAAATTCTTGGGAGTAACGCGGGGCGGAATGGAATCAAGCATCACGGAATAGTCGCCAAAACTGCGACTTTTGGTTGTCATCCAATTCCATTTGGCAGAACCACCTTCGCTGATTGGATTTCCATTTTTGTTGAAGGAAACAACCATGGCTTTGGCTGCTTTTGTTTCAGAGAGTTTTTCCGTTTCGATCGAAACCGTCATGTAGCTATCGAGAGGTGTGTCGAGCAGTTTTCCGATGGAATGAACTGGGGAAACACAGCCTTTGCAGGCTGGTTTGAGGTCGTATTTGAACTTGAGCGTATCATACAAACAGCCGTTTGGAATGTTGACTCGCAGCGAATTGTTGGTAAACGCATTCTCTTGTAATGGATAGAAGAGGTCGGTGATTTCCTCTTTCGGAGCTAGAGCTGCAGCCGAATGTTCTTGTCCAATGATGGAGAAGTTTAAGTTTGATTTGTTGCCAGCGTGATCCAAAACCTCAATCGAGACGTTGTAGGTTTTTCCTTTTTCCACATTCACTTTTCCACCGTTTTCGATTATTGGATACATGCCCAACTTGTTGCCAGGAGCGATGTAAGAACGATAAACCTTCAGGTTGTCGATTTTATTTTTCTGATAATCCGTGTGGCAATTGACCATGCGTTTTTGGTCGAATGCAACTTTATCCAATTTCTGTTCGTGGATGATGGTTCCGTTCACTTTTACTTTCATTCCATAAATACCACAAGGATTGGTGGCACTGGTGAAACGGTCTAAGGCTGCAATTCCGAAACTGAGAATGCCTGAAGCTTTGATAGGAGTAATGGCAGTTAGCGTGTAGTTACCAACTGTGCCCTGAATGGCAAATCCTTTTTCGTGAATCAATCCTTCGATATGTCCACTTTTAGCGTGGTTGTAAACGAAGAGTTTTTGAAGTTCGGGCAGTTTATCGTCCTTGACTTTGAAACCGTAATTGAGCGGATTTTCTGGATGCTGTCCATTGGTTTCGCGGATTTCGAAGTGCAGGTGCGGTCCGCCCGAACCGCCTGAGTTTCCGCTCTTAGCGATGAGTTGTCCCGTCTTAACCGGGAATTTGGTAGCGGGAAGAGCCAAATCTTGCTCGAAGCTTTCCTTGGCGTATTGCTGCTCCTTGACGTAAGCTGCCATTTCGGGAGCAAATTCGCGGAGGTGACCGTAAACTGTGGTCTTTCCGTTTGGATGTTCGAGGTAAACGGCTTTCCCAAAACCGCCACCAGCAACGGTTAGTCGCGATACGAATCCATCAGCTACAGCATAAATTGCTTTACCTTCCACGCCACCAGTTTTGATGTCTAAGCCTGAATGGAAATGGTTGGTGCGAACTTCTCCGAAGTTGCCAGACAGAATCATTTCTCCATCCATGGGATTTCTGTAAACAGATTCTTGAGCCTGTGAGAGAAAAAATGAAAAATGAAAAATGAAAAAAGTGATGGTTCGCATGAAGGTCAAAGTTCAGGTATCGTGCCAAGCTGTTGAAGTTGATTGATGGAAGATATGAGTAGCTGGATGTGAGTATTGAGATGTCAGATATAAGATTTCAGACGTGAGATGTCAGAAATGTGGTGGAAATGTTTGCTCGGAGTGCCGCGTTAGGGGTTGGAGCGGCATCCTTTTTTGTTTTTCACAAAAAAGATACAGCGGAAAACCCGACCCCGATTTTTCTTCGGGGGAACGCCCAAATCTTTGAAAGCACTAAATCAGAAATAAGAAAATTCGAAACGGTTTCGGATTTGAAATTTTAGAATTTAGTGCTTATGCAAAAACGTATGTTTGTATATTCGATTTTCGATGGAAAACTTGAACACATATATCGGTTCGCTGGCTGGCAGAGTTGAAAAACTGGCCAAGGCTCATGCACAATTGCAAGTGGAAAACGAGCAATTGAAGGTGAAAAACGGTGGATTGGAGCAAATGATAAGTGAGCAAAAAAATGTGTTGAGCAAACTGGAGGAACAGAATAAAGTTGTTAAAATTGCAAAGGCGGTCACGGAAGATGATGATGACCGCAAGGAGCAAAGGAAGAGGTTGAATGAATTGGTGCGGGAGGTTGACAAGTGTATAGCACTTCTTAATAATTAAGGACATTCTTTTGAATGGGAACTCAAGCGATAACAGTACGAATAGCAGGGAAGAGTTACCCGATGACGGTGGAAACACCACAGGAAGAAGAAACCATAAGGAAGGCTGAACGGCAGATACGGGAGAGGCTGAAGATGTACGAGGATAAGTATGCCGTTACAGATATTAGGGATTTATTGAGCATGTGTGTGCTTCAATTTGCTACCGAGGCGATGGAAGGAGAGGAGAAGGCTGGTGGTGTTGAAGATGATGTGCTGAATAAGCTTAAGGCGATTGAGCTTGCGCTCGATGCCAACACTTGATTTTAGTAGTTCGTTCTTTACATAAGTAATACGTAGCGCTGCGAAGCGTTACAACGATTTCCCGCATAGATCGATGTTTGTTAAACTCAACGTTTAAAAAATTGGGATTAAGCTCAAGGGTGTTAAAGAAAGGCCTCAACCACATTTAGGTGTGGTTTCCGAATTCGTTCGGGACAGTGGACCTCTGATGCGCTCGGCAGTCCCAATCATGTCATAATTGGAGTTTAATTAGACCAAGGATCTGTGCGGGTTTTTTTTTAACCAAAATGAAGTAAGAAGATGATAATAGGAGTAGTAGCAGCCTTACTCGGAATAATTCTGGGAGGCGTGGGAATGATGGTTTACAACAAAAAGGTGGTAAGCGCACAAGCGGAAGCCATCTTGGAAGAGGCCAAAGAAAAGGCGGAAGTAATCCGCGAAAAGCGAATTCTGCAAGCGAAGGAAAAGTTCCATGAGTTGAAAGATGCGCATGAGAAAGAGGTCAACCAGCGGAATCAGAAAATGCTGGAAGGTGAGAATCGCATTAAACAGAAAGAAGGTTCTTTGAACCAGAAATTTGAGGATGTGAAGCGTGATCGTGAAAACGCGAGACGCGAAATGGAAGACGCCACTAAAAAGCAGGAAAAGCTTGACGGACAGATTGAAATCTTCAATAAGAAGATTGAAGAAGTTGAGCGTGATCGCCAAAAGCAGGTTGAGCAATTGGAAAAAGTGGCTGGAATGAAAGCTGCGGAAGCCAAAGCTCAATTGGTTGAGGCATTGACAGCTGAAGCAAAAACGGCAGCCATGTCTGCCATCAACGATACGATTGAAGAGGCCAAATTGCAAGCTGACAAGCAGGCGAAGAAAATCGTTATTCAGACGATTCAGCGTGTAGCTACGGAGCACACGATTGAGAATGCTGTTTCGATTTTTCGTATTGAAAGCGATGAGGTGAAAGGCCGAATCATTGGTCGTGAAGGAAGAAACATCCGAGCACTTGAAGCTGCTACAGGAATTGAAATCATTGTGGATGATACTCCAGAGGCGATTATACTTTCAGGATTCGACCCAGTGAAGCGTGAGACTGCTCGATTGGCGTTGCATCAATTGGTAACAGACGGTCGTATTCACCCAGCTCGTATTGAGGAGGTGGTTGCCAAGACTTCTAAGCGATTAGAAGAAGAAATCATCGAAATCGGAAAGCGTACTGCTATCGATTTAGGTATTCACGGACTTCATCCTGAATTGACCAGAATGGTTGGTAGGATGAAGTATCGTTCGTCTTACGGACAGAACTTGTTGCAGCACAGTCGTGAGGTAGCAAATATGTGTGCTATTATGGCTGCTGAATTGGGTCTTGACCCGAAGAAGGCAAAACGTGCTGGACTGCTTCACGATATTGGAAAGGTGCCTGATGAGGAGCCAGAATTGCCTCACGCAATCTTGGGGATGAAGTTGGCAGAGAAGTATGGTGAGAAGCCAGACATCTGCAATGCAATCGGTGCTCACCATGATGAGATTGAGATGACTACGATGATTTCTCCTATCATTCAGGTATGCGATGCTATTTCAGGCGCAAGACCAGGTGCAAGACGTGAAATTGTTGAAAGCTATATCAAGCGTATCAATGAATTGGAGGCGTTGGCTTTGGCTTATCCAGGTGTAACTAAAACGTATGCTATTCAGGCTGGACGTGAGTTGCGCGTAATTGTGGAAAGCGAGCAGGTGACTGATGCGCAGTCAGATCAATTAGCGTTGGATATCTCAATGAAAATCCAAGATGAGATGACCTATCCGGGACAGGTTCGTGTAACGGTTATTCGTGAGAAACGAGCGGTTGCTTACGCCAAATAAGGCAAGAGCAATTAGGTTTTAGGTATTAGCAAAGGGGCGTTCGAAAGAACGCCTCTTTTGTTTATAACAGTTTCAGAAGCTTCGAATCTGTCTTCCGAATTTCGAAATAAGGTGTCTGCTTTGCTCCGAAGGAACGGAAGAAACGCTCCACAGGTTCAATCATGCTTCCTTCAAAGTTGAAAGCGTTGGAAACACTGGATGAGAAAAGAATGGCTGTCCACATGAGTAAACTCATGGCGCCAGTGTTCTTGTTTTTAGGGTCAACAGCTCCAGCGAGATAGTAAGCTGATTCATCATCCCAAACGAGTAGGAGAGAAGCCACTGGATTTCCATCATCATCACTTGCTAGCCAAGCTTTGCAAGCATCTTTGGCTCTCAGCTTTTTGTAGATATTGGAGAAATAAGCTTCAGAATAATTGATTTCCTGTCCCTTGGCAGCAAAATCTTTCAGCTTTAACTCGTGGAGGGTTTTGACATCATTGCATTCAGAAATAGTCAGCGTTTTCTGAGCTTTGGCAATTTCCCGTCTGATGTTTCCTTGGAGATTTTCGTAAAGAACATCGGCATCAGAAAGATCATCAATGATGTAGGTGTAGCGAGTTGATTGCTCAAAACCATTCCAATAGAAAGGGAGCCAATTGGTAATCTCAGGATGGAAATACTGAATGAACTTATCGGTCTTTGGAAACTGAGCAATAAGTTGCTCCATCATCTTCTTCTCAAACGAAAGTCGCGTGGCTTCTTTCTGTCCTTCGGGATAATGAATCCATGGCCCCATGTAAGGCGTAAGTGGTGGAACGGTAATTATTTCGAACTGTAATTTTTTCTTTTTGAAATAAGGAAAAAATGCCTGAACGTCTATTTCAGTTCCAACTAGAGCGACATCCCACTGTTCGGGCTTGGCTACAATTTGCATCCAATCATATTGCAAGAACAACGGAATTTCAGGATGTGACTCGCACCATTCTTTGAAAATTTCCTTGTTGTTCATGTTGATTGTTCCGTGTTCAATACGGATGGTTGCCAAAGATATTGTAGGTCAGAGAACACCCAACAATTGATTGACCTCTTCCATCTTTCGGTATTTGCCCAGTTTCTTGTAGCACTGTTTCAAATCCGCTAACAGGCGACCAATTATTTGTTCGTTGGAAAGAGGTTTTAAGTCTTCAATGTTCAATTCAACTCCCATTTTGTCAATGTAGCGCTCAAGCTCACTTTTCCCAAAAACGGCTCCCTTGCTGAAAGGGTTTATGTAGAACAGCAACTCGTTGGAGGTATGGTTGTAAACGTCTTTATATCCGAGGATAAAATGGTCAGGAAGATTGATGCCAACTACAGGAAGTTCGAGTCGGTCCGCAATTGCTTTGTACAGAATTGCCATCGTGGTTGGGCTTCCCTTCTGATGAGCCAAAACATTTGAAATGAACCAGCTTTGATCGGATGAGTGATATTTCAACTGAGGTCCGAAATGGTGCACATCATAAAGGATATGATTTAGCACTCGAATTTTCTCTAATGAAGTGAGATTATCATTCAGTTCTAGCCAAACATCTTTTCTCAATAACTCCAGTTTTGAAAGCATCAAATCAATCGGCTGATCTGGGTATTGAAACATGGAAGCCTTTACCGCACCTTCAAAAATGTCTATGGCACCAGCAGATTTCCAATCAGCCAAAGCGTTCTTCGCTATTTCAAATTCTATTTGATGAATAATCTCTTCAATTCGCGATTGAATTGCGTTTTGAGCGTTAATCTCCCACTCAGTCTCTAAGTGTGGAATTACATTTTTTCCAAACGAAATAAGCTTGTCGCTTACGTTTTTGTAAACGCTATCGTCAGGATCATCCAGTAACTGAATGAGCGCCCTAACCTCCCGATTTGCTAGTGAGAAATGCATCTAGTGCAAATTACGGTAGAGGTAAGTCTGCATAAAAGATTGAAAGTCACAGTTTTCATCAATCAGTTGTTAATTATCGAAATCTGATTTATTTTCACCTTGGTAAATCAAAACTGATGAAGGCTTGGAACTCGTTTCCGATGTTGCGCCTTGTTCTGCCGTTTATGGCGGGTATTATTTTATTTTCATTTCTGTTGGAAGGTGCTGAGTTAGGATTGAACCTAATTCTATCTGGATTATTTCTCGCTTTTGTCCTCATTGTGTTCTTGGTAATGGCACATGCTAATGGAAGGCGGCCTCATTTGTTTGGGGTATTTCTCATGCCACTACTTTTTTTACTTGGTTCGCTTCTCACTATTTCTGTTTCCAATTATGTTTTTCCTGATGCTCTGAATGGAAAAAGACTTGGCGCTACTAATCAAGTGTTCTTGGCTAGAGTGTCAGAAGAGCCTCAGGTAAGACAAAAGTCGGTTAAGGTTGTGGCTGATTTAGAAGATAGGGCGGAAACTATGAATGGAAAGGCACTACTTTACTTTCAGGATGATTCGGCTTCGACCATTCCGAAATACGGAGAGGAACTTCTGATTGGAACACAATTACAACCAATCTTAGAAGTTGGGAATCCTAATGAGTTCAATTATCCTCGATACCTACGTTTCCACGACATTCTATTTAGGGGATATGTGAAGGCTGAAAATTGGAAGAGTTTGTCGATGGGAAGTCCAGGTTTTATCGGATGGTTCTCAGATTTTCGTTCTAAGCTTATTTCGAGATTTAAAGAGGCGGGGCTTGAAGGAGATGAATTGGCGGTGGCGTCAGCACTCATTTTGGGACATAGAACCGAACTCGATAAGGATTTGCTAGCGGCCTATGCTGGCTCAGGAGCTACTCATGTATTGGCAGTTTCAGGGTTGCATGTTGGTATTGTTTACCTCATTTTGAATGGCTTATTAAAGTTTCTAGAAAAGTACCGTTACGGCCGATTATTAAAAACCGTGCTGCTGATAGCATTGTTGTTAGGTTATGCTGTTCTCACTGGATTATCCGCTTCGGTATCAAGAGCAGCGGTAATGTTTGTATTTGTGGCTATTGGAAAAGCTAGTAATAGAGATTCGAACATTTTTAACACACTTGCGATATCTGCATTTTTTCTCCTTGTCTATGATCCTATGATGATAATGCAGGTTGGATTTCAACTTTCTTATTTAGCCGTTATTGGAATTGTAGTTATCCATCCACTTTTGTTTAACCTCATAACGATAGAAAATAGATTTTGGGATTGGGTCTGGTCAATCTCTTGCGTGTCAATAGCGGCTCAGATTGTAACGTTTCCGTTGGGACTGCTCTACTTTCATCAGTTCCCCAACCTGTTTCTTTTATCAAACCTTGTTGTCATTCCTGCGGCAACAGTTATTCTGTATCTCGGATTTGGGCTGCTTGTTTTCGGTTTGTGGGAGCCTGCACTCCCAATCTGTGGTTTTTTGCTGAAGTGGGTGATTCTGATTCTAAATCAAGTTGTCGTTTGGATTGAGCAAGTACCATATTCCGTTTTGTCTGGAATAGATATCACAACCTTGGAAGCATTGATGATTTATGTAATTATCATAGGATTACTCGTCTTTATTATTCGAGAACAACGATTTGGGTTATATTTAAGTCTAGGCGTTGCAATTGTTTTTATGACACTTCAAGCGATTGAAGTCCATGAGCAAAAGAATCAAAGGTTCACTACGGTTTATAATGTGAAAGGTCATACTGCAATTGCATTAGTGAATGGAACGGATGTAACTTTTATTTCGCGAAAAGAGCTTTATGAAAATGAGCAATCCATGCTGTTTCATATCCAACATCATTGGTGGCGTAAAGGAATCGAAAATGAGAAATTTGTAGAGCTGAATGATTCGTTGATGAATCGTAGGTTGGATTGGGGCGGGAATTCCTTCTCGATAATAAACTTAACAGGGAATTCAGAACTAGAAGCGTCTATACAAGTTGAAAATGTTAATCATTTTATTGTTGATGCTTTGGATTGGAATAATGCTCAAATTGTGTCAGAATGCCATGGAGAACTGATTATTTCAAATCAGTTCGGATATAAAACGGCTGATAAAATTAGAAAGGCAAGTCCTGAAAATGTACAGTTTGTTTCGGAAATAGGAGCAATAACATATTGAGTAGCGTATTATCAGAAACGAAAGAGCCGATTCATTTGAATGAATCGGCTCTTTCGTTTATTGTTTAGGAAGTAGAGATTATTTCTCAGCAGTCTTAATATATTCTGAGATTGCTTCAACACTTGCTTTTAGTACTCCAAGTTCTTTGCTTTGAGAGTTGATAATATCTTGTTGTTCTTTGATTGCCTCAAGTAGCAACGGAACCATGTGGCTGTATTGAACTGATTTGTAACCGTTTTCATCAGTACTTACCAATTCAGGAACAAATTTCTCAATTTGTTGAGCGATCACTCCATATTCCATTTCGGTAGTAAACGACCTTTCAGGAAACTCTTCCGTTCTCCAATTGTATGTCACTCCCTCTAGGTTCAAAATAGTTGACAATGCATTAGAAATACCAGTAACATTCTTTTTGAATCTACCATCTGATGTTTCTTTAATACCGTTGGAAGTAAATTTTCCTGCGATTACCATGTCTCCATCGTTTTCAACAGTTGCCATGGTAACGGATGTAGCGTTTTGTAAAACTAAAAGATTAGCACTGCCTTTCACTTGGAGCTTTGCCAATGCAGGATTGGTCTCTCCAATTCCAACATTACCAGTTGATAGGATAGTCAACTTGGCATCACTAAGTGCGACCTCATATCCTACTGTAACGTCTGAACTATTTGCCAAATGTAATTTACCAACACCATCTGAAGAAATTCGCTCATGAATAATTGCGCTGCGAGGTTTGCTAGCACTAGATTCTACACTAAAACCAATACCCACTATATCATTTGTGGTATTGGAAGGATTAAATACGTTTAAACCATATGCTCCATTTGTTCTGTTAATCACAACTGGATTGGCAGCTACATCAGCATCAATAAAATTGCCAGCACCTGCGCCTCCTTCGTCATAAGCTCGGTCTAATGTATTTCCAGAACCAGAACTTACAGCAACCCAAGCAGTACCATTCCAAAACATGTATTTATTTAGAGAAGTGTTGTAAATCCAAAGACCATGATTTTGTCCACCTCCAGGGTTAATGTTACCCATTGCTGTGTTGTCAAGTCTAGGGAAAATTACCCCCATGGTTGTGGATGCGATATCCAAAATAGCCTTATTGTATGGCGATGCTGTTCCAATAGCTACATGTACATCCGTAAGATAATTCCCAGTACCATCTCCAAGAATATGTACTTCACCAGCACTACCATTAAATACGATTCGCTCATCTGCACCAGATATTCCGAGCCATTTGTCTTCATCTATGGTGACGTTAGCTGAGTTGAGGTCAATAAGTCCAGAGGCGGAATTAAACCCAATACGTGCAGTTGCTGCGCTTCTTCCAATCCAGGCGTCATCATCGCTCAGAATAATGCTACCAGTACCTGATTCGGTACCAACGGTTAAGTTGGTTCCTATTTTACCTTCACCGCTAATCCAAAAGTTGGAGAAGGGACTACTAGTGGGAGTCTGAGGAGTTGAAATCTGATTTTCAATATACGGAAGCGTTGCACCAACGCTAAGTAGAGTTCTCCATGCGCCAGCTCCAGCATTATCCCAATACCGATATTCGTTATCTGTAGTATTATAATAGATAAGGCCATTTCGAGCACCTGCTGCAGGAGTCCAATCATTAGCTGCTCTTGGAAATAACACACCCAATTGAGGGTCAGTGGAGTGTTTCATGTCCAAAATTGCATCCTGGTACGGGGCTGTATTATCATCATTAATCGCTACCCCCACAGATTGTCCCAAAGCATCATTAAACATAAGGGTAGATGCTGTAGCGGTGATTAAGCCAATCAGAATTTGGTTAAAGTATTTCATAGTCGGTATTTATGATTTCAGTCGATTTTTGTCTCAAACAGATTAGCCATCTGTCATTGATGCAAACAAAATTACTATTTCATTCAACAGTTTTTGTTTTATGTGAAACAACTTGAAACGATTTTTTAACTTTCAGACCTGCAATTTGTCGATAATTTAGGTTTGCTCAAAGTAAATATCTGATACTATGTCTAAGGGTGATCGCTTGTTTGAATTGGTTCAATCGTTAGAATTGAATGAAAAGAGATACTTTAAGTTGCAGGCCTCGCTGCAAAAAAAAGACAGTAATCTCGCACGTTTGTTCGATTACTATTCCGAATCAAAAGGGTTTGACGAAGAAGAACTAAGAGTCAGGTTTGAAGGCGAGAAATTCCTTGATCAATTGGCAGTTACTCAGAATCATTTGTATGAATCGATCTTGAAAGCCATGAGGCTTTATCATTTGAAACGCACAGTAGAATTTAGGCTCTACGGAATGATTCAAGATGTACAGTTTCTGTACGAAAAAGGCTTAGTTGAACAGGCTCATGGGCTTCTTAAGAATGTTCGGAAGATGGCCGTCAAAAACGATAGCTTTCAAGTGATTCTGTTAGTATTGGAATGGGAGTCGCGGTTTTTGTCAGAGGAGTTTTACATCGATAAAGACGAATCTGACATTGACAACACTTCAGAAGAATACTACGAGATTCTTGGCTCGTTACAGAATGAACGAGAATACAGCGATTTGCAATCGAAAATATTCAATAACTATTATAAGATAGGTATTGAACGAAGGAATGAGGATTATAAGACCAATGATCAAATAGTAAATCAATTTGCGCTTAAAGACCCAAGTAGAGCTTTAACTTTTCGTTCTAAATGTTGCTTCCTAAATATTCACGCTCAGTACAATAAAATCAATGGAAATTGGCAAGAAGCTTACAGATATAGACTAGAGTTGCTCAATTTGGTTGAAGAGAAATTTGGAACAGCATACAGCAGGAGTATCGTTCAGAGCTATTTTGTTGCTCTTAATAATCTGATTCCTATTTGTGTTAAACTGCACAAATGGGATGAAGTTGAAGAATTAATTGATAAACTCGAATCAATAGAAGAAAAATCGCTGAAAAGCCATTTTTCTGATGAGATTGGAAGTAGAATATTTCTACAAACATCTATTGCTAAGCTAGCTCTCTACACGCGATTAGGAAATCGCGAAAAAGGACTTGAACTGGTTGGAAGGATAAGGGACATACAAGAGAAGATTGATGGATACCACCGAAAATATGTAGTACTGCATCTTTATTTCAATGTGTCTTATTTTCTATTCAGCATTGGCGAATATTCGAGGTCGCTGAGGTGGTTGAACATGATATTGAATGATACTGCCATCAATTCGGTGGAGGATCTTCACGCATCAACGAGGCTTATGACGATGATTCTACAATTTGAACTTGGGAGAAGTGAGATGTTGGAATATCTAGCAAGATCTACATATAGATATTTGAATAAACTGGAAGGACTTTATGCGTTTGAAGAGATTATGCTCTCGTTTATGAAAAAGTTTTCTAAGAATGATTTACTCCGTCAAGACAAAGAAATTTTCACGAAACTTAAGTCCGACTTGCTATCCGTAAAATATGAACCTGGCGAGCGAAATGCGCTTTCTACGTTGGATCTCATATCATGGGTAGAATCTAAAATTTCAGAACAACCTTTGCACGAATTGCTGAAAGCGAAAAACTATGCAAAAGACTAAGCTTACTGTAGAAAGCCTTGCTGAATTGTTGGGCAGTGCTAAGTTGGAACTTCCCGATTCTGCCCTTGCCGATATTGAGCGTTCTTACGAATATCTGAATGAACGAGTAGCTCGTACGGGTGAAACCATCTATGGTGTCAATACTGGTTTTGGGTCTCTGAGTGATATTAGAATAGATGATGATGGACTGGAAGCGCTTCAGTCCAACTTGATTCTTTCCCATGCTTGCGGTACAGGAAAGCGTGTTCCAAGCAATATTGTGCGAGCCATGCTTTGTCTTAAAGTGTGGAATATGCTTTACGGGAACAGCGGGGTTCATAAGGATACCGTGCTGAGGCTGGTGGATCATTTCAATTTTGACATTCTTCCCATTATATATACACAAGGTTCGCTTGGCGCAAGTGGAGATTTGGCTCCTCTCGCTCATTTATGTCTTCCATTGATTGGGGAAGGCGAAGTGATAATGAATGGTAAAGAAGTCTCAGCAAAAGAAGCCTTGGCCGAATTAGGATGGCAACCGCTTCAGTTAAGGATGAAGGAAGGATTGGCACTCCTAAATGGTACACAGTTCATGTCTGCCTATGGCGCTTATTGTGTGTTTCATGCCGAGCGACTTGGTTTTCTTGCTGATTTAATTGGAGCCATTGCCTTAGACGCATACGGAGGCTTGACTGCTCCGTTTGACGCATTGGTTCATGATGTAAGACCACATCCAGGTCAGATTGCTTCAGCAAGAAGATTGCGTGCTTTTTTGAATGATAGTCCACTTGCTACGAAGCCCAAAAAGCATATTCAGGATCCGTATTCTTTCCGTTGCATGCCACAGGTTCACGGTGCGAGCGTGGGTGCAATTGAGCATGTGAAGGAAGTAGTTGAACGAGAATTGAATTCAGTTTCTGATAATCCGCTGATTTTTCCTGATGAGGATAAAATCATTTCCGCAGGTAATTTTCATGGTCAGCCGTTGGCCATAGCTTATGACTATTTGGCGATTGCATTGGCAGAATTGGCCAACATTTCTGAACGAAGAACCTTTCAACTCATAATGGGAAAGAACGGATTGCCCGTTTATCTCGTGAAAAAGCCTGGACTTCATTCAGGTTTTATGATTCCTCAGTATACATCAGCCGGAATTGTAAGTCAGAACAAACAGTTGTGTACGCCTGCATCTGTGGATAGTATTGTGAGTTCAAACGGGCAAGAAGATCACGTGAGCATGGGGGCAAATGCGGCAACCAAACTTTATGAAGTGGTTGAAAATGTATATCAGGTGCTGGCAATTGAGCTGTTTACAGCAGCACAGGCCTTAGATTTCAGACGGCCAGAAAAAAGTTCGCCTGTGATTGAGAAATTCATGGAAGAGTACCGAAAATTGGTTCCATTCCTTCATGAGGATGAACAAATGCATCCGCACATGGTGCGAACGAAGGACTTTTTGATGAAGGTCGAATTGCCTTCTGTTTAATCAGAGTTTGTCGGGGTCGTTACCCATCAACACATATTGAACAATATTGGCTCCCATTTGGAGAGCTTTGGTTCTAACTTCGTTGCTATCACCATGGACTGCTGGACTTTCCCAGCCATCGCCAAGGTCACATTCGAAAGAATAGTAAAGGACCAATCTTCCATTGTGGATGATTCCCAAGCCTTCGGGACGTTTCTCATCGTGCTCATGAATCTTAGGCAGTCCTTTATTGAAGTCAAATTTCTGATGATAGATAGGATGTGAAAATGGCAACTCGGTCAGTTCATATTCAGGAAACACTTTCTTTATTTCCGTTCTCACAAATTGATCCATTCCGTAATTGTCATCAATATGAAGGAAACCACCCGAGAGCAAATACTTTCTCAAGTTTTGAGATTCCAAATCGGAGAAAATCACGTTTCCGTGACCAGTCATGTGAACAAACGGATATTTGAATAACTCCTTTGAGCCAATCTCAACCACTTCCTGTTCTAGGTCGATTCCTGCATTCAATTCCTTATTGCAAAATTCAATCAAATTGGGAACAGATGTGGTGAGATTTGCATACCAATCGCCACCTCCGTTATACTTCAAAACGGCAAGTTTGAAGTTTTGCGCGTTTGGCGCAAGAGCGTTTAGTAATACCAGTATAGACACGAGAACTGTGCTTTTCATTGTTTTAAATAATTCATCACCGAAAGTTAATTCGATAATTAAGTTGTTTTTTATCAGTCACTTGCTGAAAAATTATTTTCTCAAGGTACAAATAGGGCACAAAATTGAACTCAAACTTACGTTAAGTTGCCTTTTTTAGTAGATAGTGATATACGTTTTGTTGCCCTATCGTAATCGTGTAGGCTTGGGCAAATTTCCAACCCATACTTGCCATGTAGTTGAGAGCATCAATCATTGAATTGAATGATTGAACATTTCCTGTTTCATCTCTTATTCTGTAATCATCAAAAAAACCTCTTTGTTGACCATAATCAACCGAAACAGTTACTTCGGGGCTAAATAATTTTCCAGTTCCTACCAATTGGCAATAAATGAACGGGGCTTTAATTCCTGTGGTTGAATAATCACGTAGAACCGACTTTACCAAAGTATAAGGTAGTCTTGATGTTTGCCCATCGTACTTTTCAACCGTATAATAATCCCCATCTTTAATCAGGTTGCTTACTTTAACTGTATCACCTGAATTGAGAATAACTTGGTATTGCGCGAATAGGGAAAAAGGCAGAAAACAAAGAATGAGTGGCAATAATTTCATCTTGGCTATACGCTTTGCTAAAATTGAAGTGCCAAATGTAGCCACTTCCAGTTTCAGCAAAAGGAAAACTTCACCGTAACGGGTTCAACTCATTAAAGCTCTTTCAAATTCGTGGTATGGTATGCTTTCAGCTTGCCGTATCTGCTCCATTATTCTCAAATACCGTTTACTTGGTTTCCCTGCATACGATTTTTTGAAATGCTTACTGTACAGTTCGCTGTAAAGGGCTGGGAACGTGTGGGGCTTTGGCAATTGAATTTTATTTTGTGGAAATGAAACCTAAATAGTTAAGGAACTTGCAATTAAATGACTCAATCGTGCCAACGCTTTATTTCAAACTCATTGAGTTCACCAAAATTAGCTTTTACGATTTCGGTTTTGGGTAATACATAAGGCATAAGCTTACAAAGTATGTTCAACCGTTGTACGGTGTCAAGTTGTGGCCAAAAATATGTTTCACCATTTCTCAAACCCTGCTTTCTGTCAAAGCTGACCATTTGGGAAAAGTTGCAGACATGCATTTAACCCAATAACTACTTTTGTCTCCCTAAATGAAAAACTACCTATCACTTGTTAAATTCTCGCATACCATCTTCGCGATGCCTTTTGCGCTGATTGGTTTTTTTATGGCAGTGCAGTTCACTTCTGCCACTTTTGAATGGCATTTGTTGGCGAAAGTGGTGCTTTGCATGGTATTCGCCCGTAACGCGGCCATGGCGTTCAATCGCTACATCGATAGAAACATTGACGAGAAGAATCCGCGTACCGCAATAAGGGAAATCCCTGCAGGAATCATCAATGCCAATGCCGCACTTTGGTTTGTCATTCTGAACTCAACGGCATTCGTCATCACCACTTATTTCATCAATCCACTGTGCTGGGCGCTTTCGCCAGTAGCACTGGCTGTTGTTTTGGGTTACAGCATTACTAAACGCTTCACCGCTTTGTGCCACCTTATTCTAGGTTTAGGATTGAGTCTTGCGCCAATCGGAGCATACTTGGCTGTGGTTGGCGAGTTTCACTTGCTGCCGCTTCTGTTCTCATTCGCTGTGCTTTTTTGGGTTGGAGGGTTCGACATTATTTATGCGTTGCAGGACGAGGATTTTGATCGGGAAAACGACCTTTTCTCCATCCCTGTTTGGTTGGGAAAAGAGAAAGCCTTGAACCTTTCAAACGTACTGCATGCCATCACAGCTGGATTACTCTTTTGGGCAGGAAGCATGGGCGATTTTCATTGGTTGTATTGGATTGGCTACACCATTTTTCTAGGTCTGCTCATTTACCAGCATACGCTAATAAAACCAAACGATTTAAGCCGAGTGAACTTGGCCTTTTTTACTACGAACGGAGTTGCCTCCGTTACGTTTGCCTCATTTGTAATCGCTGATTTATTTCTACTTTGAAAACACAAATCAAACTCCCCGAACAAGCCGTTCCTGAAGCCTATTTTGATGTTCGTTATGAAATTTTGAGAAAGCCACTTGGCTCGCCCAAAGGTTCAGAAAGGTTGGGTGGAGATGATGAAGCCATCCATTGTTGGGTGGAAGATGAAGGCAAGGTAGTAGCAGTTGGCCGTGCGCACCTCATTCCAGAAAATGCTGATGGAAGCGCCTTCGATCAGAAAGCAAAAAGTGCATGTCCACCGTTTGAGCCGTTGTGTGCTGGATACAAACCGATGCAAGATGACAGCGGATTGGAGATTCCTTCTGTAGGATTGCGACCCGCAGTGCAAGTACGAGCCATGGGAACACTCGATGAATATCAAGGACAAGGAATTGCCAGCAAAGTTTTAGACGCATTGGAAAAGGAAAGCGTGACGGTTTGGAGTGCAAAAACAGGCTGGTTGCAAGCACGAGTGGAGGCCATTCCATTTTATGAAGCAAATGCGTGGTGCTGCTTTGGCTCAGAGTATGAAGTGCCAAATGTTGGTCCGCACGTAAGCATGTGGAAGAAATTTTAGACCTTGAATCCGTAAACAATCATCATGAAAACACTTTTTACGTTTCTGCTTCTCGTTCCGTTTTTAGGCTTTGCGCAGCAAGCATCCGTGAAGGAAATGACCATCGCCAAAGGCGCAACTATCGTGATGTCTGAGGCAACGGAAGATTGGAATATTCATTTGCAACATCTCGAAGCCCCAAAGCCAGGAGTTAGCGGTCTGCGTGCAGAACTCCATCGCAAAAAGCTGGAGATTATGGAGCGTTATCCTGCAAACTCATCAAGCAATGCAAGAGTTGCCGTTGGGGCTGCGCCAATTGTAGGAGCCAATTTTGAGGGAAACAGTTTCAACGGGACACCGAATGATAATGACATGGCGATTTCCAATGACAGCATCATTGTTTCGGTTACTAATTCGAGAATTCACATGTACAATTCCGTAACGGAGGAACAACTGCTTTATCGTTCGTTAGGAAATTTGTCGCAATCACTTGGCGTCACCGGTAGCAAGTTCGATCCCAAAGTGATTTATGATCCGTCAACCAATCGTTTTATCATTGTTTATTTGAGTGGTTTCACTTGGGAAACGAGCAACATCATTGTTGCTTTTAGCCAAACTGCGGACCCAACTGGTGAGTGGAATTTGTATTCGCTTCCGGGCAATCCGTTGGAGAATGAAACTTGGTCAGATTATCCTGTGGTTGGCATTTCGGGCAAAGACCTATATATAGGTATCAATACGTTTACGAATGGATCGTCTAACAATTCAGGTTTTACGGAATCGTGTCTTTGGCAGGTTGGATTGAAGGAAGGTTATATCGGTTTTGAGCTCATCACCAAGTATTATAACGACATTCTTCCAGGTACTAAGGAGATTTTCAATATCACTCCCATTCAGGATGGCGCAGCGCCAAGTGGCGAGAACATGTTTTTCCTATCAAACCGAAATACATCTTCCGAAAATGACACGCTTTTCCTGATTGAAGTGACTGGCCGCGTAACCGATCCAAGTGCGGAATTGATTGTAAGAACCATTCGATCCGATGTGCCTTACATACTTCCTGTACCAGCCAAACAAGAGGGAAATAACTGGTTTGACACGAACGATAGTCGTGTTTTGGGTGGCTATACGCTCAATAATCGCTTACATTTCGTGCAGAGTTGCACTGATCCAGCCACCGGAACATCCGCCATTTATTATGGTGTGATTGATGGACATGAAGGTGGCAATCCAACCGTCACGAGTAGAATTTATAGCGACCCAACCATCAATTACGGCTACCCGAATATTTCATGGTGTGGGTTGCATGAGAATGACGAACAATCCATTATCAACTTCAACCATAGCAGCGAGACTGATTTTGCTGGCTTCAGTGCTATTCATGTGAATGGAAATCTAGAAGCATCGGCAAGAGTGGAGATTAAAGCCGGACTTGGATTCGTAAACGTGATGCAAGATTCGTTAGAACGTTGGGGCGATTATTCTGGTTCACAACGTTTATATGATGAAGTCGGAATCGTATGGGCTGTAGGTTCATTCGGAAGCGCAACCCACGGACATGGAACATGGATTGGCAAATTGACCTCTCCCGATTTAGCTACAGGAATAACCGACATTCAAACCAATGATGTTCATTCTATCGTTTTCCCAAATCCATTTGTCAATCAATTGGAAGTGACTTTTGAATTACAAGAAAGCATACTCTTAAGATTGGAATTGGTAGATATTGAAGGAAAATTGATAAGACTTCTGATGGAAGACCGCATTAAAGCAGGTAAGAATCGCTTGTCTTTTAATGGTTCGTTTCTAACATCTGGAACATATTTCCTCAACGCCTATTCGGCCAACGAACGGGTATTCAGTAAAAAGATAATCAGACAATAAGGTGAAAAAAAAGCTTCCCTTTATTGCATTATTTCTTCTGGTTGTCGGACTGATTGTTTGGAAATACGTCCACCGAAAAGTAGAACTTGAAAAAGTTCCCATCATTCTCGGACATGGTGGCATGGGCGTTCGGTCACAGATAACACTCGACTCAAAGCACTCAATCGAAAAGGCACTCGCTTTTCCGATTGAAGGAACGGAAGTCGATGTGCGAATGACATTGGATAATGTGCTAATCGCCTATCACGATGAAGATTTGCCTAATCTTTCTGGCTGTCCAGGATTTGTTTGGGAGAAAACATATTCGAGTATTTACGAATGTTCGCATGGTGCATTTCATAAAGCCGAGCCTGTGGATGCGCTAGATACGCTTCTCAGTTTTCCGTGGAAGGATGGAACCATTTTTTCTTTTGACTTGAAGCTAGAACCCGACATGGATAGTCTTCGGTTGGCTCAGTTTCAAGCTCAAATTATTAAACTCATTGATCGATTGCCCCAATTCAAATTTCTTGTCGAATCGCAAGAATTGGAACTTTTGGTTGATATGAAGAAAGCGGGCGTTAAAGCCGAACTCTTCCTTTATGCGCAAGAAGCAGTTTCAGCCATTTCTTCCGTGAAAGAATATCAGCTTGATGGCGTTTCTATCAATGGTGATTTTATCACCAAAGAGCAGATTCGAGAAGCTCAGCAATCCAACGTGAAAGTTATGATTTGGGGAACAGGCTCCGTGTTTTCCAATCGGGAATTTCTTGGAATGGATGCGGACATCATTCAGACCGATGGCATCAAATCGATGGTAACGATACTCGGCCGTTAAACATGGAATTCAATCAGGAAGCACTGGTAAAAGAGGTCACATTCCGCACTTCACGGAGTTCGGGAGCTGGCGGTCAGAATGTGAATAAGGTGGAGACGCGTGTGGAAGCCTTGCTCAACATTCCCGAAAGCACAACGCTTTCCGAATTGCAGAAGGCACGAATTTCTGCCCGCCTCAAAAACCGTATCAATTCAGAAGGAGTTCTGGCTGTGAGTTGTGCCGAAACCCGCTCGCAAGGAAGAAACCGCCAAATTGCCACTGATAGGCTTTTGGAACTCATCCATCTGGCATTAGAAAAGAAGAAGATTCGCAAGAAATCGGGCATTCCTAAGTCGGTTAAACGCAAGCGACTCGATAGCAAAAAGAAGCAATCCGAAAAGAAATCGAGACGGAGGTTTGATCCGTAGCATTTCACTCGCACTAACTATTAACCGTCAAAGATTACCTGTATGCTCATCCAAACATTTTTGAATACACATAAAAGAGCCGCAGATGTACTGATTTTCTCTGATTTCTCGGATGATTTTTCTTTAATCTGCGGCAAATCTGTGCTCATCTGTGAATCTGTGGCTAAAACATGTTCTTCATTATAATCATCTCATGAAAATTATCCACGCACTTTTTATATCACTACTTGTTTCAGCTCTTTTTATCGGTTGCCAATCCTCAACTGATAAAATAGAAGTTGATGAGAACGAAGTCGAAGTCTATTCATCCAGCCGCGAATTCGACTTGCAGGGTCATCGTGGAGCGCGTGGATTATTTCCAGAAAACAGCATCGAAGGTTTTATTGGGGCCGTTGAGCTTCAAGTGAATACCGTGGAGATGGACGTAGTCATCTCAAAAGATCATGAGGTGGTGGTTTCTCACGAGCCATGGATGAGTTCGGTCATCTGTTGGGGGATTAACGACAAGCCTGTGCCAGAAGGTGAAGGATTGAAATTGTACGATTTGACTTATGAGCAAATCAGCAACTTCAATTGTGGTAGCCAACCGCATCCCAATTTTCCACTACAGGCAAAATTTGCAACGTTCAAACCACTTTTGAGCGAGGTGATTGCCGAAGTGGAAGCGGCCACAGCGGAGTTGGAGTTGGAATCAGTTCTCTACAACATCGAAATTAAAAGCACGCCCGAAGGTGATGGCATCTTTCATCCTGCCCCAAAGGAATTCTGTAAGCTGGTTTTGGAGGTCATTCGCGAAGGAGACATTCTCAACCGAACCATCATTCAATCGTTTGATGTCCGTTCGTTGCAGGCCATGAAGCAGTTGGATTCATCTATTTCGCTAGCCCTTTTGATTGAGGAATCGGAAGGTTTTGAGGCTGATATAGCTAAACTCGGCTTCGCTCCAGCCATTTACAGCCCCAATTTTAGCCTTGTGAATGAAGAATTGGTGCGGGCTTGCCACGATAAAGACATTCGCATCATTCCGTGGACTGTAAATGAGGAAGAAGACATGGTTCGTTTGTTAGACCTTGGAGTCGATGGTATCATTACCGATTATCCTGATGTGGCGCTTACTTTAAAGCTTTAATGGAGCAAATTGAATTCGAAATTTGTTGGCTTCAGTTCTTTTTGGTACTTTATTGGCATCGCAACAAGACCGTAGGTTAACGGTGCTACATTCAATTGATACTGAACCATGATTAGAGAAATAGAAAATATAGAGCTGAAGTTTTTAACAGTAGATGATTACGAGGAGCTGAAAACAGCCATGATTGATTCGTACACCACCATGCCAAACTCGGTTTGGAAGGAGGAACATATCAATTCATTGATTCAAAAATTCCCTGATGGCCAAGTGGTTATCAAAGTGAATGGACAATTGGCAGGTTGTGCTCTCTCAATTATTGTCGATTACAATAGTTTCGATGCCAACCACACCTACAAAGACATTACAGGTAATTACACGTTCAGAACGCACACCAATAAAGGCGATGCGCTTTACGGAATTGATGTATTTATCCATCCCGATTATCGTGGATTACGACTAGGAAGACGCCTTTATGATTACCGAAAGGAATTGTGTGAGCGATTGAACCTACGTGGTATTGCCTTTGGAGGTCGTATTCCAAACTACCACAAATATGCCGAGCAGATGTCTCCAAAAGAGTACATCGAAAGGGTAAAACGCAAGGAGATTCACGACCCAGTTTTGAACTTCCAGATGTCAAACGATTTTCATCCACATAAAATTCTCAAAGGATATTTAGAGGGAGATGAGGCTTCGGGCGAATTTGCGGTGCTTCTCGAATGGGATAACATTTACTACGAGAAAAAAAGTCTGCGCGCAGGAGCCAACAAGAAGATTATCAGACTTGGATTGGTGCAATGGCAAATGCGATTGTATGCCGATTTTGATGAATTGATGCAGCAGGCAGAGTATTTTATCGATGCCGTTTCGGGTTATCGTTCAGATTTTGCGCTCTTCCCAGAATTTTTCAACGCACCGTTAATGGCCGAGAACAACCACATGTCGGAGTCTCAAGCCATTCGTGAGTTGGCGAGTCATACCAGCCGTATCGTTCAGAAGTTTTCCGAGTTGGCAATCTCTTACAATATCAACGTCATCACAGGAAGTATGCCCGAGATAAGAGACGGACTGCTTTACAACGTGGGTTATTTGTGCAGAAGAGATGGTACAACCGAACGTTACGAAAAACTGCATGTAACGCCTGACGAAGCAAAAGTTTGGGGTATGCAAGGAGGTCACGAGTTAAAGGCATTCGATACAGATTGCGGTAAAATCGGCATCCTTATTTGTTATGATTCGGAGTTTCCAGAATTGAGCCGATTATTGGCAGATGAAGGCATGGATATTCTCTTCATTCCGTTCTTAACAGATACACAGAATGGTTTCTCGCGTGTGCGCAACTGCGCTCAAGCACGCGCCATCGAGAACGAATGTTATGTGGCTATTGCTGGTAGCGTTGGCAATTTGCCTAAAGTGCATAACATGGATATTCAGTATGCGCAAGCAATGGTATTTACGCCTTGCGATTTCGCCTTTCCAGCCAACGGAATTAAGGCAGAAGCAACGCCAAATACAGAGATGATTCTGATTGCCGATGTAGATATTGACCTCCTGCGCGAACTCAACCAATTCGGTAGCGTGCGTAACCTACGCGATAGACGAAAGGATATTTTTGAGTTGAAAAAACTGTAGAGACGCAAGCATTGCGTCTCTTTGTGCGAGACCTGTTAGGCCGTAAAACCTAAAAAGTTTATCCTGCGGTATTATCTAATGGAAGGGGTCACTTTAGTTTGTGTTGGCGGTATTTTGGTGTCGTTGTTGAGTCTTATTCTTTCACAACTTTCAGGGTTGTTGATTGTCCGTCTGAGCTAATAAGTTGAACCAAATAAAGGCCTTTGGCTTCAGGGAGAATAAGTTCTACGTGTTGAATTGCATTTACCCGCTGCGTTTTCACCATAGCGCCCGAATTATTGAAAATTTTCAGCAAATAGCAGTCACTATGTAAGTCAAGGTCGATTCTAATGAGGTCGGTCGCTGGATTTGGAGAAATGTTAATCAAATCAGCGGACGAAACTATATCGGAAGTTGTGGTGCTTGCGTCAAAATACCATAACTCTCTTCCATGTTCAGCTTCACCAGCTACAAAGTAAAGTCGTCCATCGAACACAGTTAAATAATGCGGAAAAGAACTAGCACCGCCTTGATAAATATCAGCTTCGAGTGTTGCGTTTGTTCCATCAAAGCTCCATAGTTCAATGCCGCTGACGCCATCATTTGCTCTAAAAAATAGCTTGCTATCATACAGAACCAAAACCGATGGGTTAGAACTGGCACTTCCCGGGTTAATATCAGCCTCAAGATCAACAACATTCCCGTCAAAACTCCAGAGTTCCATGCCAGAATTACCGTCATCCGCTTGAAAAAACAACTTTCCATTAAACTCAATGAAGTATTGGGGATGAGAACTTTCAGAGCCTTCATTTATGTCAGCTACGAACTTTAGACTGTCCCCATCATAACTCCACAGTTCGCGGCCGACATCGGAAAGAGCATTGAAATAAAGCCTGTCTTCAATTACGGTTAAATACTTTGGGGAAGAATTACCACTTCTAATGTCAGCTTCCAGGCTTACTCCAACGCCATCGTAGCTTCTAAGCTCTGTGCCAGTACTATCATCATGAGCGACAAAATATAGTTTATCGTCAAATACGGTTAGATAGGAAGGTTCGGAACTAGTGTTCGGGTCAACATCGGCAACTAAAAAAGCGGATGTTCCGTCATACCCCATTAGTTCATAACCACCACTAGCGCTTAAGCCTCGAAAGAAAAGAGTGTCATGGTAAACACATAGAAATCTTGGTCCGATTGCAGTACCGTCAGATTGCCGTGTTACTGAAGTTCCATCAAAACTCCATAATTCACTACCATGAATTCCATCATTAGCTTCAAAAAACAATTCCCCATTAAATTGGGCAGTTCGGATAATGTGTGGTGGATGTGAACCTTCAGTTCCCTGATTTACATCGGAGATAAAAGAAAGGCTCGTACCATCAAAACTCCAAGGTTCGGGTCCAGAAGTCCCGTTGGTTGCCCAAAAGAAGAGTTTATCGTTTAGTACGTTTAAGCGTGTAGGACTAGAGCTTTCAATGCCTGGCCAAATATCTGCCACAAGGGTAGCCTGCTGCCCGCGGGC
>JAIOYP010000005.1 GCA_021741155.1 Flavobacteriales bacterium | reverse complement strand
AGTTAAGTACAAAACACCTTCAAGAATACCTCGATGAAATAGCCTTCAAATACAACCACAGAGAATCCAATAACACCTTTGAATACCTCCTCAATAGGGCTCTAAGTCCCCCGTGTGCCACTTTCTAGGAAATCACCTCCTTCGTCAGGGTGACAACCGAGATAAGGGATTCTTCGCCAAGGCATTTGTCCATTTCCCTCCGTTTGTCACCCTGACGAAGGAGGTGATTGCCTAGCAAATGGCTGAGGGCTTAATTGGCTATAGAAAACAAACCCTTCGTTCCTCAGGGAAGCAAGTAGCGGGCTCCGCAGCCATCCGTTTGTTTCCCTGAGGAACGAAGGGACTCTCATTTATTTAGTGAATCACAACTTTTGGGGCTGATTGCCACTTTCTAGGAAATCACCACGAAGGAAGGGTCTCTTTCTAGTTTGATTACTACGGCAACTAAACAAACCTTGAGTCAGTTTCCATCACATGATTGCAGTTGGAGCATGTTCTCAGTTTCTCTGAACCATAGAATTCGCGAAAACGCGGAAGGAAATCCTTCTCAATATTGGTAAGTGGAAAGTAGGTTTCGTGTAATTTGTGGTTGCAGTTGTCGCAGAACCAAAGCAGCCCATCTTGCATGTCTGTTCCTTTGCGTACGGCTTCAATCACCAGTCCAACCGAGCCTTCGCTTCTTCCTGGAGAATGTGGTGTTTTGGCTGGAAGCAGGAACATTTCGCCCGCTTTTATCGGCACATCAACGGCTTTTCCGTCTTCTTGAATGCGCACGTTGATGTCGCCTTCTAACTGATAAAAAAGCTCTTCCGTTTCGTTGTAGTGATAATCCTTGCGGGCATTGGGTCCGCCTACAATCATCACGATAAAATCGCCTGCTTCTACATACAGATTCTTATTGCCGACAGGCGGCTTTAGAAGGTCGCGATTGTCTTCTATCCATTGCTTTAGGTTGAACGGTTTTAAGATGGCCATTGTGTCGTTTTTGTTCCCATCAAAGTAAGGAAATTCAAGTAGTTTTGACCAAAGCCCGAATATGAAAATTGATTTATCAGGAAAGCGAGCGTTGGTGTGCGGAAGCACCGCAGGAATAGGAAAAGCCGTTGCATTGCAATTGGCAGAAGCTGGTGCAAGCGTGACGCTTTTAGCACGAAATGAGGAGAAATTGAAGTCCGTTTTAGCCGAACTGACCGCCAACGATGGACAACAGCACGGCTATCTCGTTGCTGATTTTAGTAAGCCAGAAGCACTGAAAATTGTGGTAGAAAACCACATGAAATCAGCCAAAGCCTATCACATACTATTGAACAATACTGGCGGCCCAGCAGGTGGAAAAGCTATTGATGCCGAGCTGAATGAGTTTGAAGCGGCTTTCCGTTCACACCTGATGTGCAATCACATTCTGGTGCAAGCGCTTGTTGAAGGAATGAAGGCTGAGAAATACGGCCGCATCATCAATATCATTTCCACATCGGTGAAGATTCCGTTGAACGGTTTAGGCGTTTCAAATACCATCCGTGGAGCGGTTGCCAGTTGGAGTAAAACCTTGGCAAACGAGTTGGGACAATTCGGAATTACCGTAAATAATGTGCTTCCTGGCGCAACCGAAACCGAACGTCTTTCGAGTATCATCACCAATAAATCTGCAAAAATGGGAATGTCTGAAGCGGAAGTATCTGCCCACATGAAGGCCGAAGTTCCAGCTGGTAGGTTTGCACAACCTTGGGAAGTGGCCGCAGCAGCTACATTCCTCGCATCACCGCTGGCGGGCTACATCAACGGAATCAATGTTCCTGTTGATGGAGGAAGGACGGGGTCTTTGTAATGAGCAGATTTTTCAATTAGCAAATGTGCCAATGAGCAAATTAGCAAAGGCCGATTCTACGGGGTTCATTCGCTAATTGTCTCATTTGCTAATTAGCTCATTCTTTAGCCAACAACTTAAACCCCTTCCCGTGCACATTCACCAACTCAACTTCTGGGTCGAGCGATAGGTATTTACGGAGCTTGGCAATGTAAACGTCCATGCTGCGTGAGTTGAAATAGTTGTCATCGCCCCAGATTTTGTTGAGCGCGTAGTTACGGTCAAGCACATCGAAGCGGTTTTCGCAAAGCATGTGAAGCAGGTCGGCTTCTTTGGTTGTGAGACGTTTTTCTTCACCGTCAATCTCAAGTGTTTGACGGTCGTAATCGAATATGAAATTCCCGACTGTGAGAACGGCTTTTTTCTTGGCTGTTGCTGTTTCTGGAAGTGATCTACGCAACACGGCTTGCATTCGCATCAGCAGTTCGTCCATGCTAAACGGTTTGGTGATGTAGTCGTCTGCTCCAACTCCGAAACCTTTCAACTTATCGTCCTTCATGCTTTTAGCCGTAAGGAAAATGATGGGAATGTGCTTGTCTGTCTGACGGATTTCTTCCGCTAGCGTAAAACCATCTTTTACTGGCATCATCACATCCAAAATGCAGATGTCAAAACCACCTTTAGAGAATTCCTCATAACCCTTCTTGCCGTTGTCTGCCAGCGTGGTTGTGTAGCCTTTTGCGTTGAGGTATTCGCGAAGGAGCATTCCGAGATTCGGGTCGTCTTCTGTCAGTAGTACGTTAATTTTTTCTGCGCTCATGCTTGGTTGTATTTATGGGGGATGAGTATTTCAAATCGGCTGCCTTTGTTCAGTTCGCTTTTCACTTTTATCCAGCCGTTGTGTTTTTCAACAATGGCTTTTACGTAGCTCAGGCCAAGGCCAAAACCTTTCACGTTATGGATGTTTCCTGTTGGAACGCGGTAAAGTTTATCGAAGATTTTCTTTTGATTTTCCTTTGAGATTCCGATTCCGTTGTCTTCTACAAACACCACAATTCCTTGCGCCTCATTCCGCGTTCCAACCTTTATCACAGGAATTTTCTCGGTGTATTTCAAAGCGTTATCAACCAAGTTAAACACCACGTTGGTTAGATGCACTTTATCTGCCTGCACAAGCGTGTTAGTGGCTTGCAAATCGGTAATGAACGAACCGCCTCTACGCTCCAGTTGAATGTTCATGTTTTGAAGCACTTGATCCACTACTTCGTTCACGTTCATTTCAACGATTTTCAGCTTCAGTTCCCCTTTGTCCATTACGGCCGTTCGGAGCACGTTCTCCACTACCATGGCCAATCTTTTGTTCTCGTCTGCGATTACGTTTATGTAATTCTCCACAATTCCTTCTCGCATTTTGATGTCAGGATCGGTCAGCGCTTGGCATGCCAATGAAATGGTGCTTATTGGAGTCTTCAGCTCGTGCGTCATATTATTGATGAAATCGTTCTTAATCTCAGATACTTTTTTCTGACGGATGATGGTCGAAACGGTGAACGAGAATGAGAAGATGATAACCAGAATGAACATGGCAGAGATGGTCAAAAGCAGCCACATCGTTCGTAGCAAATACTTGCTCTGATTTGGAAAAAAGATGCTCAAAAACTTAGGAGGACTAAACACATTCCCTGGAGTGAGATTAACCTTGTGTTCAGATGCCAAAATGCCGTCCATATTATCAGCTTCACCTTCCAAGTAAAATGCATTCATAAACGGGTCGAAAATACCGTAAGCGTATTCCGCACCGATTCCCTTGTCCTTCAATTGTTGTCGCAAAAGCGAATCCAATGCCACGGTGTCAATCTCATCCGACTGACCATACAAATCCACGTTTACAATCTCCTCAAAAATCTCGTTCACCATATCGGCACGCTTTTCCAACCATTGCAGGTTCATGTTCTGTGCCTGTTTCATCGAATCCATGTACCAAACCACATCATCTTGCGATTCAGGAAGGACTGGCTTCCGAATGGGGCCGTAATTGGGCGATTCAAAATGCTTTTCGCGACTTCGTTTCACATACGTTCCGCTCGAATCAACCAGAAATTCTTCATAAACACTAATTTGAAACCGCGCTTCCCGATTGCCCGAAAGCACCTGTGCCACATTCTGGTTTGGGTTGAAAAAAGCATCATTGTTGCTATTACGAAGGGTTTGCAAATCAGGTGCGTTACCTCCTTTCGCGTGTTGCAAATACATAAGACTGTCCTGTGTTTTGCGAATGGCTCGGTTAATCGAATCCATCTGAAATACCAACTGATTTCGCTTATCGTGCAAGTCCATTTTAAGGGCAAGCCGTTCTGCGGTCTTCAGCTTTTCGTACTGGTAAACCACATTACCAAGCGCCTCATTTACGGTTGAATGGAACTTCTGCTGGCGAAGCATAACCGCATTATTAATCCAATACACCTGAATCCCGATTAACCCAACAAGGGCCACGGTCATCAATATCACGGTAGCTTTTATCGTATTCTGTCCCAACACATCAAAGGTACGTGCGTAGATGGGCGTATATTATGTGCTTAACACATTTTAACGACCATAAAAAAAGCGCCCAAACTTTCGTCTGGGCGCTTACCATGAAAAGAAACAGGACTCTCCAACCCTGAGACTTTGCCTTTACTTATGCTTTTGCGGTTGCTTTTGGAGCAGCAGCTTTAGCAGAAGTTTTACCGATTTTGCTTTCTAGGTCAGCAACTTTCGATTTAAGATCAGCAAGAATTTCTTCTTCAGTTTTCTTAACGATACCAACTTTTTCTTTGATTTCGTTGTATTTAGCTTCGAATTCTTCTTTGCGAGCTTCCGTTTTTTCGAAAAGTTCGTCTACCAATTTCTTTCCCTCTACGTCAGAAATTCGTCCTTTCTCGATAAGGTCTTTTACAGACTCTTCGAATTTTGTAGATACTTCTGCAGCTAAATCAACACCAGCGTAAAGGAATTTTTTGAATGCGTCTTCCATTGTTTTATGTTTTTAAATGTTTGTGCCTAAAATGTTTTGACGAATGGCAGAAGGCAATTACCGTGCACATCGGTGTGCCAAACTTGTTTTTTAGAAAGCGAAGTGTTCTGAAAGCCCCGTCAATAAAGGGATGTAGAGATATTTGTTGTTTTTTGGCACGCTTTCATGCCAAAAATATGGAATACTGACACGCATGACAGACCGTTTATCAAACACTTGTTTCTGGGTCGTGATGTCAGTCGTGTCAGGTTTTTCGTTGTCATTCCGAGGAACGAGGAATCTCTTTTCAGCGGGGATAAATTTTGGTGCAGCATGCCTAAAACTCCAGCAGACCGTAAAGAGATGCTTCCTTCGTCAGCATGACAACCGCTTGTCATTCCGAGGAACGAGGAATCTCTGTGCAGCGTGGCTAAATTTCCAACAGATTGTAAAAGAGATGCTTCCTAACGTCAGCATGACACGAGGCAATAATTGAGATTGCCGTTACATTTACCGCAAACAACAGCGATGCAGCAAATTCTTAACTACATCAACGGCAGTTTTCAAGCTGCGAATTCAGGTGAGTATTTAGACAATTACAACCCAGCAACAGGAGAAGTTTATTCGTTGATTCCAGATTCGGATGCTACGGATGTAGAACTTGCGGTAAAAGCCGCCAAGGCTGCTTTTCCAAGCTGGTCTGCACTCACGCGCGAAGAGCGTTCGGAACACATGCTCAACGTTTCGAAGCGGATTACCGAACGTTTGGATGAACTGGCCGAGGCCGAAAGCACCGACAACGGAAAGCCCGTTTGGCTGGCAAAGCGTGTTGATATTCCGCGCGCTTCAGACAACTTTAAGTTCTTTGCCACGGCCATTTTGCACGACAGTTCTGAATTGCACGATACAGATGGGAAATTCTTGAATTACACACTTCGCCAACCCATTGGTGTGGCTGGTTGTATTTCGCCATGGAATTTGCCGCTTTACCTTTTTACTTGGAAAATTGCCCCGGCCTTGGTTTCTGGAAATACCGTAGTTGCTAAACCATCTGAAATTACCCCGATGACCGCGTTTCTGCTTTCGCAGATTTGCGATGAGGTTGGTTTTCCGAAAGGTGTGCTGAATATCGTGCACGGACTTGGAGGGAAGGTCGGTTCAGCTATTACTGAACATGTTGACGTGCCGATTATTTCCTTCACTGGCGGGACGGAAACAGGAAAGACCATTGCCCGCATTGCCGCTCCCATGTTCAAGAAACTTTCCTTAGAACTTGGAGGCAAGAATCCGAACATCATATTTGATGATTGCGATTTGGAGAACGCGCTCAAAACTTCGCTCAATTCAAGCTTTGCCAATCAAGGGCAAATCTGTTTGTGTGGCTCACGTATTTATGTTCAGAAAGGAATTTACAACGAATTCAAAACACGGTTTGTTGAACTCGTTAAAGAGATGAAAGTCGGAGACCCAAAATCAGCTGACGTGAAGCTTGGTGCCGTGGTTTCCAAAGCACATTTCGATAAAATTTTGTCTTACGTTGAATTGGCAAAACAGGAAGGCGGCACCGTGCTTTGTGGCGGAAAAGAAGCCAAAACCGACCTTGGCGGTTGGTTTATCGAACCAACAGTTATTGAAGGACTAGACGAGCAATGCCGCACCAATCAGGAGGAGATTTTTGGCCCCGTTGTTACCATTCAATCGTTTGAAACCGAGGAAGAAGTTCTCGCTTATGCCAACGGAACGAAGTACGGATTGGCCTCAACCGTTTGGACAAGTGACCTCACAAAGGCACATCGCGTAGCGGCTCAACTTCATACTGGAATTGTTTGGGTCAATTGCTGGCTCATCCGCGATTTGCGTACCCCGTTTGGTGGCGTAAAGCAATCTGGTGTTGGTCGCGAAGGTGGTTGGGAAGCGCTACGGTTTTTTACGGAGCCGAAGAATGTTTGTATTCCGTTGCATTAAGAAATTTTAATGAAAGGGATGGAAGAGATGCTTCCTTCGTCAGCATGACAAACGCCTGTCATTCCGAGGAACGAGGAATCTCAGTAAAGACACAACAAACACACCTGAAAAGAGACGCTTCCTTCGTCAGCGTGACAAATGGACAATTACGCTCGTGGTCGAAACTTACGGTTTTAAGGATTCAATTTCAGCGGATACTTCTCGCGAATTCGAACGCGTTTAGAAAATCCTTTGGCGTTGCCAACAACCGAACCCACAATTTCCACTTCAAGTGTGGTCAAATCGTTTTTTAAGAGGGCAGACAGTCCCATCATTAAGCTACCGCTTACTAGCTTTTGAGCAGAAGTTTTGATGGTTACCGACTTGTTCAACGTCTTATTTGGTGGAATTTCGGTCACTTCCTTCGATTCGGCAGTTCCCAGTGTGTTGTTGTTCAATCGTACATCCAAACAATAGCTTTTTACGTTGATTGGAAAGTCGTTTGGGTTGTGCAATTCCACCATAAAAGCCACCTCCGCTTCGGTCTTCATTGCTTTTTTAAGATCACAACACACTACCGAGCGCACTTCAAGTGGCTTTACCATGATGCATGAACTCAGTAGGAACACAACTGAACTGTATAGAAGTACGCGGATTTTCATGGAATGATAGTGCTGTTTGAAGCCGTAAAACTAATTTAGTTCGCTCAAACCTGCCATGTCTAAAGATACCATTGTCATCCGTCCAGAAGAACAGATTCGACTACTAATACGAGAAAATGAACTTCTCAATAGTATCATTCAGGGAGCTTCTGATTCCATTTATGCCAAGGATTTAGACGGTAGATATATTTCCATTAATGAGGCAGGTGCCGCATATTTTGGAAAACACATTGACGAGATTATTGGCCGAACGGATGATGAACTGATTGATTTTGACATCGCCAACGGAATTATAGCGAATGATCAAGCGCTATTTAAAACAGGCAATCCCGTTACGTATGAAAGTCGCGGCACTTTCGGAATTGGGCACAACTATTTTTCTACCACCAAATCGCCCTTGCGTGATTCTGAAGGCAATGTAATTGGGCTCATTGGCGTTTCTCGAGATGTTACCGCTGCTAGACTATCGGAAGAAAAGTATCGATTCATATTCGATAACGCACCGTTCTCATTCTGGGAAGAGGATTTTTCGAAGGTGAAAAAATTCATGGATGCGAGGAAGGCCGAAGGTATTGTGGATATAAGAGCTTACTTCGTAGATAATCCTACACAACTCGAAAAATGCATTGACCTCATTGAGGTGATGAACGTGAACCGAGCCACGCTCCAATTGAATGGCGTTGAAGACAAAGATCAGTTCATAAAGAAGATTCATAGGAATTTCACGCCCGAATCAGAGTCTATTTTTCTGGACGAATTCGTGGCGCTTTCAGAAGGTAAGACCTATTTTCAGGCTGAAGGTTCGTTTGTGAATGTGAATGATGATACGATTGATGTTCAATTCAATTTGAACGTGCTTCCAGGACATGAAGAAGACCTTTCGTTGGTGCTGGTCTCCATTGCTGATATTACCGATACGCATAGGCTTACCGATGAACTGAACACGATTAAACATCGGTATCAGAGTATTGTGGAGGCTCAATCAGAAATGATTTGCCGTATTGATTCTAAGAGAAGGGTCATTTTCAGAAATTTGGCTTTTACACGGTTTTTCAAGTTCAAAGATTCTGGATTAGAAACTCGATTTCCATCGTTGTTCCCACCATCAGAACTGGAAAAATGCGAACGGGAAATGCAATTGATTTCGGCAAGGGAGCCCAAAAGAGTTTGCGAACTCAGGAACTATGACGAAGATGGCAATCTCATTTGGCAAGAATGGAATGTGACTGCCTTTTATGGCAATTCAGGTACACTTTTAGGCTATCAGGCAGTTGGAAATGATGTCACTAGCAGGAAGATGGCGCAGGAGGCCTTGGCCTCATCAGAAGCCCGATGGCGATCGATTTTTGAACATGCTGATGACCTTATTTTGACGGTGAATTCTGAAGGCTACATTCTTTCGGTTAATGATTATGCAGAGCTTCCGAAAGACCGAAAATGGGCAGGAAGAACGCTTGAAGACGTGATGCTTCCAGAAAATGCGCTGGGAGCTATGGAATTGGTAAATCAAGTGTTTAGCACTGGAAAGGCTATTAAAACGGAGTTGCGGATTTTGCGAAGAGAAGATAATTTGTATTCGACATATGGCGTAGCACTTTCGCCAATTTATCATGGTAATCGGGTAATTACAGCCATCTGCATTGCACGTAATATTTCGGAAACCAAGGAGTTTGAAAAACACCATCGCGAAGCACTTATCGAAGGACAAGAGAACGAACGAATGCGGGTTGCACAGGAGCTACATGATGGATTGGGGCAACTATTTACTGCCATCAAACTAAATCTCCAACATGTTAAATCAGGCCTTGACGATAAAGGAGTTTCTGATGAAATGAACGAAAGGATTAAGGCGTTGGAAGATAATATCGGTGTGGCTATAACGGAGGTCAAGAACATTTCAAGAAACCTGATGCCTGATGTGCTATGGCAATTCGGATTGAAGCCTGCGATTCAAGACCTCGTGACAAAATGGAACACAACCGTTGCGTTCAAAATATCTTTGGAACTGGTAGATATGGATGTGCGGTTTTCTCCAGAATTAGAAAAAGCCTTGTTCCGAATGTGTCAGGAGTTGATTAATAATTCTGTTCGACACGGAAATGCTTCAAACGTATATGTACAATTAATCAATCATGGAGATACCATTGTATTAATGGTAGAAGATGACGGAATTGGTTTTGACACCAACAAAATCACTAAAGGCTTTGGGTTGCAGAATATCTGGTCTAGAGCGGAGGTTTTTGAAGGTCGGGTTGAAATAGATTCTGCACCCAATAGAGGCACGGTAACCACAGTTGAAATACCTTTGACAAATTCTTTGAAACTATGATACGAGTACTAATTACAGACGACCACGAAATGATTCGCAACGGACTTTCTTCTCTTTTGCGAGGAGAGCCCAATATCCTTGTGGTTGATATGGCCCAAAACGGACAAGAGGCACTCGACATCTGTGCCGCCCGCCAAATTGATGTGGTACTGATGGACATAATGATGCCTGTGATGAACGGTGTAGCCGCAACACGTGTCATCCGTGAAAAGCATCCTCATGTGAAGGTTCTAGCGGTAACCATCAATGATGAACCTAGATTCATTAAGGAAGTACTTCAGGCAGGAGCTTCGGGTTATATCCTCAAGCATTCAACCAAGGACGAAATTATTAGAGCGATTGTTGATGTGGCCGAAAACAAACAGCATTTTAGTATGGATGTGTTGGCCAAAATATCAGGAGAATTTGCCATGGGAAACAAGCCTAAAGCTCCTATGCTCACAAAAAAGGAAAGCGAAGTGCTTAGGCTTATTGCACAGGAATTCTCTAATCAGGAAATTGCCGATAAGCTCGATTGCGGCATCCGAACGGTTGACACGCACAAACGTAACCTCATGAAAAAATTGGAGGTGAAAAACGTGGTTGGATTGGTGAAATACGCGCTAAAAATGGGCGTAGTTCCCGACTAATTTTAGAACAGAATTCTGTATTGCATCAGCGGATAGATACCAAGCTGGTTCACATTTACCAATTGATTCTTATCGGGATTGTACTGATTGTAAAGCGGATTTGCCTTGTCTGTCACGTTTTGGCACGAAGCAGTGAATTCTTGCGTAATCTTCGGTCGGCTCATGCGGTATGTAAGGCCAAGGTCGAGGCGGTAATACGGTTCGAATTGCTTTGAGTAGGCCGCTTCATCCATATAAATCGCCTTTTTGGCAATGGCCGAAGCATCAAGGTCGATTGGTGTGTAACGCGAGCCACCTGCAATGGTAAATTTCACATCAAACTTGAGCGAGTGTTTGGTGGCTTTGCGCAGGTTGTCCTGCTTGGTCCAACGTGTCAGTTTTTTTTCGCTGAAAGTTGGTTTTGGCTGCCGTTCCTTCGGGATTTTTCTATTCAATTGAAGTTCGTATCCACCCAGTAGGTTCAGCACATAATTTCCATTGAAAACGGTGTTCCGCTCAACGCCATCGCTTGCCGTGTATTTAGAATCGTAGAAAGAAGCAGTAAGCAACCAGTAATATCCGTTGGTGAGAAATTTCTCAAACGTTAGCTCCAAACCGTAGTTGGTTCCCGTTCCACCATTCACAATTTTATCGGGGCCATCTTGGGTAAAACTTCCCACGTTTAATGATGAGTAAGAGCTGCTATCGCGGTCAATTCCTGCATTGTAGATGTATTGATAATACGCCTCAACTTTAATGCGCATATCAAACGGCAGGCTCCAATCGTAGCCCAAAACGGCATGGTGACTGCGCACAAAATCGAGGTTGCGGTTTGGATTGGCCTTGTTTCCGAGCGAATCTTCAATCACAAGAAAATACCTGTCCAACGCCACCATTTGACTATGCAGACCGTAGGCCAGAGACAACCGATGTCTGGGATTGAGCTTCCATTGCAGACCTAAGCGTGGTTCAATAGCAAAGGAACCGTTGAGGGTTAGCACCTGCCCGTGAACGCCCGTATTCAACGTCCATGCATCGTTCCAACGCCATTGCCATTGCGCATAAGGCTGAATGAGTGCAGTTACGCCATCAAAATCGGTTAAGGTCTGGTAGTCGTTCCACGTTGGGATGAACGCGCTGTCTTGCAGCACAGAATAGAACACCGTGGCTCGCGTTCCAATCTTCAGGTTGTGCTTGGCATTGAATTTCATCTTGTAATAGATAGAACCCTGAAAGCGGTGATCCTGAAAATTCTGCTTGTACCATTCAAATGGGTGCTTGGTGATATCTACGCTATCCACCACATCTTGATTGAGCTGCGTGCTGGCGGCCAAGGTCATTTTCAGGTAGCTCGCATTTTTGAAAAGATAGGTGTGCGTAAAGCCAGTGACTCCAGTCTTGGTTCTGTCATAAATATCCAATCCACCTTGCGAATAAAAGTTGGTTGAATTGTCGGTTGATTCGCTAGCCAAGAAGTCAATACTGCTGATGCCGCCCATCCCGAAAACTTCAAAAATGCCCGCTTTTTTGGTTGGGATACGCACCTTGAAACTGAGGTCGGAATACTGTGGCGTGGCATCTCCCGTTCCGAAATCGACCCCGCCCAATTTGAACAGTGCCAAGGTGGAATAACGGAAATTGATGAGGTAAGAAGCACCGCTTTTTTTGGAGAATGGGCCTTCTGCCCCAAGCTCAACACCATTGAATCCTATTTGCCCAAGGAACTCGTGCTTTTCGTTGTTCCCGTGGCGCATTTTAAGGTCGAAAACACCTGAGATTCCGTTGCCGTATTCGGATGGAAACGCAGCAGTGAGAAAATCAGAATTAGAAAGAACATTGCTGTTGAGCATGCTCACGGGGCCGCCCGTTGAACCCAAGTTTCCAAAATGGTTTGGGTTTGGAATGTCGATGTCTTCCAATCTCCACAGCAGACCTGTGGGCGAGTTGCCTCGAATAACGATGTCGTTGGTGGCATCGTTCGCACCGCGCACTCCTGCAAAGTTGGTTGCCATGCGCGATACATCATTCCTTGTTCCAGCATAGCGCGAAGCTTCTTCGGTAGAGAAAACACGTGCGGAAACGGTTGTCATGGTATTGAGTACCTCTTGTTTATTTCGCGAAGCTTTTACCACCACTTCTTCCTGCTTCATCACCATTTCCTGCATCTCCACATTCAGAACCAGTTCTTTTCCGCTGAAAAGTTCGATTCCTGAAAGTGTTTTTGGGGCATAACCCAAGTAGGTAATCTTCAAATCAACACGTCCCACTTTTACTTTAGGAAGATGGAATTTGCCGTCTAAATCTGTGGTGGTTCCAATAATGGGGTCGCTATCTACCACCACCACCGCAGCGCCAATAATGGGCATTCGGCTTTCTTGGTCGGTTACAATGCCACGGATGGTTTGTGTTTGCGCAATGGCAAAAACAGGCAATAGTGGTAAAATAATTTGGACTAAAAACCTTCTCATTATAGGGTTGAGGGTACAAAAATCGGATTTTGTCTGGTTTTGAGGTACGAAGAACTTCGTATTCAGTCCAGTTGCACTTTTTTGATGATTGAAAAAAGTGCCGATTCTGCTGAGATGACAAACGAATTGGAAACTGGTCTAGGGTGAATCTCTCGCGATACTCAATACAATCAGCTTTTCATGATGAATGTCAGATTTCCTTGCGCGATTCATCAAGTTTTGAGTCCCTAGTTAAATGCGATATTTGCGCCCGATGAAAAGCTTAGGAATATCTCTTCTGATTGTTGGGCTACTGGTTCAAGTGATGAGCGCCTCGCTTATCCTCTTTAACTACGAGGTAAACACCGCTTCTATCATTGAAAAATTCTGTGAGAATAAAGACAAACCAGAACTTCATTGCGATGGTAAATGTCATCTTGCCAAGCAGATTCAAGCAGATTCGGAACAAAAATCAGAAACTCCAGCATCCGAAAGCGAACTAATGACGTTCGTTCTAACGGTTGAGAAAACCACTGCTTTCGAGTTTAAATTCTTCCAATCAGACACCGCGCAAGCAAACAGCCTTTATATCGAAGGCCATTATTCCAACCAACTACAATCCATCTTTCATCCACCACAGGTTTAATTGATTGACTCAACCATTTTCAGCACAAGCTGAAAATCTACTTACGTTAATTCAATAAAATTCTAAAAATGAAAGTTTCAATGAAACTCCTCGTTGTAGGGGTAGCGCTTATGAGCGCAATATTTACGGGTTGTGAAAAAGATAAAGACCCAGATCCAAAAACAAACAATACAGACGGACTTACCCTTATAGCTTCTGGTTATACCGATGCCGGAAGCATGCTGGTTAAGGTATGGGCTAAAGATTCGCTGTATTCGCAATACACACCTTTATTTATTGAGGTTAAAGACTCTGCCACAAATACGGTTATCGAAGATGCTCACATCGAAATCATGCCTATGATGGAGATGACCACCATGACACATTCTGCTCCATTCGAGAATCCAACCTCAGCTACTGCGGTAAACGGACTATTCCCTTGTGCTGTTGTATTTCAAATGCCGGGAGAAATGGGATGGACGCTCAATGTAATGGTTCAAGAAAATGTGAATGGAGGAATGGGAGACGTTACTTTTCCTTTGGCAGTAATCACTCCAACCCCAACAAGAACGCGAGTTGTTACTCCAGCAAATGGAGGAAATAAACTGGTTATCTCTTATGTGCAGCCAACGTCTCCAAAAGTGGGAATCAACGATTTTGAGATTACGTTGCACTCAAAAGAGTCAATGGACTCTTGGCCCGGAATTGAGAACTACACGGTTGAAATTGACCCTCAGATGCCATCAATGGGTCATGGTTCGCCAAATAATGTAAACCCAACGCATTCAGCAAATGGTCATTACAACGGTCAAGTGAATTTCACCATGACCGGAGTTTGGAACGTTAACCTGAGAATTATGGACGGAACAACTGTTGTTGATTCAACCGCCTATTTTGAGGTGACACTTCAGTAAAAGCGACATGAAATCGCTGGCTTACGGAATCTTCTTCGCGTTAACCGCGCTTTCGGCTGTTGCCCAAAAACAGGACAGTATTCTGTTCTTCAATAAGGGAAACATTACCGAAACGGTGTTTGACGTGGAGGAGATTCTCGTTCGGCCAACCTGTGCGTGTGTTGGAGAATGCAGTTGCGGCATGACTGCCGAAGACAATTATTCTGAAAACCGTTTCTCTTGCACAGACGCCATTTTGGCCAAAAACGGACGTATTGAACTCATGAAACGCGGAAATTTCGCGTTTGAACCCGTCATGAACGGAATGGCTTCAGATAGATTAAATCTGACCATAGACGGCATGAAAATCTTTGGTGCATGCACCGATAAAATGGATCCGGTTACTTCTTATGTAGAGCCGAATAATATGAAATCCGTCTCCGTGCAACACGGTTCTACGGGTAGCATGTTCGGGTCTAGTTTAGGCGGCTCCATCAATATGGAAACCAATGGAGCAACCATCAACCCAAACAAACCGATAAGTGGCGAAGTTGGCGTTGGATTCCAATCAGCTGCTTTGGGTGCAAATGCTTTATTCTCGCTCAATTATAGTCGGGCGCGTTGGGCAATTAGAGCCAATGGCGTGTATCGTAGATTTCAAAATTATCGTGCTGGAGGAGGTGCAGAGGTTCAATTCACACAATTTGAAAAGTGGAATGGCGCCATTTCGGCCAAATACATGCCTACAGATAAGGACGTAATCCGCTTCGATTTTATTATGGACGAAGGCTACAACATTGGCTATGCAGCTTTGCCTATGGATGTGCTTTTTGCCAAGGCCAAAATTTATGGCCTCACGTATCAGCATTATCCATCACAAACGTGGTTTGAGAAGTTTGAAACAAAGGTTTATGCCAATACCGTTACGCATTCTATGGACGACACAAAACGTCCGAACGTGGTCATGCACATGGATATGCCCGGTTGGACAAAAACATTTGGCGGCTATGCCGATGGCCGTTTGAAATTTGGAAAGCACAAGCTTACCGTTAGGCTAGATGGATACCACACAAATGCACGTGCCGAAATGACCATGTACCCGAACAACGAAGCACCTATGTTTATGCTTACATGGCCAGATGTAGACAAGCTCGATTTCGGACTTTATGTTCAGGATGATATTCAATTCAACATCAAACGAAGCTTGAGTTTTAGTGGCAGATTGGAATATCTAAACACGAATGTGATTGATGATTTTGGGGTGCAGCAGGCTGCGGTTTTCAATCAGGATGTGTCTAAGGCAGACCACCGTTTGCTAAAAACTGCCTCAGTCAGTTACACAGAGATTTTAGGAAAAGGCTTTTCTGGCTGGTTCACTGCAGGTTATGCTGAGCGTTCTCCGTCCATTACAGAACAGTATGCGTTCTACATTTTCAATGCATACGATGGATATGATTATGTAGGATTCAATGATGTTAAAACAGAAAAAGCCGTTCAAGGCGACCTCGGTTTTAAGTATGATGGCAAACGGTTTCAGGCACGAGCCACAGGGTTCTACTACCACATTTACGATTACATTTTGGGCGGAATTGATTCTACCCTAGATGCCATGACCATTGGCGCCCGTGGGGTAAAAGTTTCACGAAATCTTGAATGGGCCTACATGACGGGAGGAAATCTCGAACTGAGCTATTCTCCATTAAAGATTCTTACGCTTTCCAACACTTCTTCTTACACTTATGGAAATACGTTTGAAGGGGATCCATTGCCACTTGTTCCGCCTTTTAAGAACGTAAGCGGCATCAAATGGTCTCACCAGAAGGGATTTGTACAATTGGAGTGCGAAAGTGCTGCTAATCAACCTAGAACCAATCCTGAGTTTGGAGAAATGAAAACTCCTGCTTACGCCTTACTGAATCTTCGTGCCAGCTACTTCTTCAATTTTGGCCAAAAACGCTTGACCTTGAATGGTGGAATTGAAAACCTTCTCGACCACAATTACCGCACGCATTTAGATTGGGGCGGTATTCCTCGTCCAGGAATAAACGGTTATCTGAATGTGAGTTTTACGTTCTGATAAGCGGGATAATGTCTGTCCGCATGTTTACTCAAACATCCATATCAATTTGCAGAATAGACATGAAAGAGCCACAGATGCACGGATTTTCTCTGATTTCGTAGATGGATTTATCTATGAAAAATCTGTGTACATCTGTGTATCTGTGGCTAAAAACATGTTCTTCAAGACCTATTTGTTTTTATTATTGCCCTTTTGGGTAAACAAACGGGTAGTCATTAAAGAGATAATTTCTGGACATTGAAATAAAAAAGCCGCTAATCTTTACAGACTAGCGGCTTTCTTTTTAGGTGTATTTCCATACGCCTCTACAATTGGGCTTGATGCATCAAGAATTTTCGGGCTTGATGCATCAAGCCCCTACTGCAATACTACTTTCAAAGCAGAACTTCCTTTTTCACCTTTAAGAACCATGTGGTAAACACCAGCATCCAAACTAGATAGGTCGAAGTTTTCTCTTGAAATTCCTGCGTTAAAATTGGCGGCTCGTGTTGAAACCTTACGTCCAGCAATATCCATCACTTCAATTGTCAATTTCTGACCTTCAACCAAGTTTAGGTTTAGCGTCACAAATCCGTTAGATGGATTTGGAGAAACAGAGAATGTTCCCTCAAGCGAAGTTTCAGCGATTCCCTCAGGTCCGCAAGCGTTTGGAATGTAAGTGAACGTCTCAAAATCAATATAACAAACCCAGTTTACGCTATCAACAAATGGGTTTCTGTTGCCTTGCACACTTTCGATAAAATCGTTCCGCGCAATTTCCCATGCATCTGGTGGGTCTTGTAAGTGCCATTGCTTCAACACGTCTTGATCTTGCCCGTATTGAACAGCAAAATCGATAGGGTTAGGCAATTCCCAGGTTCCAGCAGTTCCGTTCCATTTTGTGGCCATGTGGAAAATGGCGCGAGCTGCATCTCCTTTGTGCTGATCGCGTGGTTCGTAAACACGGTTTCCATTCGCATCATCGCCATACGAAGAGCTCAAGAATGTGCTTGAAGCAGAAACAACCTCTCCCAACGGACGGTTACTTCTCACAGCGTTAGCGTTATCTTGATGTGCTGGAAAAAGATTGTGAAGGTCGGAATACTCCAATCCCTGATCGTCTGGATATGCTGGCATCCAACTGTGTGGCCATGTGTGCTCGCGGCTCATTACATCATAGAAGAATGCGCCCGTGTACAAATACTGAAACCCAGAATAGACACACGTAAGCACTTTCTGTCCGCCAGTTGTATCACGGTGGGCAAACTGATCTATCATAACTGGCGCGTAGCTTCCGTAGTAGATTTGATGATAATTCTGACCTAAACGTGTTTGAAGATCTGTTAGGAAGCTTGGAGCGTTAGCATCAATTCCATTGTAGTAGTTGCCCATCATCGTAGCAGGCGTTGTAACTGAACTATTCAAAGGTGTTGTGGTGAAATAATTTCCGTATCCCGATGGTCCGTTGAACGAATATGCTGCAAAATGGTAAGTCGTTCCTGCAACGTTGTACGTTGGTCTGAAAGAACCAGCAGGTCCTACATGAACTACTTGCGTAGTTGCATCAATGTAATCTCCTTTCACGTAGGTTGCACCGTCAGCAGGAACTCCTGTAGGCGCACTTCCGATACTACGAACAACGATGTAATTTTCTGGAACAACCGAGGCATTACTGAAGCTTACATCATAACCGTAGGTAGCAACATTGGTAAATGTCATGTTTGTTGGCGCTGCCGATGGTTCAGTAGCGAAGTTTCCGCCAATGCCATAAAGGTTGATTACGAAGGTAGTTTCATCACCATTCGCATCATTATTCGTGATGGTCAATGTTCCAAAACGTGAACCTGAAGCACCAGCCGTAAAGTTGAGTTGGAATTGTTCTGTCGATGCTGCTGCAACACTTGTTGGCATAGCTCCCAAGCTAAAATCTGATGCATTCGCTCCACCTAATTGAACGTTGCTGATGGTAAGGGCAGACCCTCCCGAAAGGTTCACGTTATCAACACTGATGGTCACGTTAGCTTGATTACCAACAACCAACGTTCCGTTGTTTACTACTTGAGTAGTTCCGTTTCTTACCCCAATTTCTTGAGCGTTTGTAGGAACTTGAGCAATGAGAGAAATCTCATCCAACCCCACATTCCTTCCACTTTGCTTGTTGGTAAAATACCAACGCACGTACCGGCTCGCTCCTGCAGGGTAATCCGTAAACTCCAAATAGGTTGAGCTGGCCAGGTCCAAATCGGCCTGATTGAATGTTCTCAAGGTTGTCCAAGTCGTTCCATTCACAGATTCTTGAACAGTGAAAACGTCATTGGTAGCTGTTCCTTGTCCTCTTAAATTATAGGTAACAGCACCGCACACATCACTGAATTGAACCATAACATATTCATCATCAGCATCCAGTTTACATGCAGCACCTACAAATCCGTTTGTGTAGCGGGTTCCGTTCACATATTCATCCAGACTTTCAGTCCAGCCCGTTGGGGTTGGGTCGTCAAAGTTCCAAGCGGTAGGCAAAGTTGCCTGTCCGAAAACCACCGATGCGGCAAGCATGGCGGTCATTACTGAGCTTATTTTTTTCATTGTTTGATTTTTCAAAATTTAATTCCAACCGTGGCTGTCCAACGTCTTCCCTGACCAATAAAGACTTTGGCCGAAGTAGCATCAAAGGTTCCATCAACCGCATTGTTTTGAGCGTCTGATATATAGGTGTTATTCAGTACATTAAGAACACTCGCTCTAAGACTTACATCTAGTTTTTTCAATTTAATGGTCCAACCTGCATGAACATCGAACAAGTAGTATGCTGGCACTTTCCAAGATTCGCGTCCACCGTTTGTGCCTGCCAAATCGAGAGGATTAAACTCAGAATAGTAGTTATCAAAATAAGTAATCTGTCCTTTGATGTAAACATCCTTTATTGGCTTGATTTTGATGCTTCCAGAGACTTGAAATTGTGCGGCATCACCCACATGAACTCCATTAGCATTTACTTCAACCGAATCTGTAGGAAGATCAATTCCGTCTTGATAGGAATACGCTATTGATTGTCCTTTCCATCTCCAATCGCCATAAGAAACCAAACCTTCAACATCAAAATACCAAGGAGTTCGGTAAACGGCATCCACCTCTATACCCTGATGAACAGAGCCAATATTTGGAATGTTGATGGTTGTTGGTGTTCCGCCAATTGGAAGGGTCGTTTTTACAGGTCTGTTTTCCCACGTGGTTCGGTATAAATTGAGGTTTGCAGCCCACCTTGAATATTTAATTGAATAACCCAATTCCACTCCCCAAGATATTTCAGTCCTAATACCCCGAACAGTGTTAAAGCTATTACCAGCATAAACGTCAGCAATGGTGGGAGGCCTAAAAAATACGCCTCCATTGACAAAGACATTCATATGGTCATTGATGTTGTAATTAACTCCCATTTTGGCTGTTCCACCTTGAAAATGAACCCAATCGGAAGTGGCAATTCGCGCTTCCTTACTCATGTGAGTATATGATTGACCGTTATACACAATTGTATCATTAATCCCTAAGGCAACCAACATGGTTGTGTCTGGCAATACCAAATCGCGCTTACGATATTGATCAGATCTTCGATATGAGTTATTTGCTCCTGAAAAACTTAGAAATCCTGAAAATTTGTCTTTTTTAAATTCCAGTTGAGCAAATGCTCCTGCGGTATAAACGTTGGTATTGGTACGGTATCCGACAACATCACCAAGTACCTTGTTCTTGTCTCCCGCGTCAAACAATTCATTTTGAGTTGTCGTAGAATTAATAACGGCATAGTCACCGCCAAGCATATCGTACAAATAGCCGTAATGCTCGACCCAAAATGATCGGAAATCGATTCCAACTGCCAAATCCCATACATCATTGAATTTATGGTCAACGGTTGAAAGTAAACCATACCAATAATGATTGTTCATATTGGCCATTATGTAATTGCGAGATTTGAACGGAGCTGGATCCCAAACGGTACCATTCACATTTTCGTTATAAAGCGCTGTTAAGTCGAGATGACCCTGCTGGTCATATATGGTATTGCCCCTCAATTGAGTTCCACCGCCTTTTCCAAATGAGCCATAAGCAATGTTCGAAACTGCCCATTTATCCTTCGCCCAAAAATGTTTGAAATTGAATATTGGTTTGTGATAGAAATTCTCGGCTACGCTTTGCAACTGCGATTGGGCATTTGGGTCGTTTCTGCTTCGAATCAAATTGCCCCATTGTTGGTTGTAACGATTCCCGTAATTACCCGTTATTGTCGGATCACCAGTTACGGATGCGTGATTCAAATCGGCACCCAACGATTGTGCATATGCCTTATCGTAAATGGCGATTGGTTGCATAAAACTGCGCTGACCACGCTCTTGCGGAGCTCCCATACCAGAAACGCTCAAGGTGTGGTTTCCAATTTGTTTCTGAAGCTTTACGAAGTAGAATAGACGTGTAGCCCAAGTTGCTTCCACCCAGCCATCCTGACGATCGTATGCAAAGGCAGCGGTCACGCCCCATCCTTTTGGCAATCGTCCAGAATTGTAACTCACGTTTGTACGGACAAGACCATTATTACCAACCGTCAATTCTACTTCTGTAGCGCGTTTGGATGTGATTCCAGCGGTCAGAATGTTCATGCTACCTCCAACGGCAGGAATTGAAAGTTTGCTGGCTCCCAAACCACGCTGAACCTGAATTCGTTGCGTTACTCCATCCAGTCCGAACCAGTTGCTCCAATAGACCCAACCATTCTCCATGTCGTTCATTGGAACACCATCGATTTGAACAGAAATATTCTTCTGCGAAAACCCACGAATCGTTACTCTTGCATCTCCAGCACCACCACCTTGCTGCGTAGCATAAACCCCAGGAGTAGAATTGAGCAACATGGGCAAAGGCTGTGATGAAACCTCCTCCTTTATCTTGATTGGGTCGATATTGGTAAACGCCACGGGGGTTTCCCTGTCTAAGGCCATATCTGCCACAACACGAACTTCGTTGAGGGTCATCGTAGTAAGCGAAAAATTCAGCTCCAGTTGGCCTCCATTCACCTTCACAGGTTTTGAAATCGGCTCATAACCGATATAAGTAACCTGAATTGTGTAATCTCCAGTTGGCAGATCAACTGAAAATTGACCATCAAAATCGGTCACAACACCTTTTCCGTCACCATAAACAACATTGGCCGAAATAAGCGGATCGGCCGAATTGGCATCTTTCACCACGCCATACACGCGCGTTTTCTGAGCGTAGGTTACACCTACGGTAGCAAGGACCGTAAAAACGATTGCGAGAAATCTCCTCATGGAACGTTCGGCTTACTTACCGAGCATCACTTTACGAGACAATACTGCTCCATTTCTCAAAGAAACACGCACAATATATATTCCCGTGGTTAGATGATCTAACTTGAGTTGATGCTTGCTTGCAGGTGTTTTTTCAAACGTCACCTTAGCTGCTTCTTGACCCAAAATATTGAAAACTTGAATCTCAGAAAAATCCTGAGAAGCAGAAATCATCAAATGCTTGTCAACCGCAGGATTTGGAAACACGTTGAATTTGCTCAGTTCGCTGTCAGAAACACCCAAAGTGGAGCAATCACAGGTGTGCCATCCCAATTCGGTAAATGTATTTTCTGGAAGGCTGTCCCATTCTACCTCTGGAAGAAAATCATTTAGACCATCAATATCTCCTTTTAGAATGGTCGACTTTCTGATAAGCGTATGTTTGGTAGTCCACCAACTTCCGTTGGCATCGCTCCAAGCTGTTCCTGGATCCTCTCCAATCTTTCCTACAAGGTCAACTAAAACTGTTCCGTCTCCTTTAATCAACGGCACCGCATCATCTCCATTAAAGTAGAAAGGTGAGTTTGATTGAACATACGTTGGATTGACGAACGTATCAGCAACTGCTTGTAACGCCATGTCAACTGGAGCTTCCAAACCAGTTCCACTAGCGTTTCGCTTATCAACTACAATAACATACGTACCATGAGACGGAATGGTGCCTGCAAGATTTAGAAGCATTGGCGTGCCTGATCCATCGCGGAAACGACCCACTTTGTATGTGCCCAAATCAATCGCATTCGCAGTAGGGTTGTAAAGCTCAAGAGCACGGTTATTACCAGAACCAACTACATATTCTGAGATAAAAAGGTCAGAACAATCTTGTTGTGCCTGAGTAGTAAAAGATGCGATTACCGCAAGTGATAGAAGTACAAGTTTTTTCATGTAGATGGATGCTAATTAGTGCGCAAAGGTAGGTTATCTGTTTAACGGACAAAGGTTTTGACAATGGCAAAAAATAGTTTTAACGATTCCTTTAAAACGGATGGTTTGTCGAGGTCACAATAAATTGCCCTTAGAGATGTAAGAATTGCATACATTTTTGTTTGCATCATGTTAAACGTTTCTCCACCTTGGCGACAAATCACTGAAAATGAAACGTTTTGTACACTCCCTTCTCTTGTTCTTTATCGCGTTTTCCTCTAATGGTCAAAATTGGCTTAATGGCGTTGGCGGTGCTGGAAATGACGAAGCCCTTGACATCACACCTGACGGCCAGAGTGGCTTTATTCTATCTGGATTTTACTCCTATGGAGTTGATTTTAACGGGACACTATTGAACTCGGCAGGACAAACGGATGCCTTTATTGCACGCACAAATGCGCAAGGAGATGTAACTTGGGTAAAGCAGTTTGGAGGTACGGGAAGCGATGCCGCTTACGCCAATGATATGGATGCCAACGGAAACATATTTGTTTCGGGCTATTTCTCTGGAACAATGACTGTTGATGGAACAACCGTTACATCAAACAGCGCATCTCAGGATGTTTTTCTTGCGAAACTTGATCCTGCCGGAGACCTACTTTGGATAAAAACCTTCGGTGGAAATGACCACGATTTCGTTTATGACCTCGCTTTGGATCAGCTTGGAAATGCAATTATTACAGGAAATTTTAAAGGCACGGTCACCATCGGCACTAACACCTACAATTCGATTGTTGACCCTGACGAGAACGAGCCATCGTACGACATTTTTGTGGTTAAATATGACACAAACGGCAACGTGCTTTGGTCTAAACACGGGGCGGCAATCCGAGATGACAGAGGCACCGGCCTTGCAGTTAATGCAAACAACGAAATCGCCCTTATCGGGCAGTTTTCTGACACACTCACGTTCTCCAATATGTATGTAAATCAGGTTTACAACACTGGTTTTGTGATGCTGTTGGATGCAAACGGTGATGAGCTATGGATGAAGAAGATGAGTGCGAGCATGTGCATTCCTTATGACATCGTTTTTCATCAGGATTCGCTCCTATATGTTACTGGAGATTTTACAGGCCAGTTAGCGGTTTTTACGAATCCGCTTACCACAACCACCTCCTCTTATCAGAATAAGATCTTTCTGATGAAGATGAACACGCAGGGCAATTTGCTCTGGATTGAAAATGATGGTTCCGATTCGCCTTTCAGTTCGCGTGCAGTTGATGTGGATGTGGATGGAAACGCCTACCTCTCCGGCTATTTCAAATGTCGATTGGATGAGTATTCGCAACAATATGGCGATGGCGTGTTCCTATCAGCAGGCCGTAGAGATGTATTTATTGCAAAATATTCGGGACAGGGAATACGCCAATGGGAGCGGCAGTTTGGCGGTGCAGGAGACGACCTCGCTTGGGATTTGACCATCCAAACGTCCAACCAACCCGTTATTGCTGGAGCATTTTCCAAGTTGTTCAATGCTCCCGATGGCGGCAATTTTACTTCAACGGGATGGAGCAATTCTCAGAATCTATCTGGGCCTAATTCATTCAGTCTCAACTATTGTTCAGACAATGATTATGGCAAGTTTCAAACCATGCAAAGCACAGGACATCAGGATATACTGATTGCCAAACCCGTTGATCTATCGCGCCAGCCGTACGACTTTTTCAAGCGCAGCGGCACCAACTGTGTTCTAGATTTTCTTACGCCTTGCATCAATGGCTCTTGTCCTGATACCATCCAAAGCTGTGAACTGGTGGATCTGAGTTTCAATTCGGTAACGGGTTCTGAGGCGTTTATCGGCCCAGATTACAACCTGTTGTGGTCAAACGGAAGCAACGCTGCTGGAATCAATAATGTCGGTTCGGGCACCTATTGGCTAAACGTAAGCAGGGAAGATGGATGCTATTCCTCTTCAGACACCATTGTTGTGATTGTGCACGAAACACCCACAGCACCACTCGTTTCGGATGATGTCATCATCAATACCGAAACCGATTCTCCAGCACGCATCTTTGTCTGTCATCCCGATTCAGTGCATTTGGAAATGAGCGGAGTTGATACCGTCAATAATTTCTACGGATGGTCGGAATACGGCTTCATCACACATCCTTTTCTCGATACCACCGTGGCGCAGTCGGGAACATATATTGCGCATCATATTTCGCCCGGAGGATGCGAAAATTCAACATCTGTTCTAGTTCATATTGATGATTGGGCGAATGAAGATACGCTCAATCCGTACATTCTCATACAATCCGCCAATGGTACTTGGCTTGATTCAGATACGCTTATCAGCTGCGAAGGAGACAAGATTCGTTATCTTCTTGTTGATAGCGCGCATTACGCAAGCGTTGGGTTGGCCATGCCATATTGTTCTTCCCAGTGGAGCATCAGTTTCCCCGATATTCCTCACACCATTTCCAATTTTGATTGGGAACAGGAAGGCTCCGGAGATCTGGTGGATTGGATGATGGGCAGCCAGTTCACTGCCAACGAATCATCGCACGTAATTATTGATGTAGAATTGGTTGACCATTGCAATGGCGACACTTCGGTTTACAATCTCCATCACGAATTCTACTTGGATGTGACCGAATTTTCGGTGCAGGAATTTGGCCCGCACCGCATGTGCCCAGCCGATACCGTAGAAATCGGCATCACAGGAGCAGACCACTATTCTTGGTCGGGCGGTGCTTTTCTTCCGCCAGATACGCTTTCCTCCATCTATGCATTGGTGGCCGCAACCTATACTTGGTCGGCTTCGGTCAATCTTCCCGATGGAAATCAGTGTGCTAAATCGGACACATTCATCATCCGCAATCTGGAAGCTCCAGACATCACGATGATTCCATCTCACGGTATCATTTGTCCGTTTGATTCGGTGCTAATGTTTGCGCCTCCGGGTACCGATTATCAATGGATTGGGCCAAACAATGCTGTCATCGGTTCCGTTCAATCCATCTACGCAACTACTCCGGGGTTTTACTTCGTTCAGTTCGTGAATACAGGAGGCTGTTTTCTTGTGAGTAACGAGGTTGAAGTTCGCGGGTTCAATTCTCCTTACATGTTTGCAGAACCGCAGCAGACCATTTGCGAAGGTGGAACGGTGACCCTCACGGTTGTTGCAAACGAAAACTCAATACTCGATTGGTCTGGAAATTTGTTGGACAACGTTTTTGAACAGGATATTTATCAAGCTGGTTATTATGAGGTGGCGGCCACTTTCTGCGGAATAACAGATACGGTAAGCGTAACCGTGATTGATGTTTCTCCAGAAGTTGATTTGAACATTGCAGGATTTGATACCATCTGTGCAGGAGAAATTTTACACGTGCAAGGACCGCCCGGCTATTACAGCTACAATTGGAGTACGGGGTCGCAGGATCCAGATATTGAGGTCACGCAACCAGGAATGTATTTCCTCACAGCAGAGAACCTCGATGGTTGCATTGGCCATTCAGACACACTTTTTGTGGAAGTGAATGCTGCGCCTGCTCCTCCACTATTATCAGACACAACTATCTGCTATTCGGGTTCAGCCATTTCTCTTGTTTTGAGTAATACTGGTTCCGTGTATTGGTTTGACCAACAGCTTGATTCGCTCGGAATTCTGACGCAGATTGCCAGCGATTCTGTAACTGCATCACTCGCATATTATGGCGCACATTACAATGGCGAATGTTTCAGTCTGTTTGATACGGCATCTGTTTCGCTTTTCAGCGGTTCCATTCTTCCTCAGATTACTGGCGATCAGGTGCTCTGCTCCAACGATTCACTTCTTCTAGAGGCGACCACTTCGTCCGTACTTACCTATTCTTGGCTGCTTCCCGATTTGACCATTGTAAATGGCAATCAATTGGCCTTGGCTAATCCTGATTCTGGCATTTATCTATTGCTGGCCGAGCATCCAGTTTGTGGAGTAGATACCATTAGCCACAGTTTGGCGATGGTACAAACAGATGCGTTTGTGATTGATTTTACGATTGGCGATAGTCTCAATTGCATAGGCGATTTGGTGCAGCTAACCGTTCTGGGCAATTACTCGTCCATCGAATGGCAGCCGAGCACATCGAATTCAGGTTCAATAGACATTCTTGAAGATGGGATACTCTGGGCTTCGATTGAGGACACCAACGGTTGTGATCTGTTTTCAGATACGGTTCAGATTCAATTCCAAGAACCACCTTTGGCACTCACCGTGCCAACAGACACAATCTGCCAAGGGACAATGGCCGAATTGCTTTTGGTAACCTCTAATAATCTGTTGCTGGATGATGGAACCGACCTGATTCCCTCTACCAATCCATTCTCTACTGCAACCTTGAGTTCGGATACGATTTACACGTTCGTGCTGACCGATGAACTCGGATGCAATTCCGATCCGTTCAGTTGGAACATCGAAGTAACCCAAACTCCTGAAGAGGTGGAGGTTTTCGGTGATACGTTGCTTTGCGATGGCGATGAACTCCTGCTTTCCGCTTCACCAATCGGAGTCGGAGCGATCACATTCTTCGATCAATTTGGCGATTCGCTTGGTATTGCCAATTCAAACGGTGAATTCCTCATTGATAGCGTTTCGCTGGGATTACCTTCCGGAGGGGCGTTTGCAACGCTCAACATAGAAGGGTGCTTGGTCGAATCTGATCTTTTGGAGATTGAAGTGCTGCCCATTCCCGAAAACCCGATTCTTATTGTGATTGGAAATGGTTGTCCAGACGACACCGTTTTCGTTCATGCTGCTGATACGGCAGGTCTGAGCCATTTTTGGGTCGGACCGAACGGATTTACATTGAACGAACCGCTGTTGGTCTTTGACCCAATAGAGCCGAATGAGCAGGGCGTGTATTCGCTTTACGTTGAACAGAGCATCTGTGCTTCAGACACTTCTTCGGTCACAATCATGCTTGCGCCCGTTCCTGACGTAATGTTGATTCCCGATTCCATCATTTGCGCTGGCGATTTTGTGGAACTAATTCTCGACCAATCCTATAATCAAATGCTTTGGTCAACGGGAGAAATGAGCGAGATGATAACCGTTACCGATTCGGGTTCCTATTGGGTATTGGTTACGAATGAGTTCGGATGCCAAGATTCCGACACCACGCTGATACAGGCGGTTACCTGCCAAGTTTCTGTGTCCAACATCATCACCCCAAATAATGATGGCTACAATGATTTCTTTAAACTGGAAGCCGAAGGTTTGGTTGAAGTGAATGTCAAAATCTTCAATCGTTTTGGAAGACTCATTTATCAATGGGATGTGATTGATGGTGCTTGGGACGGTAGCATTCAGAACAATGGTCTCAATGCGCAGGCTGGCACATATTATTACGTTGCCAGCTATATGGATTTATCGAGTGAATCGGGGATTAAAAAAGGCTACATACAGTTATCGCGGTGAGCGTTTTTCCCCTTTTACTCACGATATGAAGATCCTTTTGAGCTTAAAGAATGGGGCGAGAGACGAGGGACAAAGGACGGTTTCGCCCTTTGCCCTTTGCCCTTTGCCCCAAAAAGAAAGGTCTTTTTATCCGAATATGCAATTCCTGTGAGTGGAGCAATATTCAAAAACCGCATTACATTTGCATCACTTGCCCGGATGGCGGAATTGGTAGACGCGCACGCTTCAGGTGCGTGTGCCGTAAGGTGTGTGGGTTCGACTCCCACTTCGGGTACGTTTTGAACAATGGAATGGGGATAATACTATCCCTATTCTTCATTTTAGCCTTTTCTAATTCTGTACTATCGTAACGCGTTTTCCGTTATTACAAGCGCAGAAACCTAATTGACACGTCATGAAAAGGTCACTCATTACACTCACTATTGCTAGTTTCGTTTGCTTTTCTGCATCCGCTCAAGAGGACGGAAACGACTCTAAAATTGTTCGATTTAACAACATTACCGAGGCAACTGTAGGAATGCAGTTTGGAGAAACCACCCGTGTTACTTCATTCTCGGCTGGAGAATCTGAAGTTGAGGTGGCAGGATACAAGATGCCTGCGCCAAGGATTTCAACTTCGTTCGGTGCTCTTATTGGCAGTATCCTCTATGTAGGGCCTGGCATTGCATATACCTATCAACCTAGCGACAGCCATAATCAAGAAGCGCATCAAATCTCCGCTTATGGACATGCACGGCTCAACTTTGCAAACGGAAAAATCCGCCCTTTCTCTGAATTCAAAGGTGGGTATCACTTTGCATCCTTAAAAGAAATAAATCAATCGTTGGATTCGGATTGGTATAAGTGGGATGGCTTTTTTCTTGAACCAGCATTGGGAATCTCCTTCAAGCTTGGCAAACACGCTTTTCTAAATACTTCTCTAGGTTATCAATATGTGAGTGCGGGCAACAGAATTAAACAGACAATTCAGGATGAGGATGGCGGTGCGTTGGTTAATGCCACGTTAAGCGAAAAATATCACCGCTTTCTTTTCAGCCTCGGGTTTACCTTTTTGTAAATCAATCGGGATTCCAATCCCCGTACCTGAAACCATGCTTTAGCCTTCTTTGATGTAGTCATTGCATTCGTAGGTAAGCGTATAACTAGGCTGCGTCACTTATTGAACCGTTATGCATATCAACCATATGCAAAAAGCCCTTACACAAATGAACATCAGGCTAAAGGAGATTAGCAGCCAAGTGCATGGGGCTAGCGGTATGAAAGTCATCCGTGCCGTTCTCCTAGGAGCAAGAAGCCCTAAAAAACAAATGGTTATATATTTACGCCAATGATAGGGAAGAATGACCGAAGCAATCTCATGGCCAAATCAACCACATTTTTCCTTTTCTCCTTTTTCTTTTTCCTCAACGCCTCCGCTCAGGAAACACTCCAAATCCACTTCTTCAATCCAACCTCAGAAAACTGGTTATTACTCACTAAAGACCGAAAGTTTATTGCCGATAATGATAGCTTGAATGAAGAACTCGTTAATCTCGTAAAGGCATTTTCGGTTGATAGCGTTTTGCCATCAAAAAGTCAACGCCATCGGGTTGCAGCCGCAGGCTGGGTCATCAGCGTTTTCGGCTACAAATGGAAGGCGCTAAATATGACCAAACAGAAGTTTGTGGGAACCGAGCGTGACCACATCAGTATGCCCAGCCCACCACATTTCACGGAATATGACGTTAATTTCAACCTGATTCCGCATACACGGAAATACATCGACCTCGTTTGGATTGGACATGAAAAACAGGCAAAACGAAATCGTTGGAACAGGATAAAAAACTTGGATGAGGCACCTTGGATTTATCCCGAAACACTTGAGAATATTAACCGCTATCGAATGCATTGCGAGATTACACCACCTGTTTACGCACGCGCCATGCTAAATGAGAAGTTCTATCCATGCATTTCTCCAAATTCATCTAAAGAACATCACAATATTGGGGCCGACCACGGTACGTTTGGAATGTACGGCCCGTATGTGGCGGATTTCAACCATTCTGGTCACCCCGAAATTCATCCATACGAATGGCTTTGGTGGTATGATACGCATCCTGATAGATTGCAGGAGAAATGCCAAACTTGGTATTTCGGTTTTATGAAAGAAGCGAGTAACCGTTTCCGGGGATGGTACAAGAAAAAAGAAGCACGGGTTGGACAAATTTCCGTACCATTTGTGTTTGATTTATCAAACGACACTCTAAAAATCACACTTGAACACTTGGTTCATGATTTATTTAATTCCGAAGGATTAACAAAGCTGGAAAGTGTGCCAGATAATGCTTCTAATCTCTATTTTTCAGAGAGGAATTACGCGTTTGAAAGTGGTGAGTTGAATGCAAAAACCATTCAGTTCACGACATCAAATCCCATTAAAAAAGATGGTTTAAAAACGTGGTTTTCTGAACTCAATTTGGATAGAGAAGCCAATGTGCTTTCGGGTTATCTGAACATTGGCGTTTCGGTAAATCAACTTTATAACGCGAAGATTTCGTTTGAGTAAAAACTAGTCGAACGCATTTCGAATGTGTTTCCACGCATGGGTCATTTCCTTGGTGAAGTGTTCCCATTTTTCTGATGCTTCTTCGGTCTCCTCTTTCAGTTTGTATTCGAGTTCTTCAATTTTTCTCTTCGTCTCCTTCTTCTTTTCTTCCCAAATCTCTTCAGCATCTTCTTTAGCCAGATGCATCTGAAGTTTGAATAAATCGAAGCTGGTGCGGTAATAATTGAGACGCTCTTCTGCTTCTTCCATAAAGTCTTCGCCCCTTTCTTTTCTATTCTTATAAACGAATTCTATATCCGAACTAAGTCTCTGTATGGCCTGATTTATATTTTTCTGTTGCTCTTCTAAAAGGTCTTCAGTATCGGCTTTACCTAAAGCTGCCTGAAGTCTAAGATTGTCTATGGAAGCCCTTATTCTCTCAGCGTTTTCTTCGCTAATGTCTTTCGCCTTTTCATAATTGGCAGCTACCGAGTCACTCCAATTTAGAAGGTTAGATTTCTGCTTTTCAAATGCATCCTCAGCCTCTGCGCGACCGAGATGCAGCTGCAAGTCCAAATGTTCCGCTAAACCTTTCCATTCGTTCAGCTTTCGTTCGACCTTATCCCTAAATGTTGCGTTGTTCGTCATGATTTCAAATTTGCAACAATATCAGTTTTGCCATACGTTTATGGAATGATGAGCGTCAGCTTTTTTAGGGCCAGATCATGACTTTCACCCAGATATAGTGAATATGCTTTCAACCTACCTCCAACTCGGATTTGAGCACATAACCGACCTGCACGGTTATGATCACATGCTGTTTTTGCTGGCGCTTTGCGCAGCATACAGATATTCGGAATGGAAGAAAATCCTGGTGCTCGTCACCGCATTCACTATCGGGCATTCCGTCACACTTGCGTTAGCAGTTCTGAATATCATTCCAGTAAATGCAGCCTGGATTGAGTTCTTTATTCCAGTTACAATCGTAGCAACCGCAGCCAAAAATCTCATCAGCCTCCCCCTGACCCCCTCCAAAAGAGGGGGAATTCGCCCTTCCCTTTGGGGAGGGTTGGGGTGGGGCTTGGCACTTGGTTTCGGTCTCATTCATGGAATGGGCTTTTCGAATTACCTGCGTTCGCTTTTGGGCGATGATTTGTTGATGCCGCTTTTCGCCTTCAACATCGGTATCGAACTCGGCCAATTGCTGGTGGTGGCAGTTGTCTTCCTGCTTCAATTTGCGCTCATAAAGACAATAAGTGTTAAACACCACCATTGGAACAAAGCTATTTCCATAGTGTCAGGTGGCATTTCCTTATTTTTGGCTGCCCAACGAATTCCGTTCTGAGCTCATTCAGAGCCACTTAACTCAAATTAATGAAGCAGTTTCCGTTTTTCCTTTTTCTCCTTTCTTCCCTTTTCGGCTTTTCTCAGGAGAACGAGAGTGCGAAAAAATTCGCTCAACTCGGGCAAGAGTTGCCAACTCCAAATGTCTATCGTGCGGCAAGTGGCGCGCCAGGACATGAATATTATCAGCAGCAAGTTGATTATGATATGGACATCGAGTTGGACGATGAAACGCAGCGACTTTACGGCACGAGCACCATCACCTATTGGAACAATTCGCCTGATGAATTAACCTATTTGTGGTTGCAGTTGGATCAGAACATGCGCGCCAAGGACAGCGACACAAAAAAGATTTCGAATTCATCCATCAGCGATAAAATGGGCTTTGGCGAGTTGGAGCGATTGCATAACGATTTTGATGGCGGTTTCAAGATCGAGTATGTGAAGGATGCGGCAGGAAACGATTTAAAAGCAACTGTTGTGAACACCATGATGCGTGTTGATTTGCCAAAAGCACTTAAATCAAAAGGTAAAACCGTCATTAAACTCAAGTGGTGGTACAACATCAACGATAGAATGAAAATTGGTGGTCGTTCTGGCTACGAATTTTTCCCTGAGGATGGAAATTACTTGTACACGATTGCGCAGTTTTTTCCTCGACTTTGTGTTTATAATGAAGTAGAAGGTTGGCAACACAAGCAGTTTTTGGGAGGTGGCGAGTTTGCGCTTCCTTTCGGAGATTACAAGGTGAATATCACTGTTCCTGCTGATCACATGGTTGGCGCAACTGGCTTCTGTCAGAACTACAATCAAGTGTTGACAGCTGCTCAATTGGATAAGTTCAATCAAGCGAAAACAGCCACCGAACCCGTAATTATTGTTTCTCAGAAAGACGCGGAAGAAAACGAGAAAGAAGGAAGCAAAGAGAAAAAAACATGGACATATAAAGCCACAAACGTGCGAGACTTTGCCTTCGCTACATCACGAAAATTCATTTGGGATGCTATGGGAGTTGACATCGCTGGAAAGAAAGTGATGGCGATGAGTTACTATCCAAAAGAAGGTAATCCACTTTGGGAGCAATACTCAACCCGTGTGGTGGCTCACACGCTCAAAACATACAGCAAATACACGATTGATTATCCGTATCCCGTGGCGATTTCGGTTCATGCCGATCAGATTGGAATGGAGTATCCGATGATTTGTTTCAACTTCGGAAGGCCAGAAAAAGACGGTACGTACACAGACAATACCAAGCATCGTATGATTGGCGTGATTGTGCATGAAGTGGGACATAATTTCTTCCCAATGATCATCAACTCGGATGAACGCCAATGGACGTGGATGGACGAAGGATTGAACTCATTTGTTGAGTATTTGACCGAAATGGAATGGGACAAGGATTTCCCTGCAAGAAGAGGCCCAGCACCAAATATTGTCGATTACATGAAGGGTGATAAGAACGGAATGGTGCCAATTATGACCAATAGCGAGAGCATTCTTCAGTTTGGAAATAACGCTTACGGAAAGCCCGCTACAGCGCTGAACATCCTTCGTGAAACCGTGATGGGACGTGAGCTGTTCGATTATTCATTCAAGGAATACGCCAGACGCTGGGCTTTTAAGCACCCTTCGCCAGCCGACCTTTTCCGAACGATGGAAGATGCTTCGGGTGTTGATTTGGATTGGTTCTGGAGAGGCTGGTTCTATACAACGGACCATGTAGACCAAAGTTTGGATGCCGTGAAATGGTTCAAACCGAACACCAAAAATCCACAAGTTGAAAAGCCACTAGCCAAGAAGCAATTTGAAGAAAGGGAAAAGTATATCAGCGATTTAAGGAACGAGGCCGCCTTTCAATGCATTGTAGAAAAAGATGCTGGGGCTTGTGATTTTTACAACACACAATTTGACCCATTCACTTGGTCGATTCTGGACAGCGAGGAATATGATCGTTACATAGCTCGATTGAATGAAGCGGAAAAGAAGCTTCTAAATTCCGACCTGAATTATTATCAGATTGATATTTCATCTTTAGGCGGATTGGTGATGCCAGTGATTTTGGAGTTTGAGTACACCGATGGCTCCAAAGAAACACAACGAATTCCAGCCGAAATTTGGAAGACGAATGATAAAAAGGTGAGTAAGGTTTTCTTCTCAGAGAAAGAACTCGTTCGTGTAGTCTTAGACCCACATTTGGAAACAGCTGACATTGACCGAAACAATAACTATTGGCCACCAAAGCAGGAGCCAACGCGTTTCGAACTTTTCAAAGGATTTGACCGGCCATCTGAAAACGAGATGCAACGCGCTAAACGTGCAGCGGATAAAGGGAAATAGTTAAGGATTAATCAATCGGTCAATCTTCTCGATTTGATTGATTGGCATATCAGCTTTCTGTGCATGTTCAGCCCAATTGGCTGCTGAATTTTGAACCGTAGTAATGATTTCCAGCGGCTTTTTGATGTTCATTTCGCTTGCCACTTTCAAGAGGTCACCTCGATAGACATTTTCGCGCTTTCCGTTTACTGCCATTTGATGTTGTTTCAACCAGCGGTTGTTTGGGTTGTAAGCGTAGGTCATATCGTAAGCGGGAGACAGCCTCCATTCTCCAGCCTTATCCATCAAGAAGGAGATGTTCTTGGTGTGGTCATCGCAATTGAAACAGATGATGTTGAACACCATTCTGCGGAACAATTCCTCGGCATCTGGATAAGGCAATCGCAACTGGCGCATCACTTGAAAAGCCTGCTCGTAGGAATAAACATTGGACAGGTTGTAATCGAAATGCGCGATGCCGCAAAGCGTTTGCATGTGCAGTTTTTGTGTGCCGAGCCGGTCAAATCGCTTGGTCATGAAATGTGCGCGACCACCTTCTTCCAACAAGCGACTTTCCATCATGTTGATGCCACATGCCTTAGCCATGAGGTAATAGGCGTATTCAATTCGTCCGTAACCTAGCGGGTCTCCCAACAGGTCGTTGCTCACGCCATCAAACTTGATGATCCAATAATCGTAGCCATCTGAGTGGATGGCCTGTCCTGAACGCACATCTTTCGTTTCGGGATTGTAAGCAATGATGGCCTTGGCACGGGCACCGCCAGCGGAGGTTCCAACGCGGATAATGTCTTCAATTCCCGTGTTTGTTTCCGATAGGTTGGTTTCAAGCGAATTCCGTTGATGAAGAATGTCGCTTGCCAGCCGCACGAGTTCGTTCACTTGCAGCGGCTCAGAAACCTGTTCGTAACCAGAAATGGCTGGTAGGAATTCCAACGCACCCATTCCTCTCGAACCGATGTAGCACAACTTTTCAATTGGGTTCATACTGCTGCTGGAACGACCTTGGCGTGCCAACCATTCCTCAATCAGCTTATTTCCGAATTTGTCCGGAAGACTGTCTGCCACCAATCCTGGCAAACCCTGAAACGTCTCGGTGTTTAGGTTTGGAAAAGAGAAAATACGCTTGCCGCTTCTAGCGTCAGTCAATGGCATTTTCAGCGGAGCGATATCCAATCCCTGTTTCAAGAATTCAGGCTCGAACTCAAAAAAGCCAAGGTTTGAGGCCTCATTCCAAGCCACAGCGCCAGCGCGCATTCCCCAAAGGGTGACTTCGGCCACTACCATTCTGATGGTTCTTTATCGTCTGAACTTCGCTTTCCCGAAGCACGATAGCGCGGCTTTTGCTCCTTTAGGAGTTGTAACGGACTTATTTCTGGAGAAACCTGTTGGAATGCATCCAGCAGGTCTAATCGATTGAGCGCACGAAGCATTTGAATAAGCGTGAGCAATGAAACGGACTGACCTTTTTCAATTCTGCTGATAGTCGCCCGACCAAGGCCTGAACGCTCGGCCAGTTGTTCTTGCGTCATGTTCTGGTCGAGGCGAAGTTGTCTTAATTGAAGACAGAGATGATTGACAATTGCCTTGTCTGTCATCATTGACCAATCGTTTGCGTGCTTTATTTGATACATTATATAGGCTTTTAATCACTAACGCGTCTAATGTGATACAAATATATACAATTCTATTTGTGTGTCAAATACATCACGATAATTTAATAAAATCAATATAATGAATCAAATTAGATTATTTGTGTAATGATGAAGAACTTAATCAAGAACAGAATTGAAGCAATTACCTTCGCAAGGTGAAAGCGCGACTTATTAAGCATTGCCTGCAAATTGCCAGCGAGAAGGTGAAAGCTCTCGAAAACGAGCTTGGCTCCACTCGCGAAGCAGCGGGTTCGGAAGACAAGAGTACCGCTGGCGACAAGCACGAAACAGGTCGTGCCATGATGCATTTGGAGCAGGAAAAATTGTATGCGCAATTGGCCGAAGCGGAAACGCTCGTAGCCGAATTGCAGCGTATCGACCAGAAGTATAGTTCAGTTACTATTCAATTGGGAACGTTGGTTTTTACCGATAAAGCCAACTTTCTTATCACCGCAGGTTTGGGCCGAGTTCGTTTTGAAAACGGGGATTATTTTGTGGTTTCAGTCCAATCGCCCGTGGCACAGGCAATGATTGGCAAGAAAAACGGAGTGGAATTTGTTGTGAATGGCACGTGTTATCAGATCAAAAGCATCGAATAGATGAAAGCACTCATTCTTTCACTCACACTAATCCTGTTCGCACCGCACGAGTTTCACCTTTCGCTGACAGAAATCAATCACAATTCGGAGAAAAAGACGATGGAAATTGCCATCAAACTTTTCACCGATGATTTGGTGGTTGGACTGAACCAACCCGCATCACTTCAAGCGAAAATCGGAACCGCAGCCGAACCACCACAGGTCAACGAATTGATTGAGAGTTACATTCGAAAACATTTTGTAATCAAAGTGAATGGGAAGGAAGCTGGCTATACCTACTTGGGAAAGGAGAATGAGTTGGATGCCACCTGGTGCTATGTGGAGGTTAAAAACATCGCTAAAGTTCAGATACTCGAAGTGCAGAACACCCTACTGATTGAAGCATTTGACGACCAAACAAACATGGTCAATCTCAACATCAACCGGCGAAAGAAAAGCGGTCTCGCTCGAAAGGGGAATACCTCACTGAAGTTTGAGTTTTAGACAACGGAAACTACCTTTTCCATCCTTTCGGTCATTTCACCAATTTTCCAAACCGATTGATTTTCGGTTTTGGCTAATTGCAGAAACTCGTTTTCAGCTTCGGGACGAACACAGATCAATAATCCACCGCTTGTCTGCGGATCGCAAAGGGTGAAAAGCTGCTCCGAACTTAATTGAGATATTTTGGAGGAATGGGTGCTGAAATTCTTCATCGTCATATCTGGGTAGATGCTTTGGTCGAGATAGGTTTTCAATCCCTCAATTAACGGAACATCAGCAAAACGAACAGAGGCTGAGACGCCACTTCCTTCACAAACCTCAACCAAATGACCGATGAGCCCGAAACCAGTAACATCGGTCATTGCTGTCACGCCTTTCAATGCGGAAACAGCACCACCGAAATCGTTGAGCTGCAACATCTGCTCCACCGCTCGCTTATGATCTTCAGGTTGTGCCTTGCCACGTTTCTGGGCTGTGCTGATCATTCCAACACCCAAGCGTTTGGTGAGGAACAGCAGGTCACCAGACTGTGCGCTGTCATTGGTTTTCAAATCGGCTATATTCATTATTCCAGTCACGGCAAGGCCGAATATCGGTTCGGGAGAATCGATGCTGTGCCCGCCTGCCAGCGGAATTCCCGCTTTTTCGCAGATCATCCGCGCCCCTTCCATGACGCGCTGCGCCACTTCGACTGGAATTTTATTCACCGGCCAGCCAAGAATGGCAATGGCCATCAGTGGTTTTCCACCCATAGCGTAGATGTCTGATATGGCATTGGCCGAGGCAATGCCACCGAACTGAAACGCATCATCCACAATTGGCATAAAGAAATCGGTGGTGCTGATGATGGCTTTGTCACCTTCAATTCGGTAAACCGCAGCATCATCTTTTGTGGTGTTTCCGACCAGTAGGTTTGGGAAATCCACTTTCGTTCTTGATGATGAAAGGATCTGTTCCAATATCTGTGGAGAAATCTTGCATCCGCATCCTCCTCCATGCGAGAATTGCGTGAGTTTAATGTCTTCTGTCATAGTTTTTCTTTATTCGCCAATTCGATAAAAAGCCTGGCATTTTTGATCATATCATTTGAATTCAATTCTACAGGAAAAGGTTTTGTGTCGAGATATTTCTCCTTGCTGAAACGGTACTGTTTATCGTAGTATTGAAGCAGCAGCTCGGCCACTTCTGCCAATCGGTCTTCCGACAACAATTCCAAAGCCGTATTCATGTGCTGTCCACCCAGTTTCTGCTGTAGTTTATGAATGCTTTTTTCAAGCTCGGTGCGGGAAGCATGACCATAATCCTCTACCAAGCGCTCCACGCGCAAACCCATTGGTATCCGAATGGAAATTGCCGTGGAACCGCGCATGTTTTCCCAAAGCGGCTGAGGCAGATATACGCGCCCGATCGTCATTCCTTCACGCTCAATCCAAATGCGTTTTTCGAGGTCAAGCTTCCGAAGTTCGTAGTACAAATCGTTCTGAAACTGCTGTGAACTTGGCTGTTCCGGTAAGCCGATGTTTCCGAAAGCAGATCCTTTGTGATTGGCCAGCCCTTCTAAATCCAAAATTTGTTCTCCGGCATCGCGCAGCGCATGCAAAATGTTAGTCTTTCCACTTCCTGTTGGCCCGTCCAATACGATTAAATTGTTCAAGTCGGAAAATCCTACTAAAACGGAATTCCGATAGGCTTTGTAACCGCCCTCAAGAACCGTACAGTTCAATCCGACCTGCTCAAAAAGCCATGCCATGCGATTGCTTCGCATGCCACCGCGCCAGCAATACACGCCAAGCTTACCGTTCGGAGCTGCGACTTCTGCTTTTTTAGCCAAAGCGGCCATTTTCGGACCGACAATCTCAAGCCCCTTTTCAATCGCGCCTTTCTTTCCCTGTTGCTTGTAAATTGTGCCGACTATTGCCCGCTCATCATCTGCAAAAAGTGGAATGCTGATGGCTCCCGTTACGTGACCAGCCTCAAACTCACCTGGTGATCGCACATCCACAATGGACATTTCGCCTGTGGCAAAAAGAAAGTCTTCAGGTTTGAGGTATTCCATCGTAAATCAAGGCGAAGCTATCATATATACTTCAAGCGTTCAAACTCGAAATCTTGAGGCAATTGTACTTACTTCGCGCCATGCAAAACAAGATTGCGGCAGAAGTAGGATGTAAGCCAACACAAGTGGCTAGCACATTGAGTTTGATTGTTGGAGGAGCCACCGTTCCCTTCATTTCGAGGTATCGAAAGGAAGTAACGGGTGGTTTGGATGAAGTTCAAATCGGGAAAATCAAAGACCTATTTGAACGTTACACCGAGTTGGAAAAGAGGCGAGAAGCCATTCTCACTTCGTTGAAAGAACAGGATGTGTTGACGCCTGAATTGAAGAAAAGAGTAGAAGAAGCATCCACTTCACAGGAACTGGAAGACTTGTATTTGCCTTTTCGACCAAAGCGAAAAACGAGGGCCACAAAAGCCATTGAATTAGGATTAGAGCCCTTGGCGAAAATTCTGATGGCACAGAATGAGCGCTTTCCTGAAACAGCTGCCCAACGCTTTGTAAAAGGGGATGTCGGTTCGGTCGAGGATGCATTGCAAGGCGCTCGCGACATCATTGCCGAATGGATGAGTGAGAATGCGGCCGTGCGTTCGCGATTGCGTCAGTTGTTTCAACGTGAAGCCACCATCGTTTCTAAAATGGTGAAAGGAAAGGAAGAGGAAGGCGAGAAGTTCCGCGATTATTTCAAGCATGAAGAGCCGTTGAAGCGCGTTCCTTCACATCGTTTTTTGGCGATGCTACGCGGAGAGAAAGAAGGCTTTTTGCGCGTAGGAATTTCTCCAACAGAAGAGAACGCGTTGCAAGTGCTCGAACGTTTTTTTGTGAAAGGAACGACAGGTAGTTCGGATGAGGTGCGCACGGCAGCAAAAGATGCGTACAAACGTCTATTACAGCCATCCCTCGAAACCGAAATGCGCAGCACGTTCAAAGAGCAATCTGACGAACAGGCGATCAATGTGTTCGCTGAGAATTTGCGGCAACTGCTTATGCTTCCGCCTTTGGGCGAAAAGCGGGTGCTGGCGCTTGACCCTGGTTATCGAAGCGGTTGCAAGGTGGTCTGTCTCAACGCGCAAGGTGATTTGGTGCACAACGAGAACATCTACCCGCATCCACCAAAAAACGAACGTTCGCAGGCAATGAAAAAGCTTTCAACATTGGTGGAGCAATATCAGATTGAAGCCATTGCCATTGGAAATGGAACTGCTAGTCGCGAAACGGAAGCATTGGTAAAAGCCATTCATTTCGACCGAAAAGTGCAGGTTTTTGTGGTAAGCGAGGCCGGAGCTTCGGTCTATTCGGCAAGCAAGGTTGCGCGTGATGAATTCCCACAATTTGACGTGACGGTGCGTGGTTCGGTGAGTATTGGCCGAAGACTGATAGATCCCTTGGCAGAATTGGTGAAGATTGACCCAGCCGCAATTGGCGTTGGACAATATCAGCATGATGTGGATCAGAAGAAGTTGATGGCTTCTCTCGAACGTGTGACCGAAAGCTGTGTCAATCAGGTTGGCGTGAACCTCAATACTGCCAGTAAATTTTTGTTGACACACGTTTCTGGCCTTGGCCCGCAATTGGCCGATAATATCCTTGAATTCCGACAATCAGAAGGGCCGTTTTCATCCAGAGAAGAATTGAAAAAAGTGCCGCGATTGGGCGCAAAAGCGTTCGAGCAAGCGGCAGGATTTCTCCGTATTCCGAATGGAAAAGATGCGCTGGACAATTCAGCAGTTCATCCTGAAAGCTATCCAATCGTCAAAAAGATGGCGAATGACCTGAAGGTTTCAGTTTCTGAACTGTTAGGGAATGAGGAACTAATCAACTCCGTAAACCTGTCCAACTATGTAACCGAAACCGTTGGATTGCCGACACTTGAAGACATCAAAGCGGAGCTTCTAAAACCAGGACGCGACCCAAGACGCATCATCAAGGTGTTTGAATTTGAACGGGGAATTGAGAAGATCACCGACCTCATCGTTGGAATGGAACTGCCTGGAATCGTTACCAACATCACCGCTTTCGGAGCGTTCGTAGATGTAGGCGTGAAGCAGGATGGTTTGGTTCACATCTCACAATTGGCAGACCGTTTTGTGAAAGACCCGACTGAAGTCGTCTCTGTTCATCAGCATGTAAAAGTGAAAGTGTTGGAAGTAGACGTTGCCCGCAAACGCATCGCATTTAGCATGAAGGGAGGTCCTGTTCAACGAACTGTGTGATTCTGTATCGCAGGTTTTGGCGAGAATGTATAAACATGTTCCATTCAGCATTTTTGGACTTCCGATAATTAGGTCTATACCATTTCCTTTGGGCAGGTAAACAGACAATCGTATTCCTCTAAAAAAAGAGAAAGCCCCGAACGCTTTCGCGCCCGAGGCTCCTCAAACCCACACTACATCATCTTAATTTTTTACGATTCGGCTTACCGCTCCGCTGTTGCTGCGGATCAGGTAAACACCATCGGCCAATGTGCTTAGGTCAAGCGTACGTGTATTAGGGAATTGGATCAAGATCTTTCCTGTTACATCCAAAAGCTGACCTGCAATTGGTTCTGTGAAGGAAATGAAGCCAGAAGTTGGGTTCGGATAGAGTTGGAACTCACTGCTTGTAGCTTCATTTATTCCAACACTTATGCAACTTTCATTGAAACTGGTCCACCCGCTTACTCCTGGCCAATGAGATGTACTATAAACGGCATCATCCACCTGAATACACGTTAAATCCGGATTGTTTAACGCATTGAAAGACGTGACATTGGTATTGGTGCCATTGGCCACGTTCAGATAGTTTAATGAGTTGTCCTCACAATTGAGGGTCGCTAATGCGCTGTTCTGCGAGAGATCAAGTGTCGAGAGGTCATTGCCTGCACACGAAAAATCAGCTAGCAGAAGATTATTGGATAGGTCTAAACTGCTGATGGCGTTATAGTTCATGGCCAAAATACCCAGCGCAGGGTTTGCGCTAAGGTCGAGGCTTGCAATGCTATTATTGTATGCACAATTCAAATGATTAAGATTTGAAAGTGCTGTTACATCTAAGCCACTCAATTGGTTCTGGCCCACAAACACTTGTTGCAATGCTGCATTGGCCGCATTGAAGATCAGCGTTCCGGTTAAGCCTAATTGAGTACAATTGAAATAAGTAAGCGAAACGTTTGGAGTAATGTCGAATGAGGTGACATCCGTGAAGCTGATATCAAGGCCAACTGCCGAAGTGAAAGCCTCTATTCCCGTGAGGTCTGCAACATTGGCTGTTGCCACGTTGATATAACCAGTGTAGTTGGCGGCTTCTGAACACTGGATTTCCGTATCAGAATTGGTGTTGATGTTTGAGTTGTTTACCAAAGCCGTTTTTAGAATGGCATCAGGAATATTCACCACGCATTGCTGTGGATCGAACAATTCGCTCATGTCTGCCTCACTTAATGCTCTGCGGTAAATTCTTACTTCATCCACCCATCCTTTGAAGTATTGGTCGCCATTGGATGCACGACCCATTACAAGATTGCCAAAGGTGGTACCGTTGGCATTCATGCCGAGGAAACCCATAGGCAAAGGTTGAGCAGCAACGATAGTGCCGTCAACGTAAATGATGGCAGCGTTCAGGGTACGGTCAACCATGATTGCTACGTGATGCCACTGACCAGCCGCCACAGAGAAGGTAGGATACGTGGCTGCATTACTGTTGTCATCGCGCAGATAATTGAGAACCTGTCCACCATTAGTGTAGTTGTAAGTCAGTCCATAAACGTGATCCGAACCAGAAGTAAAGCCTCGTTTCCCGATTACATAACCAGCCGTGCCGGTCGCATCTGCCTTCATCCAACAAGCGATTGTAAAACTATCGTAGCCAAATTGATAGTTGCTGTAATTGCCAAAGTCAATCCAATCGCCACCGTCAAAATACATGGCCGAATTGGGGTTTCCGTCCCTATCACTGACCGAAGTAGCACCGTTTATGATGCCGGCCACGGTTGCTGCACCAGCATCAATTGTGGCGTTTCCGTTATCAAAAGAGATGTGGGCCTCCAAGTTGGACGTAATGTCCTGAGCCGTTGCCATTGATGAAATGGCGGCCATAAAAAGAGCAGAAAGGAAATGTTTTTTCATGTGTAGATGAGTTAGTTCCGCGCAAATGAAGCACGAGAATTTCAACGCATCAAGCACAAACCCATGAGTGGTCGTTTCTGATCCACGAATGGTATCAAACCTTGTTTGTTCGGCCTTCCAAAGCGGTTTTCACCGCATCTTTTTGGTTTCGGGCGGGAACTGTCAACATTCTCCAAAAAGAAAGCCCCGAACGCTTTCGCGCCCGAGGCTCTTCAAACCCACACTACATCATCTTAGTTTTTTACGATTCGGCTTACTGCTCCGCTGTTGCTTCGGATGAGGTAAACGCCCTCGGCCAATGTGCTTAGGTCAAGCGTACGCGAAATAGGGAATTGGATCAGAATCTTTCCTGTCACATCCAAAAGTTGGCCTGCAATGGCTTCTGAAAAATGAAGTGTTCCTGTGGTTGGATTTGGGAACATTTCAAATGCTTGCGATTCTGCTTCATCCACACCAACCGTAATGGGCGGTGTGCAGTAGGTATTGAAAGTTGACCAAGAAGAAACACTGGTCCAGTTGGTGGTGCTATAAGCCACATTGTCCACCTGAATACAAGTTAAATCAGGATTGTTCAATGCGTTGAAATACGTGACATTGGTATTGCTGCCATTGGCCACGTTCAGATAATTCAACGAGTTGCTCTCGCAATTGAGGGTCGCTAACGCGCTGTTCTCCGAAAGATCAAGAGCAACAATTGCATTTGAATTACAAAACACAGTGGTGAGTTGAGGGCTGTTGCTCAGATCTAAAGCTGTCAGCATGTTTCCTTGAGCTGTAAGACCTACCAAAGCAGGGTTTTGGCTTAAATCGAGACTTACTAAGTTGTTGTAATTGAAGTCCAAGAATTGAAGGTTTGGAAGTGCGCTCACATCTAAACCGCTCAATTGATTATTTTGGATAAAAACCGCTTCCAATGCAGCATTGGCCGCATCGAAGGTCAGCGTTCCTGTAAGAGACAAATTCCCAGCAGAAAACTGTGCTAGCGAAACATTCGGAGTAATGTCAAAAGAGGTTACACCCGTTCCAGTAATGTCTAAATCATAAGCCGAAGTGAAAGCCTCTATTCCAGTGAGGTCTGTAACACTGGTTCCAAACAAGTTGATGGAACCAGTGTAGTCGGCAGCTTCATAGCACTGGATTTCGAAGTCAGAATTGGTGTTGATGTTTGAGTTGTTCACCAAAGCCGTTTTTAGAATGGCATCAGGAATATTCACCACGCATTGCTGTGGACCGATCAATTCGCTCATGTCTGCCTCGCTTAATGCTCTGCGGTAAATTCTTACTTCATCCACCCATCCTTTGAAGTATTGGTCGCCATTGGATGCACTGCCCATTACAAGATTGCCAAAGCTGGTGCCATTGGCATTCATGCCTACGAAACCCATGGGCAAAACTTGAGCAGCAACCATAGTACCGTCAACGTAAATGATGGCAGCATTCAGCGTACGGTCAACCATGATTGCTACGTGATGCCACTGACCAGCTGCCACAGAGAAGGTAGGGTACGTGGCTGAATTGCTGTTGTCATCGCGCAGGTAACTGAGAACCTGTCCGCCACTGTTGTAATTGTATGTCAGTCCGTAAACGTGATCCGAACCAGAAGTGAAGCCTCGTTTCCCGATCACATAACCGGCCGTTCCGGTCGCATCTGCCTTCATCCAACAAGCGATCGTGAAACTGTCGTAACCGAACTGATAGTTGCTGTAATTGCCAAAGTCAATCCAATCTCCACCGTCAAAATACATGGCCGAGTTTGGATTTCCGTCTTTATCGCTGGCGGAGGTAGCACCGTTTATGATGCCCGCCACGGTTGCAGCACCAGCATCAATAGTGGCGTTTCCGTTATCGAATGAGACGTAAGCTTCTAGGTTAGAAGTAATGTCTTGCGCCATTGCCATGGATGAAATGGCGGCCATAAAAAGAGCAGAAAGGAAATGTTTTTTCATGTGTAGATGAGTTAGTTCCGCGCAAATGAAGCACGAGAATTTCAACGCATCAAGCACAAACCCATGAGTGGTCGTTGCTGATCTATGAATGGTACATACGTAGGAGAAAACCGTCATTATGAGACCCCATTTTAAGATTTAATGGGGTCTCATAATGACAGATTTTTCGGGTAATAGAGACCTACAACCTCACACCCATCATCAGCATATCGTCTAGTTGCTTGTGGTTGCCCATCCATTGATTCATTTCTGCTTCAAAGGATGTTTTCATTTCGGCCATCGATCCAGATGAGTTGTTTTCGAGATGTGTTCTGATTTTTTTGAATCCGAATTTCTTTTGGCCATCAGCAGAAAACTGATCGGTAATACCATCAGAGAACATCGAAATCATGTCGCCATCTTTATAGCTGAACGAATGCGCGCTGTAGTCGCCACGCTTGCGATACTGCGTGCCGCCAATGCTCCAATAATCGGCTTTATATTCTGTAAGTTCTGATTCGTTCAAGTGATAAACTGGGTTTCCAGCACCTGAATACATCACTTCTTTTTTTACCGTGTCAATACGGCAAAGCGCCAAATCCATTCCATCATGTACATCTGAGTCATCGCTCTGGTTCAAAACTTTCACCACTTCTTTGTGCAATTCGGTTAGAATCTCATCCGTGTTAGAAAAGCCATTTTCCTTCACAATTCTATTCAAAAGGAAATAACCAATGAGCGACATAAACGCACCTGGAACACCATGACCAGTACAATCAACTGCTGCCAAATAATGGTAATCTCCTTTCTTCAAATACCACGGAAAATCGCCACTAACCACGTCTCTCGGTCTAAACATGACAAACGAGTCTGGAAACGCAGCCTCCAATTCATTGGTATTCGACACAATGGCATCTTGTATACGCTGTGCGTAATTTATACTGTGCGAAATACGGGTTAAACTGTCCTCCAATTCATCTTGGATGGTGCGGAGCTCTTCGTTTTGCTCATGAAGCATTTCGGTTCGTTGCTCTACTTTGCGTTCTAGGCTTTCATTCATCTCAATCACATCCTGCTGCTTAATTCCAGCAAGACAAGAAAAGAATCCAAGAAAGATGGGAGCGGTGTCAATAATCCAATGGAGTGGTTGTGTTTTCTGTGCTTCAATCAACCCGTTGAGACCGAGGCCAAGGTCGCGCATAAACGCATCAAAAAGCGTTGCAACTATCGGAAATGCACATCCGAACAGCGCACCATAGAGCGCATACTGCAATCGTACGTCTTTAACTGAGCCTCTCGCCATAGGTATTAAATCATTTTCATTTCGAATGGAACTTCCAAAATGCTCTCCAACTCCTCTCCCTTGGCTTCAATCATGTCGTCATCTTTCCGATAATTCCAAATAATCTTGGCCTCTTTTCCAGCATCAATCAAGTCTTCCAAAGTCATCAGAATATTGAAAATGTAACGTGTAGATGCAGAGTTGAAATAATCGACCGACATTTCCATGGTAGTCATGTCAAGCGGGTCTTCGACATACGCTTTCAGCCAATCTTCAATTGGCTTGTAAAACACCAAAGCGTCTTCTGGTAACGAGCGCCCACTCACCTTAAATATTCCAGTGGTTGTATTAAAATCGACCAACGGAGTGTCTTCGGTAGCTACTAAGTGTAAAGATTCAATCATTTCTTAAAATTTGACATTAAATGTGAAGAAATAGTTTCCATTTCCCAGCTCATCAAAGCTGTAATTCAACTTTTCTGAACTCTTGCGAGCAATTTCAATCAGTCCCAATCCTGCTCCACCTTTATCGCTGAAGGATCCCTCCCGCAACGTTTGCTTATATGCTTGTTTCAATCCCATTTCATCCATGGCATTGAGTCCGTCAATGCGGTCCATTAACAATGCCTTGGTGTCACCATCAACTACATTTCCAACAGATGTCCAATAGGTTCCGCTCTTGTCTTCTGTAATCATGAAAATACCATCCTTGGTAATGCTATTTAGATTATGCCGAGATACGTTTTGAAGCAATTCCACCAAAATCAGGAAAAACCCTTTTGAAGTGGTTAATTCGTTGTCGGTTTTCACCTTCTCTTCAATGATTTGGATAATTGGCATAATGGAATCCTTTCCAAAATCGCCTTTATAGATCATTAGGACTTCCGAGTTTTTAATCTTCTCATCAAACGATTTAGTGAAGCGCAATGCTTCACCAGGCTGGGATTGGCCATCGGTAGTCAACTTGAGAGACAAATAAAAGTTAGAAAGATGGTCGCTTATGTCTTGAAAGTCGAACGAGATTGGTTGCCCAGCTTTTCTTGCCAACTGAATCAACCCAAGTCCCGCACCTCCTTTGGATGACAATTCTGCGTTGTTTAACACTTCCAAATACAGGGCTTTTAACTTGTCCTTTTCAATGCTGTTCAGCTGATTCAACTTTCCACGTAAAAGCTCAACCTCCTCAATATCTATCAAATTGATTGAACTGACATAGTTGGCCTCTCCCATCAATCGTGCTGCAAAAAGACCGCCCGCTTTTTCTTTTTCCGAGCCTTGTTCTGCTTTCAAACCATGGCGAACCACGTTCTGAAAACATTCGACCATGATGAAGGAAATGCGCTTACTAAGATTAGCAAGTGCCTCAAAGTTGTTGACATTGAACTCGGTGATGCGGATAATGCCGTCTGTAATATCATCACTTACATCGCCATTGAAGATAAAACTGAGTCGGTCTTTCTCAAGTTCCTTGTAGTACTCAAATAAATTTTCCAATCCTTTATTTTGATGTTGGTTCAGGTGGATAAAACGACAAACGACCACTATAGTTACAGTCGACAGCCATATTTAAATCATCCGTGACTACAACAAAATGATTTCGACAAACGACAGGTTCGTATTAACCAAATTTGAGGTAGACAGGCAAACAAGAAAACCATATTTCAAGGATGGAAATTACTGCGATTCCTTGCCTAGCGACAACTTTTCTAAGTAGCTCATTTGATTACATTTGAGAGATGATGCGCCTTTGGCTTTGTTGCTCTTTTTTCCTCGTAATGCAGGTTGCGTTTTCCCAAACCGAAGCCGCTAAAGACGCCTACTCCATTGGCGTTGAAGGAATCAAACTAATAGATGAAGGCCAGTACGAAGAAGGCATTAAACTGCTGAAACAAGCACGAAATCTCGAACCTCACGATTATGATTATGCCTTTGAGATTGGGAAGGCCTACCTGAAAAGCGGAAATCCGAAAAAGGCAGAGAAATATCTTTTCGAGCTTCAGTATAACAAGAATGCGCAAGCTGATTTATATATCGCCTTGTCTAACTGTTACCTAGAGTTGGATGAATCGAAAAAAACGCAGGATCCTGAGCGAAAAAAGGAATTGGACGCACTAAGATATGGCATTCAAAAACTTCCATCAGAGGGTGTTCTTTTTTTTGAATTAGGGAAAAGAAAATTGGCAATGGAAGAAGCCGTTGATGCGCTTGCCGTGTTTGAAGCAGGCATTCAGAAAGCTCCAAATTTTGCTGAGAATTACTTTTGGGCAGCCAAACTAATGAAGGCTACTGGCAATCATATTTGGGCGTGGTTTTATGCCGAAATCTGCTTCAATATGACGGATGATGTAGACCTTTTGAGGTCGTCTGCCATGCTCATTTCTAGTTGCTCAAATGTTGTATACGAATCAAAATGGAACGGTAATCCAGAAAAGCTAGACCAAAGTTTAAAGATTGCGCTTTCAGAGAAGTGCTCAAGTTCAGCTAATGAATCAGGCCTCCAATTGGCGAAGCGAAAATGTCTCCTCGAAAACTGGAATTACATCGACTTCACCATTTCGCCACTATTCCAACGTTTGAACGATTTGGAAAACCTTGGGTTTCTAGAAGCCTATTTGGCAACTATTCTCCATGAAAACGACAAGGAAGAATTTCTAAAATGGCTGCCTCTGCACGTCAAGACATTCGAGGAATACAGAACTTGGCGATATTGGAATCCGATGCAGACCGCAAAGGCAGTGAATCGCTTAAACGTTTATTGAAAAAAATTATGGCAACACGGAAAGAACTATTGGCGGCATTTGACAAAATGGAGAACGAGCGCCAACAATTGCTCAAACGATTGGAGAAGTATTCGGAGGAAACGCTCACAAAAAAACCTGCTGCGAATTCTTGGTCGGTTACCGAGACGATTTACCACTTGAAGGTTGCAGAGCTTGGTGCATTGAACTACATGACGAAAAAGCTGGAAGTAGGTGGACATCAAAAAGCCACATTTGGGGCAGCAGTAAAGCAGAAGCTACTGAATCTGGCTGTTTCGCTTCCAATCAAGTACAAGGCTCCTCCTGTGGCTCAGATTCCTGAGGGAATGGACATTTCTTATGCACAGGCTGTGGCAGAATGGAACGAAGTGAGAGCAGGACTTAGAAAGCAGTACGAAACGGTGGATGAAAACATCATTGACAATGAGCTTTTCAAGCATCCAGCAGCGGGAAAATTGAGCGTTCTGCAAAGCGTCAAATTCATGCGTCAGCACGTAATTCGTCACATTGGCCAAGTTGATAGAATTCTGAAAGCAGTAGCCTAAGGCACAACGAATTTCACCGAAGCTGGCGCTCCGTTTCGGTCTCCTCTAAAGATGTAATGACCCGTTCGTAAGTACGAAAGGTCGATTTTGGCATCACTTATATTTCCATTTGAAACGGTCTGTCCTAGCGTATTTACAACCATCCATTTGGTGAAGTCACTACAGGCAACCTGCATGGTTTTTTGTCCATAATTGTACGTGAGGCAATCATCATCTGATTCTTTCTCATCTTCTTCTGGGATAGAAAGTATGTCGCTCATTCTTGCCAAGAAACAATCGCCATTATCTGCATTGCCAATGGTGGTTTGATCAAAATCGGCAAAGAAGAAATAGTAACCAGTTATGTATAAACTTTGATCTGCGCCAAGACAAATCCCTGTGCCGAAATCTGAACTTGCGGCACCAGCATTGCGGCCATATCTTATTGTGCCGTCCGGATTATATTTCAGAATGAATATATCGTACCCATCACCAAGGAACGATACATCGTCCGCAAACATTTCGTTCTCAAAAAAACCTGTGAGATAGGTCGATCCATCCCAATCCACCGCCATTCCCAAACAGTTGTCCAAGTTCCAGCTGCCTGCCGAACTGAGCCATTGGCAGTTTCCATCGCCATCAAATTTGGAAACGAAAATATCATTGTAATCAATGGCCGTTTTAGAGAAATTTTGGAAAAAAGTGGTGCCTTGGTAATAGCCAGAAACGAATACGTTTCCGTTCAAATCGGTGCCTACAACGGTAGAAACATCAACCGAGGTGCCACCATTTGTCCGAACCCATTCCATGTTTCCGTTTTCGGTGAATTTGGCCAAGAACATGTCTGAACTTCCCATGGCTTGTAGCTGTGCAGAACCAAAAGTGGCCTGATCGTAAAAATCTCCTACAATGTAAACGGACTCATCATTTCCAACAGCAACGGAGGCTGCAATATCGTGCTCCAAACCTCCACCATTCCTAACCCAATGCGCATTGCCACCCATGTCCATTTTCAAGAGAAAAGCATCCGAACGACCGTTTGAAAGAATCGTAGCTGTACCAAAACTTGCTCTGTTTTCAAATCCACCGCTTACGTAGAGTTTCCCACTCCATCTATATTGATCAATATCGGTTGCGGTATCGTCTCCAGAGCCGCCCCCAGTTAGTTTCCAAACCAACTGGCCGTTGGGTGCATATTTCACCACAAACACATCTTGACCACCAGCTGATTTTGCAGCAACATTTCCTCCGGGCGAAGTGGAAAAAGTAACCGTATCGGTGAAGTGACCAACCACGTAGGCATTTCCATCATAATCCGTTACTACGCCTCTAGCCATATCCTCCAAAGGGCCAGAAATAACTCGTGCCCAGAGGAATTCTCCTTCGGACGTGAATTTGGCAACAAACGCTTCCATCGAACCATAACCAGTAAGAAATGTGTCGGCAATGTGCGTTCCGCCCGTAAAATTCCCAACCACAAAAACATTTCCGGCTTCATCTGTGGTCACCGCTCGCCCAACATCTAATCCAAGGCCGCCAATGCTTTCTGCCCAATCAAAATGTTGTGCCTTGGATTGAGAAAATATCAGGCACAAAAAAAGCGACCACAGAAACGATCGCTTTAAATGAAATTTTTTGAACGACATTAAAATTAAGCTACTGCCCAAGCACGAATCTTGTCAACAAGAACATAGACTTTTTCCATTTTCGCAGCATCAACCGTTGCTTCATCTCCTTCTCCAACGCGAATTTCGCTTGCCACCAAGGCGTGTGATAATTCCTCCAGCTTCGTGGCAAATTCTGCTACCAATGGGTCGTCATCCACCATTTTCATGGCTATTACGATTTTGGCCAGAACCTTTTCCTGCTCTAAGATTCGAAGAGAAATAATGTCTGCTGGTCTGCCTCCATTTGTACCAAGATTTGCCGCCAAATACATAGACTCAATCCAGCCTCCGCCAATCATCAACACAGACGTGTTCATTCGGTTATTTTCCTTCAAATACTGATTCGCCACATCGTAAGATGCGCTGAGAATCTGAAGCAACGAATCTCGGTTCTCGATGTTCGACTCTACACGGTCAAACATGCTTTGGCCGAATGCATCCGAAAGACCGATGTCATCAGACAGTTTACGCACATTATTGAGGTAAAAAACCGTTTCCTGCGTTTGTTTGTAAAGTGACGTGTAGCCCACATCCGAGCTATAAACGCCCATGTTGATAGTCTTTTTGCCTTGAGTCACGTACGAGTCTAGCTTCTTGACATCGTTCAACAATTTTGCATTGTATTCGCCTCCAGCGTGTTTCACCAGAATGGCCATTTCGATAGGAGATGGCATGTTCTGAATCATTTCATCGGCCTGAGCCAAATCTTCTGCAGACATCTCCTTGGCTTCTTCAGTTGCTGCTTCAGCGGCTGGTTTTTGTTCTGACCCACAAGAAGCGAGCAAGAAGGCGGCAAAAGCCAACCCTAGTATTGATTTAAATGGTTTGTTCATGTTCCTAAGTTCCTTTATTCCAACAAAAATAAAATTTCGTTTGCGTACGCTATGCAATTGAACGCTTACGAACAGATTAATAGAGGGTTGCAAACATTTTTACCTTGTATTGAAATGTCATGATTAATGTGCCTCTAACCAGTTCGTTCCAACTCCCATATCCACCACCATCGACACCTCTAAACTTACCGCTCCAACCATTTTTTCTTGAACCAAGGCTTTGAGCTCTTCCAATTCATCTTTATGCGCATCAAAAACAAGTTCATCATGCACTTGAAGCAGCAATTTTGATTTCATTTTGCGCTTGTTCATTTCTGCATGAACGTTGATCATTGCCACTTTGATGATATCAGCTGCTGATCCTTGAATAGGCGCGTTGATGGCGTTTCGTTCGGCATAACCTCTCACAGTTTGATTGTTTGAGTTGATGTCACGCAAGTAGCGTCTGCGCCCCATGATGGTTTCCACGTATCCGTGCTCCTTGGCAAACTGAATGTTGCTATCCATGTAAGCCCGAATGGTTGGGAATTGCTTGAAATATTCTTCAATTATATCTCTCGCTTCCGTTCGGGAAATGCCCAAATTATCCGCCAATCCGAATGCCGACTGGCCGTACATCAGCCCAAAGTTTACGGCCTTGGCCTTGCTTCGCATGTCGCGGTCAACTTCTTCCAATTTTACTCCGAAAACCTTGGCGGCCGTAGCTGCGTGAATATCTTGTCCCTGCTTGAAAGCTTCAATCATCGGTCCGTCCTTACTCAAGGCAGCAATGATGCGAAGCTCCACTTGCGAATAATCCGCTGCAAGAAGGACATATTCTTCGCTTCGGGGTATGAATGCTTTTCTAATCTCGCGACCGCGTTCCGTTCTAATCGGAATGTTCTGAAGGTTCGGATTATCTGAACTCAATCGACCCGTTGCAGCAACTGCTTGATTGTAGCTTGTATGAATCTTCCCCGTCTTAGCGTTTACGAGTTCTGGAAGCGTATCGACATAAGTCGATTTGAGTTTTTGAACCGAACGGTAATCCAAGATTTTTGGAACAATGGCATGTTTTCCAACCAATTTGCTCAAAATCTCCTCGCCCGTTTTGTACTGCCCTGTTTTGCCTGTTCGCTTGGCGTTGGTGTCAATTTTCAAATGGTCAAAAAGCACCTCTCCCAATTGCTTTGGCGATTGAATATTGAAATCGTCAACTCCTGCCAACTCTTTAATCTCGGTCTGCAAGCGGATGAGGTCTTCGTTCAATTCGGCTGACATTATTTTGAGTGCCGCAACATCAAGTTTAATTCCTTCCATCTCCATGGCGCCAAGCACAGGAATGAGCGGCATTTCAACCTCATTGAAGAGTTTTCGCGCTTCCACTTCATCCAACAACGGGCCGAACTTCTCGAACAATTGAAAGGTGATGTCGGCATCTTCTGCAGCATATTCCTTCACATCTTCCAAAGCCACATCCTTCATGCTGCCCTGCGCTTTGCCTTTTTTTCCAATTAGTTCGGTGATTGATTGAGGCTTGTAGGCGAGGTACGTTTCCGCCAATAGATCCATTCCGTGTCGCATATCCGGATTGATGAGATAATGCGCAATCATGGTATCGAACGTCTTGGCCGAAATAGTAATTCCGTAACGCAGAAGAATGCACAAATCATATTTCAAATTCTGCGCAATCAGCAATTTCTTTCCATCAGAAAAGATGGACTGAAACTCCGCACAGACTTTCTTGGCTTCAACCTCATTATCAGGAATGGACACGTAAAAACCTTTTCCCTTTTCGATGGAAAAAGCGATGCCCAACAGTTCAGCGGTAAGCGTGTCCAATCCTGTTGTTTCGGTGTCAAAACAAATAGTTTCGGCTTTGGAAAGGGTTGCGATAAGCTCTTTTCGCTTTTCAGCAGTATCAACAAGCTGGTAATCGTGGTCGGTGTTTGACAACGTCTGATAACCCGAACCCTCAACCGTTTCTACCACGGTATCGCTGGCCGCAAACATATCTATCTGCCCCATTGCCGCAGATTTAGCGGTAGCTGGTTTTGGGGCTGGCTGAATAGCTACTTCTTGTCCAAGTACTTTTCTGGCGATGGTTCTGAATTCCAACTCTGCAAACAATTCAGCTAACGCTTCCTTATTTGGCTCTTCCATAATGAGGTCTTCCTCATCAAAATCAATCGGAACATCCAAAATAATGGTTGCCAACATTTTGGACATGAGGGCTTTTTCGTGATTGTTTTCCACGTTTTCCTTCATTTTTCCTTTCAGTTGGTCGAGGTTTTCGTACAAGCCTTCCATCGAGCCATAGTCCTGAATGAACTTGATGGCGGTCTTCTCTCCCACTCCAGGAATTCCGGGAATATTATCCACCGCATCGCCCCACATTCCGAGCACATCAATCAATTGTTCGGGGCGTGCCAATCCATACCTCTCACAAATTTCTTTCGGACCCAACACGGCAATGTCGTTGCCCATGCTAGCGGGCTTGTACATGTAGATTTTATCAGAAACCAACTGCCCATAATCCTTATCGGGCGTAACCATGTAAGTTGTATAGCCTTCTTTTTCGGCCTTTTTGGCGAGGGTGCCAATTACATCATCGGCCTCGTAGCCTTCTACTCCCAACACTGGAATTCGAAAGCCTCGGATAAGGTCTTGAATGTAGGAAATGCTGTCGCGCAAATCATCAGGCATGGCCTGACGATTAGCCTTGTATTCGGTGTATTCAATTTGACGGTTTGTTTCGCCCGGCATGTCAAATACCACGGCAATGTGGGATGGTTTTTCCTTCTCCAGCAACTCCAAAAGCGTGTTGGTAAAGCCAAAAATGGCCGATGTGTTCAGCCCTTTTGAGTTGACCATGGTATAGCCGCTGGCGCGATTGCCGTGCTTATCTACACGATTGCCTGCAAAGGCGAAATAGGCACGGTAAATCAATGCAAAGGCATCGAGGAGAAAGAGACGTTTGTCTTCTGTTTCGTTCTGTTTTGTCATTTTAATGGAACGCGGATGACGCTGATTGAGCGGATACTCGCGGATTTATTTTCGGCCATTGCTAAAGACCTTTCGTTTGTATTGTGGTTTCGTGCCGAAGTTCAGCAATAGGCCGACTTCAACATCTGTGGCTTTCAAATAATTGATGAGTTGGAATTCATGCTCTTCACATAAGACATCAGCAGCTTTCAGCTCAACAATTACTTTTCCCTCGACCATTATGTCGGCAAAGTAATCACCAACTATCTCGCCTTCATAATAAACTTTGATGGGGTATTGGACGGAACACTCAAGTCCAGAATGTCGTAACTCAATGACCAAGGCGCGCTCATATACCTTCTCCAGAAAACCATATCCCAAGGAGTTGTACACCTTGAAAAAACATTCAAGGATAGTTCCTGTAATTTCCGAATGAAGAAGATTTGACATTTTAATCCGTGTTTATCCGCTCAATCCGTGTCATCCGCGTTCTACAACCCAGCGCCTAATTTAATTTCGTCTACTACAGATGGGTCGAGCAAGGTAGAGGTATCGCCTAGATTAGACACGTCTCCTTCAGCAACTTTTCTGAGAATTCTTCGCATAATTTTTCCTGAACGCGTTTTTGGCAATCCACTTACCACCTGAACTTTATCGGGTTTCGCAATTGGGCCAATAATTTCAATGACCACTTTGTGGATTTCCTTTCGGAACGCTTCTAAGTCTGCAGGTGGATGGTTGCAAATGACGTAGGCATAAATGCCTTGTCCTTTGATGTCGTGTGGATAACCAACAACGGCCGTTTCTACCACGTTTTCGTGCTCGTCAATGGCGGCTTCAATTTCAGCCGTTCCAAAGCGGTGGCCCGAAACGTTAATCACATCATCAACTCTTCCCGTAATTCGGTAGTAGCCGTCTTTGTCTCTTCGGCAACCATCGCCTGTAAAATATTTGCCTTTGTAAGTAGAGAAATAGACCTGCTTGCAGCGTTCGTGGTCGCCATAAGTGGTGCGAAGCATACCCGGCCACGGGAACTTCATACAGAGATTTCCCTGCACATCGTTTCCTTCAATTTCATTGCCATCAGCATCAACCAAACAAGGTTGGACGCCTGGGAGTGGAAGCGTGGCATAACTCGGTTTAAGAGGCGTTATTCCCGCCAAAGGCGAGATGAGAATGCCTCCCGTTTCGGTCTGCCACCACGTATCCACAATGGGGCATTTGCCTTTGCCGATGTGCTTATCGTACCAGTGCCAAGCCTCTTCGTTTATCGGCTCTCCGACCGAACCCAACACGCGCAAACTATCGAGTTTGTAGGGTTTTACGTAATCCAATCCGTAGGCCTCTAACGCACGAATGGCGGTTGGCGCGGTGTAGAAAATATTGACTTGGTGCTTGTCGCACACTTCCCAAAAACGCCCCGCATCTGGATAACTGGGAATGCCTTCGAACATCACGGTGGTTGCTCCTGCTAACAAGGGCCCGTAAACGATGTAGGTGTGACCCGTGACCCAACCAATATCGGCAGTGCACCAATACACATCGCCTTCTTCATATTGAAACACGTTTCTAAAGCTGTATTCTGCATAAACCATGTAGCCGCCACAGGTGTGAACCACGCCCTTAGGCTTGCCTGTTGAGCCCGAAGTGTAGAGCACAAAAAGCATGTCTTCGCTGTCCATTTCTTCGGCTGGGCAGTCATCGTTGACGAGCTTCAATTCGTCTTCCAACCACACATCGCGACCCTCTTTCATTGTAATAGATGCACCCGTTCTTTTCTGAACGATGCACGTCTTAATCGATGGGCAGGTTTCGAGGGCTTTATCCACAATTCCTTTGAGGTCGATGGTTTTTGCCCCGCGATAGGCGCCATCGCCTGTAACGATAATGTTGCAGGTAGCATCGTTAATTCTGTCTTCGAGTGAGCGTGCAGAAAAACCCGCAAACACTACCGAATGAATGGCTCCAATTCGCGCACAAGCCAAGGTGGCAATGGCCAATTCGGGCGTCATGGGCATGTAGAGGCAAATTCTATCGCCTTTCTTGGCCCCGTTTCTTTTAAGAACGTTTGCGAAAGCACAAACTCGGCTGTGCAATTGCTTGTATGTGATTTTTTCAGCTTTCTCGCTTGGGTCGTTGGGTTCAAAGAGGATGGCTACTTGGTCGCCTCGTGTTTCGAGATGCCTATCAAGACAATTCTCGGTAATGTTGAGCTTTCCGCCCAAAAACCACTTTACATCTGGTGTTTTGAACTCCCACTCCAAGGTTTTATTCCACTTCTTTTTCCATTGGAAGGTTTCGGCTTTATCGTTCCAGAAACCTTCTGGGTTGGCTACGCTTAGGGCGTATTGCTGGTGGTATTCTTGGAGAGAGTTTATCTTTTTCATGGATTCCGTTTTGCGGGAATCTCAAATATAGAAAATGGGGGCTGGGTGATAGAACCCTTCGACAAACTCAGGGCAGGCTCTGATTGAACTGGTTGGACTGATTTGTCGCTACGCTCTTGATTGAGGGATGCTCTATAATAGAACGCGGAGGACGCGGATAGCGCGGATGAACACGGATTTTGTCGCTGCGCTCCTTTAATTTTCACGCAGCGTAACCGGAAAAGCGCTATATACTAACGATGGGTATGACCAATCGAATAAGGGCGCAGCCCTAAATATCCCTGAAAGGGTTAAATACAGCTCCTCCTAACCACATTTCGGACACCCCTGCTTTGAAAACATAGTAGGTCTCAAATCACCAAGGATTTCTTCCCCTCTCAGCCTGCAAGAACTCAGGCAATTGCTCTGGGCTCAGATTGCTTGCAATAATCTTGTTGTTCTTATCAAGCACGTATAGCTCTGGTGTGATGTCGATATGATACTTACGGTCGTAGCGGCTTTTGCGGTCTGGGTCAATAGCGTTGTGGAACGTCATGTTGTTCTTTCGAACGAATTCTTTCCACTTCGTTTGGTCCTTATCGGTGCAAAGCGCAAACACATCCAAGCCTTGGCTTTTCCATTGATTGTAAACCTTGGCCATCTCAGGCGCTTCTTTTTGGCAATGCTCGCAATCGTACGAATAGATGAACACCACCTTGATGGGTGATTTCATTCCGTAGATAGAAACCGCTTCGCCTTTTTCGTTCGTAGCCTGCACATCCTGCGCAATTTTTCCGATGAGGCTAGGCTTCATCAAACTTACTTCGCCACGCAAACCTTTTATCTCTTCCGGATTGGACCAAAACGCCAACTCAGGCGTCCAATACGTATCAATCATATGCACGTACAACGCCTCCGTTCCCATGGTCTTAGGCGTTTTGTATTCCAGCGCAATCCAATTCACAATGAACTTAAAAAGCTCCTTGTTTCCTTTCGTTTTGCTGATGAGCTCATCCGAATAACGAATAAGCGAATCGGCATTCTGAGGCGTCAATTCCTTGATGTATTTACGAAGCTTATTGGCAAACACAGGTGTGCGCATCGTCCATTCGGCATTCAAATCCACGTTATCGAAAAACGCTCTTCTATACAGATAAACCTGCGCCACCTGGTCCAATTCGCCATTTGGCAGTCTTGGAGTAGTCAAATCGGGATTTTGCCCCGATAATTTGAACTTGGTGAAGAACGAATTCGGCTGATTGTCCGAAAACCATTGCACATGATCCGTACGCTCTTTTACTAATGCTTCTTGCTTTGCTTTTGCGGTAGCGTATTCAGCCGTTCCTTCCGTCAACTTGGCCAATTGGTCATTTATAGGTTGAAGTCGCGTGCCAAATTCCGCTTCAAACTTCAAATTCTTGTAAAGCAGTTCGTTGTTTAAGCAGCCATCCACCTTCATGGCATTCACAAAATCGCCTTTTCTCGTCTCCAACTTAAACTCTTGGTCTTTATCCAAAAGCAGTTGGAAATAGCTGTTGTCCGAACTCAGCATCAAATAATAGAAACCCGTTGGTAGCAACGAATCAGCCTCAAAAACAAATCTGCCGTTGGCATCGCTCTTGGCCGAATCCACAATAAAATTCTGATTGCCGAATGCACCCAGCATTTTCAGCTGTTCGTTCGGAGCACCCTGAATCACCACTTCCATGTTGAAGTTACCATCGCCAGTAGCTTCATTTTCACCAGCAGTTTCCGTGGCATTCCCACCGCACGAAAACAAAGCAATCGATACCATCAATTGAAAAATCACACCCATCGAATTTGAGTTTACCATTGAAAGAAAACGTTCATGAAATTATTTCTTGCCAGCGTCCTTCGAAACAAACGTCTCCATATCGCGGTCAAACAGATACATACCGCCCTTGTCCGTACCAATAAGGTCCAATTTGTCAATTAGCGTTTGTGCTTGGCGTTCTTCCTCAATTTGCTCTGCAACATACCATTGCAAGAAATTGTGAGTCGTGTAATCCTTCACTTTTAAGCACGTATCCACCAAATCATTAATCTCTTTGGTTACAATTTGCTCGTGCTGCAAAACCTTTGTAAACACCTCACGTGCATCCTTGTATTCCTTCGGAGGCGCACCAATGGTAGGCACCAATGCATGTCCGCCACGGTCGTTTATGTAATGAAAAAGCTTAAGCATATGCACGCGCTCCTCATCGGCCTGCGTGTAGAGGAACGCACTAATTCCGTTCAATCCAGACTTCTCGGCCCACGAAGCCATTGAAAGGTAATATTGAGACGACTCAAATTCGAGTTCAATCTGATGGTTTAGCAATTTTTCAATCTTGTTGTCAAGCATGGTTTCCGTTTTAAATCCACCCCAAAGGTACGGCTACCCATCAGATATGAAAATTGGTTTCTTAGTTGACATGGCAGACGGATTTTTAAAAAAATGATGGCCTCATTACTTGCTCAAGTTTATGAAGAACATATTTTTAGCCACCGATGAACACATGTTTTCCGCTTATAAAAGAATGCTCATTCTTAACATCATGTAACATCCGCGCATTTGTGGCTTTTTCATGCCTTTTCAGAAATTGATTTGAATAGCCGGGTAAGCATGCGGATAGTCATAAAAGTTAAATGCGTTTGCCCTCTGCGCGGATTACAATCTGCATGGTCTTATCGTCCTGAAAACTATCTTCGCACCTGATGAAATTCCCTGGCGTACTCCGTTCTAAATTGCCCAAGCAAGGCACCACCATTTTTACGGTAATGAGTGGTTTGGCGCGTGAACATGGCGCAGTCAATCTCTCACAAGGCTTTCCCGATTTTAGTATTCCCAGCCGGTTGGTTGAACTTACACATTCCTTCATGAATCGTGGTTTCAATCAGTATTCGCCCATGCAAGGCGTGCTTGGTTTGCGCGAAAAACTGGCCGAAAAGGTAGAGGAGCTTTACTCAGCCAAATATGATTCTGAGACTGAAATTACCATCACCGCTGGCGGTACTCAAGCTATTTATACCGCCATTTCAGCTTTTGTGACCGAAGGCGATGAAGTCATCATTTTTGAACCAGCTTATGATTGCTACGTTCCTGCCATCCAAATTCATGGAGGAACACCAGCTTATGTTCAAATGAATCTTTCGGGAGAACTCATTGATTGGGAAAAAGTGAAGCGATTGATTAATCAGCGTACGCGGATGATTATCATCAACACACCTCACAATCCATCGGGCCGAGTGATGAACGCGCAAGACATGGCCAAGCTTCAAAAGCTAACCGATGGTACCGACATCATTATTTTAAGTGATGAGGTGTATGAGCACATCATTTTCGATGGATTCGAGCATCAAAGTGTGGCCAGATTTCCAAAGTTGGCCGAGCGCTCCATCATCGTTTCATCCTTTGGAAAAACATACCATAACACAGGTTGGAAAATGGGTCATGTGATGGCTCCAGCCAATTTGATGAAAGAGTTCCGAAAAGTGCATCAGTTTAATGTGTTTTCTGTGAATACGCCTGCACAACATGCCTTGGCCGAATTCTTAAACGATAAAGAACATTACCTCGAACTCGGAGCTTTCTATCAAGAAAAGCGAGACACATTCAATCGTTTACTTCAAGGCTCCAATTTCAAAATTAGGGCAAGCGAAGGGACGTATTTCCAATTGCTTGATTACTCGGCCATTTCGGACGAAAAAGACACAGATTACGCTATCCGATTAACCAAAGAAGTGGGTGTGGCTTCCATTCCAGTTTCGGTCTTTTATCATGAGAAAAACGAAGATAAATTTCTCCGTTTCTGCTTCGCGAAGGAGGATGAAACGCTCGAGAAAGCAGCCGAAAAACTCATGAAATTATGAGCGATTTGCGTGTTACTGTTTGTCAGCAGCCCCTTGTTTGGGAAGACAAAACCGCGAACCTCAAATTCTGGGAAGACAAACTCCGACCGCTAAAAGGAAAGACAGACCTGATTGTTTTGCCTGAGATGTTCACCACAGGTTTTACCATGAATGTGCGTGAATTGTCCGAATCGATGGACGGTCCAACCGTTTCTTGGATTCGGAATCTTTCTGCTGAACTGGGAGCAACAATAACTGGAAGCGCGATTATTCGAGAAGAGTGCGCCACGGGTGGCTCAGGCGGAAAATTCTTCAACAGAATGCTTTGGGCAAATCCGGACCGAAGTTTTACGTGGTATGACAAGCGGCATCGTTTCAGTTTTGCAGACGAAGACAAGTTTTTTACCGCTGGTTCTGCACGCAGAATCATCGAAAAAGACGGCTGGAAAATCATGCCTCAAGTGTGCTACGATCTACGGTTTCCAGTTTTCAGTAGAAACCTGAAATCAGACCGATATGATGTATTGGTTTATGTGGCGAATTGGCCAGCTGCGCGTTCGTCTGCTTGGCGAAGTTTGATCGTGGCTCGTGCACACGAAAACCAATGCTATGTGGTTGGCGTGAATCGCGTTGGAGCAGACGGAAAAGGAATGGAATATGATGGAAGTTCGTTGGTTGTAAGTCCGAAAGGTGAAATTTTGTGTTCGTTTGTCGAAGGTGAAGAAGCGATTGAAACAGTAACGCTTTCTAAAGCAGAATTGGACGACTTTTGCGCCAAGTTTAGACCGTTGGACGATGCAGACGAATTTGAATTGAAGTTGTGATGGAGAAAAAGTTTGCCACGGCCATTTCAGTCATTTTTCAGCCCATATTCGTTCCTCTTTATTCGTTGATTATTTTGTTTCATGCCGAAACCTTTATCACGTACGGTGTGCAGCCAGAAGTCAGGAAATTCATTTTTCTCATCACGTTTCTCAACACCATTATTTTACCTATTGGGGTGTTCTATTATTTCTATCGCACCAAGCTTATTGATAGTTTTCATATGCACACAGCCAAGGAGCGTTCGTTGCCTTTTCTGACTACGATTGTGTTCCATATGAGCACGTTTTACATGTTCAGTAAAGCGCCAATGCCAAGTCTGTTCCCCAATTTGATTTTGGGGGCAGCTTTTTCGGTGGCGGTGGCTTTCGTTATCAACCTCAAATGGAAAGTGAGTATTCACATGCTCGGAATGGGCGGTATTGTTGGTACTATCTTGGGCTTAGCACTTCGTTATCAAGTAAATGCTACCGAGCTAATTATGGCGCTGGTGGTCGTAAGTGGAATTGTGGGTTATTCTAGATTGAAACTAGATGCCCACACACCGCTACAAGTGTATGTTGGCTTTGTTCTTGGAACTCTGATTCTGACAGGATCGGTAATACTCCTCTAAAAAGAAAGCCCCGAACGCTTTCTCGCTCGATGTTTACGCCTAAAATAGTCTGACACAGTTTTTGAAGAACCTTAACGGATAAGGGAAACCGAACCTAGCTTTTTCTTCCTTCGTCCTCGGAAATCCTCGTAGAGTACTTGGTAAACATAGACACCAGGTTTCACGTCTTTCTTCGTTTTGCTGTCCGTTCCATCCCAACCAACGAGAATATCATCGGTGAAGAAAAGTTGTTTCCCCCAACGGTCAAAAACCCGGAAATCAAGCCAAAAAATGTCTTCTCCATAAGCTTTGAAGCTATCGTTAATGCGGTCGGCATCAGGCGTAAATGCAGATGGAACATACAATGTGGTCGCGGGCGCGATGAAAACCGAATCAAGAATAGTGTCAGTACAACCAAACTGATTGAACGTGACCAATGTGATGACGTGCATTCCCGTATCCGAATAGGCATGTGATGGGTTTTCCTCATCAGAAAAAGGAGTAAAATCGCCAAAATCCCATTCCCAAGCAACAGCGGAAATTGAAAGGTCTTCGAAATTGATAAGCGGTTCGATGGCGGTTGTATAGTCGGGAGTAGCAATAAAAGACGCTTGCGGACGAGCATTGACAATCACATCTTCCGTAGTTGAATTGCTACAATTTCCCCACGTTACGGTCAGTTGTGCAGTGTAAGTTCCTGCCGCCTGATAAGGATAAGTCGGCATGGTTTGGGTTGATGTAGAACCATCTCCAAAACCCCATTGATAGGTAACTCCAACCGCTGGTTGCGATGTATTCACAAATGCTGTTGTATCACCAATACAAACATCACCAGAAGTAAAGCTTGCTGTTGGAACAGGCTCAACCGTGATGGTTGTGACATCGCTGTTCTCGCAGCCATTCACATCCGTTCCCACAACCGTGTAGTTGATGGTTGCGGTAGGAGTTGAAACCGGATTAGCAATGGTTGTGCTACTCAAATCTGTCGCAGGAGTCCAAACATAGCTTGTTGCTCCTGTAACGTTGAGATTGACCGTTTCTCCCAAACAAACGGGACTGTAAGTTCCCGCATCAACCACGGGCAGAGCGTGAATGGTTGCCGTAATTGTTTCAGTGGTTGTACAGTTAGCATTCGAAGCTTGGTAGGACAGAGTGAAAGTTCCAACACCAGCTCCGCTAGGAGAAAAAACACCCGTTGGATTGGTGATTCCTGTTCCGCTCCAAGTTCCACCGGCAGGCGTAAACCCAGTTAGAGTAACATCTGTAGCATCAACGCAGTTTTCAAAGTCAACTCCTGGATCAACAACAGGTGAAGCAATTAGCGTGGTGGTGATAGCTGCACTCGCAACACTCGTACAGCCAAAATGTGTTGCCTCAACGGTTACGCTGTTTCCAGTAATCAGACCAGTTGTGGTCCATGTTGCGGAAGCCGAATTCTGAACAGATGTGGCGCTATCAAAGAATTCGTAGCTGTTAAGACCTGATGGGGCGGCCGTGAATGTGATGGACTCGCCTTCGCAGATTTCGTTGTTCGGGTCCGAGCTGCTCAGCGTAACCGTTGGATAAGGATTTACAGTAGTCGTTATGATATTGCTCTGACCGCCCACGCAACCCGCCTGACTGGTTCCAATAACAAAAACGTTGGTACCAGAAACCAATGCGCTTGTTTGGTAAACGTTAGCAATGCCAGATTGAATGGCCGCCACACCTTCAAAGAATTGATAACCAGCCAGACCAAGTGGCAAGGCAGTAAAGATGACATTGTCACCATCGCAAATCATATTGTCCGCATCAGAACTGGTCAAAGTGACCAACGGAATCGGGTTGACTAAGGTCACAATGGCTGCGCTTGGAGGGCTCGAACAACCATTATCCGTAGCCACCACGGTTATGCTGTTATTGACCGGAACGGTTCCGAAAAGGATATTGCTCGCACCATTCTGCATAGAAGTTGAGCCGTTGAAGAACTGATACGAATCCAACCCAGCAGGCGTGGCCGTAAATGTGACTGTCTCTCCTTGACAGATTTCGTTGTCTGGGTCGCTTGAAGTAAGCGTTACCGTTGGAACAGGATTTACCGTAGGGACAATCGTATCGCTTGGATTGGCAAAGCAGCTTCCCACAAATGCCTCCACATAAATGCTGTCTCCTTGCTGAATAGTTGAACTTGTATAAACAGGCAGCGCACCATTCTGAACGGAAACGCCATCAATGAAGAATTCGTAATTATCATACGTTGGAGGCGTAGCGGTGAAAACAATCGGGTCACCCTCGCAAATAGATGTGCCGCTTGCAGTCAACGTTATATCATAAACATTCGCTTGCACCGTTACTTGTGTTGAATCCGTTACCGGCCCGCAGCAAGCAGTAAGTACAGTTACTTTAATCCAATACGTTCCGGGAGTGCTGAAATAGACATCTGAAGTTGTGGTTACTGCTGGACCAGATTGGGTCGGAGGTGATGCCACGGGACCGAAATCCCAATCATATTGACTTCCAACTAACGTGGTTGAGAATTGATTTGGACAACCCGCATCGACCGTTGGATTTGCCGGTGAAATTGTTGGAAGCGTTGGCCCGCTATTAAAAATGCCGATGAAATCGGTGAAGGTGGTTCCTGCGTAAGTGATGGTTCTTCGTCCAGTAGTTGGAAACGTAACTGCATGTGGTCCGTTTCCATTAGCGGTCTGAGGGTTCGCTCCAGTACCGAAGTTCCAAGCTCCGTTTCCGCCAGTTGCTGAGAACGAGATGTCAGAGTTTGTGCATCCATAATTATCAACATTTATCACGGGAGGATTGCCCGGAACAGAAGTGATATTCGAAGCAGCAACCGGGATTCCGCCTCCTTGTTCGGCTAGTGGTAAACTTGGTCCTGTAGCTCCTGATCCGCCCAAACCACCCGGCCCACCAGCACCTCCAGCTCCACCGTTTCCGCCAAAACTATTTCCACATGCGCCAGCAGTACCTCCTTGACCACCAGTACCACCAGTACCACCAGCACCACCAACACCTCCAACTCCGCCCAGACCACCAGCACCAGGATTAAGAGCGCAGTCGGTTACATTCCCTCCAGCACCATTGTTCCAACTAAATACAGCGAACGAACCACCACCGCCTGTGCCACCAATGCCGCCAAAACCGCCTTGACCTCCAGCACCACCGCCACCACCTCCTGCACCATAGTTATCTGAACCCCCTAATTGACGGCCACCACCGCCACCTCCACCACCGCCCCCGCAACCAGGACCACCTTGAGTCCCGTTGCCACCTGCTGGCCCCGGCACAAAATAGCCTGTCATGTATGTTCCTTGAGCACCAATTGTACCTGCTGCCCCAGCAATTCCTACACCGCCAGCTGTTCCGCTCTGACCAGAAGTGACGCTGCCGCATGAAGGGGTCTGATTGAAAAATGAGTTTTGAGGTCCCGAGCCCGTTGCGCCACCTGAACCTCCGCAATTGGCAGGAGAACCTGGTAGCCCAGGGCCTGGGTTTGTGCCTCCGGAATGTCGACCTCCAGTTTGACCGTTACCACCATTGTTTCCGGCTGCTCCAATTCCACCAGCGCCACCTTGCGGGAGGTTCGGCTCATCGGCTCCTGGCTGGCCATTGGCTCCGTTTCCACCTGCAACACCTGGCGCCCCAGTAGTTCCAGTTAGCCCAGCTCCACCATTTCCCGTGTTCACAACGCAGCGAACAATAGAGTAATTGGAACAAGAAGCTAGATAAATGCCGTAAACAGAAATACCTGCTGATGGTGCTGCGGCCACATCGATAGTAAGGTCTTGTAATCGAAAACCAGACGCGTTCAATCCAGCCAATCCAACCAGGGCATTTGCTGGATTTGGTAACGGATTGGCAGCAGTACGACTGATTATTGAAGGAGTTGAATTGCTTTTAATCCAAGCTCCATTAAATCCGCCTTCAATAGTAACGTTGTTCGGGATAGATAAATAATCGGTAATTGTATAAGAGCCAGCAGCAAGCCAAAGCACATTATTCGTAACATTTACCAAACTAAGCCCGTGACTCAGACTAGCTGGATTGGCACGCGTTCCTGTTGTTCCGGAGCCTGCGCCACTTGGAGACACATAGATGATTCCGCATTCCTGCCCGAACACGGAAGCGGTAATCAATAAAGTCAAGGTCAATCCTCCGATAAAAGACTTAAGCAAATACATAGGAATCAGATTCGAATCAAGAACGAACCACGTGGGGGTTGGTTGTCTGACGAAAATACAAAATGATCTAGATGCGTATTGATTAATACGTTGGACCGTTGAGTCAGACGGAAACTATGAAGTTTTAACGGTGAATAACATTCGCAGAATGCAGCAATTACCCTGTGTGCAGAGGCTAATTTAGCAGCATAAATACTATCTCATGAAACGAATTTCCATTAAATACTCTCTTGCAGTCTTGATTGTATCTGGTTTGATATCATCTTGTGCATCGGTCAAGCCTTGTGGCGAACCATATACCAAATCTCAACAAACCTTTCAATCAAAGAAATTCAAAGAAGCAGTAGTTGAACGTGATTCTCTTTGTGTTAGAACAACAGACCTAGAAGGCGTTTTAGCTACCACAGAAAAAGACCTGAAGAAAACGAAGGAAGAATTGAGTGCCTCCGAAAAGAAGGCCGCGAATCTGACGGAAGAACTTTCATCATCTCAAAAAGCATTTGACAATCTCAAACTTTCGTCAGGAGCGAAGGTAGCGGGTTTGAGCAGCGACCTTGCCGCCAAGGAGAAGGAACTGGCAAATCGTGAGGAGCGCTTGAAAACGTTGGAGGAAATTCTAAAGAAGCAGGATGAGTTGATGAGCGCTCTTAACGAGCGAGTGAAAAAAGCTTTGATGGGATTTGATTCGGATGAATTGAGCGTTGAAATGCGTGATGGAAAAGTTTACGTGTCTATGAGCGACAAGCTACTTTTCAAATCTGGAAGCGATGCAGTGGAACCGAAAGGAGTGGAAGCGGTGAAGAAAATTGCTGATGTAATGAACAAGAATTCGGACATCAACATGGCAGTTGAAGGTCATACGGACAGCATTCCAATCAATACAAATCGATTTAAAGACAATTGGGACTTGAGTGTTGCGAGAGCAACTTCTGTTGTTCGTATTCTTACTGTGGATGGGGTTGATGCCACTCGGTTAACAGCTTCTGGTAAAGGCGAGTTTTCTCCGAAAGCATCCAACTCATCCAAAGAAGGCCGGGCCACCAACCGTAGAACGGAATTGGTTTTATCTCCGAAGCTGAATGAGTTACTACAGCTTTTGGGCCAATACGATAGGTAGAATTTTTATTTTTTTCCTTTGAAGGTGGAATGATATCCACCTCCAAGACCACCTCCGTTCATTTCGGTTATGAGGCTGTCTCCGTTTAAAAATTGAACAGAAAAGTAGCTCGATGCACCCGAGCCGCCTTGTTCATAGAACTCGCCATATGTACTGATAATGATTTCTGTTGCATCAAGAGTAACCATGGAATCCGCCACGGCAAATACCTCAATGGTATCGGCTATTTCATTAGAGGTTGACGGACCATTCAAACTCCACGAAGAGTTTGTTCGAGTACCAATGTATGTTCCAACAAATGCATCGCGATAATCCTCTGCAACTATAGAGTCTGAGTTGCAACCCGCCATGACCAAGGCTATGATTGAGAAGAAAATTTGTGTTTTCATAATTGATAGCTAAGATACAAACCTGCGCCACCTTCTAACCCAAACGGTGAAATGGTCAGTCCTTTTGTCAATGGTTTCCGTTTGTGTAACCAGGGCGCCAGGTACCCTATTGTTGCTCCTACAAAATACCCCGCAATAATATCGCTCGGAAAATGCTGTCCCGCCTCGTAACGTAGAATACTTGTAACTGCAGGAACAATAACAGCGCCTGTCCAAACCAAAGCTTTATGAGTTCGGTTGTCTGAGTAATCTGAGAAGATTTTGGCAGTAGTAAAACAAAGGGCTGTGGTTAAAGATGTGTGTCCTGAGAAGAATGAATGGCGCGCCCCTTTTGTGGTCTTTTCGCTCATTTCTACATCTAGATTGTAGACAAATGGTCGAGCTCGTTTTGACAACCCTTTAGTTAGTTCGGTAACACCTAGAGTTAGCATGGCTGTTTCGGCATAGATGAATCCAATGACGAGGAAATCCTTCCGCATCCGCTTGTTTATCATCATGAAAGCAGGAAGAGTCACACTTCCGTAAACCAATATGTCGCTGGCGAGGTCGGCCTTCGGATTCCAATTCTTGGTGGCGGTGCGGTCAAACCCTGGAATATCAAACTTATCCAAAGAATTGATTTGAGCAATCGTAAGCGGCCGTGTCTGAAAGCTAGTGAGGAGCCCCCCGCCTGCCACAAGGCCAGCTCCCGATGCATAAATGAGTTCTCGCTTCCAGTTAAAGGTGTAGGGGCTTTCCGTTTGCCCAGAGCAAACGGAAAGCTGAACACAGAAAACCAATAGAATTGATAGAAATTTCATTCTTCAGAGGTACAAAAAAGGCGACCATCAGCCGCCTTCTTCAATGAATTGGAAGTGATTATTTAATTGAATTCAGTCGGACCTCAAGTTCAACCAAAGCGGCTTTGGTGGTATTTATTTCCACAAGCTTATTTGCTTGATTTCCAAGATTGACCTCAATTGCAGTTTTCGATTCAGCAATCTTTTTCTCGTAATCGACAATGTTTGATTCAGCCCCAGCCTTGTCTTTTTCCAATCCTGCAAGTTCTTTTTCAAATCCGCTCAGAATTTTTCCTGTTGCTTCCATCTCCAACCGAACAAGTTCTCTGGCCTGTTCAACAGCAAAGGCATAAACAATCTTTTCGGCAATCGGATATTGGTCAGGATGATTGGCCTTGCTTAGGTAAGCGCCACCTAAATCAAATGCAACCACAAGCTTTACCCCCTTATCAGTTGCTTCTTCAACTACTGAGTATATATCAAAGGTGTTGCTACCCACTTCCTTATCCTTGCAATCATCGCCAAAAATGAAAGTCTTGTCGCTCACTTTGCACTTAAGGTCTTTGAGTTGTTTTTTCCAAGCTTTTTTAATGTCTTCGGTTTTAGCATCTTTAATTATAATGGTAAGGCTGTTTCTTGGCACGCCATCCATAGGCACGACCTGCTCTTCTACAGGGGCATAATTCTGCGCTTTGACCATTGCTGAGCATAGCGTCAGCATGAATAATAGTTTTTTCATTGATGTTGTTTGATTTTGCAATAAAGGAACGGAAACAACTTGAATCCGTGTGTAATGGCAAGGACTAATTGTTGCGTCCATGGTTGAAATTGACTAAAACTATGACCTGAGATTCCGGTGTGTCCTAAAAACGAAAAAACCACCTCGATTGAGATGGTTTTTTGTGGGCCCAGCAGGGCATGATCCTGCGACCCCCTGATTATGAGTCATAATCTTTAATTACATTTTCAGAACTGAAAGCCTCACGAACCCCTTTGTTTATTGGACTTTGCAAAGAAAATAACTTCATTTGACTTAATGCAGTTACTTGCAAATAGATTACTTTTACTTGCAAATCACTTGCAAGCTAAGAACATGAGCAACAGACAGGCAACCGCTACGGTATCCGTTACATTGGACAGACGGAGGCAGAAAAAGGACGGAACCTTTCCTTTGAAATTGTATGTATGGGACAGCATGACGAAAGAGGGTAAGTTCTACGGAACTAAACTTAGTCTTTCAGAACGGGACTTTCATTCAGCATGGGAGACGGTGAAACCCCGAAGGGAATTTCAGCCTTTGAAACAGCGGTTGCAAGCTTTACAGACCGAGGCACAGGCAACAGTTGACACATTGGAACACTTCACTTTTGAGGCATACGAACGCAAGGCCCTGATGCCCGTAGGAGAGGCACAGAATGTTTTTTGGCACTATGACCAGCGCATAGCCAAACTCAAAGCAGCCAAACGGATAGGGACAGCCGATTCTTACCAATGTTCAGCCAAGGCTCTACAAGCGTTTTCGGGAAAAAGCACATTGCAGTTCAGCGCAATCACTCCGCAGTTCCTTGAGAACTTTGAAACCTACATGGCAAACAATGGCCGGAGCCTGACCACCGTGGGCATTTATTTGCGACCGCTTAGAGCAATCTTCAATGATGCAATTGCTGACAAGCTTGTCAATCCCGACCATTATCCTTTCGGTCGAAGGAAATACGTTGTACCTGCGTCTAAGAACACCAAGAAGGCACTTTCAGGCGCACAGCTAAGGCAACTGATGGATGCCAAACCAACAACCGATGAACAGGCACGGGCGAGGGATTTCTTCTTTTTCAGCTTTGCAAGCAATGGCATGAACATGAAAGACATTGTCCTATTGCGTTGGGAACAATTGGAGGCCGACAGATTGACATTCCTTCGCGAAAAGACCAAGCGTACCAAGAAGGACGGACGGACACCCGTAACTGTGTTTCTGAATGACACACATCACGACATCATTAAGAGGCACGGAAACCCGCCTGCCAAATCGCCCTACGTGTTCCCGATAGTGGATGAGGGCATGGACGCAGAACAGCAACACAGGGCGGTTAAAGGGTTTACCCGCTATGTGAACCAACACTTGGAAAAGCTATGCACGGCCAACAAGTTGCAGGTAGTTTCAACATATTGGGCACGCCATTCCTTTGCCACCATTGCTGTATTGAAAGGCGCAAGCATGGAATTTATGCGTGAAAGCCTTGATCATAGTGACATGAAAACAACCCTCAATTACTTCGCTGGGTTTGGCGATGAAGCCAAGAAGAAAATGGCACAGGCAGTAATGGACTTTTAGGCCAAGGCAAGGATAATGGAACAGCAAGACCCCGAGGATTCAAAAGGAAATTCTCTAAAACCGGATTACAGTTTCAGAGGCAAAGATTACTATCGATTGCCATCTGATTTCTCCAGCAAAAACCATGATGAATGGAGAAGAGATAATGGCTTAGTCAGTTACTTTGATTATCCATCGCTTGAGATTCAGATTTTCAGGCACAGTACTGATTTAGAGAAGTTGTCCCGCTCAACGTACAAGAACAGAACAGGATTTTTGGCAATGCGTCCTATGATGGCATTTACAGTTCTTTCGCTCCATGACGGTACCGAGACCTTGAGACAAAGCGCGCGTTGGAATGGCGGTCCATTACCCAAATCTGAGGAGAGATGGGAATTATTGGATACGGTAGAATCTACTGAACAGTCAAAACTGGAGGAGTTGCTGTGGATCAAGTTCAAAAAGGTACAGGAGTTCAATGAGACCTTATCGCTAAGAAACTTCGCAGAGATAGAGCATCAAAATTTTAAGGATACGTTCGGAAATTCAGTAAATAGGCTTCCTATTGCCGTCCAATGGATGGACTTTTTGAAAGAGGTAAGCGAAGGATGTGTTACGATAGAGGAAGGGTTACTCAAGGCGGACACATCTACACCACTTCAAGAGAGCGGAGACGGAGCAGGAGTAAACGAGTCTTCCATATTGACCCTGCGACAGGCCGCGTATCTATTGGCATATCAAAACGCTGGAATTATGGATCCACGGACAGACCGCGATAAGAAAGCGGACAACTTTGCTGTAACCCTATGCGGTCTGACAAGCGCGACATCAGGCCAACAGTTGTACACTAAATTCGACAAGCTACGGAGGGCTAAAGACCGTGAATCGGCCTTCAATGGCGAAGTGGACAAGTACAAGGAGAGCGACACAAAATCGCCCAAAGCCATGAAGGCGATACTTGAAGACGTTAGGGTGATTATCCCCAATCTTAAGGGGAAAGAAAAAAACGAGGCCGAAACAGACCTAAGTAACTGGAATAGGATGTACTTAGATGCAGTGAAGTAAAGATTGCAACCCCTTGCAACCCCTTTCACGGATTAGCCCCCGTGAACCTTTGCGCTCGAATCAACAACGAGAGCAATGCAATCAAACCAAATCACATTCGACAATTTGCCCCACGCGATCGGCCAACTATTGGCCAAGGTGGAAGGCATAGAACGCAGACTTGCAGCGGCAAGCGAACCACCTCAACAATTACCCGATTATGTCACGTTGAAAGAGGCAAGGGCAATACTCCGCAACACCGTTACGGAAGGCACCATCTACAATTGGAAGCACCAAGGCCGCATAGCCTCCAGCAAGGTAGGCCGCAAGCTCCTTTTCAAACGTTCGGACGTAGAGGCCATGCTGAAAGGCAATTACACCCCCACAGCAGCCGAACAACAGGAGGCAATAGAGCAAGAGGCCAATGAACTGCTTCGCCAATCGGTGAAAAGGAAAAAGCGGTAAGCATGCAACCGCACATACCTACCGCTTCTGTTGGGGAACAGGGCGAAGATAAGCTATTGGATGCGGTTGTAACCGTTGACGGGGTGCGGATAGTCGCAAGTTTCAGACCAGGGGAACGCCCTTTGTGGGAACACCCGGACCTTAAATTTTCCCGTACTGCTCCGCCTGATAGTGAAGAGGTTGGTAAATGGTTCGGTCAGTTTCAAGGGCTGCGTTTCATTCTGCAAGGAGAAACGAGGTGGATAATCAGAGGCAGTCTTCACCGTTTCGCTAACAAAGGGCTACATAATGCAAACGATTTCACCTACCGAATGCTTCTGTTTGTCCTTTACAGGCTGGAGACGGAATTTGGGCTGTGCCTCAGAACAAGTCGATTAGAAGGCCTCGAAACGGGGCTAAACCTTCACGATATGCGTGTTCAATTGATTCTTGATAGCATCATTTGGCAAGGGAATCACCTTGTGCGAGATATGCAAATGACCGAAGGCGATTTCAGAGGGGCAGACAATGGCGGCTACTTTTCTGCCTACTACGACAAGGGAAAGCATTTTCGCAACCTTCCACAGTATGCTAATACATTGCGAATTGAGAAGAAGAACCGCTTGTCAAGAAGCTTCAAGAGAACAGGCATCCGCTACCTCTCAGACCTCCACAATCCGTTCTGCCTCATACTGCTGGCCGACATGGTGCTGGACATGTGGAACGAAGACACCCTATTTTTCGACAATAGCCTTTTGCAGAGGTTGGATGAGTTCAAGCCCAAGCAAAGGGAGAAAATACTCCAATGGTCAAACCCCAAGTTTTGGAAACACCTCAAAGAGACGCAAACTGAAGGGATAGTTCCCAAGAACAAATTCAGGCAGGAATGGGAGAGGGCCGAAAAGTTCCAAGCCCAACACTCCGACCTAAAACAACAGATTTCGGAGGCAATGGCGGCCAAGCTGCAACCCCTCCGCAAATTCACTACAGAAAGCTCCGAAAAAGCGGGAATTTTCACACCCCCCTCAATATCCGAACATAGGCCACAGAATGACCCGAATCAGGGAATTTACATAGGGGTGCATTCCCAACCTCAAAAGGAGGAAACAGGGAATTTGCATAGTTTATCCAAGTGTGGGAAATTCCCTGCTTCTCGGTCAAGCGGTTTAGATAGTCTCACAAGAGAACAACTGTTCGATGCTTTGGGCATGGACGTGAACGACCCTTATTGAAACCACAAACCCAAAGCACAGGATAATTATGTTTGCAAACCACAGTAGTACGTCAAAAATGGAACTCGAAATCATACGCAGTAGAATACACTCCATACGGGAGCAACAGGTGATGTTAGATTTCGACCTTGCCGAATTGTATGAGGTGGAAACAAGGACGCTCAATCAGGCTGTGAAACGGAACTTGCAGCGGTTTCCGGAAGACTTCATGTTCCAACTGGATGCAGACGAATGGTCAGACTTGAAATCACGATCTGTGATGTCAAGTTGGGGAGGAAGACGCACACCGCCCTACGCATTCACCGAGCAAGGTGTTTCCATGCTTTCAAGCGTACTGAACAGCGAAAAGGCCATCCGTGTCAATATCGCCATCATGCGTGCGTTTGTTCTCATGCGGCAGTTTGCCCTTTCACATACCGAACTCACACGCCAACTGAAAGAATTGGAGCAACGCTACGACAGGCAGTTCAACGACATCTTTGAGGCCATCGGCTACCTGATGGAGGGCGAAAAACGGGCGCAGGAACTGAAATCAAGGAAACAGATCGGCTTTAAACAAACGGACAAGGATTAACCAACCTCCACCAGTTCGGCTAACGGTATGCTCAAACCATCGGCCACCGCTTTAAGGGTGCAAAGCGTTGGGTTTATAGTTCCGTTCTCAATACCCATGATCTGACTACGGCTAACATTGGCAAGGTCGGCCAATTGGTATTGAGACAGTTGCTTTTCCGTACGTAGTTTCCGAACATGAAACCCGAACCGCTGCAAGTAAGCCTCATCCCTGATCTGACCCATAGCGGCAAAGTCCGAAGCTTATCGCACACCAATAGACCGAGGTATCGGTCTAATTTATAGCTTTGAACATTGCGTGTTACTTTAATCCACTCAAATTGAATTGTTTTAGTTAGGTTTCGAATTCAATTAGCACTTAGACATGAAAACACACCTACTGATTGCAACTATACTTATGTTGACTTTGAACATCGCCTGTTCCCATCAAGAAACTGGTAGTAATGAAAATGAAGTTGAGATCGATGAATCAACTGAGAAAGTTGAACTCACTCGGGCGCAAATAGACTCATTGAACGACCTAGAAGAAGCTAGGTTAATGGAATTGTATGGTGCAATAGGCTTGGAAGATACTACAATCAACTATTTGTATCAGTTACAGGAGAAACTCGATACAACCAGGTTTTTAGCAATAACTGGGCAAGTGGATGATATAGTTAAACACGGAGATGCTTATATCATTAAGGTAATGAACGATTACATTTCTCCAAGTAACACATACTCAGAAGGGGTTTACTGCGCGATTACTGTGGATTCGCTAATGCTAAAAGAAAGACAGAACGATTTTCCCAAAGTGTCAGTGTTTGAACAAGGCTGTTTTATAATCAAACCTTCTGGCATTCAGTCATCCAAGATGATGAGGTTTCAGGACGAGGTTGACTACGTACATGTATATGATAATTGTGAAGATGCTGATGTCGATGTTAGCATCCATAAAGAGGAATACTCATCCCTGTTTTTACGTGGTGAGCTAGTGGATTTTACAACCTACATCAGATATAAACCTAATTCTATTTTCAATGGAAACGAATACCTCCTCAAAACTGATTACTGATACCATTTTCAAATTAGCGGTTATCGCAATACTCTCTTTCATCGGCTATCAACTGAGCTGTTACGCAAGTAATGGTAGATATGCGACAAGTGTTACAAAAGACGGTGCGGTAATTATTACTGACACAAGAACCGGTGAATCGTTATTCACAGGTATATCTAAGACCAAGATCCACGGGAGATTTGGTGAAGAGGCGTACTATGGCTCATTCCTATTCGACCATCAAGCAAAGCTACAAGAGGTACGCTCTAAGAGTAACGAAGAAACTCAAGAACCTAGTGAGTGAGAAAGCCCATGAAAATTTCAAAAGCAATGCAATTCAAGTCTATTGCCTTACACAGTTTGATTATGCTGTTTGTTTTGATTAGCATTTCTACCGAATCAGTAGAAGTTTCAGCCGTCTATATATGCGATAGCAAAAGCAGCAAGGCTTACCACAAGGATAAGAATTGCTTTGCATTGAAGAACTGCACCCATGAGATAAAGACAGTTTCGCTTTACGATGCTCAAAACACCTACGGAAGAACGCTTTGCGGACATGAGGATTGAACCGGACACCTACACATGAATAACCTATCGCGATGCTGAGAATCATACTTGCTACGTTTATTACTCTTGTTTCCGTCTCCATATGCTATGGACAAACGGCAGAAGAATATTCCAAAAGAGGGGCGTCAAAAGCTGATCTTGGAGATTATAGAGGTGCAATAGCCGATATTAGCAAGGCTATTGACCTTGGTCCTAGTCATGCAGGGAATTACCACAATAGAGGAATTGCTAAAGCCGCTTTAGAAGACCACAGAGGAGCAATAGCTGATTTTAGTAAAGCCATAGAGCTTTATGCTAGAGATGCAGATTTTTACAACAATAGAGGCGTTTCTAAAAGCAAATTAGGAGACCACAGAGGAGCTATAGCAGATTACAGTAAAGCGATAGAGCTTTATCCTAGTCATACAGATGCTTACAACAATAGAGGGAATTCTAAAGGCGGGTTAGAAGATCACAGAGGAGCTATTGCAGATTACAGTAAAGCTATTGAGCTTAATGCTAGTAATGTAAATGCTTACTACAATAGAGGATGTTCTAAACTAATATTAGGACAAAAAGATAGCGGATGTTTGGATTTATCTAAAGCTGGTGAACTCGGAGATGAAGACGCTTATGAACTAATTAGAGAGTATTGTAACTAATCAACTCATGAAACGCATTGTGTTTTTACTTCTGCCATTAGCCCTGATGCTCCAAGCCTGTGGTTCAGGCCAAGAGCAGGAAAGCAGCCCCGAAGCAGCTACAACCGATTTTGAGATAAGCACAGAAACCTACGCTGAGAAAGAAGAGGCAAGCGAAGTATTTGAGGACGGCACACATGCGGCAACGGTCTATTACAACAACTCCGAAACAGGGCATTCAGCCACGTACACCTTAGAAGTAGAGGTTGAGAACAATGAGGTAACTACCATCTATTTTGAAAGTGGCGGCTATCTGGACAGCGACCACATTCAATCCGCTGAACTGGATGAATCAGGAAACGCCACTATCTATGGTGAAGAAGGAAAGACCTATGAAGTTCAAATAGACGAGTAGCATGCTTATCGATGCGCGTATTAGATACCCTTTTTATTCAAAACCGATCGTTGTCGGAATATGCCCCCGGTCCCTTTATCCGCTTCGGGGAGCCTCTCAGAATCGGTGCGAAATAGATTTTCAGCCTCAATTCCTATCCATTCACGCGAGCGTGTTGCCTTGGGGGCTATTGTACACGGCAGGGTTTGAGGTCTATTGGAAATGCGTTCAGCTTTATCTCCACTCGAACACAAAACACACAGAGGACAATATGCTGATAATCAACGTTATTCCCTTTCCGTGGCCTACAATTCAACAGAAAGGCCGTGATTTCCTGCTGCAAAATTACGCGCACGCGCACGGGCAGGATGTGAGATTGACAAATTCCGTGAATACCTAAAACAACCCAAATGAGAAAGACGATAGTTTTATTGATAGCCCTTGTTTCCGTTTCCATCTGCTACGCCCAAACGGCAGAAGAGTATTATGAGAAAGGGATAGAAAAGTATTCTTCAGGTGACGTTGACGGAGCGAGAAGAGACTTCAATAAGGCCATCAAGTTAAACCCCAATTTCGCAGATGCCTACACAGCTCGTGGCAACGCTCGACAACGTTCTTTTAATCAGGATATGAACGGGGCATTCGATGACTACACAAAGGCGATTCAGTTAGACCCTGATCAAGTTAAAGCTTATGTCAAAAGAGGTCTTTTAAAATCGCGTTCAAAGGATTATCAAGGGGCGATTGAGGATTTCAGTAAGTCGATCGAGATAGACCCAAACTATGCTAAAGGGTACCGATTCAGAGGCGATTCTAAAAAAGCAATGGGTAATGAGCAAGGGGCTTTGGTAGATTATGAAACTGCAACCGAAATTGAATTGAGGCTTTCATCAGCGAAGGGAACAACCGATACCACCGAAGTACTCAAAGAGGTAGAGGCGGTAAAAGAAAATCCGGTTGTGCTTAAAGATTCGAAAAATCTGGTTGTCGATTTGACTGAATTTAAAACGATTGAAAAGGACATCAACTTCGCTGGTCTTCAACTCCAGAATGCGAGGAAAACATTTGGTGTCGGTTTTTTCCTGAGCCTCTTGGGCGGTGCCTTGGCAACAGGAGGATATTTTGCCAAAGATGAAAAGGTGCAGACAGGTTTAGTTGTGGCTGGTGGTGTTACTTCGCTTGTTGGTAGTGTGGTTATGATAACGGCCGTCATTCCGATCGGTGGAGCAGGGAAAATCCTTCAAGGCGTTCGATTTCCGAACACCCTACCAGTGAAAGTTGAGTGACGAACCCCGATTCACTCCTATTTGTTACGGTTGAAGGCCGTTTGCTTGCAAATTACTTGCAAATGAAAAAAGGAGTCACATCAAAAAATGACGTAACTCCTTGATTTTCAATGTGGGCCCAGCAGGGCATGATCCTGCGACCCCCTGATTATGAGTCAGGTGCTCTAACCAACTGAGCTATAGGCCCGTGTCTTGCGACATTTTCCGTTCAATTTGAGCGGATGGCAAAAGTATATATTTGGCCGTAACTGACCAATACGAGTTTCATGCCGCCAAAAGACTTCCCGAATATCATTTTCGACCTTGGAGGAGTTGTTCTCAATCTCGATTATTCGAGAACAATTTTCGCATTCCAACAGCTAGGAATCAGTGAATTTGAATCAAGCTATTCCCAGTTGGTGCAAGCTGGTCTGTTTGATGACTACGAACGTGGTGAGATGACTTCAAATGATTTTCGTGAAGGCATCAGAAGGGCATTTCGAGTTGAGGTGAGTGATACTCAAATTGATGAAGCTTGGAACGCCATGTTGCTTAATCTTCCTAAAGAGCGGCTTGAGCTATTGCAGAAGCTAGCCGAGACAAAAAGGATTGTGCTTTTGAGCAACACGAATGAGATTCACATTCGCAAGTTCAACCAAGCGTTAAAATTGGAACACGGCTTAAATGACCTTTCTGGTTACTTCCAAAAGCTGTACTATTCCTATGAGGTCGGAATGAGAAAACCTGACGAGCAGATATTTCAGCACGTGCTTGATGAGCAAGGATTTGACCCTGCCAAAACGCTATTTATTGATGATTCCCCTCAGCACATTGAAGGTGCTCGAAAAGTGGGGCTCAACGCGTATCACTTGCAAGTGGAAAAGGGAGAAACGATTCTCGACTTATTCTGAAATTTCTTGGCAGAGTTCCATCAAAACGCCTGAAGTGTCTTTCGGATGAACGAAACAAATGAGTTTGTTGTCTGCTCCACGTTTTGGTTGCTCATTTAACAATCGAAAACCTTCTTTTCGTAATCGTTCCATTTCTGCCTGAATATCCTTCACCGAATAAGCCACATGGTGTATTCCTTCGCCACGCTTTTCAATGAATTTGGCAATTGCGCTTTCATTCGAAGTCGCCTGAAGTAGCTCAATCTTATTGTTGGAGGTTTGGAAAAAGGCAGTAATCACGTGCTCAGACTCCACCGCTTCCTGTTTATAGCATTTCGTATTCAGCAGTTTCTCGTAGATTGGAATAGAAACCTCCAAACTATTTACTGCAATCCCAAGATGTTCGATGTGTTCCATGCTGCAAAATAAAAAAGGCCAACTCAAATGAGCTGGCCTTCATTGTTTTTATTTAAGATGCTTAACGCTTGAACGTAGCTGTCTGAGTTCCGTAGTTTAGATAGAATGTACCCTTGTCAAATGCAGACACGTCAATTCGTTTTCCAACACCCTTGGCCACAATGTTTCCATAAGCATTGTAAACCTCATAAAGTGTGTTGTCTGAGAAGTTGATGGCATCCGTTACTTTCTTACCATCACCAGGCTGAAAAGTAATTTCAGGCAGTGGAGAAGTCACCTTTGTTTCAAAAGAATAACGTGGCTTGCTCTTGTGATCAGTTTGTTTTACTCTGAATCGATTTGCTCCGCTGTGAACAGTGGTCAGTTGAATCGAATAATCGTTCTTTTCTGGATTTCCTTTTCCTTCAAATTCTCCAACTTCAACCCATTTGTTCCAACGGAATTGTTCAATAGTATATGGCAATTTCCCCGTTTCGTTTGTAGTTGTAATGGCAAGAACACCTTCTTTGCTAATACCGATAGAAGCCACTTCAAACGTGCTCATTGGCTTCAAAACCTCAGGGTTCACCACTTTTGGCTTGCAATCATCTTTATGAGAAATGCGTATTTCAATCGGAGCACCTAGGTTCAATTGAAAGAAACTGAGGTCAATCTCAAAAGCACTTGAGTTAATCTCATCTGTGGTTACTTGCCCATTTACCTTTACCTCAAACGTGCAAAAACCTACACCTTCAGATGCAAAAGGATTCTGAACGTAAAGGTTTCTTCCATGATAATTCCCCTCGAGAAGAATTGTTCCCGCCATGGTTGGCAAGGTTAAAAGCATCATAAAAAGTGGGAGAATCTGCTTTTTACTAAGTATGAATCGTGTCATTTTTGTGGAAAAGATGTTAGTAACAGGCAATATTAGATGGTTGTAAAGGTAATTTAAAACTCAATAGCCTATAGTGCAAGTATAATTGAATTCGATTGATATCCATTCGTTCTTCCTTAGGATTATTTGCGCGTAACCATTAAACTTGTATAAAGCTAACCGTCATGTTCAGAGTCTCAAGAAAACCGTCCTTTCTACTGTTATTTCTTCTAACAGTTACATTTTATTCATGCGAGAAAGGTGATAGGCAAATTAGCGAAAGATCGGCTAAAGGAGACATTCATCTCGGTGGATGCCTGAAAGTGGCGGTTTCAGAGCTGCCTGCATCATTAGCACCAACCGAAATTTCAAATGCAACCGCATCTGAAATAGGCATGCACTTACACGATGGGCTCTTGAAGCAGGACGCCAAAACGTTGGAAATTGTTCCTGGATTGGCTGAAAGTTGGTCGCTTGATGAAGCTGGAACTTCATACATTTTCACACTTAGGAAGCGGGCAAGTTTTCATAAGGATGATTGTTTTGGAAACGGTAGCCGTTCAATTACAGCTCAGGATTTTGTATTCAGTTTCAAACAGCTTTGTTCTTCTGGAGATGCAAAAGCCTTTGAAACAACTTTCAAAAATCGGGTCTTAGGAGCGAATGAATTCAATGCTGGCGAAGCCGAAGAGCTAGTGGGTGTTAAAGCAATCGATGATTACACCCTCAGTATCCAACTAACCAAGCCCGACCCATCTTTTCTGTTCGTTTTAGCTCAGCCATCAACTGCTGTTGTTGCAGAGAAAGCAGTAGCGAAGTATGGGAAGGAATCAAAAGTTGGAGCAGGGCCGTTCGTGTTTGTTTCTTCAGAAGCCGATTTAGTCTTGGTTCGCAATGATGAATACTATTCGGATGACGCTTTCGGCAATAGATTCCCCTATATCGATACACTTATTTTCAAATCTATAGCCACTCGCGAACAGCAGCTTGATGCGTTTTTTAGTGGTGATATTGACCTTGTTTCAAGCGTTTATCCTGATCCAGTGAAGAAAATTTTGGAGCAACATGTGGCGGATTTTTCTGGTAAGAATCCGAAGTATATCATGCAAAGAGAAACGGAGACAGTCGGATACGAATCGTATAGTATCAATAGGGCAGGCATCAAAGGTTTTGGCAACAATTTTATGGGTTACCGCGATTTTTCGCGTGTTCAGATTGAACAATAACGACTGTTTGAAGATTACACTTTTATGGATTTACAAGGAAAAATTGCGCTAGTAACGGGCGGAAGCAACGGCATTGGTAAACAAACAGCGCTTCAACTTATTAACGAAGGAGCAACAGTTTACATTACTGGGAGAAACAAAGAAAGGTTGAATGCGGCTGCTTTAGAAATTGGCGCAAAGCCAATTCTAGCGGATTCGTCTAATCAATCAGATGTTGATCGGGTTTTCACTCAAATTACGAGAGAAAATGAATCGTTCGATATTCTGATAAACAATGCAGGATTTGGCGCTGGATGGGCGGAATTGGGAGAGCTAAACATGGAAGATATGATTAGCGTCTATCAAACGAATGTCTTTGGCGCAGCTATGATGGGTCAGGCAGCTGCCAATATTTTTAAAACGCAGAAATCTGGAAACATCATCAACATCGGTTCAACCGCTTCGTTGAAAGGCTACGCCAAAGGAAGTATTTATGCTTCTTCAAAGTTTGCACTTCGCGGATTGAGTCAATGCTGGCAAGCCGATCTCAGACCTTACAATGTGAGAGTGATGCACGTAAATCCATCCGAAGTGACAACGGCATTTGGGAAAACGGACGGTTTGATGCGAGCAGAAGTTGAGAATAAACTCCGTCCGCAGGAAATTGCAGACGTCATTATTTCGCAATTGAAGATGGATGACCGTGGTTTTGTGCCTGAGGTGACAGTTTGGGCAACCAATCCGTGGTGAAACACGGGATTCCCGTAACGCAACCCTATATTTGGAAGTATTAGAACCAACTATAAAAGCATGACTAGAAGTTTTACACTAACATCCATATCTCTTTTCTCCTTCATTTTAACAGCATTGGCGCAGCCTAGCACCGTTACTGTAGGGAACACAACGCTTGATGTGCGTGTGGTTATTCAGGGCAACAATTCAACCAATGGAATTGACATTCCGTGGGAGATTCAATGGGGACCAGATGATTATATCTGGATGACAGAACGTTATGGGCGCGTGAGCCGTCTCAATCCTGAAACAGGAGTTCGAACCACGATTCTAGATCTTACCAATACCGTTTACGATAATTCTGAAGCTGGATTGCTTGGACTCCAACTCCATCCTGATTTTGAGAACACGCCACAAGTGTTTTTGGCTTATACCTATAATAGCGGAGGTGTGAAGGAGCGGATTGTCCGTTATAACTACAATAGCACTTCTGGGATGTTGGAAAGCCCGCTAACCTTGGTAGAAGGAATTAACGGGAATACAACACATATCGGTTGCAGGTTGCTTATTCTTCCTGATAATACATTATTGGCAACTACTGGCGATTATCAGGAGCAAACCTCGCCTCAAAACGAAAACTCCGTTAGTGGAAAAATTCTGAGAATGAATTTGGATGGAAGCATTCCAGCTGACAACCCATTCGGACCAACGAGCTACTTGTATTCTATCGGTCACAGAAATGCGCAAGGAATGGTACTTGCCCCGAACGGAATTCTCTACAGTTCTGAACATGGACCATCAACCAATGATGAGTTCAACATTATTGTGGCAGGTGGAAATTATGGCTGGCCTAACGTGGAAGGGTTTTGTAACACAGGTTCGGAAATGACGGCTTGTAATGCGATGACTGACTATCAGGATCCATTGGCCATTTGGTATTCAAGTTCCACCATTGCTCCATCAGACCTCATTTGGTATAATCATCCTGCCATTCCCGAATGGCAAGGCAAAATGCTGATGACAGTTCTAAAGGCGGAGCATTTGAAGGTGATTGAGGTTGATAATGTGGATGGAACAACTGTTGTTGATGAAGAAATCCTCTTCAATACGGCTCATGCTAATAATCCAACCTCATCATTCAATCAAGGAACCTTTGATCGACTTCGAGATATTTGTATGGCGCCCGATGGCCGTGTTTTTCTTGCTACAAGTGGCCCATCGTGGGGAACAAGCCTGACATGGGCAAATTCCATTGTTGAACTTAAAAACTCTTCGTATTCGCCATTGGGAATAGACGAAGCGACTAAGAATGTGCACACACAGATTTATCCGAATCCAACAAATGGCGTTACCAATTTGGTATTTGCTAACGAGTTGATGGGAGCAGGATTTAGCGTGATAGATCAACTTGGCCGCATTGTTTGGTCTGGCGTAGTTAACAACCGCAAAATGGAGATAGACTTTTCGAGCTTGGCATCGGGTTTGTATATGGTGCAGGCCGCAAATGAGGATTACACTACAAACGAAAGACTACTGATTTCAGAATGAGACTTTTTTCGCTACTTCTCTTAATACTCTTGACAACCGCTGTTTTTGGACAGGTGAATAATCCAGAATTTGAGGTCATTGCTAAAAAGTATGAGAAGGAAGCGTGGGTTTCAGCATTAGAATCAGCCGAGGCTCTTATTGATAACGACAAACACCGCAAGAGCCCGGAGCCTTATCTGTGGGCTTCCATGTGTTTTTATGAAATATCTAAATCAGAAGATCAGAAGATTATAGATCAATACAAACTACCGATGCGAGATGCTCTGAAGTTTGCTGGGAAGGCGGCTTCTAAAGACAAAAACGGAGACATCGTCAAAGACAATCAAGAATATTTTGACCTGATGCGGAAGGAAGGAATTGCTGTTGCTCAAGCTTATGAAAAGGAAGAAGACTACAGAAAAGCATCCTATACCTACAAACAGCTTCAGGAATTTGCTCCAAATGATCCATACATCCAATTCGTGAAAGGAGTTACAGATATTCGATTGAGTTCTATGTACGAAGCAGAACGCGAAATCAAAGCCAGCTTCCCGATTCTGGAAGCGAGTTATCGAAATCTGGATTACGTTCCAGACCCAATTAGCTCGCCTTTGTTGAAACCTGCGGTTGAATATTATGCTGATTATTTAATCAACAACAGCTTTGGAGATTCCGCAAAAACCGTCCTTCTCTCAGCCAGAGTTTTCTTCCCGTTGGATGAGAATATCAAGAAAAAGCTTCAGGATTTGTAGCGGGATTATTCGCCCAACATCCCTTTAATCATTTCGTTGCTTTCGGTGGCTTTCACCTTCTCAATTACCGATTTGATTCGCGTAACCATCGATTTGGCAGCCTCCGAGTCTTGAGCTTCTGCTGATTGCTGCATTCCCATCAACACTTGAAGCGAAGAAAGTCGCATCCACCAAGCACCCTCGTTCAGAGCAATATCTTCCAGCATATCCAATCCTTTGGATTGCGTGGCGATGTCTTGCTTCATCAGGTATTTCCCGAAAATCTGAACGTAAACGTATTTATTGTTCGGGTCAGAAATCTTGTCAAATCCGTTGATAAAGAAATCCATCTGTTCAGCAGTTCCGCTTTGAGAATAAAGCGAAGCAATTGCCGAGATAAGTGAGCCGCTTGCATCCGCTTCCGCTGCTTTCGCCAGTGACAATGCTTTTTCTTCGTTGTAAGACGCAATAGCTTTCAAGGTTGAACCAAGAACTGTGTATGACTGGTCTTTCATCGCTCCTTCAACCACGGCCTGAACATTTGCGTCTGAATTGAATTGCTCTGCCAATGCGGTAATTGCCTCAGCACGAACAATCGATTTTTCATCCTTTTGAGCTATCCAGATTAACTTGTTTTTTAAAAGCGAAGTGTCCGCTACTGCCTTTCCTTTTAGGGATGTCAATGCTTTTCTACGAGTTCCCCAATAGTTGTCTTCCAAAGAAGCAAGAATAGCTTCAATGGCCTCAGGGTTTTTGCTTGATTTCAATCCGTTCATCGCCTCCACTTTATCCAAGAAAAGCGGAGCATTCTTTAACATGAAAATGTATTCTGCTTCGGATAAAGTCTCCGATTTTGTTCCAAGAAGCATTTGCTCTGCATCAACCTTAACCAAAGAAGGTTTTCCCAAGACATCAAACTCAAATGTTTGTTCTTTATCCGTAAGGTCGATTCGCTGACGGGCCACGCCACCTCCGAAATACACATCCACATCCATCGGAATTCTATATAATGGGAACTCTTTTAGGTCTTGCGTTTGCTTAATAGTTACACTGTATTTCTTGGTTTCTGCGTTGTAATCGTGCGATACGTCTAAGCTTGGATACCCTTTATCTAAAAACCATTGGTTGAAGAACCAATTGAGGTCAAAACCAGTCACTTTCTCCATTGCCAAACGCAATTGATGAATTTCTACCGATTGGAATTTGTTCTCATTTAGGTAAAGATTTAAGCCTTTGAAGAATGCTTCGTCTCCAATGGTTTTGCGAAGCATGTGCAAGATGCGACCGCCCTTATTATAGGAGTGCGCATCAAACATGTCTTCCTTATTGTCATAGAAATAACGAATCATATCCACGTGGCCCGTTTGCGCTACAGACGCGATGTATTGACGCTGTTGCTCGTTTCCGTGCTTATCAGCAGCGTCACGTCCATGACGGTGCTCCAACCACATGTATTCCCCATAAGTCGCAAATGATTCATTCAATGGAAGATTACTCCAGCTTTCGCAAGTCACCAGGTCACCAAACCAATGGTGAAAAAGTTCGTGCGCAATAATCTCTTCGTTGTCTCCATCAATCAACTCACGCTGCGTTCTGTGAAGGAATTCGCCATGAATGGTAGCAGTTGTGTTTTCCATAGCTCCCGAAACGTAATCGCGAACAACAATCTGGCTGTATTTTTCCCAAGCGTAAGGGAATCCTAATACCTCAGAATAGAAATCGAGCATGTTTGGCGTTTCTCCGAAAATGGCTTTCGCGTGTGGTTCGTAAGCTGGCTCAACGTAATAATCAACGTCAATTCCCTTCCACTTATCCTTCACAACAGCAAACTCTCCAACCGCCATCATTGCCAAATAAGGCGCGTGAGGTTTGGTTTGTTTCCATTGATCCGTTCTTGTTCCATCTCCGTTTGGACGAGAACTCACCAAAAGACCGTTTGAAAGCGTTACGTAACGGCTGTCAACTGTAATCTTAATGTCCTGCGTCATGTTCTCATTCGGAGAATCGATAGTAGGAAACCAGCACGAGCTTGATTCCGTTTCGCCTTGCGTCCAAATCTGCTTCGGCTTGTCTTTTTCTTCACCAAGGTGATTGATGAAATAAAGACCTTTTGCATCAGTAATGGCGGCACTGCCTTCAGCCTCCAATTCCTCTGGTTTTGCAACGTAATCCACCCAAATTGTCACGGTTTCGTTGCGCGTGTATTCTTTATCAAGGTCGATGAAGATTTTCTCCTTATCGTAAGTGTATTTGAGAGACTGGAGTTGTCCGTTCTTTTTCAAGCTCACCGCATTAAGGTCAAAACCTTTCGCGTCTAAAACCAATTTGTTTGTAGCGTAGAAATATGGCTTTAATGACAGTTCAGCTTTCCCCATTAATTGTTGTTTTTCCCAATCAAAACGCACATCCAATGTGGTATGGATAAGGTCGAACGTGCGAGTGTTTGATGCTTGATACGGGCGAGTTTCAACTTCTATAGCGTCTTCTTCTACCACTTCAATATCCGAAGTAGCAGCAACAGCGGTCGTTTTCTTTTGCGTTTTACATGCGTTGAAACCGATGCTAACGGCAATTAATCCAACGATCCAAGTATTATTCTGGGTAAGAATTCTCATTCTATTCTTTTCTTTGATTTTTTAACGGGGCGCAAAAATAGGCTTATACCTACTTAACACAATCGTAATTAGTGATTTTTAAGAGATGGGCAAACGTGTAAAGGTTTCAGGATCAGAGTTTTTGACCGAATTTGAAGATGATAACAAGACAAACGGAACGCTGAACGGCAAACCGTTTGCTTGGGATGTGAGCAAAATTGCTGGCAACCGTTATCATGTTATAAAAGACCATCGTTCGTTTAATGTGGAGGTTTTGCCAGAAGTAGACGGCAAAAGTCAAATTAAAGTGAACGGCAATGTTTACGAAACCGAAACCATCGACAAGTTTGATGAGCTTCTGAAAAAGCTCGGTATGGAAAAAGGTGGAGCAGGAAAAGTAAACGAACTAAAAGCCCCAATGCCTGGCCTAGTTTTGGAAATCAGCGTTAAGCCGGGAGACCAACTTCAAAAAGGAGATCGCGTTCTTGTGCTTGAAGCCATGAAAATGGAAAACGTTATTAAAGCACCAGCAGATGTAACCGTGGCTTCAGTTGAAGTGGAAAAAGGAAAAACGGTTGATAAGAACCAGGTGATGGTTCGCTTCGTTTAATCGTTCACCAACGAAATATCGAATTGAACGAGATCGATAAAATCTTGAACACGGTCGTCAATTTCATTTTGAGTTAGGTTGATTAATCGCTCCGTTCCAAATTTCTCTACACAGAATGAAGCCATTGCCGAACCAAAAATGATGGCGCGTTTCATATTGTCGAAGGAAATATCGCGGGTACTTGCCAAGTAGCCGATGAACCCGCCCGCAAAACTGTCTCCGGCCCCAGTTGGATCAAAAACCTCCTCTAATGGAAGAGCAGGAGCAAAGAATACAGAGTCTTTATTAAAAAGTAACGCTCCGTGCTCTCCTTTCTTAATGACCAAAAATGTTGGCCCCATTTCGAGAATTATCTGAGCCGCTTTTACCAATGAATATTCTCCCGAAAGTTGACGAGCTTCTGCATCGTTGATGGTAAGAACATCCACCTTTTTCAAAACGGATTTGAGTTCATCCATCATAATGTCCATCCAGAAATTCATTGTGTCCAACACAACCAATCTAGGGCGGCTTTTCAACTGATTAATCACTGACATCTGCACCGCAGGCGTTAAGTTTCCAAGCATTAAGAACTCGCAACCTTGATATTCATCCAATACCACAGGTTCAAAATCAGCTAATACGTTCAGTTCTGTTACAAGCGTATCACGCGTATTCATGTCGTTATGGTACTTACCAGCCCAAAAGAAGGTTTTCTCGCCTTTTTTAATTTGAATACCATCGGTATTGGCTCCATGATTTCGCAGGTTCTGCAATCCTTCTTCAGGAAAATCATCTCCAACAACCGAAACCATGTTGATTGGCTTATTGAAATAGGAAGCTGCCAAAGCAATATAAGTGGCGGCACCACCGATTATTTTATCGGTTTTTCCGAACGGAGTTTCAATGGCATCAAAGGCAACGGTTCCAACTGTAAGTAAGCTCATTTTTATAGGTCTGAAAATTTTTGACAAAGGTATTGGATTATATGACCGAGCAAACTACATTTGCAGCCCTTAAATTCCTCCTTAGCTCAGCTGGTTAGAGCATCTGACTGTTAATCAGAGGGTCCTTGGTTCGAGTCCAAGAGGGGGAGCTTGAAAATGAAGGGGTTACATCAATCAAACGATGTGACCCCTTTTTATTTGCAAGTGATTTGCACACCGTTTGTGCTAAGAATTGGTTTGATTGGAAATTCAAATGTCAAGAAATGTAGCCGACACCGTTTGCTTGCTTAATGGCTCGACTCAGGTTGGCTCCGCCAGAACGAGAAAGCCGAAGCTGCTAAATGAAGCATTTGTCTGACCACCGTCACAATAAACCTCAAATGCATTCGTACCTTAGTTTCGTGAAACGAACGTTTTCCATATTTCTTGCCTCATTGGTGTTGGTGGCAACTTCTGGAGTCGGCATTACGAAACACATCTGCGGTAATCGAGTAGCTTCTGTGTCTATCACAGGTGATGCTGGCTGTACGTGTGGCGCTATGGATGATGCTTCCAACTGCTGCCACTCGGAAAGAGAGTTCTTTCAGCTTGATGACGACTTTTCGGTTGCTCCAGTGCAGACGTTAAGTATATACTCTGCTTCAATTATTTCCGTATTCGTTTATCATTTGTCGCTCGATTTTGATGAGAGCAACAAACTTGTGGCCTATTTAAATTACAAGCCACCTATCCCTGATAAGGACATTCCTGTTCTTATTCAGTCCTTTCTTATTTAGAAGACCCTCCAACCTCCCCCAAGGGGAGGCAATCTGCCTTGAATAAGCGCAGATGAACGTGTCATTCTGGCCTGTTCCATTAACTCGGAGTTTAAACCTTCTCCCCTTTGGGGAGACAAAGAGGGGCAACTATGCTTAATACTATTATTCGATATTTTCTCGAGAACAAACTCGTAACCGTACTCCTACTCTTTGCCCTTATGGCATTAGGTACGGCAAATGCACCATTCAATTGGGATACCAGTTGGTTTCCGCGCGACCCTGTTCCTGTAGATGCCATACCCGACATTGGCGATAACCAGCAGATTATTTACACCGAATGGCCCGGTATCTCGCCTCAGGACGTTGAGGATCAGATTACCTATCCACTCACAACGGCATTGCTTGGCATTCCGGGCGTAAGAACAATCCGTAGCAGTTCCATCTTCGGATTGTCCAGTATCTACATCATTTTTGAGGATGACGTGGAGTTCTATTGGAGCCGAACGCGCGTGCTGGAGAAGCTGAATTCACTTCCTCGCGGAACATTACCAGAAGCCGTTACACCTGCCTTAGGGCCAGATGCAACTGCATTGGGACAAATCTACTGGTACACACTTGAAGGTCGAGATCAGGACGGAAATCCTGCTGGAGGTTGGGATCCGCATGAGTTGCGGACTATTCAGGATTTTCAGATCGGTTATTCGCTAACAGCTGTAAAGGGAGTTGCCGAAGTGGCTTCCATTGGTGGTTTCGTGAAGGAATATCAGGTTGATATTGACCCGAACGCGATGAAAGCGCATAACGTGACCGTTGCGCAAATAATGATGGCGGTGAAGAAGAGTAACCTCGACATCGGAGCACGAACTATCGAGTTTAATCAGGTCGAATACCTCATTCGAGGATTGGGTTATATCGAAAATCTCGAAGACCTTGAAGAAAGCGTCATTGTTTCTAATGATAATGTTCCTATAAAGATTAAGGACGTGGCGCAAGTCCATTTCGGTCCCGCCACACGCAGAGGTGGATTGGATAAAGGCGGTTCGGAAGCTGTTGGTGCCGTGGTTGTCGCCCGTTATGGCGCCAATCCGCTGGAAGTCATCAATAACCTCAAGGAGAAGATCAAGGAGATAGAGCCCGGTTTGCCTACCAAGACCTTGGCTGATGGAAGCACTTCAAAAGTGACCATCGTTCCTTTTTATGATAGAACGGGTTTGATAAAAGAGACCATCGGAACGCTGGAAGAAGCATTGACCCTCGAAATGCTCATCGCCTTATTGGTGGTAATTGTGATGGTGCTTAATCTCCGCGCTTCGCTGATGATTGCCAGCTTATTACCGATCGGTGTGCTCATCACCTTTATTATGATGCGGCAATTTGGGGTTGATGCCAATATCGTTGCGCTATCAGGAATTGCCATTGCCATTGGTGTAATGGTCGATGTCGGCATTGTATTCACGGAAAGTATCATTCAGCATCTGGAACTACCCGAAAACGAAGGCAAGAAGGGTAATGACCTACTTGAAGTCATTTATGATGGGGCATCCGAAGTTGCTACAGCTGTCATAACCGCCCTTGCCACCACCATCGTGAGTTTTCTACCTGTTTTTGCCATGCAAGCGGCAGAAGGAAAACTGTTTACGCCATTGGCTTTTACCAAAACCTTTGCGATGCTGTCGGCCTTGTTTATTGGCCTCATTTTCATTCCAATGTTTGCGCACATCGTTTTCTCAATGCGGCTCGATAAAGGAAAAATGAGCAAGGTGTGGAACGTTGGCCTCATCATCCTTGGGCTGGGATTAGCCATTGGTTTCGGAAGTTGGATTGCCCTTTCATTGATCCTTTTCGGTATCAATAATTTGCTAGAACCACTTTGGCCTGAGCACAGAAGGAAGTTCGTCAACATCATCAACATTGCTATTTCCGTTTTTATAGTTGTGTACTACATTTCTGCTGAGTGGATGCCATTGGGTGCGCAGAATAGCTTTTTCGCGAATGTGGTTTTCGTGACTTTGGTCATTGGTCTGATACTCGGCTTTCTCATGCTGATTGTATGGTCATATCAGCGCATCCTTGAGTGGTGTCTTGAGAACAAACTGACCTTCCTTCTGATACCAACCCTTGTTGTGCTGTTCGGAATGAGTGCTTGGCTTGGTTTCGGTCAAGTGTTCAGTCTTGTATCAAAAGGAGCAAATGGTATTGGCTGGGAAATTCAGGAAACTGGATTTTGGCAGTCAATGGAAGCAAAATTCCCTGGTATCGGCAAAGAGTTCATGCCATCCTTGGAAGAAGGCTCATTCTTATTGATGCCGACAACTATGCCTCATTCAGGAGTAGCCGAAAATGTAGATGTGATACGTAAAGTTGATCGCCATTTGAATTCTATTCCTGAGGTAGAGCTGACCGTTGGAAAATGGGGTCGCGCCAATTCGGCTTTAGACCCAGCGCCCATTTCCATGTACGAGAACCTGATCAACTACAAATCAGAGTACAAGCTGGATGAAGATGGGCACAGGATGCGTTTCAAGGTGAACGATGATGGAGCTTTCATTCTCAAAGACAGCACAACATACGCGTTTGGTGAAGATGAATTCAGAGCGATTGAAACCAAAGAACTGATCACGGATAAGGATGGAGAATATTTCCGTCAATGGCGAAGCCATATCAATTCACCAGACGACATCTGGCAGGAAATTCTGAAGCATGCTGAAATGCCTGGCCTAACATCCGCACCGAAACTTCAGCCTATACAAACAAGGTTGGTCATGCTTGCAACAGGTATGCGTGCACCCATGGGAATTAAGGTTTTTGGTCCCGACTTAGAGAGTATTGAAAAAGTTGGTTACGACCTTGAACGGGTGCTTAAAGAAGTACCGACTGTGGAGGCTTCTGCTGTTTTTGCCGACCGCGTTGTGGGTAAGCCCTATCTCGAAATAGAGATTGACCGCAAGGCCATTGCACGGTTTGGATTGACCATTGAAGACATGCAACGCACGATTGGCGTTGCCATTGGCGGCATGAAGTTGACCACAACGGTGGAAGGTCGAGAGCGGTATCCTGTTCGCGTTCGTTATGCAAGAGAGTATCGGGACAACCCAGAAGACCTTAAAAACGTGCTTATCCCCACTCCTGAGGGAGTTCAAGTTCCGCTGGGAGAGCTTGCTTCAATAAACTACGTGCGAGGTCCTCAGATGATAAAAAGTGAGGACACGTTCCTTGTCGGATACGTGATCTTCGATATGAAAGAAGGAAACGCTGAGGTTGATGTGGTGGAAGATGCCCAACGAGCCATTGAAGCTAAGCTGGAAACTGGGGAATTGGTGATACCAGCTGGCGTGAGCTATCGCTTTACGGGGAACTACGAAAACCAAGTTCGGGCCACTAAGCGATTGATGATAGTAGTGCCGATTTCACTATTCATTATATTCCTTATTCTGTACTTCCAATTCCGATCAGTGTTAACCACCGGTATGGTTTTTACGGGGATTTTGGTAGCCTTATCTGGCGGGTTTATCATGCTTTGGCTTTACGGTCAACCATGGTTCTTAAACGGCACAATCGCTGGAATTGACCTTCAAAACCTGTTTCAAGTGGATACGGTCAATTTGAGCGTGGCCGTCTGGGTTGGTTTTATTGCATTGTTCGGTGTGGCTACAGACGATGGCGTTCTGATGGCCACTTACATGCATCAAACTTTTGAGAAAGACCTTCCAGCTTCGGTTGAAAGCGTAAGGAAGTCGGTGTTGTTTGCTGCTTCCAAAAGAGTCCGACCTGCAACGCTTACCACCGCCACCACGCTGATTGCGCTTGTACCAGTCATCACTTCGCAAGGCAAGGGTTCGGACATCATGGGACCAATGGCTATACCATTGTTTGGAGGCATGCTCATTCAAACCATGACCATGTTCATTGTGCCTGTGCTTTACAGCATGTGGCAAGAAAGAAATGTGAAACGAAACGGAAAAGCTACGATATGAAAACGACCGTTTATTACTTAGGGCTGATATTGATATTGGTTCATTCTGCCGCTTTTGGGCAGGCTGAATTGGACGGGTATCTGGTAACAGCTGCCAACAACAATCCTGGATTGAAGGCCAAATTCAATGAGTATTTGGCTGCCTTGGAAAAAGCACCTCAGGTTGGGGCATTGCCCGATCCTACAGTCATGTTCGGATATTTTATTCTTCCACCCGAAACCCGTGTTGGGCCGCAACGTGCCATGTTTTCTGCGGCACAGATGTTCCCTTGGTTTGGAACGCTGGGCGCGAAAAAAGATGTCGCAACAGAAATGGCCAAGCAGAAATACGAAGTTTTCGAGGACGAGAAATCGCGATTATACTACGATGTCAGTTCCGCCTATTTCAACATCTACTTCGTTCAGAAGGCGATTGATATTACTTACGAGAACATCAGTATTCTCAACACGCTTAATCGGCTTGCGCTTGTCCGTTTTGAAGCAGGAACGGGTTCTGCTGTGGATGAACTGCGCGTGAGCATGGAAGTTGCCGATCTTGAAAATCAGCTAGCCTATCTACGCGATAGCAAAGAAGTATTGGAGGTCAAATTCAATAATCTGTTGGATGTGGCGGACGATGCTAAAGTTTTGGTTCCAGATACGCTTTGGGATAATCCGTTGCGTATTCCGAAAACCTCGGTTATGGACAGTATCGCAGCGCAAAATCATCAACTCAAACGACTCGAACATAAGCTATTGACCTTTGATAAGGAGCAAAAGGTTGCTCGAAAAATGGGGCTTCCTTCCTTCTCCGTGGCGTTGGATTATGTGATTGTAGACAAAAACCCCAATCCAGCTATGGCTGGCAATGAGAACGGACGAGACATTCTCACGTTCCCAAAAGTGGGTATCACCATTCCTATCTACAGGAGTAAGTACAAAGCCATGGTGAAAGAAGCGTCCTTAAACATGGAGGCCGCTCGCTACGAGCAGGCCGAAAAAGTCAATCAGCTTAGTTCATTATTTGAGGCTACTTATCGCGATTACAGCGATGCTGATAGACGCATCAATCTGTATCGAGCGCAATTGAAACGAGCACAAAAATCCTTGAACATCCTTATGACAGATTATTCCAACAACGGGAAAAATTTTGAAGAGGTATTACGCATGGAACAAAAGGTACTGAAATACGCATTGGAATTAGATAAAGCGCGGTCGGACAAGAATGCCACAACTGCTTTCGTAGAATATTTAACTGGTAAATAAACAGACATGAAACTCAATATCAATAAACGACAACTGTTCTACAGCGGAGCAATGCTGGTAGTGGGATTACTCCTTGGATGGCTAATATTCGGTGGTAATGGCGGAGCCGAGCAAACCTCCACAAAGACAGAAGATCACTCGGGACATCAGGCCGAAATATGGACCTGCTCAATGCACCCTCAAATTCAGCAAGACAAACCCGGGCAATGCCCTATTTGCGGCATGGATCTCATTCCATTGAATAATTCTATGGATAGCGAAAGTGCGCTTCCTGATGAGGTTCCGATGTCTGCTTCTGCCATGAAATTGGCAGAAATACAGACGATGGTGGTAGCCAAACAAGATCCCGAGAAAGAGATCAGACTTCTTGGTAAAATCAAACCCGATGAACGGCTAAAGCAATCCCAGACCGTTCATATTCCTGGGCGGATTGAACAACTCTACGTCAATTTTACGGGAGAAAAAGTGGCGAAAGGTCAGAAGATAGCTTCCATCTATTCGCCACAATTGGTAACCGCTCAAAAGGAATTTTTTGAGGTGCTGAAAGACGAAGAAACGAACCCAGCATTTGTAAATGCTGCACGGACTAAGCTCAAACAATGGAAACTTTCAGACCAACAGATTGCTGAGCTGGAACGCACGAAAGAGATCAAGACGGAATTTGATGTGCTATCTGATCACAACGGCTATGTGATGCAACTGAACGTTGCACAGGGCGACTATGTGAAAGAAGGACAACAGTTGTTCCATCTGGTTGATCTTAGCACCGTTTGGGTACTGTTTGAAGCATACGAAAATGACCTTCCGTGGATTAAGCTCGGAGAACAGATTAGTATCGAAGTTCAATCGGTTCCGGGTCGAAAATTCAAAGGCAACATTTCATTCATCGACCCTTTTGTCAATCCAAAAACACGGGTGGCTTATGTGAGGGTAGAACTAAGTAATTCAAATGCATTGCTGAAGCCCGATATGTTTGCCGATGGAATTCTTACATCCAAACTCAACATGTCCAAAGCTGAATTGCTGGTGCCAAAATCTGCGGTTTTGTGGACAGGGAAACGGGCGGTAGTTTATGTGAAACTGCAAGAACGCGAGCACAATTCATTCATCTACCGTGAGATTATTCTCGGAGAAGATGCAGGTGATTTCTATGTGGTTAAAACTGGATTGAAAGAAGGTGAGGAAATTGCCGTGAACGGTGTATTCAAGATTGATGCAGCGGCTCAACTGGCCGGAAAGAAAAGCATGATGAACCCGACTGGTGGCAAGGTTGCTACTGGTCATAATCATGGTGGTATGGACATGGGCGGAAAGAAAGAAGACAAGCCAGCAGGGCAGAAATCTACTTCAGGCGTTTCTGAGGCCAAACTAAAAGTTTACGGAAATTGCGATATGTGCAAGAAGCGCATAGAAGAAGCCGCACAAAACGTATCTGGGGTTCAGCACGCGGTTTGGAATAAGGAAACGAAAATATTGACCGCACATTTCAATGCTGATAAATCCAGTAAAGCAGCCATTAGCAAAGCTGTAGCTGGAGTTGGACATGACACCGAACTACATAAGGCCACCAAAACAAGCTATGATGACTTGGCTGGCTGTTGTCAGTATGATAGACCGAACAAAGACTAATACTATTCAAACACTAACTAATCAAAACAAAAACAATGAAAACTAAAATCATTATCACAGCAATTGCCTTCGGTTTTTTCGGAATTGCAAACATCCAAGCACAGGAAAAAACTGAGCATGACCACGCTAAAATGGAAGCGTCAGAAGCAACATACGATTGTCCCATGAAATGCGAAGGAGACAAGGTTTACAAAGAAGCTGGAGCTTGCCCTGAATGCGGAATGGATCTAACCAAGCATGAAGTGAAAGCAGAGGCCAAAACCTTCTACTGTCCTATGAAATGCGAAGGGGATAAGGTTTACGAAAAAGAAGGTAAATGTCCGAAGTGTGGAATGGCATTGGTGGAGAAGAAAGAGGAAGGCAAGAAAGATGACCATAGCGGTCATAAGCACTAATCGATATTAACACACACCCTAAACTGATTAACCCATGAAACTTCACGTAAAGAATATGGTCTGCGACCGTTGCATTTTTGTAGTGGAAAAGGAATTGAATGAAATTGGATTTCATCCAGTAGCCATTTCGCTTGGTGAAGTTGACTTCGGGAAAGAAACCTTGAGCAGTAGCGACCTTGAAAGCATTCAGGTCGCGCTGTCCAAGTTTGGATTTCAATTACTCGATGATAGAACAAGTCAGCTCATTCTACGGATAAAAACACTGTTGTTGGAGCACGTAAGAGATCACCATGTGAATTCTGAGAAACTAAAGATCTCTGATTTTCTAAAGAACGAATTGAAGTACGATTACAATTACCTAAGCAGCATTTTTTCATCTGTTGAAGGGGTTACAATCGAGCACCATTTCATTCAACTAAAAATTGAAAAAGTAAAGGAGTTGCTTTTCTATAACGAGTTAACATTAAGCGAAATCGCGTTTCGATTGGGCTACAGTAGCGTTTCCCACCTAAGTCGTCAATTCAAACAAGTTACAGGACTTACTCCGAGCTATTTCAAGAACGAAATGGGGGCAAATTCAAGGCGTTCGCTCGATAATCTATGAATTGTGCAACAGTTTCAAATAATCATATAACGCCAAAAAAAACACCTCCATGTAATTTTATATGTGCTAATAAACAATCATATAGCCACGATGAAACATACATATAAAGTAACAGGAATGACCTGCGTGGGATGCCAAACCAGCGTGGAAGGCGCTCTTGGCAACTTGGAAGAAATCACCAATGTTTCCATTGATCTGGAAAAGGCGGAGGCCGTTTTGGAAATGACTTCACACGTTCCATTGGAGAAGTTGCAGCAAACGCTTCTCAATGCAGGGCTTCATTACACGATTGATTTGCCTGAGAAAGGCGAGGTTGATACTCATTCGCATCACGAGCATCATCAAAAACCGAAGGAGAAAGGCAATGGTGTCTTCTATTGCCCGATGCACTGCGAGGGCGAAAAAACCTACGATAAAGCAGGCGATTGCCCCGTCTGCGGAATGGATTTGATTGAACAGCCGACCGCAACGGTTAAAACTGAATATACATGCCCAATGCATCCAGAAGTTGTGAAGGATGGGCCTGGATCTTGCCCAATCTGCGGAATGGATCTGGTACCAAAAGAACCATCGCAAAGCGCAGAAGACAAAACCTATCAAGACCTGCTTCGGAAGATGAAAATTTCGATTGGCTTTGCCGTTCCCGTTTTCATCATTTCCATGAGCGACCTTCTTCCTGGAAACCCGCTTTTCAAACTCATGGACCAGAATTATTGGAATTGGGTGCAATTCGTTCTTACGCTTCCCATCGTTTTCTATACCTGTTGGATGTTTTTTGAGCGTGCTTGGAAATCCATCATCACATGGAATTTGAACATGTTCACGCTGGTTGGAATGGGCACGGGTGTCGCGTTTGTGTTCAGCGTTTTTGCGCTCATCTTTCCTGATGTGTTCCCTGCTGAATTCAAAACCGATGCTGGAACGGTGCATTTGTATTTTGAGGCTACGGCTGTCATTCTCACGCTCGTTCTGTTAGGGCAACTGTTAGAAGCACGAGCACATAGCCAGACCAGTGGGGCAATCAAAGCATTGCTAAAACTCGCTCCATCAGAGGCCATTCTTGTTGAAGACGGCAAAGAAGACAAGGTCATATCCATACATGATATTAAGCAAGGTGACCTTTTGCGCGTAAAACCAGGTGACAAAATTCCCGTGGATGGAACCGTGGTTGAAGGTTCAAGTAACGTTGATGAGTCTATGATTACAGGCGAGCCAATTCCTGTAGATAAATCGGTTGATGATAAAGTCAGTTCTGGAACTGTAAACGGAACAAAGTCGTTTGTAATGGTTGCCGAGAAAGTAGGTTCGGAAACCTTGCTGGCACAGATCATTAAGATGGTTAATGATGCGAGCAGATCCCGAGCGCCCATTCAGAAATTGGCAGATACAATTTCCAAATATTTTGTGCCAATTGTGATCGCGGTTTCTCTCGCAACTTTTGCAACATGGGCGGCTTTCTACCCGAGCGAAGATGCCATGGTTTATGGGTTTGTGAATGCGATAGCCGTGCTCATCATTGCATGTCCGTGTGCATTGGGTCTTGCAACGCCAATGTCAGTAATGGTTGGCGTGGGAAAAGGAGCTCAATCGGGAGTGCTGATTAAAAACGCTGAGGCGTTGGAAGCGATGAACAAGGTTGATGTGCTTATCACCGACAAAACAGGCACCATCACCGAAGGGAAACCATCGGTAGAAAAGGTGTTTGCCGTAAATGAGGGACAAACCGCCTCTATTCTAAAGCAGATTGCATCGCTCAATCAATACAGCGAGCATCCTTTGGCTGAGGCTGTTGTCAAATACGCCAAGGAGCAGAAAACAACATTGATAAGCGTTGCGGATTTTGAAAGCGTTTCTGGAAAAGGTGTGGTTGGCACGGTAGAAGGCAAACGTGTTTCGCTCGGAAACGCCAAGTTGATGGAGCAAGAAAAAGCTTCAATTTCGGATGATCTGAAAGCCAAAGTGGTTGCAGAGCAGAAGCTCGGAAAGACCGTTTCCTACATTTCGGTGGATGGTGTGGCGCAAGGTTATGTGGCCATTTCAGATGCCATAAAACCCACAAGCAGAACCGCCATATCCCAATTGATAGAGATGGGTGTGGAAGTAATCATGCTTACAGGCGATAATGGCAATACGGCCAAGGCTGTGGCCGAAGAATTGGGTCTAACGGATTACAAGGCGGAATGCCTTCCTGAGGATAAGCTCAATTACATCAAGGAACTTCAAGCAAAAGGCAAAGTGGTTGCAATGGCTGGCGATGGCATAAACGATTCGCCCGCATTGGCTCAATCTGATATTGGAATCGCCATGGGAACAGGCACTGATGTAGCTATGGAAAGCGCCAAAATCACTCTTGTAAAGGGCGATCTTTTAGGAATAGTAAAGGCCAAAAACCTAAGCCATAAAGTAATGACGAACATTAAGCAGAACCTGTTCTTCGCATTCATCTACAATGTGCTTGGAGTTCCGATTGCGGCAGGCGTATTATTCCCTGTTTTTGGGCTTCTACTCTCGCCAATGATTGCCGCAACGGCCATGAGTTTCAGTTCGGTTTCTGTGATTATGAACTCTTTGCGATTGAGAAGTGTGAAGATTTGAGGTAGCCTTCCGTAAATTGAAATAAACATCGAAAACAATCATAAATAACTAAAAACAAGAACAATGAAAAAGCAAGTATTAAGAACAACAACAGTATTTTCTATGATGATAGCAACCGTTTCGTTTATCGGATGCGGAGGCTCCAATCATCAAGACGGAGAACTACCTGTAATGGACGGGGATCACCATCAGATGCAATCAGATACCACAGCTCATCATGCAGAACATGCGCACGCAAAATACCATTGTCCAATGGATTGCGAGGATGGAAAAACCTATGACGAAGCAGGTCAATGTCCAAAATGCGGAATGGATATGGTGGAAGTAACGAACGAATAAACCTTAAAACAACAATCATGAAAATCCAATCTATTAAACTCGGAATTGCCTTCGCATCTACAGGAATCGTCATGTACCTCGGATGCATGGCACTCATGGCGTTTCTTGGGCACGATGGCACCGTTTGGTTCTTCAATTCCATACTTCATGGATTTGACACCGAAACAATAGTCAGAATGGAGGTTCCACTTGCGCAAACAGCTTTAGGAATTCTCTTGACCGTGTCGATTTCGGGGTTTTCAGGTTGGTTGATCGCCTCTGTTTACAATAGGTCGATGAATTTAGAAACTACGAATGACTGAATTGAAAGAACTCCCTTTTTGGTCTTGCCTTACGGAGCATCAAAAAGATGCGGTATCAGAGAATTCGCAGGTGCGCAGTTTCATGAGGCGAGAAGTCGTTTATGCAGAAACAAAAGGACTTTATTGGATGCATTTCATTATTGAAGGCAGGGTAAAGGTTTGCCGCCATTTCGGTGATATGCGTGAAATCATCCTTGATGTGGTTCCGCATGGACGTATTGCATCCTTTCAGCCAATAGTGAATACGCCTGATGAGGTGGAGTTTGCTGAAGCTTTACGGAATTGTAGGATAATAACTATCAATGCGCAATTGGTTAAAGATTTGATGCAGGAAAACCCTGCGTTCTCAAGCTTCATGTTTCAGCAAATGGCTGAGCGCTACAATAAGGTTATCTCAAGATTGTCATTGGTTCACCCAACTATCCTTATCAGGCAACAGGTTGTAAGCCTAATAATGGAATTGGCGGAAGAATTCGGTCGGAAAGTCGGAGATGAAACCATTATTGAACATGGTTTATCTCAGCACGAAATGGCGTGTATGATACACCGAACGCGTCAGTCAGTAACAGGAGTAATGAGACAATTGAAGAAAGCAGATCTTATCAACTACACGCGTACCAGCGTTCTCGTTAGAGACATCAAGAAACTGAAGGCTTGGGCACAAACCATGGCTGGAGCTTAAATTATCAGCAGGTCAAGTGTCGGTCAAATTGCCAATGCCTCATATTCAAAAGCCAGTATTATTGGTGATTGATTAACTTTCAAGTCTAACTGTCAATTCTCTTTGCGCTTAATTCTGAAAAATAGCTTTGTCGTACTCCTTATGGGTGTCGTACTATTCAGTTCATTCGGGCTGTTAATCAACAAGCACTTTTGTAAAGGACGTCAAACAGAAACTTCTGTTTTTATCGCCAACAAGGGATGCGCCAAGGATGTTTCCATCTTGGATCGAGTGTTTTTTAGGATAAACGATTGCCATGCTCCTGTTGGAAAAAAAGGCATCAATAAAAAGCCTTGTTGCGATTTTTCGTCCGTATTTGAAAAAATTTCAGTCTTTGCTCAATCGATTGTAGATTTTGATTTCATTCCACAATCCTTTTTCGTGGAAATTGTAAGGCCTATTTCTACTGAAGATTATCATCACTTTCGTTTAGCGTTTGTGAACAAAGGACCTCCCGATAAAGGAGTTCCTGTTATTCGTTTGAATTGTGTTTTGAGAATCTGAGATTTGGCTTTTGCCGAATTTTATCGAACCGATTTTCGGTTAATTTTCCTCTAAACGAATTCAATACATAAATCATGAAAACATTATTTACAACAACACTTGTGCTAATTGCCTTTGCTGGCTCTGCGCAAACAAACGTGGTTCTTAACTTAGAACACAGGCTTAATCAAGCTGCTTTTGCCTTTAACCAAGAAGCAGTCGCTCCTGGAGGTTACAATTTTGACGTGACCAGATTACAGTACTATATTTCCGGAATTGAGCTTGTTCATGATGGCGGTCAGACTACTGCTGTAGAAGACACTTGGTTGCTGGTAAACGCTGGCAACGATGTCGATTTCGACCTCGGTAGCCACGCAGTAACCACCATAGAGGGCATCAACTTTTATATCGGGGTTGATCGTGATACTAACAACGCTGATCCATCTCTTCACCCTCCAGGTCATCCGCTGGCTCCCCAAAACCCGTCTATGCACTGGGGCTGGTCTTCAGGCTACCGTTTTGTTGCCATTGAAGGAGGTGCGGGAGCAAACACGGCTTTCAATTATGAGGTACACGCATTGGGTAATACCAATTACAACCAAGTACGGATTACGACAGCAGCCAATGATAATGGCGGTAACCTCGAAATTGTGGTTTATGCTGATTATGCCCGTGCATTTACCAGTGTTGACGTTTCATCAGGGCTTATTCTACACTCGGAGAGTGGTCAGGCTGTTCAATTCTTGGATGATTTTGCTGATTACGTTTTCTTTCCTGCAAGCGCATTGGGGGTGGAAGATGCGGCATTTGATGGTCAGTTTGACTTATATCCAAATCCAACGGAGAAGGACAGTCGAGTTTCTTATCAATTGCTTGATGATGCGAAATACAGCGTTTCCGTTACTGCTTTGGATGGAAAACTGATTAGTTCTGAGCAATTAAATAGCACTGCTGGGTTTTATCAATTGCCTTCGGTTGCTTCTGGCGCTTATGCTGTGTCGTTAGAGAAGAACGGTGCTAAGGTTGTTACTCGGAAGTGGGTTGTAACCAAGTAGACAGAGCTTGGTTCGGTCGGCTACATTTCTTGGCCTGATAGGTGTCTGGATTTCGCTTTTGTCTTTGTCTTTTTTCGAGAGCGAATTCGGGCACCTATTAGTTCCACCGAAAGGATTTCCAGAAATTCCTTTTCCAGATGACAATCGCTTTTCGGATGCGAGGTGGTTGCTTGGGCGCAAACTTTTCTATGACCCAATAATGTCTTTGGATAGTAGCATCAGCTGTGCTTCTTGTCACATGGCACAATTTGCATTTAGCGATACGGTTGCTATGAGTTTGGGTGCTGCAAAAGCAATCGGAACGAGAAACGCCCCAACGTTGACCAACGTGGTTTACAATCCCTCTTTCACCAGAGATGGCGGAGTGCCAACCTTGGAGATGCAGATTCTGGTACCCATACAAGAACACAATGAGTTCAATTTCAATATTGTTCTCATTGCAGAGCGAATGATGAAAGACCCAACTTACGTGCAAATGAGCAATGAGGCGTATGGAAAAAACCCTGACCACTTTGTAATTACTCGCGCGCTTGGATGTTTTGAACGAACCATCATTAGCGGAAATAGTCGCTACGATAAATACGCGTTTCAAGACCAAAAAGGCGAACTAAATGAAGTTGAATTAAAAGGAATGGGCCTTTTTTTCTCATCGGAAATGGGATGTTCGGGTTGCCACAGTGGATTCAACTTTACCGATTATTCGTTTAAGAACAATGGCCTCTACATCGCTTATCAAGACTCTGGACGAAAGCGATTGACCGATCTTGAAATTGATCAATCTTTGTTCAAGGTTCCTACGTTGCGAAACGTTGGCCTGACCGCGCCTTATATGCACGATGGTTCGCTGCAAACACTGGAACAAGTGCTTGAACACTACAGTTCGGGCGGCAAGCCACACGCCAATAAAAGCGAGTTGATAAAACCGCTAAACCTATCATCCAAGCAAAAGGAACAATTAGTCGCATTCTTAAACACGCTTACCGATTACGAATTCATCAATAGAGCTGAATTCAAACCTGAAGGATATTGACCTTCCAAAAAAATGAAATGAAAAAACTAACCATAATACTATTCGCAATGGCCGCCATTATATCGGCCTGTAATCAAGACCCTGATTCTACTCCGGTTGAGTATGACGACACGCCCTATATTTTGGAATATGGAACGTTTCCACCGCCCAACTCACCCGTAGCGACTATGCTTACGGCCCAAAAAATTGCATTAGGCCGCATGCTGTTCTATGAGAAAAAGCTATCAAGCAACTTAACCCAAGCTTGCGCAGATTGTCACCGACAGGAGCATGCATTTACCGACACAGCACGGTTTAGCGTTGGTGCCGAAGGAGATTTGGGCGGTCGTCAGGCCATGGCCATTTTCAACATGGCATGGCATAGCAACGGTTTCTTTTGGGATGGTCGCGCACCAGAACTGCACGATCAAGCAACGCAGCCTATTCAAAATCCGGTTGAAATGAATGAGACCATTCCAAGCGTAGTAGCCAAACTATCTGCTGATCAAACCTACCGGGACCAATTTGTGCGAGCGTTTGGAGATGAGACTATTACCGAACCGCGATTGGGAGAAGCCATGGAGCAATTCATGTTCACCTTTATTTCTAACGATTCTAAGTACGATCGTTTCCTTGCGGGATCAGCAACTTTGACCGCAAGTGAGGAGCGTGGACGAGCGTTATTCTTCGCGGAATACAATGAATTTTTCCCAAACGAATCTGGGGCAGATTGTGCTCATTGCCACTCAACCATCTTGTTTGAAAACGACCAATACATGAACAATGGTCTTGATGCCGAAGCCGACTTCAGTGATTTGGGGCGATTTGAAGAAACGAATAATGCTGCTGATCGCGCTAAGTTCAAGGTCACTTCTTTGCGAAATATTGAAATGACTCGTCCTTATATGCACGATGGTCGATTTCAAACGCTGGAAGAAGTTGTTGACCACTACAACGATGGTATTCAACAATCATCAACATTAGACCCTGCCTTAAATGCAACTACCGCAACTGGTCTGATGCTAGATGCTCAGGAGAAAGCCGATCTTGTTGCATTCCTCAAAACGTTGACTGATCAGACTTATCTGAATAATCCGAAATTCACTTCGCCATTTTGATGGGATAGGATGAATTCATTGCTCATTAACCATTTGTCTACTGTTTTCCTTGTACTGATGCCTTCGATGTGGGTTTGTGCACAAACGGCTCCTGATTTCACAATTACGGACACGGACGGAAATGAGTGGAATCTCTATGAGCAAGTAGCACTTGGTAAAACGGTAGTCCTCGATTTCTTCTACGTGAATTGCGTTCCATGCCAAGGACAATCCCCCGAATTGTCCATCATGTACCAGGATTATTTATCGGTGGGATCAGAGGTTCTCGTGTTGGGAATAAGCAATCGTGATTCAGATTTTGACGTTGAGCAGTTCGACATTACTTACAATATCACATATCCAACAGCAGGGGAAGAGGGTGGAGGCGACACGGTCACCACACTTTATCAGTCTTGGTTTCAGTTTTTCGGCTGGCCTTCTTACGGAATTGTGTGTCCGGATAGCTCGATCAATTGGGGTATTTTCCCTTCTGTCCCAAACGTTCCTGAATTAAGAGGTGCTGTGGATGAATGCCTGGGAACTTCGTCTGTTGGAGAGGAAATTCGCATGTCAGATTACTTGACTTTAGAGTCAAACCAAGTTCATATTCGTTCTGAAAACGTTAAAACCATTCGACTTGTTGATGTTGCAGGAAGAGAATTGTATTGCTCTTCGAACAGCCTAACTGGAAAGTCTATTGATATACCATCGGTTGGAATTTCCATCCTTACCATTGAACTTGAAAACCATCAAACCATACACCAAAAACTATACAGATGAAACAGATTTTTACGCTTCTTTTGACCCTGATTTTTCCATTGTTCGGTATCGCTCAAAATTTAGGGATTGCCATTCCTGTTGCGGATAATAATACCTACGGAAAAACGCGTCCTCGAATTGTCACAACTACTAATGACGTTCCGGTGGTGATGTGGGGTAGCAAAACGACAGATAAGGTTTACACTGCCAGACTGAATGGGAATGCATTCGCCAATCCTGTAACGATTACACAAGGATCGAACATTGCTTTTGTTGACGATTGGGCTGGGCCAGACATGGCATCCTATGGAAATGACGTATTTGTTACGTTCCATAGTCAACCAGAAGCAACAGGGTTTGTGTATGTGGTCAAAAGCTCGGATGGCGGAGTAACCTTTGGCGATACCATTCGCGCGGAAAGTGCAGCGGTAGAGCAAAGCCGTTTTCCGGTAATCGCGGTTGACCCCAACGGTAATCCTGCGGTTATGTTCATGCGGTTCTCCGGAAATTGGGTTGACCCGCAGTATGTGGTGGCAAATTCAACAGATGGTGGTGCTACTTACCTCGCTGATGCGAACGCTTCCGAACTTGCACCGGGCGAAGTCTGTGATTGCTGTCCTGCTGCTCTATTAAGCGAAGGACAACGCCAAGTAGCTATGTTCCGAAACAACGACAACAACCTTCGCAATCTTTGGGTTACCGTTTCCAATGATAATGGAGCCGATTTCCCTACGGGAGACGATATGGATCCAAACAATTGGATAATCAATAGCTGTCCTTCAACAGGACCCGATGGTCATATAAACGGAGACTCTCTTTATACTGTTTGGATGAGTGCTGGACAAGGATCATCGAGAGTGTACATGTCTTCAGTTCATTTACCTACGGCTATAAGAGGAACAACTTGGGAGGTTTCGCCAAATCAAAATGCTTCAGCAAATCAGAACTATCCGAGAATTGCGGGAGAAGGTGAGGTAATGGGAATTGTCTACCAAGAAGCCGCCAGCGGAAATATCGATTGCTTTATTACAATTTCGATTGATGGCGGTAATACTTTCTCAACTCCTATTTTACTTCATGATGATCCTACTGGAACCCAACGAAATCCTGATGTTGCTTACGCCAACGGACAATTTCATGTGGCATTTGAGGATGTGGCAGCTGGAAGCGTGATTTATAGAACGGTTTCTCTTCCGGGAGTTGGCATTGACGAAAACGCTGGCGTTTCATTTAATGCTTGGACAGATGACCAGCAAAACATTCACGTAGAGCTTCCATTAAATCAAGTTTGTGATGTGGTCATTTTTAATGGCGCTGGTCAAGAAATATATAGCGACCAAGCTGTCAGAACTACTTTAAGGAAAAAGATGTCATCGAGTGGTATTTATTTTATAGCTGTTACTGCCAACGGCAGGAAATCTACCAGCAAAGTTGTACTTCCTTAGCTTGGCGTTTGTTTGCCGCTAGAAAACGCGAATAGTTCAGTTACTGGAGATGCAAGCAATTAGCAGCTAAACTATTTGGTGTGGTTTAAATACCATCCCTAATACTCACAATAAGTGCCGAAAATGATGCGAATTGGTTTGACATTTGTCCGGTTGGCTGAACAACACAAGAATATCGCACAACCGAATGCTCACTGAGCACAAAAAGGACGTCAATCGCTGTTAATCAGAGGGTCCTTGGTTCGAGTCCAAGAGGGGGAGCAATAAGAGAAGAAGCCTCGCACAAAGCGAGGCTTTTTTTGTGCCTTGTAGCTAACGATGCTCTAACCAGTTGAGCAGGGAGCAATCCTGTTACGAAAACTGGTTCATTCAATGTGAACCAACCCCAAAAACCTCAATTGCCCCAAGTTATTGATATACAACAACTTGAAAAATATTGAGCACTATTAAAATAGTTGTTGGAAAGCACAGCCCCAATTACATCATCATGTAATTGTGCAGCATTTAGCACCCATCTACATTTGGGGTCATGAAACAACTTACACTCCTTCTATTTTGCGCAGTAGCGCTTTTTTCCTGTGAAAAAGACAACATCCAAGTTCCAGCGTTATCGAACATTACAATTGTCTCGTATACCGACACCACTGTAACCCTGAGTGCTACAATTACATCTACTGGAAGCAGTGGGATTACTGCTAGCGGATTTTGTTGGAGTTTAAATCAATTACCTACCACATCAGGAAACGTAACCAGTTGCGACTTAGTAGGAACAACCATCACCTGTACCATTTCAAATCTTGTTTTAGATAGCACGTATTACATCAGGGCTTTTGCAGAAAGTGAGGCTGGAACGGCCTACAGCAATCAACAAACTTACGTGGCAGGTTCTGAACCTGCTAGCGTTGGTTTTACGTCCTTTAATGTAAACTCAACTTTAAGCTATCAAGATGCAGCCCTCTCCAGATTATATCTTGATATTGATGGTGACGGGGAGGATGAAACCAGCTTCAATATTGACAATTATCAAGATCTGAGCGGGATTTTCGTAGCTCCTTACAATAGGATTTTCGTGTCTGTTGGCCATGGTGTGGTTACGGCACCCGACATTCAATTTGCCATTAATTATGATGCTGATTCCACGCGGCTTTGTCAGTCATTTATCCTCAATGAAACGATTGATGATTCGGCAAGTTATCTATTTGCTGCATACCCCTTTCTCGGTATAAATCACATTCTGCCAGATAATATCATGTTGGGCGATTTTAATGGCGCTGGTGACAGCTACATCGGGTTCAAAATTGAGATAGACGAGAAATATCATTTTGGTTGGATACGCGTAAGTCTTTCCTCCGATTTTAAAACTCTTGAAATAATAGACGGTGCATATAATAATGCTGACGAAACCCCCATTCGCGCAGGCGAGAATTGAAGCCGAAACATCTATCGGGCGGCTTCACCCCATTACATCATCATGTAATTGTGCAGCTTTTAGCGCCCATCTACTTTTGGGTCCATGCGATCACAACAACTTTTAACCATCGTCTTTCTGCTTGTTTCGGCAGCAAGTAGTTACTCCCAATCCCTTTCCAATCAGGTCATTGCATCAACGGGAAATTATTCGAGTTCTGCTTCTGCAAGTTTGAGCCAAACTTCAGGAGAAGCCGTTGTTGCCACGCTCCAAGACGGTCAATCCATGCTTACGCAGGGATTTCAGCAGCCATTCACCATTACTGTTGGAGTACAGACCGCAGAACAATTGGGTACTGTGCAAGTCTATCCAAATCCAGTAACAGACCAACTTAACATTGATTTGAGCGAAGAATGGAGCGGTTGCACCATCGAACTCTTTGACGCGGCTGGCAAGCTCGTTTCAACTTCTCGAAGCAACGCTGGGCTGTGCAAACTTCAGTTTGTAGGCTTGGCAAATGGGCTGTATGAGCTCCGAATCATCGACAAATCAAGAACCAATCGCTTTACAAGTAAGATCAATCACATTCAATAAAATCCCGAAAAATGAAAACGCTAAAACGCCATCTTATCATCAGCCTGAGTGCTGTTCTGTGCTCATTCTCAGCCTGGGCGCAAGTGCCGCAGTCCGTCAATTATCAGGCTGTAGCTCGTGATGCGGGCGGAAATCTCTTGGCCAACACTACAATTGGAATTCAATTCTCCATACATGACATAACTGCGAGTGGAACGGTTCTTTATCAGGAGCAGCACACCGCAACTACCAACGAGTTGGGGTTATTCACACTTCAAATTGGTAGCGGAACGCCAACCGTTGGCGATTTCGCAAGCATTTATTGGCTGGTCGATACTAAGTTTTTGGAAGTGGAGATGGATGTGAATGGCGGTACAAGCTATTCCAGCATGGGAACTTCGCAGTTGGTGAGCGTGCCGTATTCGCTCGTTTCGCAAACGACTGAAACCATTAGCCCTTATGCCACTTTGGATGCAACGCAACTCACTTCGGGATCGGCCAATGTGGGCGACATTCTTGTTTGGGATGGTTCAAACTGGTTGCCGAACCCTCCAGCTGACCCAAGTAGTACCAACGAAATTCAGACTTTGTCTGTTAGCGGTTCTTCCATTTCATTGAGCAATGGCGGAGGATTCGTTGGAATTCCAAATTCGTGGATTTCAGTTGGAGGTTCTAATATAGTTAACCCGAATTCTGGCAATGTGTCAATCGACCCAGTAGGGTTAACCAATCCAACCGCAAGTTTGGACGTAAGACGCGGTAATGCAGCCGATGGAACTGCAGCCTTTAGAGGAACTGCTCATACATCGCATTTCAATTATGGAACGGCTGAGGATACTTATATCCGAGGCGGAAAAAGTGGTGCTTCTGTTTACATAAATGATATTCATAATGGAAATGTAAATATTGTTACTGGTGGTGGTGGATTAGGCATTGGCGTGAATTCAAATCTGAGCTATAAAGCGCAATTGGCTTCAAACATTGGGAAAGGTATGCGTATAGATGTGACCGGATCAGCCAACATTCCAGAAGGTCTTGCTGTGCTTATGTCAGGCGTTTCCTCAAGCGATAAATATGGCATCTATTCAGAGGCCAATGGACTTGGAGCGGGCAACAATTGGGGTGTTTTTGGTAAGGCTTCTGGTGCTGCATCCGGCTACAAAGTTGGCGTTCTGGGCGAAGCAGCCGGGACTGGAAATTTCACCAACGTTAGCATCGGTGTTCAAGGCAAGGCTACAAGCCAGTCTACAGACAACTTTGGTGTCTATGGTTATTCCACAACTCCAACTACCTATTTCAACTATGGTGTTTATGGTGCGGCAAGCGGCAGCTCAACGAACGATGGTTTCATCTGGGACGAACACCTTCAAGGGTCATCGTGGGTAGCTGCAAAAAACGGGAATTTTGGTGTCTATGGAAGTGAAGAAGGTTCGGGAAATTGGGCTGGTTTTTTCGATGGAGATGTCTGGACCATGGACACGTACTACCAATCTTCAGATAGAAGGTTGAAAAACAACATTGAAACCATAGAAAGTGGTCTGGCCACCGTTGCCAAGCTTCGTCCTGTAACTTACAACATGAAGGAAAGCGCCAAGGAAGACGCCAAGTTTTCGGAAAAGCGTTCTTTCGGGTTCATTGCTCAGGAAGTGGTTGATGTGTTGCCTGAGTTGGTGGTTTCCCTCATCCACCCAGTTGATGTGAATGTGCAGGGAGACGAACGCCAATTATTGGCTCTGAACTACGATGGTTTTATTCCCGTGCTCACTTCGGCCATTCAAGAACAACAGGTCATCATCGCGAAGCTAAAAACAGACAATGAAAACCTGTCTGCACAGCTTCAAGCACAAACACAAAAAATGGATGAGCTGTCAAAACAAGTGCAGGCATTGAGCCAGTTGGTTTCAAAGACCAACAACCACTAAAAAGCACGAAAAATGCGAACAAAACTACTTTCCTTTATAACGTTTGCGGCCCTATCACTTCCGCTGAAAAGCGTTGCACAGTATGGAGAATTGGACCCATCCTTCGGGACGAACGGAATAATTGAGACCAGCCTCGGCATTTATGCAGAGGAAAAGGTCAATGATATGCTGTTGCTGCCCAATGGACAAATCCTCATGGCATCGACCCGATATATCAATTCTTCCTATGCTTTTCTGGTGCAGCGTTTCAACAGCGATGGCTCCATGGATCCGACATTCGCAGGAATGGGCTCATTCGTGTTTGATACTGATGGGATTGCCGATTATCTGATGGCCATGGCGCTTCAACCGGACGGCAAGGTCATTCTATTTGGTTATTCGGAAACCTCCCCTAAATTCTCCATGACAGCCGTTCGGATTGATGGGGATGGTTATTTGGACACCGGTTTTGGCGATAACGGTGTGGTTTCGGTGGCGGTACCCGGTTCTGACCTTTTTGGCAACGATGTGGTCGTTCAACCCAATGGAAAGATCATTCTGGCTGGTCATGTAAATGGGTTATACGATGCGTTCAGAGTGGCTCGTTTGAATACGAACGGAACCCTGGATGGGTCGTTCGGCACCTCAGGTATCGCCATCATGTCGGGTATTGCGAGCGCATATCCAATTGTTGAACTGCAATCGGATGGGAAGATTGTACTTGCGGGTGTACACCAGATTTCAGCAAGCTTGCAGGAATTCTGTGTGATGAGGTTGAACACGGATGGCTCTTACGACACCGATTTTAGTGGAGATGGAACTCAACTTGTTACTGTTGAAGCTTCCTACAGCCAGCAACGACCTTACGGAATGGCCATTCAGCCCGATGGCAAGCTTGTGTTGGCGGGTGTTGCTGGTTTTGCTCAGAACTCAGCTACGACCTTTATTCGGTTGAACACGGACGGAGAACCTGACGCTGGTTTTGCGAACTCAGGCATACGAATATCCTTTTTCGCTTTGGGAGATAATGTTCTCACGGATGTGCTCATTCAGCCCGATGGCGTTATTCTGGCCTGTGGTTACACCATTGACCTTGATGGATTGGAAGACTGGATACTCACACGGGTTGATGCAGATGGAAATCCTGACATCACCTTCGGAACGAGCACACTCGTGAACACCGAATTTACTGGTGGCGATGCGCGTGCTCAAGCTCTTGCCATTCAGCCTGACGGAAAAATCTTAGCAGCTGGGCGGTCCGTTGATAACGTTGGAGACCGCTATTCAGGTCTTGCTCGTTACGAATCGGGAGTTGATGTAGGCATCAATGAGGCAAATACCGAAATCACCCTCAGCATTTACCCAAATCCAAGTGCAGATGTGTTCAATATCAGGCTGCCAATCGATGTCAGAAATGAAATTCTGACACTGCGGAATGCGCTGGGACAGCTCCTTTTTTCCACTCGCATTTCAGGAACTCAGACCCAACTCGACCTTTCCGATTTTGCTGATGGTGTTTATTTCTTGTCGTTGGATGGAAAAGCGGCAAGTCCAGCCAAGTTGGTCAAGCAATCGAACTAAATCGTAGGTGGTAAGCAACCATTCTTCACTCCAAATATTATCACAATTAAAAACAGCCAAAAATGAGAACAAAATTACTTAACGTCATAGCTCTTGCAGCCCTGTTTCTCCCCATGCAAAGTGTAGCACAGTATGGAGAACTGGATCCGTCATTCGGCACCAACGGAATATCGCAGGGCGACCTTGGTATTTATTTGGATGAGCGGGTCGCTGATATGGTCTTGCTGCCTAATGGTCAAATTCTTTTGGCTTCTACCAAATTTTACGGTTCTATGGATTTTATGGTCCAGCGATACAATGCTGATGGAACCCTTGACGCGACATTTGCTGGTGGCGGAGAGTTTTCGTTTGACAATGCAGGATTTGCCGATCTTCTTAGCGCGATGGCGCTTCAAGAAGACGGAAAAGTGATACTATTCGGAACTTCCGTAACATCTCCGGTCAAAACCATGCTTACAGTGCGAATGAATAGCGATGGCACTCTCGATACTGGTTTTGGCAATAATGGTTCGGTTTCAGTTGCCGTCCCAATTTCTGACACTTTTGGCAACGATGTTGCCATTCAGTCCGATGGGAAAATCATTCTAGCTGGCCATACTGTTGATGGGGCGACCGGGAATCTGTTTTTTAAGATTATTCGTTTGAATGTAAACGGAGCGTTGGACGGTTCCTTTGGCGTATCTGGGATAGTTTCCACTCAGAATGCGGTGATTACTGGCGAATACCCTTCCTGCGCAATTCAGTCTGATGGAAAAATCGTGATTACTGGCATTGGTTATTCACCAATTGGTCATCAGCATTTCGGTTTAATGAGGTTGAACACTAACGGTTCGTACGATACTGATTTCAGTTCGGATGGAATTCAGCCAATTGATGTGAGCCCTTTCTATAGCCATCAATTCCCCGAGGAAATAGCCATTCAACCCGATGGTAAAATGGTGGTGGTAGGCTTTGCTGGTGTATATCCGACCATCTCCATGACGTTGGTGCGTTTGTTTACCGATGGCGAGCTGGATACCACATTTGCTGACCATGGAATTCGAGAGATTGCGCCAAACACAGTAGGGAACATTCTCAACGATGTGTTCATTCAGCCTGATGGGATGATTCTTGCCTGCGGATACACCACCGAGCCAAGTGGAGGTTGGGATTGGATCTTGCTACGGGTGGATGCAGATGGCAATCTGGACCCCACCTTTGGGACATCGGGCGTTGTCAACACAGAAGTTACTGGTTTCGATGACGTTGCCAAGGCCGTGACCATGCAGGCTGATGGAAAGATCTTGGTAGCGGGCTACACATCCGACAGCGACTTGAACCGCTCCACTGCCATTGCCCGTTACGAATCGGGGGTTGAAGTGGGCGTCAGAGAAGCGAATACGCAGAAAAACATCAGTGTTTATCCAAATCCGAGTGCAGATGTGTTCAATATCAAGCTACCAAGCGATGTGAAAAATGAAAGTCTAACACTTCGAAATACGCTCGGTCAAGTTCTTTTTTCCACGCGCGTTTCAGGAACGCAATCTCAGATTGACCTTTCCAATCTTGCTGATGGGGTTTATTTCTTGTCGATCGATGGAAATGCGGCAACTGTGACAAAGCTAATTAAGCAATAGAATTTCAATAATAATTGATGAGAAAAATCATTGTCCTGTTAAGTCTCGTTATATGTAAGTCGATAAACGCGCAACAACTTGTGTTTACCGTTCAAAACGGCAGTGGTCAAGATGAGTTTTGGAGAGTGTATGCAAACGCTCCGTTTGTGTATCAAAATCTTACCAATGAACTGAACCAACATGCATTGTTTGCAGGAGCAAATAAGGGGCCGATAAGCACATCGCATAACGGTGATTATTACATTTTTCAGAGCGAGCGATTTGATGATAACATAGATGGCTATGAGGCTATAACCATCTGCAAATCTGATTTCAGCTATTTCGAAGTTCCGAAGGACAACGCTGGAAACGCCTTTCATTCGGAAGGAATTATGCAAGTATCGAATGATGGTCAAACGATATTCTTTGTTCAAGGTGGAGGCACAAATTCAAGAGACATCTTTACAATTTCAAAAGTTGGTTCGACATGGACAGCTCCCGTGGAGCTTAGCACAAACACGGGCTTCGACTACAATACTTCGCCCTACTTGTCTTATGATGAAACCAAAATCCTTTTTGAATCATCAGCAACTTCTGACTTTTCTACTGCCATAAATGAAGTGACGAACAGCGGTGTTGGATTATCGGTGATTACCACAATTGCTGCTGTTGCCAACAATTGCTCTCAAATTAAGTCGCCTTGTTATGATGTTTCTGAGAACATTTATTTTGAAGGAGAAACAGACGCAGAAAGAATTTGGACAATCAATGCTTCAGGAGGAACGGCTTCCATTCTGAACAATTCGTTTACAAACGATAACTCACCCATCACATTACCAGATGGCAGCTTGGCATCCTTGTATCTGCCCGGCTCTACGCATCAAATAAAAATTATGGATGCCAATGGGTCAAATGATTTTATGGTCACAAATTCATCAGCATCTTTTGATGAGGTGTTCGATATTGGCATCAGTGCTGGGGAAAATGGGTTAACAGGCGTTGAAGAAGCGAATGCACGTTCTTCATTGCTATCTGTTTATCCCAATCCTGCAACCAACAGGATTACGATCCAGACTGTAGCCCAAGGGCAACAGTCCACGATAAAAATTTATAATGCAGTTGGGCAGGAGGTTTTTCAAAAATCAAACATGCAGCAATTATCAACCATCGATGTTTCTTCTCTTTCATCTGGTATTTATCACATCAGCCTTTTTGATGGAGAGCAACAGCGACAAGGGAAATTTGTGAAAGAATAGTTGGCCTGAACCAAGTCGGTTCTGGAAAAAGGAGTGCCTCCATAACTAAAACCTATTCTTTTCAGAAGCCTTCAGATCAACAGATCAAATAGCTTTGATGTGCTTCCCGTTCCTTCTTAAATGATTGGACATGAATGTCGCCCAGTAATACGTGATGGCAAGAAACAGCAACAGGATTTTTTTACCCTTGCTTTTGGCAATTGTCCAAATACTGCTGCTATGCAATAGTGTCAAGGCAGATTCTGCCGATACACTTACATTCAAACTGTTCGGATTAAAAGATGGCCTAAGCAGCAACGCGGTGCATTGCATGGTGCAGGATGCCAACGGCTTTCTGTGGGTTGGCACTGATGAAGGCTTGAACCGATTTGATGGTCGGGATTTCGTGCAGTTCTTTCACGACCCGAATGATGCAGCACATTCACTAAGTGGAAATTCCGTCCGCGACATCACAGAATTTCAGGGCCGACTTTTCATTTCCACCGATAGGGGCATAAGCGTTTATAACCTCAAAACACTACAATTTGAGAATGGTCTGATCGCAGATTCGACCTATAATTACACCAGCCGCCAACCCATCAATTTCCTGAAACGAATTGATGAGAAATGGTATTTGGGAGGAGAAAAGCTACTGCTCGAACTGAACGAAGATCTCAGCCTAAAAACCGACCTGAAGAAGCTGTTGCCTCCCGAAGAGCAAAAAAGTGCCCGCGATTTTCTCAGACCCGCTTCAAACATGCTTGGCGAACTTTATTTCGCTGCCTGTGGCGGGCTGCTTTTTTATAATCCGAATTCGGGAAAGAGTTTTGGTTCTTCAAGTGGTCAACAGGAACTGAACTTGTCTGTGGCTTATTCTTGCCATACCGCCCCGGTATTCTTTTCTGGCGACAACAAGCAGTTGATCTACTCTACGTGGTCCTTCAATCCATCGCTGGAACATCGATACAATGCCAATTCGCCAAAATGGAGCATTACCATCAATGCAGTTCAACCCGCCTTTTCTGGGTCCACAAGAGATGTTTTTGAACTGAATGAGGCGAAGCTATGGATGGCGGGAGAATACGGTCTGGTTGAAATGGACAGGCAGAACTATAGCGTAAAAACAATGAAGTTGACGGCTGACGAGCTTGTTCAACCCGTTTGTCGTTCCATTTATCGCGACAAGCAGAATAGCATTTGGGTTGCAAGTTCTATTGGGTTGTTCCAATGCATTCCCATTGTTGGAAATGTGAAGGTGATTGAAGTGCCGCAAATTGCCAAGGAGAAAAGGGTGGTTTCGGCTGAGCAGTTTGTCACGCATCGAGGAAAGACCTATTTCTGTTTGGACGAAGGTGATTTGGACCGATTGTTTGAACTAAAAGGAACAGAAATCAAAGCCATAAACGTTCCATTGTCAAGAGGTGGCATCCGCAGTTTATGCTCCATCAACGACACCTGTCTTCTCATCGGTTCGTGGAAAGGGCTGAGTGCCTTCCATCCTGAAAAAGAGACTGGATACACATTCGATTGGATGCCGATTGAGCACAAGGACAAGGCGGTTATCAGCATGCTTTACGACACGCATCAACAACTTTGGGTGAGTTTCGGAATGGGAAATGGCATTCTCCGCCATCATTTTCCTTCGGGAAGCACAACTTATTTTGATAGTCAGGAAACAGGTAGCCTCAAAGGCAACGTTTTGCCCATTGCCAATGCATATCACATGACCGAAGATGCCAATGGCAATGTTTGGATGGTGCGCAGCAAGCAGGACGGAAAACTCGTCAAATGGGACGGAAAAAAGGATGAATTCCTCGAGATCAGACCAACGAATATCGATTTAGGCAGCTCTAACTTCAATGGAGAAGCTTATTGTGTGGTGGCCGATGGCAACATCATTTGGTTTGCAGTAGTGAGAGAAGGACTTTTTCGTTTCGACCCGGTTTCGAACGAGTTGAAACAATACACCCGGCTTGACGGTCTTCCATCCAACAATATTTACAGTATGGAGATGGATGCCAGTGGGCGATTGTGGATGGGTACATCCAACGGTCTTTCTTGTTTTGATGAGGCGAAAAATTCATTCAAGAACTTTCCGATGAAGAAGGATGGTTCGGCCTTGGAATTCAATTCAGCCTCGTGCTACCATCGCCACAATGATCGGATGTTTTTCAGTGCCAATGGTTCCGTTGTCTCTTTCGATCCAAGCAGCCTTTTCCAGCAAACGGCCGATCCAAAACTGCATCTGACCTCGCTCAAAGTAGAAGGTCAGGAAGTGGGAGTCTTGCCTAGTGACTTTAAAGCTGGACACAACCATTTCGATTTCGTTTTCACCGCTGTTGACCTCCTTCATGCCAACGAATTCGAGTATCGGTTCATGCTGAAAGGATTGGACAAAGACTGGATCTCATCTGGGCTGGTGAGGTCGGCAAGCTATGCCAATATTCCGCCAGGTAGCTATGAGTTTCTTGTTAGCGTAAAGGCCAATGGCGAATGGAGCGAAGGAGAAGTTCTCTACTCCTTTTCTTTGCCTAAGTTCTTTTACGAAACATGGTGGTTCCGAACACTCATGGCCACATTGGTTGCAGCCATATTCTACCTTTTCTATTGGTTGAAGACCCAACGATTGAAGCAAATGGAAATGGTTCGTTCGCGCATTTCGCGCGATCTGCATGACGATATTGGAAGCTCGCTCACCAGTATTCGTATTCTTAGCCAGCGGTTCGGAGATGGCGGTGCAGCTGAGACCGATGCCATGAAACGCATCCACATTAGCAGTCAGAAAATATTGGACGATATGGATGATATCATCTGGACCATTAATCCGCAGAACGACAAGGGCGAACATCTGCTCAGCCGCATGCGCGAATTTGCCGCAGAACTGACCGAGCCGAAAGGTATCGGACTGATATGCGAACTGGATGAAGAACTGGAAAAACTCCAATTCACCATCGACCAAAAACGGAACATCTACCTCATTTTCAAAGAGGCACTGAACAATGCGGTGAAGCACGCACAGGCACAGAATATAAGCGTGCGTTTCGGTCACGCTCGTTCAGGAAATGGCGTGGAACTGATAATATCAGATGATGGTATTGGCTATTGCACCGATGACCCGAAACGTGGAAATGGAACCGTCAACATGAAAAAACGGGCAGAGGAGATCCATTCACTGCTTGAGACCATTAGCGAGCTTGGAAAAGGCACCACAATAACGCTCCTTGTCCCACTGAAGTAACATGATGATGTAATGGTGGAAGCAAACAATAAGTCATACGTTTATCCCCAATGGTACGAGTACTAATATATGACGACAATAATGAGCTTCGCGAAAGCTTGGCCGACCTCATCAACAGTCGTTCGGAGATGTGCTGTGTGGCTTCTTTTCCCAATTGCAGCAATGCAAAACAGGAGATGGAAGAATTTGCACCCGATGTGGTACTGATGGACATTGACATGCCCATCATCAGCGGGATTGAAGGCGTTTCCATCATAAAAGCGCTCAGACCAACTACACAGATCATAATGCTTACTGTTTTTGATGATAGCGACCGGGTTTTCCGCTCCATTCTTTCTGGGGCGAGTGGTTACCTCCTCAAAAAAACGCCCAACGATAAAATTCTTGATGCCATTATGGATGTTTATAATGGAGGTTCGCCCATGTCGTCACGCATTGCAAGGCAGGTGCTGGAATTATTCTCGCAAAAAATCCCTGTTCCTGCCAAAAAAGAGGAATACAACCTAACTAAACGTGAGCACGAAACCCTCGTGTGGTTGGTAAAAGGTTATTCCTACAAAATGATTGCTGATAAAATGGAAATCTCCATCGATACGGTGCGGGCACACATCAAGAAAATCTACGAAAAGCTGCACGTGCGCAGCATGAACGAAGCAGTGGCCATGGCTATTCGGAAAGGGATTGTTGGTTAAAATTATCCCGAATAAATTTTCATGCATTGTGAGGAACAAAAAAGCCTTCCGAATGGAAAGCTTTTCTTTTCGTGGAGCCACCAACCGAAGAAGTGTCGAACCACGTTCTTAATGATTTTAGGATGCTGAAAAATGGGAAAATCGAACTCTCCTTACCAAATAGCCACCAATCTGTTCGTTAGAATTACCTCGTTGTATGAAAAGTTGTTCGGAAGCGAATTGCTGTAGCTACTAAACCGCAGACCCGTTGAAATGGTGAAAAATTTAAGGAAAGTGTAGGCAATGTCTAAAGTGGTACCAAAACGCATCTCATTTCCATGGCACAGGAAAAAAAAGAGTGATGGGTTCAATAATGTCACGGAGTTGACGGCTGGTTTTCAGATTGGGAAGACCACGCGTACAACTTCATTTACGGGAGGCGAATCTGAACTGAAGGCAGCTGACCACACGTTTCCAGCACCGCGTATTGCAACCTCCTTTGGGATTCTGGTGGGCGATCTGTTCTATTTGGGTCTGGCATGGCTTATACGTTTCAGCCTGAAGACGACAACAATTCTCTGGAACATCAAATCTCGGTGTTCGGCCAATCGCGTATGAATTTTGCACATGGCAGAATCCGTCCGTTCATAGATTTTAAGGGTGGCTATCACTTTGCATCGCTTAAAGAAGTGAATCAGACTATAGACCCCGACTGGTTTAAATGGGACGGTTTTTTTCTAGAGCCAGCCTTGGGACTTTCTTTCAAATTGGGTGGGCACGCGTTGCACAATGCTTCATTGGGCTATCAGTACGTGAAGGCTGGAAATCGTTTCGAGCGAACTATTTTGGATGAGAGTGGGACTCCTTTGCTCAACGTCACAATGAACGAGAAGTATCATCGTTTTCTTCTCAGTGTGGGGTTTACGTTCCAGTAATTTTCGTTATTTCGATTCCGTATCTCAAGCAGTGCTTGGCCTTTTTTTAAGTAGTTATTGCATTTGTATGTAAGGCCGTAACTTGGCTGCATCACTCATTGAGCCGATATGCAGCGCACCTTCTCTCCCAAAGTTGTTGTTTTTGTCCTGTTCTTTTTTCTCTTAGGAGGGCTTTCCGTATCTGCCCAAACCTCCAAGATTGATAGTCTGCAAAGGGTGATCGCCTCGGCTAAAGACGATACCAATAAGGTGAATGCCATGGTGATGCTTGGCGACCATCTTCTCAAGATAAATCGCCCTTCGGATTCCAGAAATGAATTGGAAAAAGCATTGGTGCTGGTAGGACGGCTGAACTACCTACGGGGTAAAGAGCGGGTGTTAGCGGCTCTTTCCAATCTTTCTCCGCCACAGATAAGCACACAGGAACGTATCGGGTTTCAGCTTCAGCGATTGGAGGTATGTGCAGAATTGAACGATCCAACCTGCACCGCCTTATCTGAGGGTGTGCTTGGGCTGCGCTACTTCTCTCTTGGCGACTATCCCCGTTCGTTGGAGCACTACCACAAGGCCATTAGGTTGAATGAGCAATTGAAGGACACGATGGACTTGGCTGGAGTTCACTTCAACCTCTGCACCTTATACGCCCGTATTGACAGCACAAAACAGGCGATTGTGCATATCACCGAATTCATACGGCTGCAAAGTTTGCGGCACGACAGCATTTCTCTGATGGCAGGCACAGCGAGTTTGGCAAGCATCCATACCATGAGAAAGGAATATGACCTCGCATTGCAACTTCACCAGAAAGTGCTGCGCTTCCATGAATCAAGGAAAGACACAGGACAAATGGTATTTGTGTTGGGCAGCATCGGAAATGTACTGCGCGAACAAGGTCAAACAGAGGCGGCACTGGAGATCTTCCAACGCATAGCCGAGCTTTATGCTGCCAAGCCCGACCTGCACCCGATGATCATGGGGCAGGTGTTGACCCAGTTCGGCCAACTTCAACTGGATATGGGCAATTTGAAAGAGGCAGAAAAGACCTTAGCCAAAGCAATGGAACTTTCAACGCTTGTCACGTCCAAGAGGATGATACGCGACTGTCACGAACGACTGGCCGAACTGGCCGAAAAGAAGGGGGATTTACGTTCCGCGCTACACCATCACAAACTCTTCATTTCCTACAAGGACAGCCTGATGAATGAGGAGACATCCCTACAACTCTCCAACCTTCGCGTCATTCATGATGTGGAGAAAAAAGATGCAGAGATTGTTCTGCTCAACTCAGAGAATCTGCGTAAAGAGACCGAACGCCTCGCAGAACGCAACAAGCGACTCCTCACACTTGGAGGTGGCATCGCCACAATAGTATTGCTGGCATTAGGCGGAGGTTGGTTCTACACCGACCGCAGAAAACGCCACCGTGCCGAACTGCAATCGGCAGCATTTGAGAAGAATCTTATTGAGAACGACTACCTCCGCTCGCGGCTCAACACCCATTTTATGAAGAATGCCTTGCAAAGCATCAATGGGCTGATAAGCAACGGCCAGCACACCAAAGCTCAGGAGTATATTGACAGGTTTCATCGATTGATGCAATGGACGTTAGAGAACGCATCATCCGACACGGTAAGCCTCAGCGAAGAGCTGGAAATGATGGAACATTACCTCACACTGGAAGAACCCTGTGCCGAAGACGGCCTCAGTTGGGAAGTGCAGGTGGCCGAAGATGTGGATGCCGAAGATGTGATGCTGCCCCCACTCATTCTTCAACCCTTTTTGGAGAATGCCCTGCTGCACGGCCTCAAGAATACGGGAAGGCCCGGCCATCTGCGCATAGCCGTAGAGCGCAAGGGCGAGGAGGTGGTGTGCAGCGTAGAGGACAACGGGCGCGGCATGGCCTCCGATGCCGAGGCAAAACCCCGCTCTACGGGTCTGCGACTGGTGCGTGAACGGCTGGCCATGTTCAGCCCCACGGCAACCATGCGGATGGAGAACACGGGCAATGGCACCCGGGCGGAGCTGCGGCTGGCGGCATAAGGTTGAAACTATTCGTAATATTCGTATCTCATAAATACCCAAGCCATGCCCACCGCCATCATCATAGACGACAGCCGCAAAGACCGCGAAGCATTGAAGAAAATGCTCGAACACCATCCTGATATAGTGGTGGAGCAGGAATGCGACAGTGCCGCAAAGGGCATCAAGGCCATCGCAAAACACAGACCCGACCTAGTTTTTCTTGATGTGCAGATGCCCGAGATGAACGGACTGGAGATGTTGGCGGCCATTGGAAGATCGAGTGAACGTGATTTTGCCGTTATCTTCATTACATCTTTTGAGGAGTATGCCATTCAAGCCATTCACATGGCCGCACTAGACTATGTACTTAAGCCGATAGATTCGCCAACGCTCTACGGAGCACTTGACAACTTTCGCAAAGGAATTGGCAATAGGGTGTTTGGAACGCAGATGGAGGTGGTGCGGCATAATCTGAGCATCACAGCCGGTCTATTGAAAATCGTGTCGGTGGCAGAGCATAAGCTCAAATTGAAACACGTGGCGTATTGCTGCACCCCGGCAGCAGACGGGGAGGGAAAAGGAGCCTACACTTCGTTCTATCTTTCAAGCCCATTGGTGGCAGGAACCACCGATGCCAACGCTAACCGATTGGTGGCCAGCAAGGAACTCAAACATTACGACACCCTTTTTACACCTTTTGGATTCATCAGGGTGGGAAGAGGGTATCTCATCAACCCCGAGTTTGTAACTAAAGTGGGGGCAAATGAGGTCACGGTCACATTTTCTAACGGTGACACGAAGGTGTTGGAAACAGGCAGCACCAAACAATTGCTGCATTTGTTGGGCCCCCGTCTTCTGAAATAACCATCCCCGTTGTATAGACGCATTGCATGCGATATGAGACGCATGCAATGCGTCTATACCCCCAATTATAGCCTGTTCATTCAGTAGAATGCCCCTTTCATTCAAAAGGCGGCTCCGACCATGCGGCAACCCCGTAGGTTCGTATCCATGAATCAGCAAGCACTACATATCATACCAACTGTAAACCCACGGCAACATCATTCACACAGAATGGATGCCACAGGTAAACCACACCGGGTATTGGCATTTAGCGTCATAAACATAACAGATTGATTTACACACTTTTGACAACCTCACACAATGGACCATACGAATGAACACATTGGCATTGATAGTGCAAAGGAGCCAAAAAGGTCTCGCACCAGTGACGGACAGATGCTGCTCTTCACCGTGGCCGATGGCATCCATAGGGTGGGGGCAAACGATGTGGTGCAGCTTATCGCTGTTGGTGCCTACACCCATGTGGTACTCATTGATGGCAATGCCATCCACGTGGCCAAGAACCTCGGCCAGCTCACCGAATCGTTGCTGCATTTCGGATTCTACCGAGTACACGAAAAACACCTTGTCAATATGGCTCATATTGAACACTACACCCGATCCAAGAACGGAGGCTCGGTACACCTTAGCAATGGCTGCGCGGCACCCGTTTCGCGCTTGCGCAAAAAGGAATTTCTGGCGGCTTTTAGGGATGGGGCTACACAGTTGTGATCGGAAGCAGAAGAATAATCTCACCTATCATGATAAGAGCCAACCCAGACCAAAAAGTCGAGAGCGGGAGCAAATGACATAGTATCTAAACAATTAACAGAAAACCAAAAACCATGAAAACCAAACTAGTAGTACTAATTGCCATGGCAGGAATGTTCACCTTCAGTTCTTGCAAGAAGTGTGTAGAATGCACCTATAACGGAAACGATTCGGAAATCTATTGCAAACCCGAAAACTACACAACCAAGGCGTGGAACAAAACCTTGGATGAGTATGAGGAGAATGGCTACGACTGTGAGCCTGTGGGGATGTAACGGTCCCGAACGGCTTCGGTGTTATTTGAGCGTAAGGCTTTCCTTCAACCCCGTCAGCATTGCAAACGCTGACGGGGTTATGGCGCCAGATATACCTTGTCGTGCTTATTTACCACGGTAGCAAATGAGGAGAAGAATATCATTTTACTCGATGTTTGATTATCGGTAAAATGATATTTTAACAACCAAATAAGTCGCTGATGATGAATGACAGGGTATTAGTAGTCCATTACTAGTCATTCGTCCCATCATCTATAAAACCAACAGCCAAGGCCGAAAAGCTGAGATAGAGTAGGCAAAACTTTAAACGAAAAGAAAACCATGAGAACGATACTTACAATGATGGTAGCATTGCTGATGATGGCAGTGCCAGTAATGGCGCAACGGAAAGGCAAGGGATGTGACCCTACCAGCTCACAGACCGACAAATTCACCAAAAAGCAGGCGGACTCGTGGGCCTATTGGATAGAGGGCACATCATTCGGAGAGATGATGTGGAAATCTAACCACGTTAATGTCTACTTCGGGGGACAGGTGTACGGTGGGGAGAACTTCTTCGTCATAAAGATGTCAATTTGGGACAAATCAGCTCAATCGGCTCAATATGGAGGGAAGATAGAAGGTGCTAAGGGGAATAGCTTCTTCCTTGCATTTGCTGATGGTGAGTCATTGGAGTTCACATCCACCGTTTGTGAGAACAAGTCAAATTACGATGCCAATACAAAGCTTTACGACAACTCGGTTTTCTATGCCGCCAAGATAGCTGATGAAGATATTCCCAAGCTGAAGGAGCGGTTTAGCAGCCATCTGCTCACTGCAGCACGGTTTCAACTCCTGAACGACATCAACCTCGACCAAACTTTCGTGGAAAAGCACAGTATAGAAATGCAGCGCATCATGAACTGTTACTTCAATCACATCAGTGAGAAGTGACAATAACAGCGAAGGCCGAAAAGCTGAGAGAGAGTAGGCATCCCTTCAAAATCAAACGCCATGACGAAGTTCAACATCTTTTCATCTATACTGCTAACTGTAGCATGCAGCACTGGAAGTCTTGCACAACCCGGCACATTAGACCCTACTTATGGGTCTGGTACAGGAATAAACAATAATGTCCGGACAAGTTCCATTCAAAACGATGGGAAAACTATTGTCGGGGGCAATTTTACCTCCGTTCATGGCACAACAAGGAATCATATCGCCCGCCTGAATGCCGATGGGAGCCTTGACGGAGCATTCAACCCCGGCACAGGAGCGAACAGTGTCGTACTAGCATCCGCCACACAAATTGACGGAAAGGTCATCATAGGAGGAAACTTCTCTTCCTTTAATGGTACCTCTAGAGCACGAATCGCCCGCCTAAATGCTAACGGAAGCCTTGATCTAACCTTTACCCCTCCTGCAGCTATAGATTGGTTCGTCAAGACAATTGCCATTCAAGCTGATGGGAAAATCATTCTCGGAGGAGAATTCACAACTTACAATGAATTCATCATCAGGCTGAATGCTGATGGCAGCTTGGATGCAAGTTTCAATCCCGATGTAAGCTGGTTTGTCAATACCATCGCCATTCAGGACGATGGGAAGATCATTATTGGGGGCGACTTCACTTCCATTGAGGTGTTTTGGGAAAGAAACCATATTGCCCGACTGAATGAAGACGGTAGCATAGATGGGACATTTGATCCTGGAGTGGGGGCAAATGGTACAGTAGAGACTACAATCATACAGCCTGATGGGAAGATTATCATCGGTGGTAGTTTCACATCCTATAACGCAACGCCACGAAATCGTATTGCACGGCTTAATGTAGATGGTAGTTTGGATGTAACCTTTGACCCTGGCGAGGGAGCCAATGGAGCTGTATATGCATGCCCAATTCAAGATGATGAGAAGATCGTCATAGGTGGAAGTTTCACCTCCTATGACGGAACTCCACGGAATCGTATAGCACGGCTTAATATAGATGGTAGTTTGGATGCAACCTTTGACTCTGGCGAGGGAGCCAATGGTATGATACAGACGGCCTCCATCCAAACCGATGGGAGAATCGTAATCGGAGGCGATTTCATTTGGTACGATGAGACAAGTAGAAACCGTATCGCCCGTGTAATAGGTGGTGTGAGTACTTCCATTGAAACCAACGGTTCGAAATCAACCACTCGCCTCTCGACATACCCCAACCCCACCAACGGCCGTTTCGACCTTTTACTTCCCAATATCCAAGGCCAACACGGCTATGAGCTATTCTCACCAATCGGGCGGTTAGTGCAGAGCGGGAACATCATCTCCGAGCACACAGGTATAGACCTACAAGGCGCGGCAGCGGGCATCTACATCCTTCGGGTGGTGGGTAGCAACGGTCAGATGCTTGGTATGAAGCGGGTGGCGATACAGTAACTTTTGGCCCAGTTTAAGAACCCACCGCAAGAAACAATCCTGTCGGTGGGTTTTTTCATTCGTTCAATTGATCGCTGAACAATCCCTAACTTAGCCCTCATAATCCACAAGACCCGTTGGAAGATGAACATTGAACGCAAAGAGAACGAGATTATTCTACGGCTGCCTGCCGAACTCGGAACGTTGGGCCTACAGCGCGTAATCAATTACCTCAGATACAGAGAGGCCACCATGAACAGCAAGGCAAGCCCTACTGAAGCCGACCGCCTTGCAGATGAATCGAAAGCGCGCTGGTGGGAAGAGAACAAGCATCGTTTCATCAAATGAAAGTGGTGGTGGACACCAATATCGTGTTCAGCGCGCTGATGAATGCAGAGAACAGTATGGGAGATGTTCTGCCCATCAATACTGAGACACAGCGCGACCGCCTCGTTCAATTTCGGAATTCGGTATTTCTCTCTGTAAATTCCAGTTTATCAGGAAAAGTCGAGCAAAAAAGTCTCAAACGGGTGTCGGTATCACCTTCCATCTTTTTCTATTCATTGGCATCGCCCATATTCCGAATGGCCCATTTAAGTAGCGAGTTCTTCTCTTTTGGGAGTTCAAGTTTCTCAATAATGCGACTGCGGTGACCCTCAACAGTTTTTTCGGAAATGAACAACAACTCACCAATTTGGGTGCTGGTTTTCTGCTGCGCCACTAGTTCCAGCACTTTACGCTCTGTAAGTGTAAGCAGCGATAGTGGGCCTTGTATGGTAGTTGTATCTGGTATTAGTTCAGAGGCTAGACCAGGACTCACGTAGTGCTCTCCACGAATGACCGAATCGATGCAATGTTGCAATTCCTTGCCCGACATATCCTTGAGCACATATCCCCACACATTCAGTTCTTTGGCCCTACTGTAAAGGCTCATTTCGCGGTGCATGGTGAGTAAGATGGCCTTGGTAGGAAGTCCTTTGTCCTGAATGGCCTCTAGCAAATCGATACCATCTAAGCCGGGCATATTCACATCTAGAATGGCCATGGCGGGTCGCAGTGTCATAAGATGATTAAGTGCCGTGATGCCGTTGTCGGCCGTAGCCAATACCTGATGTCCAAGCGCCTCCACAAACGAGCGCGTGCCCAAAAGGGTCATAGGATGGTCATCTGCAATGATGAAGCTGCTCATGGATAAGAGCTATTAGCCATTGGCCTTTGTCTGTTAGCCCAAATGCCAGATTTGAAAGGCATCAACATCATTATGCCGAGATAGGAACAGTGACCACCACCACAGTGCCTTTGGCAGAAGAGCTAAGCACCGCCTTGCCTCCAATGGCGGAGGCCCGTTCTACCATGCTATGCAGTCCAAACGCCTTTGCTCCAGACATGGATGCCGCCACATCAAAGCCCTTGCCGTTGTCGCGCACTTCAACCGTCAAAAGGCCGTTGGCTATTGTCATACTCACCTTGGCCGCGTGGGCCTTGGCGTATTTAATCACGTTTGATAGCGCCTCTTGAATGATGCGGTACACCTGCAGTTCGGCATCGGTACTTAGGCCGCCCGTGTATTCCAGCTCGTTGCTTATCATAAAATTGTGCTGCTGGGCAATCCGCTCGCACAGTTGCTGCACACTGTGCTGTAGCCCTACCTTCTCGAATAACACGGGGTGCAGATTTCGGCTGATGCCGCGCACATCGTTTAGGATAGACTCCACTCTAAAGGAAAGGTCTTCGCGGCCACTCTCTATGCCTGCCTTTAGGCTCAGCAGTTCGTGGCCCACCCCATCGTGGAGGTCGTTGGCAATGCGCTTGCGTTCAATTTCTGTATTGCGCAGCAGTTCGCTGGTAAACTCCTTGCGTTGCTTGGCCTCACGCATGGCTTCTTTTCGCCTGCGCTGTACAAAGAAAAGTAGTCCGCTTACTGCTAACGTGGTCATGCCAAACCCCAACGCCACATTGGTGCTTCTGCTTCGGGCTATGGTTTCATGTTGCAGGGCAATGGTATGCTCCTTCTTTTCCACTTCGTAAAGCTCCCTTAGTTCAGAGATACGGTTCATGGCCTTCAAATTCCTCACACTGTCTGATGCCATAGATGCAAGATTGCCATAGCGCAATGCGTCTCGGAGGTCATCTTTCTTCAAGGCGGCATCACGCAATACGCCTGCTAGATTCTCCGCATACGTGAATTGACCATAGGCCAACTGTTGGTTCAGCATAGAGTCGAATTCCGCGTAGGTCAACGTGGGCTGACCAAGGGCCACCTGCACCGAAACGCGGGGAATGGTATATATCTCCAAATTACGCTGCATTTCGTTCATATTCTGCCCCACGGAATCGGCCCTATCCAGATGAAATTGCGCTCCGAGCGGGTCGTTTAGCGTGAGTCTTTGGGTAGCCAATAGGCATTCGAACGTAAAACATTGTTCCTGATTTTCGGACCTTTTTTCCGCGAATAGCATGGATAGGGTGTCAATTACACCTTGGGCTCCTGCTTGGTCGTCAATGGCATGGAAGTCGGTGTAGAGGTTAAAATAACCCAGCAGCACTCCCTGATAATCGTCTGTCTTGCGGCTCAGCTCAATGGCTTTTCTGCGGTAATAGAGCAATTGACGCCCGTTGGCCGTGTACTGCGAAACGTTGGCCAACGTGCTGATGGCATCGGCCTGTCCCTTAATGTAGTCTATGCGTTCGCACACCGCAAGGCTGCTCACGGCCAGTTGAAAAGCGGAGTCGAGCTGGTTGGTGTGCAGCATGAGGAACATGGCCAACTGGTTGTCGAGCACGGCATTGCTTCGCGCTGAAAAGAAGTCATACTCCTCCACACGACCTGTGCGGAAATAGTACCCACCGCTATCAATCTGCTGATTCTGCATTAGGCTGCTACCTATGTTCAGATGGAAATTGCCCACCATGTTGGGAGGAATGCGGTCGCGATGTTGCCAAAGGAATCGCTTGCTGCGCATGAGGATGGACGTGTCTACCACCGACATCATAAGAATTCCCCTGAGGGAAGCCAGCACGGCATGCGCTGCAGAATCCACCTCGCCCTTGGCCATTTTGGTGGCGATGTAATGGTCTAGAGAATCCGAAAAGCCCGGAACGGAGTGGTTTTCATAATTGCCAAACCATTCGGCCCTTGCACCTCTAGAGTAGCCCTCTGGCATGCGGTAGGCGCGGTCTTGCTCTGGTGAGGAGCACGACCAGCACAATCCAATTATGCCCAAAAGTGCAGCGATACTGTATTTTACCTTCATACCAAGAAATTGATGAGACGCATGAATAACTGCATTTTGACATTGGACCATGCGTATTAACCAATTGCTTATTGCTTGATATTCTGTGCCTTGGCCTCAATGGCAAAAGTAATTTTTAAGGGTCAACCATGAAACAAGGGTTAACCCTTGTATGCCGCGTCAGCCAATTGATGGAAACTTGCATCAGTCTAATTTAAGTTTATCAAAATCATGAACCAACTACCTACTTCTTGCGCCCTGTCTGACCGAAGCGCTCAACCAACCCAACGGCCGTATGCAGCACACTTGTTGCTTAAACCCCTACGCTCCATGAAAAAAGCATTCAGCGCACTTGTCCTGATTGCTGCCCTAGTGGCGCAGGGCACTACTGCTGCCGCACAAGCGGGCATAGACTGGGTGTCGCAATCGAGCAGCTTTGACCTCGCTTGGGCGTCTGTGGCTTACGGCAACGGTTTATTTGTGGCAGTGGCCGTGAACGGCACTGGCAAACGCGTGATGACCAGCCCCGATGGCATAAACTGGACTTCGCGCGCTTCGGCAGCAGACAACTCCTGGTCATCTGTCACATACGGTAACGGCCTGTTCGTGGCGGTGTCCGAATCTGGCACGGGCAACCGCGTAATGACCAGCCCCGATGGCATTACATGGACTTCCCGCACTTCGGCAGCAGACAACAGTTGGAAATCTATCACCTTTGGTAACGGCATTTTTGTGGCTGTGTCCTTCAATGGCACAGGCAACCGCGTAATGACCAGTCCTGATGGTATCACCTGGACCTCTCGAACCTCTGCCGCAGACAACGGATGGCTTTCCGTCACCTACGGCAACGGCTTGTTCGTGGCAGTATCCACGGGACCAGGCACTGGCAACCGTGTGATGACCAGCCCCGATGGCATCACTTGGACTTCGCGCGCTTCTGCAGCAGACAACCAATGGCTCTCCGTTACCTACGGCAACAGCACGTTCGTGGCGGTATCCAGTAATGGCACTGGCAACCGCGTGATGACAAGCTCAGATGGCATAACATGGACTTCGAGCAACGCGGCAGCAGCCAACCAATGGTGGTCCGTTACCTACGGCAACGGGCTGTTTGTGGCTGTGTCCTATGATGGTGGGGGCAACCGGGTGATGACTAGCCCCGATGGTATCACTTGGACTTCGCGCGCTTCGGCAGCAAACAACCAATGGCAATCTGTCACATACGGTAACGGCCTTTTTTTGGCGGTTACTACTGACCCATACACAGGAAAACATGTCATGACCAGCCCCGATGGCATCACATGGACTTCGGTAACCCTTTTGCACAACCACCAATGGAGATCTGTGGCCTACGGTAACGGTCTGTTTGTGGCTGTTTCCAACTCAGGCACTGGCTACCGCGTGATGACCAGCCCCGATGGCATCATCTGGACCGCTCGTACCTCCACAGCGGACAATGAATGGAGTTCCGTCACCTACGGCAATGGCTTGTTCGTGGCGGTGGCCGCTGCAGGCACGAACCGCGTGATGACCAGCCCTGATGGCATCACTTGGACCCCGCGTACCTCCATAGATAACCAATGGCAATCTGTAGGTTTCGGTAACGGCCTGTTTGTGGCGGTTGCGAACGGTGGTGGCAACCGCGTGATGACCAGCCCCGATGGCATTACGTGGACCTCGCGCGTTTCGGCAGCAGACAATTATTGGATTTCCGTTACCTACGGCAACGGCCTGTTTGTGGCTGTGTCCATCACTGGTACTGGCAACCGAGTGATGACCAGCCCTGATGGCATTTCTTGGACCTCGCGCACATCGACAGAAGACAATGCCTGGTATTCCGTAACTTACGGCAATGGCTTGTTTGTGGCGGTGTCTGCTATTGGCGCGGGCAATCGCGTGATGACCAGCCCCGATGGTATCACTTGGACTTCGCGCAACGCGGCAGTAAACAACCAATGGGTTTCTGTCACTTATGGCAACGGCCTTTTCGTGGCGGTGGGCAATTCTGGCACAGGCAACCGCGTAATGACCAGCCCCGATGGCATCACTTGGACTTCGCGTGCTTCGGCAGCAGACAACAATTGGCAATCAGTATGCTATGCCAACGGCCTGTTTGTGGCGGTTTCCTATGATGGCATAGGCAACCGCGTTATGACCTCTGGAACACTGGTTTTTACATGGTATGCTGATGCCGATGGCGATGGTTTTGGCGATCCCTTGGTATCTCAATTGGCCGCCACGGCCCCTGCAAACTACGTGAGCAACGGTAATGACTGCGATGATACCGATGCGGGTATAAACCACATCACTGTTCAAAACCTAACAGGTGGGGGTTGTGCGGGAACCTCAGTTACTTTAGATAATTCTGAAACTGGTGTAACCTATCGGTTGAAACGCAATGGCTTCATTATGCCTGGTGTAACTGTAGCAGGCACAGGCAGTTCAGTATCGCTTGGCCCCTTAACAGCGCCTGGTGTGTACACCGTATATGGCACTGGTACTAATGGCGGTTGCATAACCGATATGGCTGGCTCAGCAACTATAACCCCAGCAAACATAACGGCCCAGCTTACGAAAATCAATAACACTTCGTGCGGCACAAATGGAACAGTAACACTTCAAAATGTAACTGGTTTTACTGCGCTTAGTGAAGCAAATTTCGATGCTGGTTTACCCGATGGATTTACAATAACAGGCAATGCTGCCGTAGATGCAAATAGAGTACAGCTTACAAGTGCCAACAACAGCGAGGCCGGCACATTGGTTTTTACTCCAAGTTTAGTACGGCCAGATGCGTTCACGGCAACTTTTGATTTGACGATAACAAAAGATTTGGTCGATAATTCGGCACAAGTGGCCGATGGAGCAAGCTTTAATTATGGATACATAGCCCTACCTACAGGCAATAACTACGAAAATGGTATTACAAATAATGGATTGGTCATTCGCTTCTTGGAATTTGGTACCCAGCGCATTGAAGTATGGTTTGCGGGTGTGCAGTTAGGCAGCACGGTGTATACAAACATTGTGGGGCGCGACAATGCTTGTGTGGTATCGGTATCGCAAGAAGGTTTATTGAGTTTGCGTGTGAATGAAACAACCATTGTTAATCTCCTTGTGGCTAACTGGGAATCAACACTGAAAGGCAACTGGTCGTTTGGATGGGCAGCGCGCACTGGAGGTTCAAACAGCTTGCATGCTGTGGATAATGTTAACATCTACAATAACAACCGCATTCAATTTACTGCAGATGATTGGGCCACTTCGCGCGCAATGCCTCATTTCTCGTTGCCAGCTGGTAGCTATACCATCAAAGCAGGTACAAGCGGCTGTTCATCTACTGTTAGCACCACTACTATTGGTCTTGAATACCAAAGTCAGGTCTATAGTGATGGCGAATGTGGCAATAGAACAATCGATTTGACCGCTATGGCTGCAAGTTCCACGTTGATAGAAGCACGGTTTGCAAGTAGGCCCACATTGGCGAATTTCGGTGATTTGGGCGATGCGGTTTTCACAGATGGTAGCGTAGAATTAACCTCAGCGAGTAACAGTAAAAATGGCCGAATTATCTTTCCAACCACTCCAAACACGGCCATTTTCACAGCCAACTTCCGCGCTCGAGTTTGGGAAGGTAACGGTGCAGATGGATATGCGTTTAATTTTGGAGCCATTAATAATGCGTCTGGAGCCGAACAAGGAATGTTTAACACCGGAACTCCAGGCCTCACTGTGGGCTTTGCAACCTACGGTACCCAAAAAGTAATAGTGAAGTATAAGAATGTGGTGCTGCTAGAGGTGCCATTTACTATTCGCAATAGCAATTGGATTCCTATGCTGGTGCAAGTGACCAGTGACCATAGATTGATAGTGAGAGTAAACGGGAGCGCGGTGGTATGGCTATACGATTTGGCCGCTAATAGTACTTATGCTACTGACAATCATAGCAACTGGCAATTTGGTTTTGGAGCGCGAACAGGAGGTGCAAACGATCGCCATCAATTGGATGATATTGTAATTACTGGAAACTCAGGATTCACCTACAGTTTTGATGGCGGTGCCACCTTTGGAGCAACCCGATCGCTAACAACTCCGAATACGGGCGCCATCTCGTGTGTGATAAAACCAGATGGTGGATGTTCTACTCAAACTACTGTTTTGGAAGCTGAATCAACCGAGACGGCATGGTATGCTGATGATGACGATGATGGATATGGCGATCCTAATTTTGAGTATCTATTGTGTTCCACGCCATTAAACGCTTCCCTCGTTCAAAACAATTTGGATTGCGATGATACTGATGAACTCAGTGGAGCATTAACCACATGGTATGAAGATGCGGATGGTGATGGATACGGTAATCAAGCCGTTTCTACCGTTGAATGTATTCAACCAGCAAATTCTGTGGCAGATAATACTGATTGTGATGACGACAACAACCTTGTGGGTCCTTGTAAAAATTGGACCGGAGCCTCTTCTACCCTTTGGAATGTGTCTGGCAATTGGAATCCTTCTGGAGTTCCCGGTATTATGGATGAGGTTTTCATTCCCGCTTTGCCAAGCAATCAACCTCATGTTACTAACCTACCTGCTTCGCCTGCCGTTACCGGTACAGTAAACATTCAGAGTGGGGCTGTACTAACTGTTGAAGCAGGTAAGGCACTTACCATCAGTGGCGACCTCAACAACGAAGGCACTATCCTTGTAGAAGCAGACGCTGCAGGCATCGGCTCGCTCATCACCGAAGGAACCATTGCAGGCGCAGGCACTTTTCAAGCCGAGCAATACCTCTTGGGCGCAGGCGGAGCAACGCCCAATGGTGTGTTCCAGTATGTGAGCAGCCCAGCAGTGGGTGCTACCAGTGCCAGCTATGGCGCAGCAGGCACTAACAAACTTTGGAGTGCTAATGAGGCTACGCAGGCATATACCGAGATTACCGACAACATCACTGCGCTCAATGCAGGCCAGGGCTATGTAGCCCGCATGGGTGCAAATGGTGTGGTAACCCTTGCTGGAAGCACATTCAACACAGGCACGATGAACATTAACAGCCTAACGCGCACAGGCTCGTTGGCCACCAACCGAGGCTACAACCTCATCGGTAACCCCTATCCATCTTCTGTAAGTTGGGATGCTGCCACCAAGACCAACTTAGAAACCACTATGTGGTACCGTACACATACGGCTGGAAACGCAATGACTGTTGACACCTACAACGCCACAGGCAGCATAGGCACCAATAACAACTTCACAGGCAATGATGCAACCGGCACCATCCCTCCTGGACAAGGCTTTTGGGTGAGAGTGGTGGATGGGGAGACGATAGGCTCAGTAACCTTCGGCAACGCCATGCGAAGCCATGGAGCACTAGCCAGCATTTACAAGATGGAAGCAGAAGAAGGAACTGTTCGTCTCAAGTTGAGCAACGGAACGATGTCCGATGAGGCCATCGTCCTATTCAACAGTGAGGCTCAAGACAGCTATGATGATTTTGATAGCCAAAAGCTATGGGCAAGCAACATTCCACAGCTCTACATGAACGTGGCAGCCGATACCGTCACCATCAATGGCCTTGCAAGTAGCGAGAGCAACCCAATTGTTGACCTTGGGATGAAGCTTCCTTTATCTGGAAATTACACGCTTAATGCTAACAGCATCACACTAACTGGCGAAACAGTTCACCTCGAAGACCGCATGTTGAACATTTTTCAAAACCTCAATGAAGAACCGAATTACAGTTTTACTTCAGCCGCTGGCAACATCGGAGACCGTTTTGCTTTGCATTTTGGGATGTCGGTTACAGGAATCGGTACAGACGCGATTAATCGCGTCTCTTCACGGGTTTATTCATCCAATGGAAACACCTTGAATATTATCCTTTCTGATCAGAAAGAAACGGGCAGGGTAGAAGTGATGGACATGGCAGGACGTATTGTTCAAGCCATCAACCTAAACTCAACTCAAACCACAGTTGAAATGAACGTAAATGCAGGAGTTTACCTCGTTCGAGTTGAAACAGCAGAAGGAACCACTACCCACAAAATCATACTTAACTAAACACGAAGCAGTCGACCAGCGAGCCTACTATTCGCTGGTCACTCTTCACTAATCACTAAACAATGAAAAAGAAAACCTACACCAAACCACAAATAAAGAAAGTAGCCATTGATAACGAAATCAGCATGGTGATGATGTCAGCCTTTGGCCCAGGAGGAGACCCTGAGAGCAGTATCAAATTGCTGAATCCACTACGATGGTGGAGGTAACGCTTGATTAGTCGAATTTGTATTATAGTAACTGGCCTTTTTGGTCAACCAAAATCTTGACTTCTAACCATCTTTGGTTCGACATTTCTCCTCGTGGCTGCACCCAACCGGATACTTCCAATTTTTCAGGGAGTATCCGGTTTTTAGTTTTACTGAAACCCTTGTCAGCACTGAGATACAGCGTGATTGCAGAATTGATGGATGGGGTTGGTATTTATTAGGATGACTCCTAGAACAAGAAGCTCTGCAACTACAGGGCTTTTCTGACACCTGTTGTTGATTTTCAACTTCGGGTTCTTTCAGCAGGATTTAGCACTCCCTCGTTCTCAAATCCAGTCTAGTATTCTC
>JAIOYP010000044.1 GCA_021741155.1 Flavobacteriales bacterium | reverse complement strand
AGTAATAACCAACGCTTCTGTAAGCTCCAAAAAGGAAGAAAATAATAAGTTGTAAGTTTGGTTTAGGGTTAGCCATAAACCCTGTAATACACTTTTATAAACTACCTCAAAAAGTGTAAGGTTATTTTAGGAAGGGTCAGACAACCTGCGAACCAAGACGCGATAAATCGAGTCTCTACCGTTTTGGTTTATCCGAAACCTTCATGGTGATGGCCGCATTCATTACTTCCACATCCGAAGTATTGCGAACAGAAACCTGACAAATTACTTCATCACAAGTTTCCCAATTCACCCAACTCAAATCGCAACTTGCGGTGAGATTAGTTTGGGCTTTCGCTACATAATTCACCGTCATGGCCACGGGAATCCATCTGCGATTATTCGGAATGGAGGCTTCCATCAGAATGCCGCCCGTGAACTCACAGAGATTACACATGGCAATGGCATGCACGGTTTTGAGGTGATTGTGAACCGCAGGCCGCTTCTTCATAGATGCCTTCATGTAATTAGGTCGAAGCTCAATTACTTGCGGTTTTATGGTGGTGAAATACGGAGCGAAACGAGCGAGGAAACCCGAGAAAATATAATTGCCAAAAGGGACTTTCTTGAATTTTTCTTGTAGGTCGAGGATTCTGTTTGCCATTTTCTTATTCGTCTATTTTAAATGTGAGTTGTTGCAACTCCGACCAAAAGGTAGGAAAGCTTTTTTCTACCACTTGTGGGTTTTCAATTTCAATTGTGGGCGTATTCCCTTGTTTCGAATTGGGCGTATTTCCATACGCCCCTACGGTTGCGGACATCGCCATGCGGTGATCGTTGTAGGTTTTAACCTTTGCCTTTGCCACAGAAATTGAACCTGAAACGGTCATCGAATTTCCATCAACGGAAACATTCAACCCTAACTTTTCCAGTTCCGTTTGAAGTGCAGAAACACGATCTGTTTCCTTCAATCGGAGATTATCCAGTCCAGTGAGATTGAGCGTTTTTCCAAGTGTAGCAGCTAAAAATGCAAACGTTTGTGCCAGATCTGGATTTGCCGTAAAATCCAATTCTGTTGGAAAATTGAGTTCTTCTGAAGAAGAAAATTCGACTCCATTTTCTGTTTGAATGGATGAGATTCCCATCTTTTCAAACCAATCGGCAATGGCGGAATCGCCTTGAGACGAATTCAATTTCAATCCTTTGAGCAATAATTTAGAATTAGGTTTTGCGGCTGCAAACGCGTAGAAATAAGACGCTGCGCTCCAATCGGCCTCTATATTGAGTTCGGGAACACTATAATTTCCTCTTGAAATATGAATGGAATCAGCATCCATTTTCAGCTGAGCGCCACAGCTTTCCATGCAGTCTGCGGTAAGTTGGATGTACGGTTTTGAAAGAACTTTTCCGTTCAATTTCAACGTCAATCCGTTCTGCATTTTTGGACCAATCATCATTAAAGCAGATATGAATTGACTACTGACCGAAGCTGAGATTTCAATTTCGCCTCCTAGCAATTTCTTTCCGATAATGCGAAGAGGAGGAAACCCTTGTTGCTCTACATATTCAATTTCGGCTCCCAACTTTTTTAAGCCATCAACCAATTCTGCAATTGGTCGCTGCTTCATTCGGTGGTCTCCTGTCAGCAAAACTTCCTTACCTTCTTGAACCGAATAGTAAGCCGCTAGAAACCGCATGGCCGTTCCTGCCATTCCGATGTTAATCTCAGATTGATTTGAATTCAGCGCATCGCGAAGCACTTTTACGTCATTTGGCAACGAATTACCAAGTGATAATGACTGCTTCGCTAACGCTGAAATAATCTGATAGCGATTGGCGATACTCTTGGAAATTGGCAATTCAACTTCGCCAATCAGCGGACCATTGGGCGCAAGCAATTTCATGCTTGGTTTATGTAGAATTTAAATGCTCCGTCAAGGAGTTCTTGCGATGCAGGTTGGTCGATTACCGCATCGCCAATGCGCTGTATTAGCACAAATTGCACCTGACCATCACGGTTTTTCTTGTCGTAAATCAAGAGCTTCTTCATTGCTGTCCACTCCGTTTCTGAAATCGAAATTCTGGAGAAAACCGAATCTATTACACTACAAATTGAACTCAGTTCCGATTCTGGCAGTCCACTAATTTTATGCGAGAGCCACGATTCCATTATCATTCCTGCGGCAATCGCCTCACCGTGCAAAACTTCCTGTTCAGACTTCAACAGGTGGCTTTCAATAGCGTGTCCGATTGTGTGACCGAAGTTTAACTTTTTCCTTTCTCCAGACTCAAATTCATCACGTACTACAACCTCTAATTTAACTTGAATGGAACGGGAAATGAGTTCGTCCTCATTCGCGTCCATCATACCAAGAATAGAACTATCTGAAATAAAGGCGTGTTTCAGCACTTCGGCCAAGCCGTTTCGGTACTGCCGAGATGGTAGTGTTTTCAGGAAATTTGAATCAATCAACACGGCCTCTGGTTGCGAAAACGTACCAATCATATTCTTCAATCCACCAAAATCGACACCTGTTTTTCCGCCAATTGCCGCATCCACCATTCCCAAAAGGGAGGTTGGAATGTTTACAAAGCGAATACCGCGCATGAACGTGCTTGCCACAAAACCACCGAGATCGGTAACTACGCCACCTCCGAGATTGAGCAGAATTGTATTTCTATCAGCGCTATGCTCCGTGAGTTGATACCACGCCATTTCGCAGGTTTTCAGCGTTTTATTCTGTTCGCCTGCTGGCATTTCGATAATTGGCAGATCTTTGGTCTTAGGACATGCCACGTATAGATACTCTAAACACTCTTTTGTGTTTGAATCGCACAGAATGATGGCTCTTTCGGTTTCTAACAGCTCAAGCAGAAATCGCCAAGCCTTTTCTCTGAACAACACGGAACTCATTCTTTCACCTTTTTGGCATTCATCACCTGCGTTTGCTGCTGAATACTTTCTTCATGAATGGCTTCGAGGAATCGATTCAAGAAACGTTGCGAAAGCTCCTTTCCTTGAACGTATGCTTCGCGATCGTGCAAAATTTCGTTCCAGCGTTGATGTTGCAGAATGGTGATGTTGTGCTCGCGTTTGTATTCGCCAATGTTGCGCGAAACGGATAATCGCTCAAAGAGTAAATCGAGAATGTCTCTATCAAGTCCGTCAATGGTGGCTCTTAGTTCTTCCAATTTGGCTTGAACCTCCATATCAATGGCGTTGGGATTTCGCCAAACAAGTTCTGAGAGGATGTTGTGAAGTTGAACTGGCGTGATTTGCTGCGCGGCATCGCTCCAAGCTTTTTCTGGATTTCGGTGCGTTTCAAGCATCAATCCATCCATGTTAAGGTCGATGGCTTTTTGAGCCACTTCGGCCAGCAATTCACGGCTTCCGCAGATGTGACTTGGGTCGCAGATAATCGGCAAATCAGGCATTCTGCGTTTCAACTCAATTGGAATATTCCAATTCGGACTGTTGCGGAATGGTGATTTCTGAAAGGTGGAAAATCCGCGGTGGATGGCTCCCAATTTTGTCAACCCTACTGATTGAAGTCGTTCGATGGCGCCAATCCAAAGTTCTACATCTGGATTGACGGGATTCTTGACGAGAACGGGAACGTCAGTTCCCTTCAAGGCATCAGCTATTTCTTGCACCATGAAAGGATTTACAGTGGTTCGTGCCCCAATCCAAAGCACGTCTACTCCACCTTTCAAGGCCAATTCCACGTGATTGGAGTTTGCGATTTCAACCGAAATTGGCTTCCCGATTGCATTTCCAGCTTCGCGAAGCCATTCAATTCCCTCCTCTCCTACTCCTTCAAAATTTCCTGGTCGTGTACGTGGTTTCCAAACACCTGCGCGAAGCAAATCCACGTTTAGGTCTTTTAAGCCTTCGGCTGTTTCTAGAACTTGTTCGCGCGTTTCGGCACTGCACGGACCGGCAATGACAAATGGTCGGTCTTTTCTTCGAAATTCCATTAACCGTTCTGCGTTTTATTTCTGAGGTAATGATCGGCCAATACGATGGCGGCCATTGCCTCTACAATTGGCACCGCACGCGGAACCACGCATGAATCATGTCGGCCTCTTCCTTCCAAATCAACTTCATTGCCATCCACATCCACACTTTTTTGTGTTTGAAGAATGGTGGCAACAGGCTTAAACGCCACGTTAAACGTGATGTTCATTCCATTGGAAATACCGCCCTGAATTCCTCCGCTATTGTTAGTATTGGTGATGATTTTTCCGTCTTCCGAAGTAAAAACATCGTTGTGCTCAGAACCTCTCATTTTGGTTGATGAGAAACCTGAACCAATCTCAAAACCTTTTACCGCATTGATGCTGAGCATGGCTTTTCCCAAATCGGCATGAAGTTTATCGAACACGGGTTCGCCCAAGCCAACAGGTACGTTTCTAACCACACAACTCACAATTCCGCCTACGGTATCGCCATCTTTCCGAACGGAATCGATGAGCTTTTCCATTTGAGAAGAAGCCGTTTCATCTGGACATCGAACCAAACTTTTCTCCACATCTGCTAAAGAAACCGTCTGATCATTGACCGTTGCACGAACATCGGCAACCGAAGAAACGTAGGCAACAATTTCAATTCCAACCTGCTGAAACAGCATTTTAGCAAAGGCGCCAGCAACGACACGCGCAGCAGTTTCGCGAGCCGAGGCGCGCCCACCACCTCGATGATCGCGATGGCCATATTTTGCCTCATACGTGAAATCGGCATGGCTCGGACGGAAGGTTTCTTTGAGGTGATCATAGTCTTTTGAACGGGCATCGCTGTTTGGTATTGTCACGGCAATGGGTGTTCCGAGCGATTTTCCTTCAAACACACCCGACAGAATCTGAAATTCTTCCGTCTCCTTTCGTTTCGTGGCTAATTTAGATTGCCCAGGTCGTCTGCGTTGCAGGTCTTGATGAATGAGTGCTTCGTCCACTTCAATTCCCGAAGGAAAACCATCTATAACCACTCCAATGGCTGCCCCATGGCTTTCGCCAAATGTGGTAATCTGAAAGAGTTTTCCGAAGGTGTTTCCTGCCATGATGGGTGCAAAGATAAGGGTGTACATTCGTACACCTACATACGAATCACCCCGTGTATTTTTTTTCGAAATTGCCATAACTGCCATGACGTCTGCCATAACTACCATGACGTTTCCCATAACTGCCGTGACATTTGCCATAACTGCCATGACGTCTGTCATAACTCGCGTCCCACTTGTCACAACTGACGTCCCATTTCCCATAACTACCGTCCCGTATCTCGCATCCCGCAACCCGTATCCCAACCGCAGGTTCGTTAGTTTTGATACCACACAAACCCATTGCCATGCACCGTATCCTATTACCTGCTCTCCTCTTCACATTCCATTGGGCGGCTGCCCAGCAGAGTTCGGCAGGGCATTATTGTCAAACGCTGAAGCAACAAGCTTCTGCTGCATCTGCTGCTGCCGTCAACGACAGCATGCACATACAGCATTACGACATTCGCATTGATTCGCTCAATTTCACTCAAAAAAAACTTTGGGGTCGCACGCAATTGACCGTTGAGTCTAAGGTGGATGGTCTTCAACAAATCCATCTTTCGTTAGCTGGTTTTACCATTGATTCGGTAATTGATGCCAACGGGACCGTTCTTAATTACACGTACGATAACCTGAATTTGAACATTGCCCTTACCACAGTTCTAAACGCAACAGAAACGGACACCATTACCATAGCTTACCGTGGCGTGCCTGCACAAGATGCTTCGTGGGGCGGTTTTTACTGGAATAGCACAAACTACGCCTACAACATGGGCGTTGGTTTTAATGAAGACCCGCACGTTTTTGGCCGCGCGTGGTTTCCGTGTCTCGATGTGTTTACCGACCGCGCCACGTATGATTTTCACATCAAGGTTTGGGGAGAATATCAGGCGTATTGCAATGGCAATCTCGCGCAAATGGAGGACCATGGCAACGATACCCGAACCTATCATTGGACCTTGGCCGAGCCCATTCCAACCTATTTGGCCTCTATGGCTGTGGCCAAATACCATTTCCTTGAGCGCGACATCAATGGCATTCCGGCCGTTTGGGCAGCTTTGCCGCAAGACACCCTAAGCGTGCTCGGCACCTTCTTGCACCTGCCCGAAGCCATGAATTCGTTCATTTCGTCTTACGGCTCTTATCGCTGGGAAAAGATTGGCTATGCGCTAGTGCCATTCAGTGCTGGCGCGATGGAACACGCTTCGAGCATTCATATTGGAAAATCGTTTGTAGATGGGTCGTTGAATTACGAAACCCTTTGGGCTCACGAGTTGGCGCACATGTGGTGGGGCGATTTGGTTACCTGCAAGGATGAGCAGAACATGTGGCTCAACGAGGGTTTTGCGGCTTATTCGGAAGCGCTTTTTACCGAAGCGGTGTATGGCGAGGATGCTTACAAGGATTGGATTCGGCAAAATCACCGAACGGTATTGCAATTTGCCCATGTTAATGATGGCGATTACTTGGCCATGAACGCCATTCCGCACGCTGTAACCTACGGAAGCACGGTTTATGAGAAAGGGCCTGAGATCATTCACACGTTGAGAAACTACATGGGCGATGCGCTGTTTTTTGAAGCTTGCCGCACTTACATGGATTCGTTGGCCTTTGGCAATGCCGATAGTTACGACTTGCGCGACATTTTTGCCTATTCTTCTGGTGTTGACCTCAATCCATTTTTTGATGGTTGGGTTTTTCAGCCCGGTTTTCCGCATTTTACTCTTCGGGGTTTTAATTCCGTCCCCATTTTAGACGGCTATTCTGTTGATATTGCTATCAAACAGAAACAACGAGGAAACAATCACATTTACGAAATGCCTATTGAAGTGAACTTAACGGATGGTGTTTCTAGCGAGAATTTCTATCTCGATGTAAATTCAGACATTCAAATCTTTACTGTTCATTGTCAATTTGACCCCAAGATGGTAACCATTGACCGTTGGGAGAAAATGAGTGACGCCATTGCCGATTTTGAATGGAAAATAGGTGCAACAGGCGATTACACATTCAATCAAACAAACGTGGTAATTGATGTGCTGAATGCTGGCAACGACAGTAGTATTGTTCGAATTGCAGATCATTTCGTTACTCCAGATGATTTCTTGAACCAAAACCCCGGATTTGTACTCAATCCCTACCATTATTGGTCTGTTGATGGGATTTTTTCAGAAGGCTTTCATTCTGAAGCCACCTTCAAATACAATGGGGCCAACAGCACTTCTCAGGGCTACATGGATAATGAATTAATTATTGGAACAGAAGACAGCCTTGTATTTCTGTATCGTTCGGGCACTGGAACCGATTGGCAGGAAGTAGATGGATATGAGCTTCAAACGGGCGTTTCAATCACAAATAAACAAGGCACCGTACGCATCGACACGCTCAAAAAAGGCGAATATGTACTGGGAAGAAGAGATTTTACTGCATCCATTTCTTCTCTTTTTGCGGACGAGTCTGGTTCTTTCGCATTCCCAAATCCATCAAACGGAACCTTGAATTTTACTCTATCCAACGGAAATTGGAAAGCGCAACTGATTGACCTTAGAGGAAAACGATTGGCTGATTGGAATGTGTCTAACGGAACTCAAGTAAGCTTACCACCTGTGGCGGCTGGCAACTACATTTTACGAATAGCGAATGGCACGGAGGTTTTAAGTCAGAAATTGATGGTTCAATAAGGTTATTTCACCTTAAAGTCCATCATCTTTCGGCCTTCAATAAAGGCTTCTAGACGGTCGCCCGCGTTGAGTTTACCCACGCCAGCAGGTGTTCCTGTAAAGATTACATCTCCAATCTTGAACATGAAGTACTTGGAAGCTTCTACAATTATCTGATTTACGTTGAAAATCATATCGCCCGTAAATCCTTTCTGAACAACAACTCCGTTGATGTGTAACTCAAAGTTGATAGCGTTCACATCAGCAAAATCGGAAAGCGGCAGCGTTTTGCTCATGGGCGCAGAGCCGTCAAATGCTTTAGCTTTTTCCCAAGGCAGTCCTTTGTCCTTGCATTTCTGCTGAATGTCGCGGGCTGTAATGTCTATTCCAATCCCGATTTCCTTGTAATAGCTAGGAGCAAATTTCTCTTGAATGTTCTTTCCCTTCTTGTGAATTTTCACATAAATCTCTGCTTCGTAATGCACGTCATTAGAGAAGTCGGGCAGATAGAAATCGTCATTATTGGGCAGAACAGCCGAATCTGGCTTGATGAAGAAAATCGGCTCTGTCGGAACGGGATTGTTCAGTTCCTTGGCATGCTCTGCGTAGTTCCTTCCAATACAAACGATTTTCATAGCAATCCTTTATTGAAGGCATCCACGCGCAGTTCGGTCAGTACTTTTTTGGTGTATGATGGGAACTGCGCATCCATCATCCACGAATAATATCCTGGTTGCTTCTTCAGCACTTCTATCACAGGAACTCCTTTGTTCTTGCCAAAGTTGAAAACGGCCTCGCCTAAGTCATTTTCTACAATGTGGCCAGCAAAATCAACCGAATTGCCACGCTTAGAGAAATCATGCAGATGTTCTACTTCGCCATCCAACTCATCATACTTCTCTACCTGCGCCAATAAAACTTCCATGGTGGCTCTGGTGTCTGCTTCGGCACTATGCGCATTGGTTAGGTCTCCGTTGCAATAAAACTTGTATGCCGCAACCAACGTGCGTTGCTCCAACTTATGAAAGATGTTCTGCACATCAACAACCTTGCGGTTTTTCATGCTAAAGTCGACTTCATTTCTGAGGAATTCTTCCATCAACAACGGCACATCAAACTTCAAACAATTGTAACCAGATAGGTCTGCATTACCGATGAAGTCTTTTATCTGATGGGCCAATTCTTTAAAGGTCGGTTCGTTGGCAACCTTTTCATCCGTAATTCCATGAATGTCTGAACTCTCTTTCGGAATCGGCATTCCGGGATTGACCAAAAGGGTCAAAACCGCTTCGGTTCCATCTGAATTCAACTTAATAACTGAAATTTCAACGATTCGATCTTCGGCAACATTAACACCAGTTGTTTCGAGGTCGAAAAAGGCAAGCGGTTTTTTGAGATGCAGCATACGATTTACTTGGAAGGCACTTCTAACCCATTCTCAATAAGAGTCAATTTCTTGTTGATGATCTTCTGATAATCGCCCAAACTCAAAATATTGAACTTTTCTTTTATCGGTTGAAACCCAGATGCTTCAATAGTCATTTCATAAATCTGACCTGGCATTAAAACCGCTACCAATTTTCCTGTGTTATAGTTTGGTAAATATGTTCCGACCATTTCGCCAGCTTGGTCAGTAACCGTGGCCGTTATCTCCAATTTAGTTTGCCCTTTAACTGAAGAAACCTTTGGCTCAAACTTCTTGGACGGAACTACTACCTTTTTCACCCTAGTGTCAAGCCACTGAAAGCTGCCAGATTTAGGAAAATTCTGCTGGGTATACTTCGCTACTTCAGCTCCATCAAACGAACCAATAATGGTTATTTCGTAAGCTTCTCCATTCTTTAGTTCGATATTCTTGGTCTCAACAAACTCGTATTCTGGTTTGTCCTTTGGTTGATATTCATTCGTAAACCACTTTATGTTGCCATCTACCGTGTTCTTCCATTCGTGAAAAACCAGTGTTTCCTTCTCTGGCCCAGTCATTACTTCTAATTCCAACGCTAGAGCGGTCATTTGCTCTTCTTCATCATTAAAAATAACACGATAGATATCCAAATCTCCGAATCCTTCGCTCCTCACTTGCGCTGTATAGGCATGTCTCGGATTATCTGTTGGACAATACGTGAAGTTATCCATCGTGGTATTGATTGGATACCCAAGGTTTACTGGACGTTCCCACCGACTGAATTGCTCATTCCATTCACTCTTATACACATCGTAACCGCCCATACTCTTGTGGCCTTGCGAAGCAAAATAGAGAGTTTTACCATCAGCCGAAATCACGGGATACATCTCATCATATTGTGTATTGATGGTTGGCCCAAGATTGACCGGAATTGACCAGAATCCGCCAGGTAAAAGTTTAGCCATGAATATGTCTATTCCTCCGAACCCAGGCTGCTCAACTGGCAAGCGAGCGATAAATAAGGTTTGTCCATCGGGGGTACATGTGGCAGAAAGTTCAGGTTCGTCTGTATTAATAGACTCTCCAAGTGTTTTGCCTTTTTCCCAACGTCTACCAGTAAACTCGCTCAACCAAACATCATCAAACCCTTCCAAGTTGTCAATCATGTAAAAAATATGATCGCCATAAGCCGACATGCCCACAAACTCCTCAACAAACTCGGTATTGATGGTCATTCCAACCCCTTTGGCCTTGCGGAATTCTCCATTCTTCACCTGGCACCAAAAAATATCGGCTGGTTTGTAGCCATCGTAATCCAGATTCTGTCCTGCCACGCCTTTATCTCGCTTGGTACTAAAAACCAGAAACGATTCATCAAGCGGAACGAAAGCATGCATGTCAGGCCCTTCGGAATTCACATCATTCCCAAGGTTTTCAAAACGCACGTTGACAGGAGTTTTCATGAACTTTTTGGCGTTCTCGCAGAATTCCAATTGTCTAGTGACATCAATTATCCGCTCTGGCTTTGATATTTTAAGTCGATACTTATTGAAGAAGAGCAAAGCACTGTCAATCTGCTCATTGTACATAAACGCCAAGCCCATATCATACAAAACCTCATCATCAAACTTATCCATCTTAACCACCTTTCTGAGGTAAGGAATGGAAGCGCTCTTTCTAATATTCTGATATAAATGGCACAGACCTAATCGCCAATTTAAAAAGGCACTTTCAGGCTCCTTTGCAAGAAGAACGGTATAGGCAATCTGAGCATTCTTGAAGTCGCCAAGGTCAAACAGTCCTTTTGCCTTGGCTTCTGGAGTAGCTCCTTTGGCTTCTACATCAAGACCAAGGTCTTGAGTATAACCATCCTGAACCATTAGGCTGGTTAGCAAAACAATAAGAGAAATAAAACGGGAGGCTTTCTTCTTTCTGGATAGAACAATCCCCGATACTGAAACTTTCGCCACTTCCTTGATTAATATTTACCGATTTCCAGTTTGTAAATTGCCTCAGTGATGGCAATGTCCGAATCCTTAAAGTAGAACACTCCACCCCAATCCCACGTCTTCTTTTCGTAAATAGTCACAACATTGTTGCTATTAATTACATGACGAAGAAGAATAAAATTCTTGCCATCAACTTGTTCCTTTGTCATTCCTTCTGGGTAGATTTTAGCAAGTTCTGAAAGGAACGCTCTACGCTGTTCTTCTGCTTTCATGTCAAGCTTTTCAATGCTTTCTTTCAACTTCTCGTACTTCTCAATTCGAGCTTCATCCGTATTGTTAGAAGTGGTGGCGGTTGCTTGATCAATTGCGTCAATTCTAGCTTGAAGTACTTTCGCTTTCTTTTCCTCTTCCAGTTTTTGTTGTTCTTCAAACTTTTTCTTGGCTTCTTCTTCTTTCTTCTTCTTATCCAATTCAGCCAACGCAAGTTCCTGCTCTTTGTCCGCTATTTCTGCTAACCTAGATTTAGGCTCAGAATCCTGTGGCTTCATGCCACTTGCTTCTTCATATTTGCTTTTTGCTGTAGCCAAATCATTGGTTTTTAAGGCTGTATTTCCTTCTTGCATCAAGAGAACAAACTTCCGTTCGTTGGCTTGCTTTTCCTTTTCTGCTAATGCAATTTGCTCCAATGTTTTATTAGCATCCTTAATCCTTTGTTTAGGAGCTTGATCTGCAGGTTTGAGAGCAGATGCTTCTTCAAATTTTGCTATCGCCCCCTTGTAATCCTCTTTAGTGATTGCGCTTTCACCATCTTCCATTAGACCATTGAATTTCTGATCGATTGCAAGTCTATCTGTTTCTTCCTTCGCAATTCTATCAAGCTGAGATTCGGTATCGCTAAGCTTCTTAACCAAATCCTTGTTATCTGGATACAATTGTTTCGCATCCTGATAATTTCTCATCGCTACTTGGTAGTCCTTGGTGGTGAAAGCTCCATCTCCTTTGACAATAAGACTTTCGTAATTAGCCAAACGCTGCTTTTCATCCTGTTCGGCTTTCTGCTTAGCTAGCTCGGCTTGACGCTTATCGTCCGCTACTCTCTTTTCCTCAGCAGCTTTAGCGGTTGCTAGCTCAGCAGCTTGACGTGCTTTTTCTTCGGCTGCCAAACGTTCCTTATCCGCTAGTTCTTTTGCTTCTGCCGTTTTACGAGCTTCCTCTGCAGCCTTCGCAGCTGCTAAATCTGACTGCTGCTTGGCCTTTTCCTCTGCGACTAATCGATCGCTTACGGCTTTACGCTCGGCTTCAGCAGCCTTGGCAGCAGCTAACTCAGCATCTTTACGAGCTTTCTCTTCAGCAGCTACGCGGTCACTAGCAACCTTAGCAGCGGCCAACTCAGAATCTTTACGTGCTTTCTCCTCAGAAGCTATGCGGTCACTTGCAGCCTTCGCTGCGAGCAGTTCAGCATCTTTTCGTGCCTTCTCTTCTGCAGCTAAACGCTGATTTTCCTCTAGGATTTTTCGTTCCGACTCCTTTTGTGCCGCCAACTCAACTGCTTCTTTTGCTTTTAACTGATCAGCCAAGCGTTTTTCTTCGTCCTTAGCTTTTTGAGCTTCCAGTTTGCGCACTTCCTCAGCTTCTTTTGCTAATGCTAACTCAGCGTCTCGCTTGGATTTTTCTTCAGCTGCTTTGCGCTTATCTTCTTCTTTTATCCTTGCAGCTTCAGCAACTCTGGCAGCCTCTTCAGCAAGCATTCTCGCCTTTTCTATCTCAGCTAACTTCAAATCAGCTTCTTTCTTGGCCGCTTCCTCTTGCTTTCTTCTTGTTACTAACTCAGCTGCCAATAATGCTTCTTGTTCCTTCTTCTCTGCATCTAATCTTTGCTGACGTTCAGCATCCATTTTAGCAAGTTCAGCATCTTTCTTCTCGTTCTCTAGAGCAACTCTACGAACCTGCTCCATTTCTTTGGCCTTGGCCAGATCCTCGTCTTTCTTTTTCTGCTCCGCTAATCGTTCCTGTCTTTGAGCTTCAACTTTCAACAAGGTTTCTTCGTAAGCAACCTCCGCTTGTTCAACTTCCTTCGAAGCTGCTTTTTGTTGTGCCTTTGCAATTTCTGTTGCTTGCTCAATTCTACGGTCAGAGTATTCTGCAAGGCGCTCCTTTTCCACTACTTGCTTTTGCTCATATTGTCGCTCAAGACGGGCAAGTTCTGCTTTATCGGCAGCCTGAAAGAGCACGGCAAAATCCACCTTAGATCCAGCATTTCCAGATTGCTTGATTTTTTGGCTTTCTTGTAAATAAGCATCGTAAACGGCAGCGGCACGTTCTTGGTCTAGCTCGTTATCCCCGGTGACAGGTAAAACTTTCATTATTGCTGCGACTGCTGCGTCTCTATCACCACCTCCGCTTTCTAAGGCATCTGCCAACTGCTTCTCTTTCTTATCCTTGGTGTCAGCCAATTTGGCTTTATGCGATTCTTCCACCATGGTAGCCGTTTTTTCTGCAAGTACAGCCTTTTCCTTTCTAATTAATTCTCGTTGAGCTTCCAATTGATCTTGAGCTTGTTGCTTCTCCTTGGTCAGCTGCTCTTTTGCCTCCTGTTTAATCTTTGCTTCTTCTGCATCAGCTACTTTAAAAAGAGTGGAGAAATCAATATTGACCACACCGCTTCCTCCAAGCTTTTGCTTTTGCTTCACATACTCGTCATACATTACAGCAGCCTTTTGATCCTTATAAGGGTCATTTTTAGGGAGTGCTTCTTTGAATACTGATAGTTGACTTATTCGATCTAGGGAAGCCGTTTTCAACCCAGCTTCAATCTTCTGCTTTATCTCATTTTGCTCCTCACGTTTTTTCTCTTCCACCTGGTCCATAAAGGCGCTAAGTTTAGATTGCTGCTTGGCGTTATCTATTTCGATGTCCTTTTGAATTGCCTCCTGTTCAGCAACTTCAGCAGCTGCAAATAACTGGCTGAAATTCATTTTCGATAGGGTTGCACCAGTAACCCTTAACTTTTCATACTCTGCGTAAACCGCCTTGGCTTTTTGTTCCTTGTATGGGTCATTTTTAGCATAGGTTTTGATGAGATTTTGAACAGCCAAGTTGCCATCACCTTTTGAATCGAAAATGGCATAATATATCTGATCCTGAGCTTCCTTTTCCTGTGTGGCTTTTCTGAGTTCTTCCTCTTTGGCTGCTGCTGCAAGTTTTTCTCTCGCCACCAATTCTAAGCCTTGCTGTTGAATAGCCATGGCTTCGTTCATTTTACGCGATGCCTCCTCCTTTTCTTTTTTCAGAACATCAACACTTTTAGACCGCTGCTCTTCAGCTTGCTTAACTACGGTATCTTCTAGTTTTTGGGCAACTTTGAAAATGGCTTGAAAATCTATTTTATTGCCAGAGGCGGTAGCATTCTTCCGTTCTTCCAATAACTTATCGTACATCGCTACAGCCTTCTTATCCCTAAGAGAGTCCACTTCAGAAAAAACTTTAAGAAATCCCTCTACAGTTTTCTCTTTACTACCATCTCCAACCGTTATTGCAGCTTGGATGATTTGCTCAGCAGTGGCATTTTCATTTTCTCTTAAAAGTCTAGCGGCTTCTTCTACTTCAAATTTCTTCTTTGCCGCCAAATCTGCAAGTCGTCTCTTTTCTTCCTGCTCACGGATGAGACGTTCTTCCTCCTCCATTTCTTCTTTAGAGTAATCTAACTGGTAGTCAAATTCATTTCTCTTAATTTGATAAAAAACTGACGCTACCGATCTAGCGTAAGCTAAGCCGTCAAGGTCTTGCACCATATCAACTTCAAAACTGAAAATGGGAACATTAGTGAATTCTTCTCTTGCTTTCGTGACATCCGTATCAAAGTCAATCTTCTTTGTTGTATAGCCGCTTTTCTCAACAGAAAGCATGTAAAACTTATTTACTTCAAGCTTAAACTCAAATTGACCATTCCCTCCTGTTACGGTTTTCAATATCTCGGTTAGATTATCTTTCGAACCATTTGGAGATTCGTACAACGTTACAACTGCCCCTTTCAACTGCTTTGACAACTCTTTTACGAACCCTTTGAATTCAAGTGGGCCTTTGATGTTAGACCTCTCCATCAGTGAATCTGAAGGAACTGATTTTTGAGCGTAGATTTCCTGTCCTGAATAAATCAAAACGGTAAAAGCACAAAGCGCTGCAAAGGCTATTTTCTGCATCCTTTCCATGTTATCTTCCTTCTGTAGTAATGATTTTCTCACCACCAATACCGATGATTGTTAACTCAATCCTTCTATTCATTTGACGGCCATTTGGGTTATCAGTGCCATCAGGGTTTTCGTTAGGTGCAATTGGCTTCGTTTCTCCGTAACCTTTTGAAACCATTTGCTTACTCAGAATTTTCCTTTTCTTCAACCATGCTACAACACTCTTTGCCCTGTTAAGTGAAAGCTTTTGATTGTAATCATCCAATCCTCGAGAATCTGTGTGTCCTGCTATCTCTACTACAACATTAGTGTTCTTATCAAGGAACACTAACAATTTATTGAGTTCAACAACGGATTCGTCTCTAATATCGAACTTGTCAAAATCGAAGTATATTCTTTCTAAGATAATCTTCTGCCCCAATTTAATTTCCTTATTACCGAATAAATCAACATCAATTAAAGATGGGTCATATCCGAGTCGTTTTTGCTCTTCAATTACAGCAAGTTCTTTCTCCAATCGTTCAATTTCGCCTTCCAAATCGCCTGCATCATCTTTTTTCGCGAGTTCTCTAACTGATATCTCTTCTTTCTCTGGGAATTTGATGTAAGGCGTGAAACATACATCATTAATGACCCCTGTGTGCCCAATAAGAGACACAACTTCTTCACCAGAACTTAAATCCCATACAATCGGGGATTGCTCAAGGCTTCCTGTAATAACATATTTGGAATCTGGAGATATGAACACGGAAGTAATTGGCTTGTCATGCCCAAGCAATACATGCTTGACATCGCCCGAATATGCATCCCAAACATATACGAAACCATTGCTACTGCCTGACACAACCGTAAGTCCATCCGGACTGACCGCAAGCGTGCTAACAGTTGAGCTATGCAACATGAATTCTAACTCTTCCTTTGCAGTGGATGCATTCCACTTTTTCACCTTACCATCATCACCACCAGAAACAACATAATTTCCTCGTGGAGAGTAGGCAACCGCATTTACTGCGCCTTTATGTCCGTCAAATAAGCCTACAAGTTGCTCGGTCATCATTTCCCACATTAGGACATTTCCGTCATCTGAAGCAGACACGAAATAGTTGTTGTCTGGAGATACTGAAATATCATTCACAACATTTGGATGTCCAGCATAAATCTTTTCCATAAGTCCAGTCTCCACATTCCAAAGACGAATAGTAGAATCTGCGCTTGAAGAGAGGATATATTGACCGTTTTTCACAAAAGTGGCTTCTGTTACCTTCTTGCTATGTCCTTTTAATGTTTTGTCTTGATTACCTACCGGGATGTTCCAGATATTAATATCTCCTGTTTTTGTTGCCGAGAGAGCCTTCTTGCCATTCAACGCAAAGGCAACGCTTGTAACTTCAACCATGTTATCTAGAGACAGCACCTGTCTTCCAGAAGGCACATCCCAAACTTTACATTTTCCATCAACACTACCTGATGCAGCATAAATCAGGCCACCATATTTTTCGCCAGTTCTCTTGCGGCTAATTGCTTCTGGATCTGGTCTGAGCGTATAGTTCTGAATAATCTCATCCATATGAGAGCTTTTTCCAAGTACAGCTACAACCTCTGATGTATCGAAATAAAGCTCACCTTCCACATAAACACAATATTCTCCTGGCTCCAAAACCTGAACGTAATTACTTGTTTTCATATTAGGACGATAGGTACCAATGAACATATCGGTATTCATATCGGTCACCGTCATTTCAAACGTTCCAACATCAATTCCAGGATCCTGCAACATGGAGTCTTTAATGTTGGTGATTGAGCCACGAACCACTGTTCTAATCGGATCTATATCATTGAAAGTGATTCTGTAAATATCTCTTTCTCCATAACCTTCATCCTTTCGGAACTGAGCAACATATCCGTATCTGCCTGTTGTTGATAGCGACACATTGAAATCATCATCAACTGTGTTGATTGGATAACCAGCATTCTTGGGTACTGACCACGTGTTGGTCATTTCATCCCACTCCGAAATAAAAATATCGAAACCGCCCATGCTCGCATGTCCCTCTGATGAAAAATAGAACGTCTTACCATCAGCCATTAAATGCGGAAAGCTCTCGTTAAAAGGTGTGTTGATGATGTCGGGAAGTTTTTGAGCTACGCCCCATCCACGGTTTGGAAGTCTCCTAGACATGTATAAATCAGTTCCCGTATTTCCTTTTCCAGCTTCTCGAGAAAAGAAAATCAAATTCCCATCAGTTGAAAGTCCAGCCGTAGTTTCAACATCCTCGGAGTTGATGTTCTTGCCAAGGTCCAAATAATCATCAAAGAATCGACCTTTTCGTGGCGATACGTAAATATCATCATAACCATCAAAGTTGTCGATGTACACAAGAAGCTCTTGGCCGTCAGCAGAAATACCTACTACTTCCTCATACCATTCTGTATTTACAGATGACCCAATATTTCGCGCCTCTCGGAACTGTCCTTTAGATTCTCTGGCTCTGAAAATATCTGGTGTCTTGTATCCATCGTAATCCAACTGCAACCCAAGGCAATCTGGACGTTTGGAGGTAAAAACGAGGAATGACTCATCCTCTGGGATAAATGGATTAAAATCGGGGTAGGCAGAATTTACGGTTGGCCCCAAGTTTTCGAAGGATGCATCAATTGGATATTTGATTAGCTGCTTTGCGTTAAAGCACTGCTCAATCATTCTCGCGCCAGTAATAATATTGTCATTATCACCTCGCGAAATATCCTTGTACTTATTAAATGTGGTGATGGCCTCATCAAATCTGTGCGCAAACATGTAAGCTCTTCCCAACTGGTAAATGGCTTCCTTTGGAAACTTCTCCTGTTGAACTACATATTCTAAATAGCCAATGGCTTTTGACTTGTCAATATTAGACTCTAGATAACAGGCGCCAATGAAGAAACTCAGCTCCACATCATTCGGGTCTTTGGCCAACAAAATGAGGAAGTCTTCTAAGGCCGCCCGGAAGTTTCCATTGTAATAATGGTCTGTAGCTCCTTTCTTGGTGACTTTAAGTCGCCTTGCTGCGCGTTCTTCTTCGGTTTCGGTCAATTCCTTGTTCAGCTCCTCTTCAGTAACTGTGGAAATATCGCCTGTTTGCGCAAACAGGTTATCAATGTGAAAACTCAGAAAAACAAAGAGTATGGCTGTAAAGGTTCTGGTCATTCTGATCAGTGTTTCCTATTAAAGTAAATGTTCAGTTTCGAAAACTAAAGAAAATCCACAATTTATCAAGCTAACGAAGGTATAATAATACCATAAAACTCCGAGAAGTACGTAGCTAATGCCAGCTATTTCATTTGAGCTCCCGTAGGGATTTTGACCGGCTCCATTTCAACACCCTTTACACCGCCTTGCGGCATGCTGATTTCAATCCTTCTATTGAGCTGTCGTCCAATGGCATTATCTGAACTATCTGAATTTTCGTTACGGGCGATTGGTCGTGTTTCTCCGTAGCCTACTGCACTCAATCTGCCAGAAGCAATTCCATTACGTATTAAATAATCAACCACAGCCTGAGCTCTATCCTTGGAAAGACGCAAATTGTAATCGTCATTACCAATAGCGTCAGTATGACCAGATACAACGATACTGATTTCCGAGTTTTCTTTCATAAAATCATAAAGCTTGTTCAGTTCATGTTTTGAATTCGAACGTAGAGTAGCCAAATTGTAATCAAAGAAGATGTTTCTCAGTATCAGACGTTTTCCTTCCTGAAGATTCTTGATAGTGTTGCTCGCTGGCATTTCTACCTTCTCTGGATCTGGCTGATAATCCAATCTAGCAAGAATTAAATCCAATTTTCGATTAAGCTCGGCCAATTGCTTCTTCAGTTCCAAATTATCCGCAATAAGCTGTTTGTTCAAATCGCGCAACTGCTCAAGTGTAGATGCATTGGCAAGCCTTTCTTTATCACTATAAGCAGTCTTCTCAGCAGCATCCATAGCGGCTTTTTTCCGCTCCTCTGCCTCCAAAGCAACCTTTACTTGATGTTGTTGTTCCGCAAGTGCCTCCAGTTGTACTAATTCGCGTTTTGTACGCGCAGCCTCTTCCTGTTGTTGTTTCTCAAACTGTTCAGCAGCAAGCTTTTCTTCGGCAAGGCGTCTTTCTTCCTGCTCTTTCAGTTCATTAAGTTGTCGTTCAGCCTCTAAGGCCTCCTTAACTTTTTGGTCCTCCTCCTTCGCAAGGCGTTTTTCCTCTTCTTTATCAGCCATCAACACCTTCTCGGCTTGAAGTTGTTCCTCTTCTGCCTGCTCAACTTTTTCCTTTGCTGCTCCAACCTTTTCTTCAATAACCTGAAGTTCGTTTTCCAAAGCGGTAATCTCCTTTACTTTTTTATCTGACTTCTCTTCGAGTGCAGTCTGCTCTGCCACCGCAGACTTAACCTTTTCAGAAGTTTGATTAACAACTTTCTCGTCTTCAACCTTTTTAGAAACGACCTCTACTCGCTGATTCTTTAGCTCTTCGATGCGTTTCAACATCGCTTCTCGCTTTAGTCTAATTGCTTCCGCGTCAATTGACATTGCCTCTTGGTCAGATTCAATTTCCTTAACCACTACTTCCCGAACAACTGGTGCGATATCAGTTTGTACTTGTTGCTCCTGTTGTTTTTTCAGTGCTTGAATTCGCTCTTGCAATTCAACTCTTCTACGCTCAGCCTCAGCAATTCGAAGAGCTCGATCCGCTTCTGATTCAGTAACGGCCAATTCATCAGAAGTCTCCGAAACAATTTTTTCGCCCTCTATATTTTGTTCCGAATTTCTTTCCGCCACCACTTGCTCATCAGCCTGCTTTTTAAGTAGCGCTTCTTCTGCAGCTTTAAACTCATCTTCTATTTCTTTTTGAGCTATTAATTCCTGCTGTCTTGCTTCGACCTCAACTTTAGTAGCGAGCTCTTGATTTGCTTTCGCTTTAGCTGCTACTTCTGCTTCCTGTTTTAATCGTGTTTGCTCTGCCGCCTTTGCTTCCGCTTCTGTCTTAGCTGCTAATTCTTGCTGAGCTTTTACTTTAGCTGTTTCTTCGGCTTCTTGCTTTAAACGTGTTTGTTCGGCAGCTTTTGCATCTGCTTCGGTCTTAGCCGCTAATGCTTGTTCTTCCTTCGCTTTGGCTGCTATTTCAGCTTCTTGCTTTAAACGTGCTTGTTCGGCAGCTTTTGCATCTGCTTCGGTCTTAGCTGCTAATGCTTGTTCTTCCTTCGCTTTGGCTGCTATTTCAGCTTCTTGCTTTAAACGTGCTTGTTCTGTAGTTTTAGCTTCAACCTCTGCCTTAATCGCTAATTCTTGCTGAGCCTCTGTTTTAGCTGTTTCTTCGGCTTCCTGCTTTAATCGTGTTTGCTCGGCAGCTTTTGCTTCCGTTTCTGTCTTAGCAGCCAATTCTTGTTCTTCCTTCGCTTTGGCTGCTATTTCAGCTTCTTGCTTTAAGCGTGCTTGTTCTGCAGTTTTTGCTTCGGCTTCTGCCTTAACGGCTAGCTCTTGTTCAACCTTTGCTTTAGCTACTTCTTCAATTTCTTTTCTTGTGGCTTCAGCTTGCTTAATCTTCTGTTCTTCAGCGGCCAAATCATTAGCTGCCCGTTCCTTTTCTAATGCAGCTAACTCCTCCGCCTTTTTCTTTTCGGCTTCCTTTTCTTTTGCAAGAGCAAGTTTCTTGGCTTCTTCTTCAGCCTTCAAGGCTGCTGCCGCGGCTAGTAATTCTTCCTCAGCGGCCTTGGCTTTAGCCGCCTCCTTTTCCTTCTCCAACCGTTCGGTTTCTTTTTGAAGAGCCAAAATATTTTCACCAAACACCACTTCTTTTAGCTCTATGACAGTTCCAATTTCCTCATAGGTTTTGTCATCAGCAACTGGAACGTTAGCAACTATCGGAGGATATCCATCAGCCTCATAAGTAACTTTATAAGATTCTCCTGGTTTAAGAACAAGCACATAATAACCAGTTACTGAATTTGGGCGATAGGTTCCAATCTGCGCTCCACCTTCATCCGTAACGATGATTTTAGCTTTTATATCAGCGTAAGCCATAGCTGGAACTTTCATCACGCCACGAGCAACAGCCACTGCATTTGATTTCTTAACCTCTAGACGCAACTTATAAAGGTCTGAATCTCCGAACCCGCCATCCATTCTCGAACTGTAATAAGCAGTCCGTCCATCAGGTGTAAGGGTGAAGAACACATCATCTTCCGATGTACTTATCGGATAACCGATATTCTCTGGAATGGACCATTGACCATCCTCCAACTCTGACCTGAAAATGTCAAATCCCCCCATAGATGTATGTCCTTGGGAACTGAATATCAGCGTCTGTCCATCCGCACTAATAAATGGTGAATCTTCTTCGTATTGGGTATTCACAACACTTCCCATGTTAAGGGCTAACCCCCAGTCACCGTTCGGAAGTTTATTGCAATACCAAAGATCACGACCTCCATATCCACCCTGACTCCTATTTGAAACAAAAACGAGTTTATCCTGAGTAGCGTTAGTTGTCGCGTGTGTTTCCCAAGACGTAGTATTGATGTCTGACCCCATTTGCTGAGGCTGAGTCCAGTCTGCCCCTTTTTTCTCGCTGAAATAGATGTTGCCATCGCCATTATCATCCTTATAAATGAACAATAGTTGACCATTTGGAGATAGGCCAATAGCCGCCTCATGCCCTGCTGAATTGATATTCGGCCCTATGCTTTGCGGTTTACTCCAGCTTCCGTTAGGCTGTCGTTGACACACATAAATATCATCGTAATAGTTTCCTTCCTCATCTTTTGCATCGCTTGTTCCTCCTTCTCTTCTTGAAGTGAAGATTAACACTTGACCATCAGCCGAAACGACTGGACAGTATTCTGGGTACTTGGTATTTACCCCAGCACCGAGATTAGTCGCTTTCACCCCAACTGGATTTTTAATCAGCTCCATCGCGTTCTCCGCGTATTGAATCTGAAGTCGTACCTTATTGTATGTGGCCACGTCATCCATTTCAATGTAAGACCTGTAGTTGTAATAATTGGCTACAGCTTTATCGAACTGGTTTTTGAAATGGTAGGCTTTACCCAAATAGAGATAGGTTAGTCCTGGCGCCTTACGCTCTTTCCAATCAGCCTCGCTATGTTGCAACGACACATCTTTGGTAGCACTTTCTAACCTTCTTAGAGCTAAATCGTGATCCTTTTTTCCAAGCAAATAACATACGCCAAGGAGATAATTTAGATTGGCGTTGGTAGTATCATACGCGTACATCTCTTCAAAAAGAGGAAGTGCTTCCATGTAGGAACCGTCATAGAACAGGGCATCAGCCTTATTGAACTTTTGCTTGAATTTTGCATCGCCATAAGGCTGCGCCACGGCTGAAAAAGCTAACAGCCAAAACAATAAAAACGATAAAATATATCTCATTTCCCCTTTTCAACGGAATGGCTTTTAAACCTTTCCTTTTAATGGACGCAAACTTTCTAGCAAATCCACAGTTGCGCCAAAGATAAAATAATTAGAATCTTATCTAGGACTAAAGAAGTTGTTGAAACTAGAGCTATTTATCGAGCGAAATTGCCTTCAGCTGAATGGCGCGATTAACCTCAAAATATGCCGTATTTGCAGGGACAAATAGCTTTTCGGATTTATAAAGATAGCCATCTGACTCATAGGCAATATTGTAGTTTCCACCTGGGTGCAAAATGAGAACAAATCGTCCGTTATCATCTCGCGGACGATAAATGCCAAAAAGCTCACCCGTTTCGTTGTCTGTTATTTTGATTGTAACGTCTACAGGTCTTTTACCAGAAGCATCAGCAACAATTTCACCTTTATAAACAGTTAGCGGGACCTCTCTATCCGTATCGAGGTGAACGAGGTAAATGTCTTTCCCTCCCAGGCCAGCGCCATTTGAAGACGAATAATAAGCTCGCTTACCATCCGCAGACATAACGAAGAAATACTCATCGTCTGCTGTGTTCATCGGAAATCCAACGTTCATTGGTGTTGACCATTTTCCATTTTCCTCGATTGAGAAGAAAATATCAAATCCTCCCATACTGCTATGACCTTTTGAACTGAAAAAGAGTGTTTTACCATCAGGATGTATGAATGGTGCCTCTTCATCGTATTTTGAATTAATGACTTCACCAAGATTTTCCGAAACCGCCCACTCTCCAGTTGGTAATCTTTTACTGCGGAAGATGTCCATTCCTCCTTCGCCAGCTTTATCTGATGTATAATAAAGCGTTTGTCCATCGGCCGAAACTGAGGCATGCGTTTCTCTAAAAGGTGAGTTGATGTTCTGATTCAGCAATTGTGGTTCGCCCCAACTGCTTCCTTTGAACTGACACACGTAAATGTTTCCATCACCAAAATCATCCCGAAAAATGTAGAGTTCCTGTCCGTCTGCAGAAAGACCGATTGAGGCTTCGTGGCCTTCAGTGTTAATCCGCTTTCCTATACTACTTGGCTTGCCCCAAGTACCATCTTCCTGTTTCTGTGAAACGAAAATGTCTTCAAAATACTTATCATCCAAATCAAGAAGTCCGCCCGTAGTTGTTGGCCGTCTTGAAGTAAAAATGAGCATAGATTCTGTGGCATCGACTACCGCTGAATACTCATCATAAACTGAATTGATATTTTCCCCGAGGTTCTCTGTAGTTGCACTGATTGGCGAATCAACAATCAATTTTGCATTAAGGCAGCATTGAATCATCCATTCTACCTCGTCAATTCTGTCCTTATCGGTGATGTCTGCTTCCTTCAAATATTTGCGATAAGCAGAAATGGCGTGATCGAATTGTGAATCGAGGTGATAGGCTCTCCCCATGTAGTAATACACGTCAATTGGAGCCTCTTCTCCTTTGTAGTGGTCCTTTGCTTTTACGCTAGCGTTGGCAACAGCCTTTTCCAAATACGGGACGGCCTCATTCTTTTTGCCATTAATAAGCAGATAGCTACGCCCAACCTTGTAATTGATGAGTGCATTTTTATCGTCAATGGCCAAAAGATCAAGGAAGTTCTTTACCGCTCGCTCTCCTTTTCCGGCCTCCAACTGCTCATTTGCAACTGGGTAAACTCGTTTGAAATGCGCGTCCTTATTAACTTCCCGCTGCGCGAATGAAGCCATATTGCACAGAAGTAAGGTGGCAATTACTAAAAGTAACGGTCTACTCATTTGGTGCTTATCAGTTTGTTGACCAATTTATCGGACAGTTTTATTATTCCGAATTCTACTTCAGATTCAAGGCGATACGCAAATAAACCTAAATGGTTCTATTGATGTCCCAATTCTCTAAAAAGTCGGCCACTTTCCTAACAAAAGAACCACCCAGAGCACCATCAACAATACGATGATCGTACGAATGAGATAGGAACATCATGTGGCGGATAGCAATTGCGTCACCAGATGGTGTTTCAATTACTGCAGGCTTTTTACGAATGGCTCCAACAGCCATAATAGCTACTTGTGGCTGATTGATTATGGGTGTTCCCATCACGTTTCCAAATGTCCCAACATTCGTAAGCGTGTAGGTTCCTCCTTGAATTTCTTCGGGCTTGAGCCTATTTATTCTCGCTCTATTCGCAAGGTCGTTCACTTCTTTAGTTAGGCCAAGCAGATTTTTTTGATCCGCATTTTTGATAACAGGAACAATCAAATTTCCTGATGGCGTGGCTGCTGCCATTCCCATATTAATTGCTTTTCGCTTGATGATGTTCGTTCCATCCAACGAAACATTTACGCCCGGCATTTCCTTAATGGCGTTCACCAAACACTCGATGAAAATTGGCGTGAAGGTTAATTTTTCGCCATATCGCTTCAAAAAATCATCCTTGATTCTATCTCTCCACAGTACCAAATTGGTTACATCTGCCTCCACATAACTCGTAACGTGTGGCGATGTGTGCACACTCATTACCATGTGCTCCGCAATAATCTTTCGCATGCGGTCCATTTCCACAATCTCATCTCCTGGCATAAGTGGTACAGAAACCTTTCCAACATGTGCAGTTGAAGAATGCGATTGAACTGGACTTGCGACTGGTGAAGAAGCAGGTTGTGTTTGAGGCTGTGTGCCACGGTTTGGAAGATAGCCCAGAAGATCAGCCTTCGTTACCCTTCCGCCTTGTCCACTTCCTGAAATTGTTTCTAATTCTTGCACAGAAACACCTTCTGTTTTTGCAATTGTTCTCACCAACGGTGAAAAGAATTTTCCAGAATCTGATCGCTTTGGAATATCTCCAACTTCGGCAGCGCCATTTGAAGAATGTCCATTAGAATGAGCACCAACTGGTGCGGCAACTGCTTGTGCTATTTCCGCTTTTAAAGGTGCAGATGCTTTTGGGGCAGGCTCAGCTGCTGCTCCAACTTCCGTGGAAATGTAAGCAACTGGTTTGCCAACTTGTACTACATCATCGGCTTGACAGCATTGCTCTGTAAGCACGCCATCCACAGGAGAAGGAATCTCCGAATCCACCTTATCCGTAGCGATTTCCATGATTGGCTCGTCCATTTCGATGGCATCGCCCACCTCTTTCAACCAACGAATCACGGTGGCTTCTGCCACACTTTCTCCCATTTTGGGCATCAACACTTCAACTTTAGCCATTGCTTACTTTTTGCGACCGCAAAGATAACTATCAAACCAAACCTACTCGATTTTGAAAGACTTGAAGGCTTATCTGCCCAAATCTCTAAATCCTTTGAACACAATATTCAAATCATTAGCCACACGATAATCCTTTGCATAAAGCATATTCAATCGCAACAAGCCATCTTCATCAGGCTCGCCAGCTTCCAAACCATCCTGCGGATTCAGCACGGAATCGGCAATTTTAGGAAGATGGAAATTCTGGTCGGCATTCAAATCTTTGATATAACCAACCCACGTTCGTTTTCCGATAAGCACGAGAATCACGTTTTTCAGCAATCCGAATGGTTTCTTCATGAACCAAATAATAAGTGGACTTAGACTCAAAAACAGCAACCCAAGAATCAAATCAAGCAACCTTTTTACTCGTTGATTAGTGGGTTTGGTGATGGCATTGATTCCAAAAGCATACAAATCGCCAGCCGTGTTGATTGAATTGCTGCCGATCAGAAACATCGATTCTGTTGGCGCAATCTTAAAATCAACCTCTGGAAAATTTGTCTGCGTCATGCAATCAATAATTCGCTGCGCTGGAATATCCTTCGCGCAAAAAATCACTTCTCCTACTTTATTAATGCGGATAAAATCATCCAATTGGGAGAGGTCATTCTCATCAGCAACTTCATATCGACCAATAAATCCTGGCGTTTTGAAGGTGTCTTTGAGCAAATTCTCAACTCGTCCAATTTCATCAGATTTCCCAACGACCAAGAAACGTTTTGTCTTTTCGCTATTGAGATTGAAGCCTTCAACTTTGAGTGCGTGTAGCAATAATCTAATACTGGGAATGGTCAGAAGAGCCCAAACCGAGCCAATCAATATTACTGCCCGACTGAAACGTACTTCTTCACCCATCAAACCATAACCTATTAATATGATGGCCGAACCTGCAATAAGTCCGCGAACCAAATTGGATAGTTTGACTGGCTTATCGTAGCCACCAGAAAAATGCATCGACACAAGCCAAATGAGCACATAAACGGGTAAAACCAACAGAAAAAACTCCTTAGGATAATGCAATCCTTCGCCTGCCTTCACTGCTGATTCCCAATAATTTGAAACAGCAAAAAGACCAGCATAAATGAACAATCCATCGAGTATCGGAAGTGAAATTCTCTTCACAAACCTATTTGCCAACGACATGGAAGCTCGCAACAGAATGGCGAAATTGATGAGCAGCGAAAACAGCTGTGCCCGCTCCTTTGAGAAATGCTTGCGAGCGAAAATGGCCATCGCATTATAGAACACGAAAACGTAGTTCAGACTGCCCTTTTTCGTGCTCTCTCCTTTATAATGAATGATACGCGCTTCGTGGTAGTAATAGTTTTTGAATCCACCTTGAATGATTCTGTACGAAAGATCGATGTCTTCACCGTACATGAAATAATCTTCATCCAACAAACCGACCTTATCCAAGGCGGTTTTCCGCATTAACATAAAAGCGCCTGAAAGCACTTCAATTTCGTGCGTTGCGTCTTTACTGAGATAAGTCAAATGGTATTTTCCGAATCGGGTAGATTTTGGAAACAACCAACTCAGCCCGAATATTTTGTAAAATGCTACTTCGGGAGTTGGCAAACTTCGCTTGCTTTCTGGCAAGAAATTTCCCTTTCCATCCACCATATTGATACCGAGCCCGCCCGCATCGGGATGTTCATCCATAAAACGGACAACTTTCTCGAACGTGTCTTCCTCAACAAGCGTATCTGGATTCAGTAGCAAAACGTATTCGCCTTTGGCAATGCGCATAGCCTGATTATTCGCTTTCGAAAAACCGACATTATCTTTATTGGCGATGAGATTTACGCTCGGAAACTTGTTGGCGACCATCGCCACCGAACCATCAACCGATTTATTATCGACCACAAAAACCTCGGCATCCAGATTCTGAACAGCCACCATAACCGATTGCAAGCACTGCTCTAAAAAGTGCTGCACATTATAATTGACGATGACGATGGAGAGTTTCAAGCGGCTAATGAATCTGAGTGCAAATATGGTAATGGAACGCGGATGACACGCCTGCCCGTCCGTTCAGGCGGGGATAGCGCGGATGTATAGGGTTTGTTTAACTGAGCAATTGTTATTGATGATAATTACGAGTAACAAATCATGAGAAAATCAGCTACATTTCCTTGTTTCTTCAGGCCCTGTCAGTCTTCACTTTTTTCTTTCAATTTCAAGAAATTCAATGGTGTCATAACCGCAATGGTAGAATTTCTGTAATCCTTGATGTTTCGTGTAATAATGGCATCTACACCTTTGATTGTCAACGCTGAAGAGTATTGAATAGAGTCCTCAAAATCATTAAAATCATTTTTTAAGGCTTGTACGATTTCTTCTTTTGAAGTCCCGATAATTTCAGTCATTCCTGTTAGGGTTTCCACAACTTCAATTGACTTTTTATGTCCTAAAAACTTTCTGACGATGTAGTAAATATTGTTGATGCTTACAGCAGAAAGATACAGCACAACATCGCCCTTTTCGTTCAGTTCAAAAAGCTCACTTGCTGGATTGGCGTGAGGTTCTCTGTCGGTAAAAAAGTCTATGACCACATCCGAATCTATAAATAGTTTAAACGCCATATTTTTTAGATAACTCTTCAGTCAATGTTTGTTTGTAGTCGATGTTTTGGTCGATTTTGATGATTCCTCTTAGCTTTCTGACCTTCGGAGAGAGTTGCTTTTCTTGCATTCTTACCTTGCTTACAGTCACTAATTTGAAGTAGTTTTCAACCATCTCCGAAAGGCTTTGCCCTTTTTCTTTGGCGTATTCTTTGGCGATTTCAATCACCTCTTTCTCTATGGTCAATGTCAATTTGGTGTTCATGCTGCTTTTTTTTTCAAAGATACGTGTTTGAATCTGATTGCCGAACACGTGTAATGGCGAGAGTTGGACAATCCTTGAGCCTGTCAAACTCTACTGCTTTACCAAGCTATTCTCATAAGGAACACGATTGAGCAGCGAACGACCAAGCGTAAGCTCATCTGTGTACTCCAAGCCTCCACCAATGGAAACACCACGTGCCAAGGTGCTGAGTTTAACGTTGTACTTCTGTAGCTGCCGCGAGAGGTAGAAATTGGTCGTATCGCCTTCCATCGTAGTGGTAAGCGCGAAAATTACCTCATTCACTTCGCCTGTTTCTAGCCGTTCCATTAAAAGAGGAATGTTCAGGTCGGATGGTCCAACGCCATCCAATGGCGAAATGATGCCACCAAGAACGTGGTACAATCCTTTGAATTGCTGCGTATTCTCAATGGAAACCACATCTCGAATATCTTCCACAACACAGATGGTTGTTCGATCTCGCCTTTGGTCGGAGCAGACATCGCAGGTGTCCGTATCGCAGATATTGAAGCATTGCTTGCAATACTGAACTTGCTCTTGCAACTGCAAAAACGTATTGCCAAATTTTCTCAGTTCTTCTGGTTTTTTCTTGAGCAGATGCAGCACAAACCGAAAAGCCGTTTTGTGACCCACGCCAGGCAATTGCGCAAATTCATCTACCGCTTGCTGAAGGACTTTGGAAACCAGATTCATTGGGGCGAAGATAACCTGTCAAACACTCAAAAGCGAACGCTCCTTCGATTCCAGCACGGAAGTTCCCATCAGGAATTCGTCTACTGAACGGGCAGCTTCCCTGCCTTCAGAAATAGCCCAACCAACTTCGTTTTCTGAAATTTTCTTTCGTACGGAAATAATCCGTACATTTGATTTATCAAAACAAACACCATGGCAACTTCAGAAAAAGCACGATTTGATACGCGATTGGACAAAGAGCAAAAAGCATTCTTTGAATATGCGGCCAGTTTGGGCGGTTTCCGTACGCTTACGGAGTTTGTGATCTATGCTACACAGAAACAGGCCAAGGAAATTGTAAGTGAACACGACCGTATTCTAGCATCTGAAAGAGACCGCGAGATTTTCTTTAATGCACTCGCAAATCCTCCTGAACCAAATGAGTACTTGAAAAATGCTGTGGCAGAACTCAATCGTTTGCAGAATTCGTGATGGGTTTCCTTGTTGTTGCACTTCATTCCTCTCATGAACGAAAAGCATTTGATTGTGGCAACGAACAACTGAATGTTTACTTCCACCGACAGGCAAATCAGGACGTAAAACGAAAATTATCGGTCTGTTTTGTAAACGCAGATGAAAGCAGATTTGTGAAAGGTTATTATACGCTTTCAAACAGCAGTCTTCCCAGAGACGAAGCGCCTGAATACTTCCGCAGAAAATTACCGCCCTCTTATTTGAATCTTCCTGTAACGCTATTAGGTCGTTTGGCTATTGATGTAACTGAAAAGGGAAAAGGAATAGGCAAATTATTAGTTGCCGATGCACTCAAACGAAGTTTTATCGCTTCCAAAACCATTGGTTCCTTGGCCGTGGTTGTTGACCCAATTGATGAAGCCGCCACGCAGTTCTACACGAAATTTGGTTTTATCACTTTGCCTGATAGTGGCAAAATGTTCCTTCCGATGGTAACTATTGGCAAGCTGTTTCCTGAGCTATAAATCAACTTATCCATTGACTTATTACTGAATAAACTAAGCCTATTGCTTTATTTATTTCAACATTACTAAGTACATAGCTTTATTTTATTTCAATATACTAAAGTAATTACTTTATTTTTGTAATAATAAAAAAACAATTATGAGTTCACAACACAAACTCCGCATAAGCCAATTGGAGGAAAAGCTACAATTGTTCAACGCTATCAGGGAAATTCAAACTCCCAATAAGGGCTGGGTTCACTCTATTCGAACTACTCTTAACATGACCCTGCGCCAACTGGGTAATAAACTTAATATGTCAGAACAGGGCGCAAGAGATCTTGAAAACAGAGAAGCTTCAGGTTCCATTTCTCTGAGAAGTTTACAGGAAGCAGCCAACGCCATGGATATGAAATTTGTGTACGGCCTTGTGCCGAAAGACGGCACGTTGGAACAATTGGTAGAACGCAAGGCGCGCGTACTGGCGGAGAAAATCGTCAGACGTACACATCATAACATGCAACTGGAAGATCAGGGCAACAGCGAAGAACGTATTGCTGCGGCCATTGACGAACTGACAGATGAGATAAAACGCGAACTGAGGCGATCCATATGGGATTGATACTCGACTATCACGAAGGCCAAACGCCTTTGGACGAAGCGGAGAAGGAAGGTCTTCGCATCGCCTCAGTTTCTACTCATGCTGAGTTGGACGAACTGGAACAGTTGAACTTGGAAAAGGCATTGGCGTGGGTTATTCAGTCCAAGTTTAAACCTGACAAAATTTTGACGGAAAAGTTTCTGAAAAACCTTCACAAACGCATGTTCGGAGATGTATGGAAATGGGCGGGCGAATTCCGAAAGACCGATAAGAATATTGGTGTCAAGTGGGTGAAGGTTGGACAAGAATTGAAACAACTATTGGACGACACAAACTACTGGGCTGCCAACGGAACGTATTCGGAAGACGAGATCGCCATCCGTTTCAAACACCGATTGGTAAGCATTCATTGCTTCGCGAATGGAAACGGAAGACATTCGCGAATGATGGCTGATATTATTTCCGAAAGCATTTTTGGAAAGGAAGTTTTCTCATGGAGTCAATCGCGAATGAGCA
>JAIOYP010000004.1 GCA_021741155.1 Flavobacteriales bacterium | reverse complement strand
AGGGGGGGGGGTCGCGCTGAGTGTATTTAGCATAATTTCAAAGTTTGCAACAATTTCGTTGTGATCATTATTTGTCAGCGGAGTAATAGCAAGTTTATCATTTATGAAAACTGCAAATGAACTAAAAGCAACAGTTCTATTTCTGCTTCTGATAATAGTTGTATACGATAGCTCAAATAATCTCTCCTTTAATTCTTCTAACAAATCACGATAGAAATGTTGGTCGTGATTATTGTCAATAGTTTTTAAAATATTTAAAACAGAAGAAAGATAAGAATGAATAATTGGTACAGGATTGTCACGGCTTATTGAAATTATCTTTTCAAGCTTTTTTAGTTTACCTATTGCATTAAAAGCAATCAAAACTTTGTTGTTTAATTCTGATTGAGCAATTGCTGTCGTAGAATTCTGCAATGCAGTTGCAGATTGCGTAGTCAACGTTGGGAGTGTAGTGTTAATGGATAAAATGTCTCTTGTTGCGTTAGCAACATCAGTTTTAATTCCTGCAATTGCTTCAATATCTGCTTTGTGTTCATTGATTTTGCTTTCTGCTGCGTTTGCTTTTTCTTCAATTTCTTTTAAGGCATCAAAGCTTTTCAAATTAACGACAATTGGAATAAAAATACCAAGAAGTCCGAATACTCCAATCCAAATTGTAACCCAAGTATTTATTTTGCTAATTTCTGTATCAATGCTTTGCTTGGAATCTTCAACAGCCTTATTGCAAGTGTTAACTAAAAATTCAATATATTTTTTTAATTCTTCAACTTGTTCGCCTGTGATTGGTTTGTTGTTGCCGTTTTCGAGAAACGAAACATAAGGATGAATCGTGATTTTAGAAGTGTCTGCACTTTTTAATGTGTATCTTTTTATCAAGTATTTTGAAACCTCCTGTCTAATTGAATCAGAAATTTGTTTCTGGTCTTTTGCTGAAACATTAATAACTAAAACATCAGGAAGTGGAGGATGAGTGTCTGATTCCTGCTTTAATATTTCAGAAATTGTTTTTACTGCGGTTTCATCTCTTTCCTTATCATAGCTGTTTACGGCTATGTAGCCAATACTAATTGTAGTCAAAATTAAAAAGACGGCAATTAGCCCAACGCCAAACCAAAGTCGCTTATAAAAAGGGATTTCGTTCATTCTGCAGTAAGAGTTGTTTGAGTATGTGAATAAGGAATATAAGCAGGTAAACGATAAACAAGGTTCTTGAAATCGCCTTCCAATTCTGCTTCTTCGTGTCTGAAAAGTTTAGCAAAAAGAATGTTCTCAATATCTTTTGTAGTTGTCGTTTTAATTATGCTTTCAAAAATTAACTGATCGTGAGTAAATAAGATAAGTTGCAATTCTTTATCGGGAGTAAACTCTTTAAACAGTTCAAACAACTTTGTGATAAATTCTTCAATCGTTGTTCTATTTTCAAAGTCGCTTGCATAAAACACATCATCTAAAACCAAAGGCAAATTAATTCCCGTATTCTTTCTTGAAGCAACTGCAATGCTTATTCCTACCATAGTGCAAAACAGTCGGTAATGAAATGTGTTGAAATATTTATTTACCTCTTGAGAAGATTGAGTTTTGTCAAGTGGTTCAATGTAAGCGGTAATAATTTCAGAAATAACTTCTCCTGTTTCTTCATCCCAACTTTCAGGTTTCATTTCAAACTTTAAAGTTGCTGGTCTATTCTCGATGTAAAGATATTTGTCAAGAATTTCCTTTACGATTTTCTGAATAGGTTCAAAGGCTCCTTTAATTTCATTGGCAAGTTCACGATGAAACTCATTGGCAAATTTTCGTGTTTCGCTTTTTATTTGAGCATAAAGCTCGACCGCTTCGGTTGCTGCCACTAATTCGGGCTTCTTTGCCTCAATACTTTTTTGTTCGGCAACTGTTTGGGATTGTAGCTGCTGAATTTCGTTTTTAAGAATTGCAATTTCACCTTCTTTTGAATTGACTTGAAGTTTTGATTTGGCTTGAGCTTCAATTGCATTAATTTGTTCTTGCCTTTTAGTTTCAAACTTTGGAATTGTTTCTACATAGGTTTTTAATTTGTCTGAAAGAAATGCTGAATAGTTTGAAATGATTTCTTTTTGATGATTCAATTTTGCAGCTACACTGATGTCGTTTGCATCAATTGTTGGAATCTTTGAAAATATATCCTGCGAATACATTTCATTCAAATAACTTAAAAATTCATTTGTTGAAATTGAAAGCTGATTGAATTCTTCCCTATCATGTGTTAGGGAAAGATCATAGGTTGCTTTTCCTCTAAGCGTTACAATCTTTGAACTTAGGTCGCTAAGTGAATTAGTCAAGTTATTTGAAACTCTGGTAAGCTCTACTGAGAGTTTATTAAATTTTTCAAGTTGTTGAATTTTTACTTCAAGATGTTTTTTTATTTCATCTGTTTCTAATTTAGAGTCGTTGCAAATTGGGCATGACTGTTCTTCTTGCAAAAACTTTAAACCTTCATTCAAAAATTGTATTTGGTTTAATCCTTTGGTTTTTTCAGAAACTGAAACAAAATCATCATAAAGATTTGAAAACTGCGTTGCAATATTCAGAAGTTCTTCTTGTTTGTATTCAAAAGAAAATTGTGTGCTCCGCAGTTGTTGCACAAGTTGAAGAACTGATTGAATATATTGAGTTTGGTCCGTTGCAACTTCCCCTTGTTGAAGTTGCGACAGCAACTTGGTTTTTTCTTCAACTGATTGTTTATTCCTCCCAATTATGTCTGCAGAATTTTTGATTTCTCTCTCTAAGTTTGCCTTCCTATTTGTTTCAATTTTTCTTCCATAACCTGCAAATGCAAAAAGTTCCTTTTCCTTTTGCAGTAGCTCTGAAAGTCCAAGACTAGTGGCAATTAAGTTCTGGAAAGAATCATTGCTGTTACCCCTGAAATTTAATCTTCCGTTTGAATAAATATCAAAGTCGCTTATGAAATGACTATTTGGATTAATTTTTCTTCTAACTGATTTAGGAATGTTCTCTTGAGTAATTTCAAAAAACTTTTCACATTTTAATTTGACACTACATCGTGAATTGATAAATGGATTATCAAAGTGTTGTAAATAGGTTTCGAACTCAACTGAACCGTCTTTAAGCTCTTGAGAAGTCCTTAACTGGGTTTCACCTATTTTTCGGCAAAAAGAGTACTCAATTGCATCATAAATTGACGATTTTCCAAACGCATTAGCACCAAGAATAACCATGCTTTGCGGCTCTTTCTGATCGTTTGAGAAGTCTATGCCAAAGGGAATTTGGCTTGGCGGAAAACCTCGTACAGATTGTAGTTTTACGTTTTCAATTCTTAAATCAAGCCCCTGCCATTCCGTTATTTCGCTCACATCTGAGGAGTCGGATTCTGAAATTGATTCTCTGTCTGGAAGAGTGTAGCGCTTGTAAAAAGGGGCTAACTTATCAAAATATGACTCTCGACTTGACGTGTCCAAGTCTGGGTGCTTGGCAAGAATAATAGAAAGCAAGTTATCAGCGAGAGTCGAAGACTTTGATAATTGGTTGAAAAATGTTGCTTTGTCTATTATCATGTTACATTCTTTTAGTAGGTGTATATGCCGTCATAGCATAACCGCTAACTCTCTAATATTTGCCATAATCTTCTTAGTGTACCTTTTAATTACCAGCAATTCATCACCCCCGAGTATTTGATGTTAAAAATATCAAATGAAATGATTGGTACTACAACAATCCATCATTTGCTTGCACAAATTTATTGTTGCCCCACCGTCAACCCACCCGCATCATTCTTTGTAGAGACGCGATTAATCGCGTCTCTACACATCGGCCTCTTTGGCTGCAGGCAGCGCGTTAGAAAAACGCAGGCGTTGGTTGGTGGGGCGGTGCTTCTAGCAGACAGATTACCACACACTTCCCAAAAGAAGTGTTCGTAATGACGTGGATTAGTGGGGTGGTGCAGCAACAGGCCATTGTGCCCCAAGCCATTGGCTCGTTTTGGGCCGAACTGCTGCCATTTGAAGCTAATACTACCTTCGTTTGCGACTTTTTTGCACACCCATTACTGCGTAGTTTATATTCCCGTAGCAGTGCCAGATATATCCACAAGCGCAATTGATATATCCGAAGCGCCAACAGGGATTCCAACTCGGGAGATATATATTCCTCATTGCCCGTTAGATATATATGTTGCGGCAATGGATATATCGCACTCGCTAGTATATATTCCGCAACACATGGTGGATATATCCCATTACCCTTGCGGGATATCTCCTGTAGGAATAGGAATATCTCAAACGGTTTGGGAAGTATATGTTGGCGCGGTATATACATGTTTCTCAAATCTTAGGAGTCCTCTTTTCTGAAAGGGGAATGTAAATTTCAAGAACGAGGGGTAAGTAGAAAGTAGTGAGATTTTAGATATCAGACGACAGACCTCAGATTTCAGAAAAGAGTACGCGCTAAGCTGTTGGAGATGAACTCGTTCCTCGTAGTGTTCCCTGCGGTCGGTCTCCACGCTCGCACCTCGCTCGTACTGACGCGGTTGGGTTGTTTGGGTGACAAGCGGTTTCCAGCATACGCCTTATGCCTTACTACTTACGCCTCTAATCTCTTATCCCTAATTAATCAACTCCCAAAGACCTTTATTAGGCGTAATTCTGTCTTCGTTTTCTGAGAATTCAGGCTTTATGGCATTTACGAAATACATCTCTACCAAACCTTGTCCTTTTACTTCTTGCTGCCCGCGGTATTCGCAATCGAAGTACTTTTTAATGAGGTCGTAGGTAGTACCCGAAACGTTAATGCGCCCAGCTTCGGCAATGTCAATCAAGGTCTCTAGAGCGATATTCTTCATCTAAGAATCTTCCAGATATTTTTTTCAGCTCCAAATTCGCTTGTGGGCGGCTTCTGGGTTCGGCCTTTCTTTTTCTGTCTTCACAAGTAGTAATCTCTATACTGGGCGAATACTTCTTCTTCCAATAATAAAGCAGCCCCTTGGGCTTCTTGTGGATTCACGGATTAGGTCGCTGTATTATGACATTCATTCGACCTGCCGCCAGTTTTCTGTTAATCCAACGCTTTTCTTCCATATCGAATTCATTTTTTTCTATCCGTTCATCTGAGTTTTTATCCTCAATATGTGTCAGACTATTTCAGGAGTAGACAGGAACTCTCATCGTTCACCAACCTCTTTAACGTTAAAAAACCGCCCCAACATATCGTTGAAACGGTTTTCAATTTTATCAGATTTTATCAGTGTACATCAACCAAACCAGCCTGACCAAAAAAAGTAGGCTGGCTAAGTCCTCACTTCTGTTCTCTATTGGCCAATCAATAACTTATTTCGCTGGCGTCATTGCCGCCTCTTTCTCTTTCGCATCATCAATCGTAATATCTTGATTGTTGAACTTCGCTGTAATCGCAGGGTTCTTGACACCTAGAGAAACAACTTGTTTTTCCAATGCTTCAGCTTCAGCAAGCGTCTTGAAAGAACCAATGGTATACACCTTCAAGCCACCATCGGTGGTTTTCATCTGCACACCGTGCTGAGCAATCAACTTAGAAAGCTTATCAATTTCAATTCGCAAACGGTATTCTCTTAACTCAACACCATAACTAAGAACGTCTTTGTCCTCCAAAGCAAGTGAAGCACGTCTTTGCGCTTGTTGCTCTTGTCCTGCTTTAAATCCAATAACGCCAAGGTCAACACCTACATCAGGAATAGCGCCTTCATTTACACCAAAAGCTTCATCAATTCCGCTTTCAATCAACTCGTTTTGTTTCTTCTCGGCAGCTTCAAAGTTGTCAAACTTACCAAGTGTGAATACAGAGATGGAATCATTCACCTTCGTTTCAATTAGCCCTGACATTTTTGCCAAACGCATTTTAATCTGCGTTGGAATGTCATAATTTGTATACGTTCCTACGTGAACCGTGTAGCTTGGGTCAGCATTCTTTTGGGAGAATAACCAATCTTGGTCAACGCTTTTTCTAGCAAGAGATGCCGTGTCGGAACCATAGTTCTTGTAAATGTCTTGATAGCTTACCGCAACCCCACTAGGGTCAACAACACTTCCGGCAGGAGTCGTTAATTGCTTGTCTCTGTAATCAGGAATTCCGTCACGATCCTCATCAGCTGGGCAGCCATTCTCATCAACCACCAAACCTTTTGGTGTTCCTGCGCAGCGATCCAAAAGATCAGCTACACCATCACCATCACTATCGTCATTCTCAATTTCACTTAGGTCGGCATATTCTGGTCCTGCCACATCCACTTTTGGTGCTTTCTTCTTAAACGGATCAAACTTGAAAATCACTGAAAGCGAAGTATAAAGGAACCCATCATTTGAGAAGAAACCTTTGTCGCCACCAGCAACGTTATCAATCATATCGTTGGTAGTAAAGTAGTAGTAAGAACCCAATCGAATTGCAAACTTGCGTGATGCATTAAAGTCAAAACCCGCGCCTACAGGAATGGTTACCGCTGTAATTGGGAATTCATTCAACCGTGTTTCGTACTCAAAATCGCGGCTCAATGTCTGAACGTCATCTGGGTTAGCAGTACCCTGCGGCAGGTTGTAAATCAAACCTTGGTTCTCAACGCCATCCCAGTAGTTGTAGTCCCAAGTTTTGCCGTTGAGGTCGGGACCTTGCAGGTCGGCATACACATCATAATCAGAATAGCTTACACCGATAGAGACGAATGGAGTAATTCCCATCGGATTGCGAATCACGTTTTTGAAGTTGTACACCAACTCAGCCCCAACGGTAAAGACTTTCGCCTCAAAGTTTAAGGGGGTTACATGACTCGATGGATTCTGATTCCAAGTGAGTTTACCTAAAAGAACGTTCACGTTCACGTCCAAGTAGTTGGTAACATTACCTCCAATTCCGAAGTTGTAACCTGGATGGCTACCAACTCGGTGCACAGTTGTTCCTGAATTATCGCGGATGTCTCCGAAATAGTTCATCAAACCAATTCCTCCATGAACGTTGGCCATAAAGTGATAAGGTACTTTTTCCTTTGGCGGTTTTGATTTACTCTCAATCGTAGTCTCTTCCTTTTTTGGAGCTTCCGCATTCTCGCTTACAACCTTCGGGTTGGCTTTTTCCTTTTTAGGAGATTCGGCTTTTTCATTCACGGTCGCTGGCTTTGCTTCCGTCTTTTCTTTCGCAGGTTTCTCCTTCTTTGGTTCTTTCGTTTTCTCAGCCTTTTGCTTCTTAGGAGTTTCGACTTTTTCCTTTTCTAGAGTAGAAGGACTGTCTTGCGCAAAGGATGGAATGGTGAAAGCGCAGATTAGAATGAATAATATAGAGTACCTCATAATTGGTTGGTTTGGCGGTGCAAATTTAACAAGCTGATTTTAATCTTCGAAGAAAAGGTCAATGAGTTCGTTCATTAGCGCTTTTGAGTACGGGGCTTTCCCTTGATTAAACAGCGAAATCATTCGATTTACTTCATTTGGCGTGAGCTTTCCGTCATTGTTAAAGTCAACTTCTTTGAACTTATTTGCAAGAAAGCGCTGCGTGTTGCTCATGCCGTTGTTCTTATAGTTCTCAAGAATAGTCAACGAGCCATCGATGTAAACAGCACGTGTGCCGCCAAAGTCAATCACCTTCGCACCTGCCATGTATTCATTGTAGAAATCGATAAGGTTGTACAATTGCGAAACGTTCAAGGGCGAAATACCTTCAAGTACTTCTTCAATCACTCGCATAACCTCATCAGCAGTAAGTACGCCATCTCCGTTGTAATCTGCATCGCTAAATTCTGGCGGAATTGATGTTCCGATTTTTTCTCCCTTTGAGATGACAAGTGGCTGAGTAGGAGCGAGGCTCTTTTCTTCCACCATCTTCTTGTACACTTGATCTACACTTTTGTATACATCCTCAACAGAGCTTGCTTGTTCTGGTGTTTTGCTGAATACTTCTTTGCTGATGGCATTCAGAAGCTGATCAAATTCGCCTTTGCCTTCCACCTGATTCTGAATGTCCATCATCATAATGGCCAACTTGGTAGAATCTTCAGAAGTAAGCGAAACTTTTCTCGTTAAGATTCCACTCGGATAAACTGCATGCATCACATCACGATTCAACGCCAACGAATCATATCCGTTCGATATCATTTCGTCCGTCAGCGTCACACCTTTCAAATTCACCACATTTCCAAGAACAGTTCCAGCCTCCTCATCACGGTAATCCTGAATCACATCTTGATCCGAATCCAAAGGACAACCGGCCTCATCCACCTTTACACCTTCTGGTGTTTTAGCACATTTGTCGTCAAAGTCGTTTACACCATCTTCATCAGAATCGGCCAAATACATGGCATAGAAATCAACGTCTTCATAATACTTGGTCTTCTCATCCTTGGTCGTAGTTCTTCCAACACCAATACTGTAACTCACAGATGCTGAAGTGAATAGGAACATATCGTTGCGCGAATCTCCCGTTCTGCTTCCTTCTCCTTTATCAGAAATGTTGTCAATCAAATCAGTAAACGTGTAATAAAAACTAGCACCAATCTTGGCGCTCAGTCTTCTACCCATCTTAAAATCAATTCCTGCAGATACAGGAAGCGAGAAGGTGAATTGGTCGTACTTGCCAAGTCCATCCAAGTTTTCGTCACGGAGGTCGGTTTCGTACACGTAATCACGTTGAAGTGCTTCACCTGCAAGATTCACAATCGAACCCTGTTCATCATAGATGTATTCGGTTCCGTTGGCATCATACTTATCCGTCTTACTATCGAAGTTGATGAAAGACACCCCAAAACCAATAAACGGCTGGATGATTCCTGGACGTTTGTATAGATGATTGAAGTTGTAACTAACCCCAACGCCTCCAATAAACATCTCCGATTTGAAGTTTAAATTACGTTTACTAGAACGCTCATTCACCGTAATGTTTCCGTAAATCGCTGTCAGGTCAAGGTCAAAATACCTAGAAAGATTCGCGCTGGCCGAAAGTTCAACACCATATGTACTGGTAAAGATGTGCTGGTAATTGTTGTCGTTTACGTCTCCAAAATAAGTGAACACGCCACCACCAATACCAACTCTAGGAGCTAAAAGCGCATCACGTCCGCGATTATCGATGTAATAAGAATCATTCACCTGTTGGGCTAGTGATGCGAAAACACCTGAAAGCAATAGGCAAATGCTAAGTAAAGCTTTATTCATCGAAGATTGAATACGATTCGCAGCTAAAAGTAGCCAAAGAATTATTCTTGTTCAAAATAATAATCAATCAGGTTCTGGATGTCTTCCACGTTCTTTTCGCTTTCACCCTCAAATAGAGCGTCAATGAAATGAAGCACTTCGTCAGGAGAAATCATTCCGTTCTTATTTACATCCGCCCAATGAAATCCTCCTGAAACTTTTGGCGGAGCGTTCTTAATCTCTTCCATAGTGCGGCCACTCTTTTGGTCAATACCCGATTTAGGCTTGGTAGAAGATGTGCCGTTGGTTGACGAAGGTCCGCCTTTGCTTGGTTCGGAGGTTTTTGTTGTGCTAGATGCATCCTTTTTCGATGAATCGGTCTTAGATGTGTTAGATTTTACCGTATTTCCAGCAGTATTTCCATTACTACCGTTAAAACTAGACTGTGTCACTTCTGGTTCAGATGCTACAACAGGAAGCTTCACTATTTCCAAGCGTGCCATCAGTTGTTCAATTTCAGACCGCTCGATGATGTCGTCATACGAGGAATCCTGTTCAAGCGCCTCAATTTCGGCCAATACCGCATCCATCGCTTTGAGTCTGTCTTCTTCCGTCATCGATGAGTTTACGCCATCTTTCGATTTCATCTTTTCCATCAACTGAACCTTAGCACGAATCACGTTGAAAGCGTTCAATTTGTACTCTACTTTCGCTAGCTCTTTCTCTTGCTTTCGTAATTCAGTCAGCGATGACTTCAACTCTTTAGTCAATTGAGCGAGGGAAGAAAGCGCCACCTCCTTAGAAGTTATCTCCTCGTTCACATCTATCTTCGATTTCTGGGTCTTCTTACCGGTTTCAGTGTTCGCGTTTTCTTCTTTTTTCGATGCGATTAAAGAATCAACGTCTTCAATGTTGGTGTTTGCTGTCCGCATTTGCTCTTTAACTTGCTGAACCTGCGCCTTCTTAATCTTCGACTGACTTCCGATTTCCTGCTTGATAATCTCCAACTCCTTCAGTTGCTGATCAATAGCGGTTTTTAACTGAACAATATCCTTCTTCTTCGCACGTACCTCGGCAAACTTAATGTCAGAAGCAGATAGGGTCGGGATAGTAGCCCTCTGAGCCAAAGTTGAGTCGGATGCAACCCTAGTTGTATCTGTAGATGATTGCTCTTGTTTTGAAGCAGTTGTATCTGCCTCAGATTCAGACTCACCTTTCTCTTTAGATGCTGATTTAGATGCATCAGCAACCAAATTGTCAAATCGCTTAGGTTTTGAAGAATGCTTAGTTCTGCCGAGGAATACGCTCAAACCAATGGAACCATACAACTGGTTGTCAAAACCCTTTTCACTTTGACGACTTCCAACGCTCACATTACTTACGTTGTCAATCATATCAGTAAAGTTGAGCGCATAGGTGAATGCTGCATTCACTCCTACATTTTTAGAAACTTGGAATCGGATGCCCGCATTAATCGGTAAGGTAAAAGCCAACTGCGAATACTTTCTTAATCCGTCCAAATTAGCATCTCTCAAATCTGTTTCGTATTGAAAGTCGCGTTCCAATATGGTTGATTCGGATGGATCAATCGAACCTTCAATTTCAGCACGAACGCTTCCATCCGACCAATAGTTGTATGCAACGCCATAGCTGTTTTTTAGGTCTCCTTTTGATCGGAACGACAAAAGCCCAACTCCAAATCCAACGTAAGGGCGTATTAGTTGTCTTCCATCGTCTTTTGGTTTCAAAAGCGGGTAGAAGTTGTATTCAACGCTCAACTGCTGACTGAATAATGTCGTTCTAAAGTTCACGTTAGTCACGCTATCACGCATTTGCTCTCCACGAACGTTACCTGTGTAAAGCACGAACGATGCGTTCAGAAACTTGGTAACCGATTGTGTTATTGTTAGTTGGTATCCAAACTGCGAAATAGGAGAGGAGGCAGGTTTGTTGAGGGCAACATCTCCCATAAGACTGTTAATCCCGAAGTTAATGCTAACTGTAGGCAATTCGAACATCACATTATCCTTGGCGCGCAGCGTGTCCGTCTGTTCTTGCGAAAATGCATCGCATTGTCCAAGGCAAACAACAACAAGAATGGATGTAATGATTCGTTTCATTCGTCTTAACGAAACGTTAAGGTAAAAAATAACCCGGTTGAAGCCGGGTTATTTTGTTCCAATATGGATTGCATGAGATTATTGACCTGCAATGTCTAACGCTTCTTTCACATGGATTCGTGTTCCGTTGTTGTAGGCAGTAACGAATGGCCCTACAACAGCATTGTTGTCTCTCAACTCATTGCTGAAGGTTTTTGCTGGTCGGTAGGAGCCGAATTCACCTACAACGTATTTGTTCAAACCATCATGTGATTCTATAACTACGGCATCCTTAATACCATATTTTGTTTGATAGTACGATGGATCATCTTGGTTCGGACCCGCTGCAATTTGAACTCTGAAAATAAGACCTGGCTTCGATTTCATCATAGAATCGTTGTAATCATTTGCAACAGCGGCAGGAGCAGGTTCTGATGCTTTTGCTGCTTTTGCTGCTTTTTTAGCATCATCAGCTTCTTGCTTCTTACGAGCATTTTCAGCATCCTGTGCTTGTTTTGCCTCCTTAGCTTCTTTCGCTTTTCTGGCGTCTTCCTCTTTCTTAGCAGATGCAGCTAATTCAGCAGAGTTGTCAACTGCTACTTCTTTCACTTCTTCTGCAACCTCTTCAACTTTAGCAGCTGGCTTTTCGGCTGCTTTCTCAACAGGCTTAGTTTCTTTCGCTACTTCGGCAACTACTACTTCTTCTTTAGTAGCTTCTGCAACTACAGGAGCAGCTTCCTCACGTGCAGCATTCGCAGCGTCAGTTTTAGCTTGTTGATCAGCAAGAATTTTGTTCATGGCTTCTTGTTTCGCGGCATCTACCTGATCCGTTTGAATGGTTATGATGTCCTTAGGAATATCAAGTTTCTCTGTTTCATTGTCTTTGATGTAAGCAAACGTTCCATCAATAATTTGATTTCCGCTTAACGAAGCATCAACAGCAACCTTATAGGAAACCTTGAAATCTTCATTTGGCAATGCCATCCAAAGAAATTTTACCTTCTGATCTTTGAAAGAGAAGGTAGCATTTGATGTTTCTCCTACTTCAGCTGTGAAGCCCGGAGGCAATTGCTGCTGAAGTTTTGCAAATCCAGAAACATCGCTTTTTGCAACGTTAATCTCTACAGTAAAAGTTCCTCCTGGAACTGCAGTCGCAGGCAATTTAGTTTTTACTGTTACTTGCGCCATCAAACTTCCTGAAATCAAGAGTGCTGCTACTGAAAAGAGGGTCGATCTTTTGATCATGCTGTTCATTTTAGATTCTATATGGGTGACTAAGGTATTATTTTTTGTTATTGCTCGAAGAAGAAGTCAATAAGTCCTGTCATGTAGGAGGCATTCACATCTAATTCCCCGTCAAAGAATTTATCAATGGCTGCGTAAACCTCTTCTACACTTATGCTGCCATTATTATTAAGGTCTACCATAGCATAAGGAGAATCATTCTTTACCTCAGTCATCAACTGCTCTTTGGTCAACCTTTCTCCTTTTACGGTACCGTAAACTTCTTCCATATCAGGATAGACGATGAACATTTTTGAACGAATAGTTGCCAATGAATCTTGGGAGCCAATCATGTCATCGGTAAGTCCAACTCCTTCTTTATTGACATTTAATGAAGCATCTGTTCCTGGTTCTTCATCAGTTGGGTCGTCAACTCCGTCAGCGTCAGAATCTACTGGACAACCTTTTCCATCAACCATTCCTCCAGAAGGAGTATCGGCACAATAATCTTTTACATCAGGAACACCATCACCATCAGAATCAGTCTTTTCATCCATGGCTTCGAATTCCATATCATCAAACTGACTGGTCTTTTTGTCTTTTTTGGGGGAGAAGAAATCAAAGTGATAAGAGATGGACGTGAACAGGAACATGTCGTTCGCCTTGTTCCCTTTTCTGCCTTCGATACCATCTCTAGTATAATTATCAATCAAATCGGTAAAGGCATAAGAAAATGTAGAAGAAAGCTGAATAGCCGAACGTGGAGAAACCTTGAAATGTAGTCCAAACGTGAACGGTAAGGCCAATGCAAATTGCTTGTAAGTACCCAAACTATCAAGGTTGGCTTTCCTTAAATCCGTTTCGTAAACGTAATCGGCTCTTAGAATCTCTGCGCTAGGTTCGTTTGAACCATCTGCTGGCTGAGCAAGACTCCGAAGAGTACCGTCATTCCAATAATTATAGGCAACACCGTTTTCATCTTTAAGATCACCCTTGGCGTCAAAATTTATGGCCCCAACACCTACCGAAATAAATGGGTTCAAAAACCTATTAGGAGGAAGGATACTCGCAAAATTGTACGTGGCATGTACGTTAAAAGCAACGATGTCCGTACTGAAGTTTCTATTCGATTCTACCGAACGCTCTCTTGCGGTCATCTTTCCGTAAGCCACATCAAAACGAATTCCGAATGAAGGGCTGAAGTTCTTGATAACACTTGCTTGAAAACCGTAGTTGTTTACAAGTGGATTTGTTCTTTCATTGTTGTTTACCTCACCAAAGTAATTGAACACGCCTGCACCGAGACCGATAATGGGCTTATAGATTGTATTCTCCTTGTTCCATGCCTTGCGGGCTGAACGAATAGAATCTTTAGCAGCCGCTTTAGATTCTGAATCCACAGCAGGTGCATCGCTTTCCTGAGCATAGCTGCAGAAACCGAAACTGGTAATGACCAGAATGAGAACAAGTCTGTTTAGCATCTAAATGGCCTATTGGTCGAAGAAGAAATCAATTAGGTCGTGAAGTTTCGCAGCAGAGAAATCAAGTTCTCCTTCGAAGAAAGCATCAAGGGCCCAAGTAATCTCATCTGCTGAAATGAATCCATCTCCATTTTGGTCAACTATAGTGAAGTCTCCCAATTCTTTAGATTTCTCTTCCACTTTTGGTTTGTCGAAAGAGTAGTAGTTACCCACTCTTGCTAATTCCATAGTTGGGTACGCTTCATAAATAATCGCGTGAGCCACCGAGTTGGAATCTTTCAAAACAATGAAGTCTGGGTCAATTGTGATTCCGTTGGCATCAACCATGGCAGAATCGGCAGATGTTTCCTCATCTCTGTAATCAGGAATACCGTCTTTATCTGAATCTACAGGACAACCAGACGCATCAACGGCACCGCTTGGTGTATTTGCACATAAATCCTCAATGTTCTTTACGCCATCGCCATCATCATCAGCTTCATCAAGCGAAAGAAAATCGAAAGTGTCGTACTGAGTAGAGTCTGGTTTCTGTTTTTTGGCAGCAATGTTATACGCAAGTCCAACTGAGGTGTATAGGAAGTGGTCTGTTTGTTTTCCGTTTTTGTAAGCATCTAAATGGTCTGTCAAGCTCCAATAATAAGTAGCGCTTATGTCTGCGTGGAACTTACGTCCGAACTTGTAGCGGAGTCCGATACCCATAGGAAATGCCAGACCTGTGTTGGTCAATTTACTTCCGTCATAAGACTCCTTTAACTCAGTCTCATACTTATTGTCAATATCTAATGCAACAGCATTTCCTTGTTCTCCTTGCACAAATGGGCGATCCATTACTCTTCCGCCTTCTTCCCAATAATAATAGGTGTTGCCATCAGCATCTTTAAGGTCTGCTTTAGATTTAGCGCTAAAAATGTAACCAACGCCTCCAAAAAGGTAAGGAGACCAGTTTGATGCGCGGTTGATGAACAGGTTATTGTCGAGATAAACATTGACTTTGAAATCGATGTTCATGATTTCCGTTTGAACGTTTCGGTTACCCAAATTCAGGTTCTCAACGGTAGAAGTAACTGGGCTTCTTTCTGTTTCTCCAAGCTTGCCATAAAGGAAGTTTAATGAGAAACCAAGCGCACTAAAAGTTCTATGCTCGATACCACCATTGATTCCCCATTTCCAATTCGTGGTATTGTAGAGGTTGGTTCCGCTTGCAATATCATCTCCCAAAAGAGATAGGTTGCCGCCTCCTACATATATATAAGGTAGTTTATTGTCGTAGAATGGAGGACGTGGTTTTTTTACCTTTTCTTCCTTTGGTTCCTTCTCTTCCTTGGCGGGCTTTTCAGCCTTTTCTGCTTTTTCCTTTTTTGGTTTTCCTTCTTCGGCAGATCCGTCTTGCGCGAAAGACCCGAAGGAAATGGAGAGAATAAGAAGTGAGAGTATAAGTCTAAGCTTCATCCGTTTGGTTCTGTGCTTGTTGGGGCTGGTTTATTGCGCGTAAAAATAGAATAAATCTCCTAATGCGCATTTCTTTAAACTTGAAGGAAATTAACCTCGCAAAGTTGATAGCCCAATCTTAGAAATTTGGCTTAATGCTGTATTTACTATAGAATGAGGTAATGATTGCCACGGCTTCATCGGCAGTATCAACCAACTGTATAAGGTCTAGGTCGGGTTCGTTGATGTTTTTGGCGTTGAGCATGGATGCTTTAATCCAATCTATAAGTCCGCCCCAGTAGGTTTTGTCGACCAACACGATAGGAAATCTAGCAATCTTGCCTGTTTGGATGAGGGTCATTGCCTCAAAGAGTTCGTCCATGGTGCCAAATCCTCCCGGAAGCACCACGTAACCCTGAGCATATTTGGTAAACATCAGTTTACGTACAAAGAAGTAGTCGAAATTGATGAGCTTGTCCATATCTATATAGGGATTGGATTGTTGCTCAAACGGTAGTTCAATATTCAGCCCTACCGATTTACCATTGGCAAGCCTTGCTCCTTTGTTTCCTGCTTCCATAATGCCGGGGCCACCTCCGGTAATGATTCCGAAACCATGAAGGGCGAGTTTGTAGGCAATGTCTTCGGCTAGTTTGTAAGATGCATTGTCGTCTGGAGTTCGTGCAGACCCAAAGATGGAAACGCATGGACCAATACGTGCTAAGGTTTCGAAACCTTCTACAAACTCGGCCATAATCTTAAAGATTTGCCACGAGTCTTTGATTTTTATCTCGCTCCAATCTTTTGAGGTGAGGGCTTGTTCGATGCGTTTTTCGTTTTCGGTCATGTTAGTTTCGGGTTGCGAGTTTCGGGTTGCAAGTTACGAGTTGCGGGATGCGAGTTGCGGGATGCTGGTTTCGAGTTTCAGTTCGAAAACATAGCCTGTGAACTGATTTGCTATTTAGCAATGGTTTTATCCTCTGTTGATGGTCGTATTCACCAGCTAGGTATTGCGTTCCTTTAAATAGCTATAGCCATCCTTCGTATAGCAGAAGCAATACTATATTCCGCTGCTCTCAGCCGCCATCCAGTAGATTCTTGCCGCCATCCACTAGGTGTTTTCCGTCATCCAGCAGATGGTTTCCGCCATCTAGCAGATGCTTTCCGCCAGCGGAAACTCTCTGCTGGATGAGGTTAGATACTTACACTATGTGGATTGTGATTTAAAAAGAAACAGGCGCCAACTTTGGGAAGTTGGCGGCTGTTTCTTTTAGCCTAAGCCCCTTCCCTTCGATAAAAACTCAGGGCAGCCTCTCAGGGAATCAAACGGACACGCCACCTCATTTGCTAATCTGCTAATTAGCTAATCCCCTAATAAACTCTTCAACTCCTTCTTCAAATGAAACCCCGTGTGGCCGCCCTTGAATTTGGCAACTTCGGTGGGTGTGCCCGTGGTGAGAATGGTGCCGCCACGTTTGCCGCCCTCAGGGCCCACATCTATAATATGGTCGGCACTGCGAATGATGTCCATGTTGTGCTCAATAACTAGAACCGTGTTGCCACGGTCGGCCAGTTGGTTCAATACTTCGAGCAGTACGCGAATGTCTTCGAAGTGAAGTCCAGTAGTAGGCTCATCTAGAATGTAAAACGTATTGCCCGTATCGCGCTTGCTAAGTTCAGAAGCGAGTTTAATTCGTTGCGCCTCGCCACCCGAAAGGGTAGTAGAGCTTTGGCCCAGTTTAATATAGCCCAAGCCTACATCATGTATGGTTTGTATCTTTTTGAGGATGGACGGGATGTTTTCGAAGAACTGAACCGCCTCATCAATATTCATATCCAGCACATCTGAAATGGATTTACCCTTGTAGCGAATTTCTAGCGTTTCGCGGTTGTAGCGATTGCTGTTGCACGTTGGGCACTGGATGTGCACATCGGGCAAGAAGTTCATTTCGATGGTTTTTAAACCTGCGCCACCACATTCTTCGCACCTTCCGCCCTTTACATTAAAGGAAAAACGGCCTGGTTTGTAGCCTCTAATCTGTGCTTCTGGCACACTGGCAAACAGATTTCTAATGTCGGAGAAAACGCCCGTGTACGTAGCGGGATTGGAGCGTGGCGTGCGGCCAATAGGGCTTTGGTCAATGGCAATTACCTTATCTATATGCTCCACGCCCGTCACTTTTTTGTACGGCATGGGCACTTGCTGCGCTCTAAAAATTTCTCGGTTAAGAATAGGGTAGAGGGTCTCGTTTATTAAGGTCGATTTGCCGCTGCCCGAAACGCCCGTCACGCAGATAAACGTTCCTAACGGGAAGGTAGCATCTACATCTTTAAGGTTGTTTCCTGTGGCGCCTTTCAGCACCAGCTTCTTGCCGTTTCCTTTTCTGAATTTCGTTTTCAACGGAATAAGATGCCCGCCATTTAGGAATGCTGCGGTAAGCGAATCTTGTGCTCGCAGCTCCTTGGCAGTGCCCTGCGCCACAATTCTTCCGCCATGGATGCCAGCCTTGGGGCCAATGTCAATCACCTGGTCGGCAGCTTCCATCATGTCCTTATCGTGCTCCACCACAATAACCGAATTGCCTGAATCGCGCAGCTTTTTAAGCGCATCAATCAAGCGTTCGTTATCTCGCTGATGAAGGCCGATGCTCGGCTCATCCAAAATATAAAGCACACCCACGAGTTGCGAACCAATCTGCGTTGCCAATCGGATTCGCTGTGCTTCGCCACCCGAAAGCGAACGGGCGGGTCGGTCTAGCGAGAGGTAATCTAAGCCCACATCCAACAGAAATTGAATACGTGTCTCAATCTCTTTGATGATTTCGGTGGCAATGAGGGTTTGCTTCTCATCCAAGGTTGATGGAAGTTGGCTAAACCATTTCTGGGTTTCGCCCAAATCCAATGCAGAAACCTCTGCAATGTTCTTTTCGTGAAGCCTAAAATGCAATGCTTCCTTCTTGAGTCGTGCCCCGTTGCAAGTCGGACAAGCCATCAAATGCGTAAAGCTGCTGGCCCATTTCTCCAATGAGGCACTATCGCCTTCATCGTTTTGTCGCGCAATAAAGTTGACAATCCCTTCAAACGAAAGCGAATAACTGCTGGCGTTTGAGTTGGCTGCTTTCACCTTGAAAACTTCGTTGCTGCCATACAGAATCACGTTCATGGCCTCTTCCGAAATATCGGCAATGGGGTCTTTTAGTGTGAATTCATACCTCTCGCCAATGGCCTCCAACTGATTGAATATCCAATTGTTCTTGGCTTCTCCGATAGGAATGATGCCGCCACGGGCGATGGAAAGCTTTGGGTTGGGAATGATTTTATCTACAGATATTTCTGCCACCGTTCCCAATCCGTTGCATTTGTTGCACGCACCGTATGGCGAGTTGAATGAGAAGAGATTTGGGGCTGGCTCATCGTAGGCAATCCCAGTTGTTGGACACATCAACGACCGACTAAAGAAGCGAACTTGATCGGAATCGTGCTCTAAGGTCATCATAGAACCTTTGCCGTGCTTCATTGCCATCTGCACCGAATCGGAAAGGCGTTTGGTGCTTTTAGAATCAACAACCAAGCGATCAATGACTATTTCAATGTCGTGCACTTTATACCTGTCGAGCTGGAGTTTGCCATCGAGGTCAACGATTTTGCCATCCACCCGCACCTTTTGAAATCCTTGGCGCATTATCTGCACAAATAATTCCTTGTAGTGTCCCTTTCTTCCTTTGATGATAGGGGCAAGGATGAGCAGCTTCCTTTCTGCAAGGTCATTCTTAATGATGCGGATAATCTCCTCATCCGAATACTTCACCATTTTCTCGCCCGTATTGTAGCTGTCTGCCACACCAGCACGTGCAAATAGAAGACGAACAAGGTCATAAATCTCAGTCACGGTTCCAACTGTGGAGCGTGGGCTGCGGTTGGTCGATTTCTGTTCAATGGCAATAACGGGGCTTAGTCCTGTAATGTTATCTACATCAGGTCTTTCCAACGTTCCAAGAAATTGGCGGGCATACGAAGCAAAGGTTTCTATGTATCGTCTTTGGCCTTCAGCGTAAATCGTATCGAATGCAAGGGAAGATTTTCCGCTGCCGCTCAGTCCTGTAATTACTACCAAACTATCGCGCGGAATTTTAATATCGATGTTCTTCAGGTTATGAACCCGTGCACCGTAAACCTCTAGAAAGTTGTCTTGGCTTTCTGGGGTTTCACTCATCACCTTTCTGCAACTGCAGTGTATCCTGAGCAGGTTTCAGGCTGTCCAAAACAACTTCAATCTCGGTGGAGCTAAAATCGGAATACCCCGACCTAGGAAGAAGTATCTCATATCCTTTTCCAGATTTATTGGTGAGAAAGCTATCGCGTAGCCACGGATTGAAAATCTTGAGAATCTTGTAATTGACCTTTTTCGCCCTGGCAAACAGAACGAGATCCTGAATGGCCGTATCTACTTTCAGCGTATATGTTTCCTGTGGTCTATAAAGATCTTTCAATCGGTAATGGAATCCATATTTCGTTGGATTCTCGTGAATCTCTTTGGCAGCAAGCACTCTGAATACATAGCGGCTGGTTTCGTCATTCAAGAGAAGGTCGTAATAATCGCCCACTTCCTGTCGCTTCAGTTGACGGTCCACTCCGCTCATGCCCATATTGTAACTGGCAGCAGCCAAGGTCCAGTTGCCATAACGGCCATGAGCCTCCTTCAGGTATTTACAGGCAGCCTCGGTTGATTTTACTACACTGTAACGCTCATCAACAACCTCATTCACCTCAAGTCCGTATTGTTCGCCTGTGGCTTTGAGCAATTGCCAAAATCCAACGGCACCTGATGGTGAAACCATGTTCATCAGTCCGCTCTCTACCAATGCTAAGTATTTGAAATCATCAGGAACACCGTTCTTTTTTAGGATTGGTTCGATTATCGGAAACCATTTGTTAGCTCGTTTGTGATAGAGCAAACTGTTCGATTGCCAATAAGCGTTGACCAACAGTTCGCGGTCCATTCGTTCGTAGACATCTTCATTAATTAGTGGAACTTTCTCACCACAGAAGTCCAACTTCTCAGGCATCACAATGCTATAGACTCTGTAATCTTCATTGAACTTGTCCTGAAAAGTCTGGTCTTCGTTCCGATGGTCATTACTTGAGAATATGAAAATCTCAAACCCAACAAGAACGGAAATGGCTAGTAATACGATGCCGGTTAAGCGATATCTTTTTTTGATTTCCATAAAAAGATTTATTTCTCTCTTGCCTTGTTTACTCTGGTAATGCCGAATAGAAAACCGAACAGAACTAAGAAATAAGCTAGGAACAATCCAAAATGTATGTATTCCCAGTTGAGGATGAATCTGTCAATAATTATCAAAAACACAACAGAAAGGAATGATAAACCGAAGAAGGTGAGCGCAACCTGACGGTCGCTCAATCCTAAATAGGAAAGGTGATGAGTGGTGTGATCCTTGCCCCCTACAAATGGTGATTGTCCTTTAAGAAGCCTATTGATTGTCACGGTTGTTGTGTCAATAATTGGTACAATGAATACCAATAACGCTACAATGAACTGTTTTGTTTGAATGCGGAAGTCAGGCTCCGCATGTCCGTTCCACAAATAGAGAATACCTATAGCTGCGAGAAAGACACCCAAAAACTGACTTCCAGTGTCTCCCATGTACATTTTTGATGGATTCCAATTGTAATAGAGAAATCCAAGCAAGCCAGCCAATACACCAAGAAGCGTGATAAAATAGATGCTCATGACCTCGCCTCTTGCACATATCATGTACAGTGCGGCTAGAATCACCGAAATCGATACCGTTGTGGTAATGCCGTCCATGTTATCTAACATATTAATGGAATTCATCAATCCAACCACCCAAAGAATAGTGAGCGAATAATCAATGACGGTTATTCCAGAAATGTTGATGCATGTGCCAGTGGCAATAAGAATAATGGCACTGCTGAACTGTGCAAAGAATTTCAAGAATGGTTTTGTGTTGTATGCATCATCTGCCAATCCGACAATAAAACCCAGTGAACAGGCAGCCATGATTCCAAGGAATCTTACAACGTCATTCTCCTTGTCCAGTGTAACTGCTTCAAAAAGGATGGAATAACACGCTATTGCAAATAGGAACATTATATAGAAGGAGATTCCACCAAATGCTGGTTTTGAAGTACTCCATCTTACCATGCTTTCCGTTTGGTCTTTTACACCAAGTGTTCTCGAGAATTTAAGAAACAACCCATTTATAAGAAAAGAGAAAAGCGTGGCGCATATTGTAAATGCAACATATATCCAAAGAACTTGGTCGGAGGTCAATTTTAACATACGTTTAAACTACTAAAACTGAGATTTGAAGTCTTTAAACAAAGGTGCACTTGCGTCTTTATCCGACAAAATCGGATTTTCTACTCCCCAATCAATATTCAACTTTGGGTCATTCCACCTCAAACTGCCTTCAGATTCCTTGTGGTAGGTTTCAGAGCAATCGTAATAAAAGAGCGTATTATCCATAAGGGTAGTAAAACCGTGCGCAAAACCAACTGGAATCCACAACGCGAGCTTATTCTCCTCAGATAATTCGATGGAGAAATGCTGGCCGTAAGTTGGAGATTCTTTTCTCAGGTCAACAGCAACATCCAAAACTGCACCTTTTAAAACTCTAATCAATTTGCCTTGTCCAAATGGAGGATTTTGGAAATGCAACCCCCTTACAACATCTTTAGATGATTCGGATATATTGGTTTGAACCACATTTATATCTAAGCCAAGTTTGTTCATCTTATGCTTGTTAAACCCTTCCATAAAGTAACCACGCGCATCTGTATAGACAGCTGGTTCAATAATGGAAAGTCCTTCGAGTTCTGTTGAAATTAGCTTCATAAGCAAACTGTCTTACCTGTTTAGAAATCGCTGAATGAAATTTCCATTTTCAATTTCACTATCTTCTTCATAATAACCATATCCGTAACCATATCCGTAACCATATCCGTAACCATATCCGTAACCATAGCCATATCCATAACCATAGCCGTATTTAGAATTTTGATGTTCCAATCCATTAAGTACAACACAAAGGTTTTTGATGTTGTTATCTGTTATTAGCCTGTTTATGTTTTCAACAAACGGCTTTTTAGAATAGTTCGAACGGCAAATATAAATTGGATAATCTGCCTTCTGCATGTTTTCAATACCATCGGTTACCAATCCACATGGCGGATTGTCAATAATGATATAGTCATATCTGGTCTTCAATTCATCTAAGATCAAATCCATTCGTTTGTTTAGAATCAACTCGGATGGGTTAGGAGGTATTGGTCCTGCTGTAATGAAATCAAGGTTGTCCAAAGCACTTGATCGGATGCAACTTGCAACTTGATCTTGCCCAATTAGTAAAGTACTCATGCCAAGGTCATTTTCAACATTGAAACCAAGGTGAATTTTCGGCTTCCTCATGTCAAGGTCAAGGATGATAACCTTGCTTCCTGTGTAAGCAATGATACCACCAAGGTTAATAGCAACAAAGGTTTTTCCCTCGCCAGAAATGGTTGAAGTAATTGAAATCACTTTTGGGCCTTCACCATACGTGATGATGTACTTTAGGTTAGACCTCAAGGCTCGGAATGATTCAGAAATCATTGACTTCGGATTCTTGTCTACAAGGAGTTGAGAGTTGGGGATGTCTTTTTTATACTTGGGTACCACACCAAGAATGGATACTGAGCTGTGTCTTGCAATATCTCTAACAGTCATGATGTCGTTGAACAACAGATAACGTATAAGAATAATAGATATACTCAACAGTAAGGCCGCCAAAAAACAAATCGTAATCACTCCGTTTTTATCTGGGAAAATTGGCGAAACTGGTTCGCTTGCTTCTCTTAGAATCCGATTGGTCGAAACATACCCAGCCTTAGATATTGAGTACTCTGCTTTTCTGTCAACCAGCGTGTTGTAAAAGCTTTCGTTAACCTTCGCAATTCTGAGTAGTCTTGAATACTCAATCTGGTCATAATTTTGCCCTTTATCTCTAGATCGAATGTTATAAATGTTCAGTTGCTTAGTAATCTGATCGATTTGGCTATCGATGTTGAGCCTAACAGATGTCAAACTTTCTACGATTAACTTTTTCTGAATATCAATTTGATATGTAAGCGCTTTTACCTGATCACTTCCTTCTTTGACCACGTACAGCATTTGTTCCTTTTGAAGTAGGAGTTCTTGCAGGTTTGTTAGCGACTTGGCGATGATACCCTCGTATTCAGAACCTGCTAAAAGCGAGACCAGCCGGTAAACATCAAGGTTTTTATTTTCATTGATTTCCGTTTCTACCTCAGACAAAACCTTGTGTTCTACGCCAAGGCTTATTAACTCATCCTCTAGAGTTTCTACTCTTGAATCAACCGATGGTAATTTTTGCAGTTCGTAACCTTTAGAATCATCAATTTGATGGTCTTTTCTAAATTGTTGAATGGTAGTCTCAGACTCATACAACCGGTCGTAAATCTTGGCTAATTGTTCGTCAATGAATTGAAGGATGCTGTTGGCAGATTCCTGCTTTCTCACTACGTCATTGCTTATGAAATCTTTCGAAACTGTGTTGACGATTTCTTGAGCCTTTCGGGCGTTATTATCTCTAAGTTTTATGTTAATCGTTTTGGCAAAATCGTTAAGAATGTCAACCGTTAATTTTGATTGGTAAGTGTTAAGAATCTGTTCGGGACTATTCAGAATTACAAAAAATTGATTTTCCTGCGTGTTTTGATTTTCCAAAATTCGTTGATAGTCAAGAATTGAAACCTTTAGCTTGATGTCATTGGTTTTGATTGTGTCCAAGAGAGTGCCTTCCAACCCGACCAACTGACCATTAACAGAATACTCAATACTAAATCCGTAATTATCGTTGAAATGAAAGGCTATTTCTTGTTTGTAAATGGCAGGATTAAGTACTTCGTAGTAAATCTTAAAAGGACATGTTTTGTATAGTTCGGAACTAAGAATTTCTCCTTTTACCATGTAACTAACATCCAACGGTAATTTGGATAATGATTCACCAATAGAAACAGGTGAGCGAAGCAACTCAATCTCCTGATGAATGGTTTGTTCATGAATATTGGTAGATTGCAGAAGCGCATTTGTTCTTGAATCTTGACCCAATTGAACAGTAGCTTCAGAAAGATAAACTGGCTGTGTATACTTTAGATAGAAGTAAGCTCCTAGCGCAAAGGTTCCAAAAATCAGAAGCGTAGGCAGAAGACTGCTTCTGATTATCGAGATGAGCAGTCCAAGGTCGAACTCATCGTTTATTCCTGATATTTTTTTGTTATCACTTTCCAATGGCTCTTACTTGTGTTACGATGGCAATGGTGCTGGTGATGGTGGTAAGTATTGCCAGATATGGCGCAATTTCAAGTAATACTTTTCGTACGTGCCCCTTCCTTGTTTCGATATAAATAATATCGTTTGCTTGAAGAACAAGGTTTGCGTTTTTCATACCATAAAGAGTCGAAAGGTCAATCAGATAAACCTCTGGGTTTTTTAGTTCTCCTCTAATAAGTTTAATCCTATCTGCTTTGCCCTCTTCTGGTACGCCACCTGTCATTGCTAATACTTCAAAAAGCGTGGTATTATCATTTTCGAGAGTAACAACAGAGGTGTTGCTTCCAGCAAAAATCATCACCCGTTTGTTGCTTACTTCCAAAAGGACAAAAGGGTTATTGTAGAATTCTGAGAATTTGTCTTCGATGAGCATTTCTGCTTGTCGGATGGTCAATCCTTCTAAGTATAGACGGCCAAATAAGGGGAGTTTAGAAAATCCGTCTGATTCAATTTTTATATCAAGTGTTGTGCCGCCTCCGACCATTACGTTGCTTCCGGCCGCCACGTTGATGAGTCCTGAACCATCATTGGTGAACATTCGAACAGCAATTCTGTCATCAGCTGCCAGTCGGTACTCTTTGTCTTGAACCTCGGGAAAGGTTGAATACGGATAATCCTTTCCTGTACGAAGCATGAGGCTTCTATTCAGGTACTTATCGCAAGAGCTTAATGAAACAAGAAGTAATAAGAATAGTACCCTAATCCGCATTCAATGTATGGGTTTGTGCAAAATTAATCGAATTATCCAAGATTAAGTTCAAAATTGGCCTTGGTTTAGTAGGGAACGATAAAGCCTGTCCATATTATTTGTCAATTGGGTATAGTGGAAACGCTCACCCACATGCTCCCATCCGTTTTTTGACATCAGTATTCTCAGATTTTCATCTTCAATGAGAGTAAGAAGGTGTTCGGTCATTTTTGCTTCATCGGAAAACTCAGCTAAAAGTCCTGTTTTTCCATGTTCTACCACGTTTTCAACGCCACCAACGTTTGTCGAAATAACAGGCGTTCCGCTTGCTTGTGCTTCGATAAGGCTAACTGGGGTTCCTTCGTTTTTGGACGTTAAGACTACTACATCCAATCCAGCATTAATCTGGTCAATATCGGTTCTCCAAGAACAGAAGGTAAGCGGTGCGCTGGAAGGTTGATAAGCTGGAAAAGCATTGAATTGGATGTTCAATTCGGTGCAATATGCTTCTAGCTCTTGTCGCATTTCGCCATCTCCAACGATGAAAAAGCGGACTTTTTTGGATGTTTTATCCAGTACATTTTTTACCAATCTGAGAAAATACTTGTGGTCTTTTACATCTACCAAACGGCCAATAATCCCAATAGCAACTTCATATTCCTGAATATTGAATTCCTTTCGAAAAGCTGTTCGTTTTGAGTCTGTGTCTGTTCTAAATCTATCTAAGTCGAATCCTAAGGGAATCACTTCAAACTTATCTGGGGGAGCAATTTTATGTTCAATCGATAACTCGTGCTTCTGAATATCACTGATGGCAATAATTTTGGATGTGCGTTTGGCCAATGACCGCTCAATTTGCTTGAACATGTTGGTCTTTAACTTTCCAAAATAGGAGTGGAAGTAGTGACCATGAAAAGTGTGTACAATAACAGGAACCTTTCTGTTATGCGCTGCCAACCTTCCAATTGCTCCTGGCTTTGAAGCGTGTGTATGGACGATATCTGGATTGAAATCGTCAATGATTTTTTCAATAGCACGATAGGCCGCCATATCAACTCCAAGGCTAATCTCTCGTTGCATTTCAGGAACGATAACGGGAGTAATTCCTAAATCAGATAGGATATGACTTGAACTCGCTTCATTTTCTTCCTTATCACCTCCAATCAATAACGTTTCGTAATCGTCAGGGAGATATTTTGTCAAATAGGCCACATTAAATGTTGGCCCGCCTAGGTTAAAGCGGTTGGCTATTCTGAGGATTCTTGGCATAGGTCAGTGGCGAATATACTTTTTCCACCACGTTTGAAACACGATTAAATTCCAAATATGCGTAGCTGAATCGCCAGGATCGTTTGACTGTAATTTGTTAAGAAGCGATTGAATTGCCGGCCAATTGAAAATTCGCTGTTCTTCAATCAGTTTTTTACTTAAAAGGTCTTCTTTTATCAGACCGTTCAATTCTCCTTTGAACCAATTAAGCAACGGCACTTCAAAACCGTGTTTTGGTCTTTTGAAAAGCATTTCTGGCAAGTCAGGTCTGAACGTTTCCTGTAAAATTCGTTTTCGGATAGTAGAAGTAATCTTGTATTTCTCAGGAAGAGAACAAGCAAATTCAACGATTTCATGGTCGAGAAATGGTACTCGTACTTCCAAACTGTTGGCCATGCTCATCAGGTCAACTTTGGTAAGCATGTCGTTTCTTAGTACTTGATGGAGGTCGGTGTAGAGAACTTCGTCAAGGTCGTTTGTTGTCCCCAAACCTACAGTTAACCCAGACTTTCTTTTTTCCTGTTCAACCTTATCAACTTTATCTCTTATCAACTTATCAACTTGGTCAGCAGACCAGAAACTCGCCCAATTCCAATAACGGTCCTTGGCTCCAAGCGAAACACACTCACTGAACTTCTGCAATTGACGAACGGCATTTCCATGACTTGAATTCCTTGAAGCAGGTAGCAGAAACCAAAGTGGTTTTAGGGCAGTAACCAATTGTTCTTTCAGTCCAAGATTTCGTGCTCTGAACTCGGCTGCATGTTTGTTGTAACCTGAAAACAATTCATCGGCACCATCGCCCGAAAGGGCAACAGTCACGTGCTTTCTTGTGTGTCTGCAAAGAATGTGAACGGGTAGGGCAGAGGAATCTGCAAATGGCCTGTCGATGTAATTCAATACATCATGCAAATCGGCATACAAATCATCATTCGTAAGCTTGAAAACTGTGTGGTTAGAACCTATGTTCTTGGCAACCGCTTCTGCGTAATGCGTTTCGTCAAACAAGGGCTCATCGGCATATCCGATGGAGAACGTGTTGAGTTTGTCGGTTTGTCTAGCGGCCAGCGTTGCGATGATGGAACTGTCAATTCCTCCACTTAAAAATGAACCCAATGGAACATCCGAAATCATCCTTCTTTGGACAGATTTCTCCATCAGTTCACGAAGTTTCTGTTGTGCTTGCTCGTAAGAAAGTTTGGTTTTGGGAGCAGTTGGTTTTGGAATGGTCCAGTAGGATTGATGATTTACGATTGACGATTTACGATTTACAATTTTCAAGAAGCTCCCAGGCTCCAACTCAACCACATTCTTGAAAATCGTTTCTGGGAAAGGAGTGTAGTTGAATTGATGATACAGGAATTGAGAGTTTTTGTCAATCACTTTCGGAATGCCAAACGCCATCAACGACTTCATTTCGCTACCAAAGACCAATGCATTCTCATCTTGGTAAACCAACAATGGTTTAATGCCCATTCGGTCTCTCGCCAAAAAGAGCTCGTCAGTTTCCTTATCGTGAATGGCAAAGGCGAAAAAGCCATTGAGTTTATTGAGCACGTTTTCGCCCCATTCTATAAATCCTTGTAAAAGAATTTCGGTATCAGAAGAGGTTCTTGGTTTGAAATTGGTCAGTTGCGCTTCAATCTCTTTGTAGTTGAATATCTCCCCGTTGAATACAATTGAATATCTGCCAGAACTATCTAAAAATGGCTGATTGGCAGACGATGATGTGTCAATGATTGCAAGACGAGCATGTACTAATGCCGCACTTCCTTCGATGTATTTCCCGTTTCCATCTGGTCCGCGCAGCGCCATGGTGGCAATGGCGGCATCCAGCTTTTTAGCATAAGGGCTTGCCGCAGCAAACCCCTTCAGCGAATAAAACCCTGCAATGCCACACATAATGAATTACCTCAATTATTGTTTAGAATTTAGCTACCAACCTATAGACGAAACAGGAAAAGTACTTAGGCTATTCACTGTAAGTTGGTAGAGCCTTCTCTCTTGGAAGAAGCAAATGATTTACATGATTAGGGTCTGTAGAAAACTCACTCAATTCGACCATTTTGTTAATCCCCACTAATCGAAATAACCGATAATCCGTCATGTCAACAATTGTTTTCAATCTATTAGCAATGTCTTCTGTAAGAATTTCAACAATTATTGTCGGTCTAAACCTTTGAAGGCTTTTAAATCCTTCAAAAAATTCGGGTTCATGAAGTTCAATGTCGATTTTAATCAAATCGACCTGTTTAACATTCTTCTCCGTCAAATAACGATCAAGCGTAGAGCACTGAACCGAATACTCTACGATTTCCTCAAGGTTTGATGTTTCATCCTTCAATTTTGCGGCACTGAGTGAACCGCTTGAAGGGAAATTGGTAGTTTTTGAATCAAAAAATATTTTATTTCCACTAGAATTACTTAGCGCAATCTTCTCACATTCGATATCAAAATTATTTAAACCGACACTCGCAAGTAACTCTGGGTACATCTTTCGGGAAGGTTCAAATGCTATTACCCTAGACTTTGGGTTCTCCGCTTTAGCAATGAGTGAGTAAACACCAGTGTTCGCTCCAATATCCAATATTACCCCCGACTGTTTGCAAAGCAGTTCCCACATCCAAATTGTGTCCTCTTCGAAGGAATGGTGCAGACCCTTCCAGAAAATTTGATTTTCAATACTGGAACCACGATGATTAATTTGAAAGCTACCGCTTTTTGAATGCACTATTGAGGTGCCATTGAAATGAAGATCCTGATAAAATCTATCGAAATTTATGGGTAATAACCGCAGTAAATGTGCCCAAGTACCTTGAAAAGGTGCTACCTTGTATATTGATAACAGGGTTTGGTAGATGGTTGAGCTAAGCTTCATTAAACTTTTTGAGCGGGTAAATAACAGAAAAAGCCGTCTAATATGACGGCCTTTTTGTTAGAATACATCTATTTAACCTACAAATGAATCACCTCATCATAAGCAGCAGCTGCTGCTTCCATGATGGCTTCGCTCATTGTAGGGTGAGGGTGAACCGTTTTGATTAGCTCATGTCCAGTGGTTTCTAACTTGCGCACAGCCACGATTTCTGCAATCATCTCGGTAACGTTTGCTCCAATCATGTGTCCACCAAGGAGTTCTCCATACTTGGCATCGAAGATTAGCTTCACGAAACCGTCTTTCGCGCCAGCCGCACTCGCTTTGCCTGAAGCTGAGAATGGGAATTTGCCTACCTTAATTTCATAACCTGCTTCTTTCGCTTTTGCTTCGGTATAACCTACAGAAGCCACTTCTGGTGAGCAGTACGTGCAACCTGGGATGTTTCCGTAATCCAATGGTTCTGGATTTTTTCCAGCAATTTTCTCTACACAGATGATTCCTTCCGCACTTGCCACGTGGGCCAAGGCTGGTCCAGGAATGCAATCGCCAATGGCAAATACGTTTGGAATGTTGGTGGCATAGAATTCATCCACCTTGATACGGCCGCCATCAACGATAACGCCCACATCTTCCAATCCGCAACCTTCCACATTGGCTTGAATACCAACTGCCGAAAGCACGATATCGCATTCAATTACTTCTTCGCCTTTCTTGGTCTTCACGGTTACTTTACATCCAGTCCCAGATGTATCAACCTTCTCCACCGAGCTTTCGGTCATGATGCTGATGCCCGATTTTTTGAAGGAACGACCAAGCTGCTTGCTGACTTCTTCATCCTCTACAGGAACGATATTCGGAAGGTATTCTACAATAGTTACTTCTGTGCCAATGGCGTTGTAGAAGTAAGCGAACTCCACGCCAATGGCACCAGAACCAACCACAACCATCTTCTTCGGTTGTTTGTCAAGTACCATCGCTTCGCGGTAGCCGATAATCTTCTTTCCGTCTTGCTTTAGGTTCGCAAGTTCGCGGCTGCGAGCGCCCAAGGCGAGAATCACATTCTTAGCTGTTACGTCTGACTTCTTGCCATCGGCATCGGTTACTTCAACCGTAGTTCCGTTTTTCAGTTTTCCGAAACCTTCGATATGGTCAATCTTGTTCTTCTTGAATAGGAATTGAATTCCTTTGCTCATGCCTTCTGCTACACCACGGCTACGTTTAACCATTTCGCTGATGTCAGCTTTGCTATCGCCAACGGTAATTCCGTAATCGCTTGCATGGTTGATGTATTCAAACACATTTGCGCTTTTTAGCAATGCTTTGGTTGGAATGCAGCCCCAATTGAGGCAAATTCCTCCCAACTCCGAACGTTCTACTACGCCCACTTTTAGGCCCAATTGCGAAGCGCGAATGGCTGCAACATATCCTCCAGGACCACTACCAACTACTATCAAATCGTAACTCATACTTGTTTCTTTTAGAAGCTGCGAAAGTACCAATTAGCTAATTAGGCAATTAGCAAATCAGGGAGTCAGCACGTAATCTAAAATCCGAATTCTAAAATCGTAACTAATCCTTGTCAGCAACTCCTTCTTGCCGCAACTCTTTCTCAAATTCTAAAGCTAGACCTTTGACCCCATGGCAGAACAGAACAAAAACCAAGATGCGATTTTAGCTAAGCTTGGAATTACGGCATTGAATGCCATGCAAGAAGAGGCGCATACGGCTATTAGTACACATGCCGAAGTGGTACTTCTTTCTCCAACAGGAACAGGTAAAACCTTGGCATTTCTGCTGCCGATTATTGCAGCATTGGATTCAGAATTGGACGAAGTTCAGGTGCTTATTCTCGTTCCTTCCAGAGAACTTGCTATTCAGATTGAGCAGGTGGTGAGGGAAATGGGAAGCGGCTATAAAACCAATGCAGTGTATGGTGGCGTGTCAGGCTCAAAAGACAAGTTGGAACTGAAACATCCGCCTGCTATTTTGATTGGTACACCGGGTAGAGTTGCCGACCATATCAGAAGAAAGAATGTTGCCACGCGCTACATCAAAACCTTGGTGCTAGACGAGTACGATAAATCGTTAGAAATTGGTTTTTCGAACGAAATGAAGGAGATTATTGAATCGTTGCCAAACGTGGAAACGAAGGTACTGACCTCTGCCACGCAGAAAGTGAAGATTCCCGCATTTGTTGGGATTCGGGATGCCAAGCACCTCAACTTTTTGCAAAGCACGGAGTTGCAGTTGGCGTTGAAGCTGGTGGTTTCTCCAACCGAGGACAAGCTGGAAACCTTGGTAAAACTGCTGCAACACATTGGACCGAAGAATGGCATTGTGTTCTGCAACCTGAAGGATAGTATTGACATGATTAGTAATCACCTGCACAAGAACCACATCGACCATGTGTGTTTTTACGGTGGCTTAGAACAAATAGACCGTGAACGAGCCCTTATTAAGTTTAGAAATGGCACGCACCGTTTACTGCTTGCCACCGATTTGGCGGCTAGAGGAATTGATGTGCCTGAATTGGATTTCATTATTCATTACCAGTTGCCACCACGGCCAGATGAGTTTGTGCATCGTAACGGACGCACAGCCCGCATGAACACCGAGGGTACCGCTTATGTGCTCAAATGGGAACGAGAAGAACTTCCTGTATTCATCAAAGGGGCAGAGGAGATTACGTTGGCGCCAAGCAAGCAGAGTTTGGGCAAAGACTGGGAAACGCTTTATATCTCTGGTGGGCGCAAGGACAAAATATCTAAAGGAGATATTGCAGGGCTGTTTTTCAAGCAGGGCAACTTGAACAAAGACGAATTGGGTATGATTGAACTAAAGCAGGATTGCGCCTTTGTGTCTGTGCCGCGTTCTAAATCAACTGACCTGATTAAGCTGCTTAACAACAGCCGACTAAAGACGAAAAAGGTACGCATTAGCCTATTGGATTAAGACGAATGGAAAAGCCAAAAGAAGAACAAGCTAATAACCCGCTGCATGGCGTAAAGCTGATAGATATGCTAGAAGCGCTAGTTATCCATTACGGTTGGGAGGAAATGGGTTATGTCATTGACATTCGCTGTTTTAACTACGACCCATCCATTAAATCGAGCCTACAGTTTCTGCGCAAAACACCTTGGGCACGCGAAAAGGTGGAACAGCTTTATTTGGAGTTGAAGCGGGAGCAAGGGTAACAGGTTAGTGCTTGAGAAGTCAAGCTATCATAACGCATTTTCGTGCTTATTTCATTTCGGATTTAGTGCTTTTGAACCAATACATTTGCCGTATGTTATTGCCCAAGCACAATACGCTGCGTTCGCTTAAAGAATTATTTAGGCAGCAGTTGAACGATATGTATGAGGAAGAGGAGGTGGATGCCCTCTGCCGTTGGACGCTCCAAGACACCTTGAATCTTGATGCAAACAAGATGGATAGCGATGCTCCCACGCTTACCGAAAGCAATCTCAACCTGATTATTCCTGTGTTGGAACGACTAGCAGAAAGCGAACCGTACCAATACATCATTGGCGAGGTGGAATTTTATGGTTGTAAGCTGAAGGTTGATAACCGCGTGCTTATTCCACGCCCAGAAACAGAAGAGTTATGCGAGTTGGTATTGAGAGAGAATGACACCAGTAAACCGCTCAACGTTATCGACCTCGGCACAGGCAGCGGCTGCATTCCCATTGCACTTAAAAGCAAAGCCCCAGCTTGGAAGGTAGATGCCGTGGAGGTGGACGAAGACGCACTCATAGTAGCAAAGGAAAATGCTCAAAGAAATAACCTCGAAATCAACTTCCATCAACTAGACCTTCTCACAACTCGCAATTCGCAACTCGCAACTTATCACATCATTGTAAGTAACCCTCCATACATCGCTGAAAAAGAGGCTGATAAGATAAAAGAAAATGTGTTGGTGCATGAGCCACATTTGGCGCTTTTTATTGCCGATGAAGACCCATTATTGTTCTATCGTAAGATGCTAGATATTGGTCAGCATGCGTTGGAGAAAGGGGGTAAGTTTTACTTCGAATTCAACGAGCAATACGGGCAAGAAATGATTGAGTTAATGGCGCAAAAAGGTTATTCCGATATTCGAATTGTGAAAGATTTAAGTGGGAAGGATAGGTTTGCTTACTGCGTAAAGAGGTAAAAGGGGAAAAGGAAAAATGTGCGTTGCATAAAGACCTTCAAGGTTTTCAAAACCTTGAAGGTCTTACGAATAATATAGCATTAGAAGTAATATGACCAACCAACAAGCACAAGCACGCATTGCGGAGCTTACCACCGAACTCAACGCCCACAACCACAAGTATTACGTGCTTAGCGAGCCGTCTATTTCTGACTTTGAGTTTGATAAGAAGTTGGAAGAACTGATGGCGTTGGAAGCGCAATTTCCAGAACTTCTAAGTTCAGAAAGTCCGAGCCAACGAGTAGGAGGAACGGTCACAAAAGATTTTCCAACGGTGAAGCACCAATACCCGATGATGTCGTTGGGTAATAGCTATAGCAAAGAGGAAATGCAGGAGTTCATGGCGCGCATCACCAAGGCGTTAGAACGCGAAGTGGAGTACGTGTGCGAACTCAAATTCGATGGTGTTGCTATCGGCATTCGCTATGCGGATGGTAAAATGACGCAGGCCATTACACGAGGAGATGGCGTTCAGGGCGATGAGATAACGGCCAACATTCGAACCATCCGCAGTTTGCCGTTGCAAGCAAAAGGAAACGAATTTCCGAAGGAGTTTGAAGTACGGGGCGAGGTGTATTTCCCTCGTGATAAGTTTGATCAGCTGAACCGCGACCGCGAAGAGATTGGAGAACCGTTGTATGCCAATCCACGGAATACGGCCTCTGGCACGCTTAAATCGCAAGACAGTGCCGTTGTGGCCTCTCGTGGCCTGGATTGCTTCCTGTATGCTGCCATGGCCGATGAGCGCATTGCAGATACGCATTACGATGGGCTGTTGAAGCTGAAGGAATGGGGCTTCAAGGTTTCGGAGCACATGCGCTTGTGCAAGAGTGCCGAAGAAGTGTTTGCCTTTTTGGAGAAGTGGGACACAGAGCGCCACAACCTTGGTTTTGAGATCGATGGCGTGGTCATCAAGGTCAATAGCTTAGATGACCAAGATGAGTTGGGCTTTACGGCCAAATCTCCACGATGGGCAATTGCCTACAAGTTTGCTTCAGAACAAGCCATTACGCGCCTGAACGAAGTGACTTACCAGGTAGGAAGAACAGGCGCCATTACGCCCGTTGCCAACTTAGAGCCTGTGCTGCTGGCAGGAACAACCGTTAAGCGGGCTTCGTTGCACAATGCCGACCAAATAGCCAAACTTGACCTTCATTCGGGCGATATGGTGCAGGTGGAGAAAGGAGGAGAGATTATTCCCAAAATAGTTGGGGTTGATGTGGCGCAGCGTGCTGCAAATGCGGTTCCTGTCCAGTACATTCAAACTTGCCCAGAATGCGCTACCGAGTTGGTGCGTAGCGAAGACGAAGCCAAGCATTTCTGTCCGAATGAATTGGGCTGTCCGCCACAGATTAAAGGGCGGATGGAGCATTTTATCTCGCGCAAAGCCATGAACATTGATGGATTGGGAGCGGAGACCATCGACCAACTGTACGAAGCGGGCTTGATTACGAACGTTGCCGACTTGTACGAACTCACCTACGACCAAGTGATTGCCTTAGACCGCATGGCGGATGTGAGTACTCAAAAGCTCATTAACGGTATCGAAGCTTCCAAAGCCATTGCCTTTCCACGTGTGTTGTTTGGCATTGGAATTCGGTTTGTGGGTGAAACCGTAGCCAAGAAACTCGCCAAGCACTTTAAGAACATAGATGCACTGATGGCGGCCTCCGAAGAAGAGCTTATTGCCGTAGATGAAATAGGAGGTAGGATAGCCGAAAGCGTGCTCAAATTCTTTGCAGACGAACGCAATCAGCGCATCATTCAGCGTTTGAAAGAACATGGATTGCAATTGGAAGTAGCTGAAAGCAACGAATTGACCTCTAATGTATTGGAAGGAAAGTCATTTGTGGTTTCGGGTGTGTTCTCTCAATTTAGTAGAGACGAGATTAAAGCAGCCGTAGAACAACATGGCGGCAAGAACATCAGCTCCATTTCTAAGAAAACAGACTACGTACTAGCAGGTGATAAAATGGGCCCATCTAAACTGCAAAAGGCTGAAGAGCTGGGTATTCCGATTATTTCGGAGGAAGATTTTTTGTTGATGATTGGGGGGTAGCTTGGCATGGGAAACCTAAGAGGGCAAACGCATCTTAATCTCTAAGAGGAAAAGACATTTATTGGACACAGAAACAGACCTGCCCGACTAGGTCATTCAGGCGTGGATTTTCACAGGAAAATTCCGTGAAACTTCTGTGCCTTCAGTGTTTCTGTGGCCATTTTATGTCCTATTCTTATGAGCAAATGGTCATGCGCGTTCAAAAATTAGATGCATTTTCCATGAGAAACTTACTAGGTTTCAAAAAAACCTAGTAAGTTAAGATAGCACCTTTGTTTTGCCTTACTTCGGGTTAGGCGCGATTGTTGTACTAACTTAGGCAAGTTATAAACCTAATACCCTAGTACAATGAGACCACTAACAAATACGCTTTCTTTTATCGTGCTGCTTTGCTTGTCAATTGGCAGCATTCATGCACAGGATGTAACTACGGTAGAAGCCACTAGTACAGACATTAGCGACAACCTCGACCTTAAGGCTGTGGCTTCGCTTTTTGGTGTGTGCGAAGATCTTCAAGATTTTGAACGAAAGCTGAACGACCCAGAGTCGAAGCTATCTAACCTCGACCTTAATGGCGATAATCAAGTAGATTATTTGCGTGTGGTAGAAGTGTCTAAAGATGGCACGTATGTGATTACCATTCAAGCGGTAATTGGGCCAGACCAATTTCAGGATGTGGCCACCATTGATGTAGAAAAAGACAAGAGCGGAGAAACACGTGTGCAAGTGGTGGGAGACGTATATATGTACGGCTCCAACTACATTATTGAGCCATATTACCAGCAGCCACCTGTGGTATATGTGTATTTGTGGGGACCACGCTACAATCCATGGTACTCGCCTTATTACTGGGGTTATTATCCAACGTATTACAATCCGTGGAATCCGTATCCGACTTACTACTACATGAATCACGTGCATGTGCACCATCATTCTACCGTTACCTATACCTACGTAACGCACAGACATAGCAGCCGTGCGGTGGTGTTGCAGCAATCTCAGCATAGAGGAGATTATCAGGCAAAGAAGCCAGAGCAAACGTTTGAAACGCGAAACCAAGGAATGGTGAACAAGCAAGATTTGATTGTTCAGCGTGAGAAATCTTCTCCGGTAAAACCTGCTACAACCGAAAAGCAAACAGAAACCAAAACAAATGCGCGTCCTGTTCAGTCAGATTGGAAGCCAGCGAGTGGCGAAACACAAGGAACCAAGGTTTCGGTGCCAACCACTACCAAGCAAGCCACAGATGCAACTGGCAAACCAAAGATTGATTTGAGCAAAGACCCTGTACCAAGCAAGGTTGGTGATGTACAAACAAAACCAACTACGCCTGCTGCCGACCCTTATGGTAGACAGCCTGCAAGTACGCCAACGTCTGTTAAGCAAGATCAGTACACCCGACCAACGGATACGCGCGTTACACAGCCGCAAAACCAAAACGCTAAACCTGCTGCCGAGCCAAGCAGAGTACCAAGTACACAGCCCGCAACACAGCCGCGTACGAGTCCGGCACAAACTGCTCCAGCAAAACCAAGTGGGGCAAAGGACGAAGCACCAACGCGTCAAGCGCCAAGTGCTGCTCCAGCAACAAAATCAACACCCAATGCGGTGGCACCAGCTAAGCCCGTAACGAGACCTACAACAAAACCAACAGGAAAACCAGCTACCAAGCCAAGCGAGAATAGATCGACACGCCCTTGATAATTGCTGCGGAAACAAACAAGAAAGCCCAACTAATTCGGTTGGGCTTTTTTGGTTTTGAGAAGCACCTTTCTATTGGATTTTCACCTTTGAAAATGAATACTTTTGAGCAATTAAATAGGGTATAATTCAATACACTATTAAGGCTCTTTAGACTATGAACAAGCTGTTTTTTATCGCACTGATATTGGTGTATTCTCTTACGGTTCAGGCTCAAACCATTACAACGATAGCGGGTAATGGAACAGAAGGATATGCGGGAGATGGTGGTCTTGCCGTTAACGCACTTTTAAGGAATCCGAATCAGATTGCTTATGATCAATCAGGCAACTTGTTCATAGCCGAAGATTACAACCATGTGGTGCGTAAAATAGACGCCAATGGATACATATCTACCGTTGCAGGAACTGGAGTAATGGGTTTTAGTGGCGATGGAGGCATAGCCACAAACGCTCAAATGAATAGAGTGGCAGCAGTTGCGGTGGATAATGCTGGTAATATTTATCTCAGCGATGCAGACAACTTTAGAATTAGAAAAGTTGATGCTCTTGGCAACATCAATACCATTGCAGGAAATGGAGATGAAGGATATAGTGGCGATGGTGGTTTGGCCATTAATGCCGAGCTTGGTTTTGTAAGCGGCATTTGCTTAGACCCTCTTGGCAATGTTTATCTGGCTAATCAAACCTATCACAACATCCGAAAAATAGATGGTGCAGGAATTATTACTACCGTGGCGGGCGATGGTTCTGGAAATCCGGGCTATGGCGGTGAAGGCGTTGTAGCTGCTACTTCAATGGTAAATTCTCCGGCAGCTGTTTTTATGGATGCCAATGGCAATTTATTCTTTAGCGAATTTGGAGGATTTAGAATTAGAAAAATCAATACTTCGGGTATACTTACAACCGTTGCTGGAACAGGAAATTTTGGTAGTTCGGGAGATGGCGGACCAGCCATCAACGCACAACTTTTATATCCGTATGGTTTGGTGGTAGATGCCGCTGGAGTTATCTACGTATGCGAATCGGCTCATAATATGATTAGGAAAATAGATGCATCTGGTATCATCTCTGCCTTTGCTGGTGTTGGTGGTTTTGTACCTGGGTATAGTGGTAATAATGGCCCTGCGCTGTTGGCTCAGTTTGCCAATCCTTCGGCAATTACGTTAGACAATAACAATAATGTAGTGATTGGCGATTATGGTAATCATGCCATCCGAAAAGTGGCTTCTGCTTCGCCTACAAGCGTAGTGTCTGCAAGCAACGATGTGGCGTTGCGTGTATTCCCAAATCCATGTTCTGATGCTTTCTATCTCTCAATTGAAGACAACCAAGCAGCACAACAAGCGGTGCTTGTGTATGACCTTTTTGGGAAGTTGGTGTATGAGAGCAGCATGAGTAACTCGCTGTCTGTGCGTACTTCCGAATGGAGCGCTGGATTTTATCTCGTACGCGTTGGCAGTTCGGTGCTGAGGGTGGCGGTTGATTAGGAGTGACAAACGGTCTCTGGGCATCTTTGTGCATTCTTTTTGAAAATCAGGAGCATTCGTCTCTGTGCAATAATCAGGAGCATAGCGACCAATCAGCTACCTTTATCCCATGAGCGAATCCCTCGAAAACAAACTCAAATCCATCTTTCTTACCGCGTTGGTCACGTACGCGGTTATTGTTTCAGTTATTGGAATAATTGCCATAACGCAAGGTGCTAATCGCAGTATTTGGCTTAGTGTAACCGTTTCTGCTGCCACCATCGTGTTGTATTTCGCACGATTGTATTTAGTGCGCGTTCCAAGAACATCGCCCGGATTGATGGGCTTCAGTATGTCCATTTTCGGAACAACTATGTATGCCATATTTCAGAGTTATGACCAACAAATAGCCTCTATCGGGCCTATTCTAGGTATGATTTGTTTATCTGGTTGGGCAGCGTATGTGGTATGGTATTCAGAGCTTGGAGATAGAAGCAAGGACCGAATCAAGGAAGGAAAACAATTGCCAACGATTGAATTGGAAGATTACGATGGCAAAAAATTGAGTTCGAATGATTGGAAAGGCCAAAAGCGGTTGGTGCTTTTCTATCGTGGCAATTGGTGCCCTATTTGCACAGCCCAAGTAAAAGAACTGACTGATTTTGAAACTAAATTCAAGGAATTAGGCGTGAAGATTACGCTCATCAGTCCGCAGTCGCATGATAAAAGTCGCAACCACGCTAAACGAGTAGGAATGGATTTCGATTTCTTCGTTGATGTAAACAACAGTGCCGCAAAAACCTTGGGAATTTTACAAGAGAACGGCCTGCCAGCTGGTTTTCAGGTGCTCGGATACGAGAACGATGTGCCCAAACCAACCACCTTTGTTTTAGATGAGAATGGGAAAGTGATTTTTTCCGACCTTACAACCAATTACAGACTAAGAACGAGGCCAGAGGACATCTTGGCAGCACTAAAAAATTAGAATCGCGTCATTGCGAAGGAGGAACGACTGAAGCAATCCCATGTTACGAGCACAAACTTTCATATCTGCGGTGTTTACTTTGATTTCCATCAACATATTCGCACAGAACTGCACTTCAGAACGATATTTAAGTAATATATTCCAATCTTCTGTTTCACAGGACGTTGTGTATGGAAATTCGCCAGCACTTACAGCTGTTTATGTAGCCGAGAATGTCACGGTAAACCAAGCCATGACCATGGATATTTTCTTTCCTGTAGGTGATGTATTGGAAAAGCGACCATTGGTAATTTTGGCTTATGGAGGCGGCTACCTTTTCGGTACTAAGGATGATGAGGATGTTTGGGCAACCTGCGATAGTTTGGCTAAGAAAGGCTATGTAACGGCCTGCATTAATTACAGAATGAATATGAATGTGGCGAGCAGTTCAAGTGCCGTTCGTGCCATTTATCGTGCAGCACAGGATTACAGTTCGGCCATTCGTTATTTGAAGGAGTTTTCGGGCACATACGGTATCGATACCAATTACGTTTTTGTGGGTGGCGTAAGTGCTGGCGGATTCTCTGCCATGCATGCCGTTTTCTTAGATGATAATGAACGGCCTGCTTCTACATTTCAATCTGGAATCTTTGGTGCAGACCCCGATTTAGGATGCGTAAACTGTGCTGGAAATGGGTATCAGCACACAACCAATGTGCGTGGCATTATCAATCTCTGGGGTGCGCTTATGGATACGAGTTATATTCAGCAGGATGAGATTGTTCCCATGACGCTCTTCCATGGTACAGACGACCTCATTGTTCCTTACGATTATGGCTTCCCATTTACCGCTCTGTTCTTGATGCCAGAAGTGTTCGGTTCTAAAAACATTGCAGCTCGTGTCAATCATTTAGGAGGAAATGCCGAGTTAAATACGTTTCCAACCGGACATAACATTTGGGGTTTGAACGTGAATAACGTGATGGTGGGCGGCCCAACTGAATACTGGAATCCGATTACAGATAGCATCATCTCCTTTTTATATGAGAACATTCGTCCGGCACAACCACAGTTGCTGGTTTCTTCTCCAGCATGCCAATCAGATACCGTCTTTATTCAGATAACCAACTTTCCACTAGGAGGGAGAGGCTGCTGGAATGTTGAATTGGGAGACATTGTGTGGTCAAGCGCAGATTCATCTAGCCTTGGTGTTGTGTGGAACAACCAAGGAATTTATGATGTGGAGGCAGTTGTTTTCAATCATTTAGAAGCTTTTTCTTTTCCAACCACGATGGAGGTAGAAGTGAATCCATCACCAATCGTAAGCATAACCAACACCAACGGTTTGCTAGAAGCCTCAGGTAATTATCCTCACTACCAATGGTATGTAGATGGGCAGTTGTTGCAAGGCGAGAACCAATCGCAGTTAATTCCTACTTCGTTTGGCCATTATTCAGTAGAAGCAACGAATGCCGAAGGCTGCAGCACGCTTTCGGAGCCATTAGTAGCGGTTGGTATTCAAGAACAATTTCATGCGCTTACGGGCGTTGCCACCATCAAGGTGTTTGATGCCATGGGAAGATTGATTGTCGAAATCGGTAATCCGAGCGAATTTTCAGCTCAAAAATGGTCAGCGGCTCAGTTGCTGTTTATTCAATACTTTGATGCCGATAGGAACTTAATCGGTTCAGAAAAGAAGCTTACTTCGGCTTTCTAACCAACACAACTTCGTCTCGGTTGTAGAAGAAGCTCAGGCGCATGTTTTGCTTGAAAAATTCTTTCATCTTCTCTGATGAGTCGAATTGCTCATCAATATTGTCGGTAACTTCGAAAAGGGTCATTCCTGAAGGAGTAAGAACCAATCGGTGCAAGAGAAATTCCTCGGTACCAGATTCTAGCAAATGCATGAAAACAAAACCATCTATGGATGTAGTGTGAGCCACATAGCTCTTCGTGCTGTAACTCTTTTCCTCATCATTGTATTGAGAATGCTCAATGGAATACCGAACAGAATCATACTTAGCTATAACGTAGTAGGATGGATTTGCGCTAACCACATCTGTTTCAGACACCCACGAGCCAATGTATTGAGACTGAATCTTCTCTACGGCAGGCCCTAAGGCTACCTGCGATTTGTAAGGGCAACCCCACAAGAGAATAAGCATTCCGAAAGTGAGGACGACTAACGAGGTTTTCTTTATCATGGCCGCAAGTTATGGCATTTTCTTCCACCCAATTGATCAATGTCAAATCAAACATTCTATTCATGCTATCTTGCAACCCTATATTTAGCGCATGGATGAATTTCTACGATTAGCGGATCAGCTGGTCATTTATCAGTTGAGGTCTTCTTGGTTTCAGATTTCCAAACTTTACAACGAAATGGCAGTTGAGCACGGTGCTTCTGTAAGCATGGCTTTCATTCTTCTTGCCATCAATGATGAAGAAGGAACTCCAGTAACCAAAATTGCCCCACGTTTGGGCATGGAGCCAAACAGTTTAAGCCGCATTCTCAAATCAATGGAAGAAGACGGATTTATACTGCGAAACAAGGATCGAGCAGACAAACGCTTGTCTTACGTATGCCTCACCCCAAAAGGAAAAGAAAAGCGCGAAGTGGCTCTAAAGGCTGTTTACCGTTTGGAGCGTGCCATCGTTAAGCAAATTGATGAGAAGAAATTGTCAGCCTTTTTTGAGGTGGCAAGCCATATTCCAGATGCCATTGAAGAATTCAAGGAGAAAATGGCCTCGTACGAAAACTCGTAAAAATCAGTTAATCAACAATTAAAAAGCCCAGTCAGAATCTTCTGACTGGGCTTTTTTGAACTCAAAAGTTTAAATGCTTAACGCTTGATAATGCGTTTTGCACTAACGCCTTCTTTTGTTGTGATTTTTAGGATGTAAGAACCATTTGGCAAAGAAGAGATGTCAATTTTGTTGTTGCTAACTATTGGTCTTAAAACCACAGCACCCAACACGTTGATAACATCAATAGATAGAACCGAATTCGTAGCTACATCAACCGTAAGTGGTCCAACAGTTGGGATAGGATAAACTGGCAATTCTTTTGCTGCGCGAATTTCAGTAACTGAAGATGGTTCTTCGCCATACTTCAAGTTCAATTTAGGTGCTTTTGACGGATCAGATGCATCGTTGAATGTGATAGATCCACCTGTAAATCCTGGAACAGAAATCATGAACTGAATGTGTTCTGAGGCACTGATGTTGGCAAGCATTTCTGCTGTAAGGTCAAGACGTAACCAGTGACCATCCTTCGCGTTATTGTTGAAAGAACCGTGCTTACATGGCTCGCCAGATGCATCGCCAGTATCAACATAATCAACCGCTTCAACTTCGGCTGTTGTTCCCAGTGTTCCATTAACCATGGTTACTACAACATCGTTAGCGGCAATTGGATTTGTACCTGTAATGCTCTCTCTTCGCAGAAAAATACTTGCACCAGCCAAGGTGGTGTCTGCCATTTGTTGTGTATTGAAAGAAACAACTGCGGCTACTTCATTACCTCCCGATTCTCCCAACATAATGGTAGAAGAAACATCTCCAGCCGAAGATACTGACCCGTCCATATTTCCGCCTTCAGACAGCGCATACATATCGTCCATGAAATAATTCTGATAGAAATGCTCTCCTTGATATACGAACATTGTCTCATAAGCAGCGGCAGTAAGGTGAAAACAATCGGTAAAGATTCCAGCATACAACCTCATGGTCTCTTTTGGAGAAGGATAAGAAGGATCTCCTAATGGAAGAGGTTGAGAAAACGCAGGGTAGGTACCACCTGGAGCTACTCCCAAAGGTGTGGACTGTCCATACGTATATTGCAAAATAGCTTGAGCCCTTACAAAATCAACTAGTGGGTCGGCATCAGTATAGGCTGCAACCGAATCAGAGAAGGCGTTTAGAAGCGAGTTTATCTGTATGAAAGTAGGTTGTCCCATGCCGTCCCAAGTACCATAGAAAGGGTGAAGGCTTCCAACTCCTGATGTAGTTATCACCTCTTCAAAGTTAGGATAGGCATAACCAGCCCAGAAAACCCGTATTCCAGGTCGTGTACTTTTAAGGAACTCAATTACTTCTTCTAACCTAGTCGCCACAGAAGCTTGCATGCTATCTGTTTGGTGCTGTGTATAGTTAATGTTCCAATCTCCCATCACATCATTTCCACCAATACTGAGGTGAATCATATCGATGCTAGGATTGGCATCTATGAGTGCCTGAATAGCATCTTGCTTTGTTTGGGTTAGAAAATCATCTGTTTGTGCGCCATTCTCCGCAATCACAACGCTGGAAGTGAATTTCTTGTCCGAATGACCAAGAATTTTCAAACCATTTGTGATTGTTTGATCGGCATTCATGAACGAAGCCCAGCTGTCACCAACCAATAGGACTCGGTTTTTTGGTGCTTCTACGCATTGGGCATTAGCGGTTAGTGTTCCAAATGCAAGAAGCGTTGAGAGTGTAAAAATTTTTTTCATGGGGTTTTTAGTGATTTGAGAACGCTGAAATTAAGGATAATGTAACATGAAGACCAATGTGAAACTACCATAGGTGCAAGAATGTCATAAGTTATACATGCCGTTTGATGTGTTGTGGGCCAAGTTCTGAAATAGAACTGCAACCAATCAACTGCATTACGCGAGTCATTTCATCACGTAGTATGTCGTAGGTACGGGTTACGCCAACCTCGCCACCTGCTGCCAAACCGTAGAGGTAAGCGCGGCCAATAAGAACGCTGCTAGCACCAAGTGCAATTGCTTTAATCACATCCGAGCCACGTTGAATGCCACCATCAACAATTACTTCAATGTTCGGACCTACAGCTTTAACTACATCGGGTAGGAGGTCTAATCCTGTGGGTGCGCCATCTAACTGGCGGCCACCATGGTTGGAAAGAATGATGCCTGTTGCGCCCATTTCGGCAGCAAGAATGGCATCTTCAACCGATTGAATACCCTTCAGCATAAACTTACCGCCCCATAGTTTTTGGAGTTCTTTGGCGTCTTCCCAAGTAACCGATGCACTGAATTGCTGATTGACCGAGTCAACCACCTTCAACGCATCTGCGCCATGCGGCAAGTGTTCGACCATATTGGCCATGCGCATTTTGGGTTTGGTGAGAAAATTGAAGAGCCATGTTGGTTTACTCAAAGCGGAAAGCGCTGTGTTCTTCCTCAAAACGGTTGGTCTTCCATGTCCGTTTCTTAAATCGCGTTCGCGTTTGCCAAGAGAAGCAAGGTCAACTGCAAGCATCAACCCATCGTAGTTTTCCTTCTTACAGCGTTCAATAAAATCGTAGACCATTTTTCGGTCGTGCCAAGCATAAATCTGAAAGAAAAGTGGCCCTTTCGATTCCTTAGCCACATCTTCAATAGATGTTGTAGCAACAGTACTCAATATATAGGCTGTGCCAGCTTTGTGCGTAGCGCGTACTACCGCTTTTTCTCCTTCCCAATGGAACATGCGGGTCATTCCTGTTGGAGCCGTAACGATGGGTAAATCAATCTTTACGCCCTGAAAAGTAGCCGAGAGGTCAATCTTGCTTACATCCTTTAACACACGCGGCACAAATTCATACTTGCTGAAGGAATTGCGATTCCATTCGGCTGTAAGTTCATCTTCGGCCGATCCTTCTAAGTAATCGAACATCACCGAAGGGAGCTTCTTGATGGTAAGCTTGCGCAAATCGGCAATGGAGAAGCATTCGTTTAGTGTTGGCATGCCCGAAATTTAGTCAACTTCTATCTGGTTTTATTGCTTCGGACGCAGTCTATGAAATAGTTTAAGCAGCTTTCTTTCGTTGCATTTTCAGTTCGGCTTGCATCATCTTGCTGGTCTTTCCTGTTCCATCCTCGTTCCATCCCGGAGGGCCAAACACATACATAAAGCGGCCTTTCCATGTTTTGGCATTCAACACATCATGCCAAATATGTACGTATTCGTGCGAAAGAACTTCGATTGGATTGTGAGATGTTGGAGGATGCAAAACACCGTATTTGATTATTTTGCTATCGTCTTTATCCATATATGTACCAAACAACTTGTCGAAAATGATGAGGAATCCACCATGATTTTTATCGAGGTATTCGATGTCTGACGAGTGGTGTACTTCGTGGTGCTTGTGCAGGTTGAATATCTTTTCTAGGAATCCCAAACGTGGCATCCATTGCACGTGCAGTTGGTATTGCCAAAAGGCTTCAATACTCAAACAAGTCATAAGCATAATAGGGTGGAAGCCAAGGGCACAAATCCACATATAAAAGAACGGTTTGTAGAAAAGTGTTACCCATCCGTTGCGCACTGCGGTTCCCAGATTGAAATGGTCTGATGAATGATGAACGATATGCGCTGCCCACAGAAAACGCACTTCGTGGTTGGCTCGATGCACCATGTAGTAACTAAAATCATCAAGCACTTGACAAATAAGCCAGATGTACCATGTGCCTAAGCCAAATGCAGCCCATCCGCCCATGATGTTGTGACGCACACCGTCAGCTCCTTCTGGGTTAAATAGAATGTAAACCACCGAGAACACGATGAGCGAAAACGCTTTGGCCACGCCTGCCAATGCTGCTGCTCCTACGCCCATAGTGCCACTAGTGGCGAGGTCTTTCCACTTATAGAGTTCAGGATTGTATTTGAGACTGAAGATGATTTCTACCACAATTAACCCAATAAACACGGGGCCACCATAAATCATTAGTTCGGTAATCTCGTATTCGGTCATTACCCGTTGGGCTTCGGCAGAAATAGAATCTAGAAAGGACATGGAACTAAGAGAGGTTTGATAGATTCCAAAAGGAACTGTTAAAGGTTGCCAATATAGGGAATCGGTTAGTGGTTCTACCTTTGAATGGATTGAAGGTTATAGATACAGCATCTCTAATTCTGATTGATGTAACCGTCAGATTGCGAGAATATGTTACTTGAGGGAATTCTAAACTCTGTTTTGGTTGCATTGGTTTATTGGTAAGTGATATTGGTAGAGAGCACAAGTTCCTAGTAGGGATAACCTAATCCACAATGAGCGTGTATTCATCTCGCTCATACACCTCAAAAAGCCCGAATCCGCCAACTACGTTGGAAGTAACGTTGAACGGAGAAGCCGTGCTACTGGGGTCTGAATTGGCTGCTTGATTCAAAGTTCGATAGAATTGGTAGCCCGCTTCATCCATCGACCATAGTTCGATGGTCAACGTATCGCCCTGCAAAAATGGTCCTCCAGCTAGTGCCATATCCATCACTCCATTGGCATTCAGAACATCGGCCATTACATTCCCAAAGTTGGAAAAACCTTGGTGGTTATAGTTGAGCCTTGAACGGAGGTAGTTGGCTTCTGGTGCTGGATCTACAGTGTAAATGTGTACGATTGTGAATTCGAAGTCTGAAAATTGAATCAGTTCAAGTCGAACGGAATCGATAACAGCTTTTGCCTGAACGGTTGATGTTGCCGAAATAGTTTTAGTTCCATCTGTAGCAGATAAGGTGTAGGTGTTTCCAGCAGACAAGCCGTAATTGGTGAGACGATACCGCCCAGCCGTTGTTTCATTTAGGACGGCCGTGTTACCATTTTGGTCGGTGATGGAGACAATGAAGTCGCTTGCAGGTCCTATGCCAGCACCATCGGTAAACCTGCCAGTTGTACTCAAGGTCATCGTTGGTTTGTTCTTGTCTGTAGCAAATTGCGCGTTGACCACCACTTGCTGATTTCCATCATGAAGATTAATGTCCACAATTTCCTCGCAGGAAACGAGTGAGAAAGCAACAGCTAGTAGGGGAAGTAATTTTTTCATGATGGTCAAAATTGGAAACTCCAGTTGAGGGATGGAACAATAGGGAAAAGAGAAAACTTAACGGCTTCCACGGTACCTGGATTCGACTCAGATTCCTGATAGGAAATGCTGTAGGCATTCAACCTCGAATAGACGTTATAGATAGAAAGCGTCCAATCGGAGCGGAATCGCTTGTGTTCTTTACCGTGTAATGTCACGCCAAGATCTAAGCGATGATAATCGGGCATTCGATACCCATTCTTACTGGTAAAATAGGGTATTGACCGGCCGTTAAACCTATAGTAGCCGATGGGAAAAGTGACCGCACTTCCTGTGTAATACACCCAGTTTGCAGAAACAGACCAACGCTTGGTGGGGCGGTAACTGAGCACAATGGCTAAATCGTGCGGGCGGTCTTGTCGCGCAGGGAAATAGCCTCCGCTGTTGATGCCGTCAATCTTCCGTTCAGTTCTCGAAAGTGTGTAGGACACCCATCCTGTTACTTTCCCTTTTCCCTTTTTAATAAGGAATTCTGCCCCGTAAGCGCGGCCCGAACCAAAGGCCAACTGAGATTCTACATTGGGGCGTCTAACGATGTCGGCTCCATCTTCATAGTCGATTACGTTGTGCAGTATTTTGTAGTAGCCTTCTACCGATATGGCGAACATTCCATGCAGCAAATCGTGGAAATAACTGAGCGAGAATTGATCGGAGAATTGAGGTTTGATGATGCTGCTTGATGGCACCCACAAATCGGTGGGAGTAGAAGAGGTAGAATTGGAAATGAGGTGCGTGTACTGGTACATGCGCTGATAAGACGCCTTGAGTCCTATGGTGGGGGTGACGGTATAAGCAAGGCTGGCGCGCGGTTCAAATCCGAAATAGTTAACCATGTTCTCAAGCGTTTGATACTGCGTAGAATCTGTGGCCAAGTTAAATTCATCGTAGGTGTAAGAAATACCAGGTCCCAGCCGATTAAACATTGATAAGCGGACACCATATCGCGCATTGAATCGCTTGCCAATCTTCTGCTCGTTGCTGGCATAAATGGCTGTTTCGTTCGCATATTGGTCTTCGGGGAGTTTCGAGATGGTTCCATTCACCGATTGTGATTCCAAATTATTGATGCTATACACATGAAAGGTCTCGTGCACGCCAAACCGCAGCGTGTTTTTCGGATTGAGGTAATAGTTCAGGTCTTCTTTCAGGTTGAAATCCATTATTCCAGAGCGGAGAACGTAGTAGCGTGATTCGTTATACTTCTCGGCAGCATAATGACTAAAAGCAAATGTGGTGTTTGAGAACAACTTTTCGTTCACTACCCAATTCCAGCGTAGCGAGCTTAGGCCATTTCCCCAATTGATATTTTCATTACCAAACGATAGCACATCGTGTCCATAATATCCCGAAAGAAAGACGCGGTGCTTATCGTTGATACGATAGTTCAACTTTGCATTGAAGTCGTAGAAATAGACCTGATTAACCTTCGATTCTGGCGAAAGCAAGGGAATGAAAAGGTCGAGATAGGTTCGTCTTCCGGTAACGATAAACGAGCCTTTATCTTTTACAATCGGACCTTCTGCCGTTAGTCGGGCAGAGATGAATCCCAGGCCGCCCGATACACCGTATTTCTTGAGATTCCCATCCCGCATGTGCACATCCAAAACGGAGGAAGAGCGCCCACCAAATTCGGCAGGAATACCCGATTTATGGAGTGTCACATCCTTTACCGCATCGGAGTTGAAAACAGAAAAGAATCCGAGTAGGTGAGATGGGTTGTAAACCAGTGCTTCATCTAGCAGCACGAGGTTCTGATCCACATTTCCACCTCGCACAAAAAAACCCGCATTTCCTTCTCCAGCCGAGCTCATGCCGGGCATCAATTGCAAGGAGTTTAGTATGTCTTTTTCGCCAAACAGAACAGGAATGGCATTCAATTCTTTGATGTTCATTTTAACAATCCCAACATCGGCATTGGTCACCCGGTCGTTGTCTTTTGTGGCGGTAATCACCACGTCCTTTAACTGAACTGCCGATGATTGTAAAGCCAGCGTTCTAGTAATGTTTCTCTTTAAATCGAAGTGAACCGTATCGGCATTAAAACCCAGATACGAATAGACCAAACTGTGCTTGCCTGCGGGTAGCGTTAAGGAATAAAAACCATAGATGTTGGTGGTGGTGCCAGAACGAGTGTTTAGGTCAAAAACGCTGGCTCCAACAAGTTCTTCGCCCGAAATACTATCGCGTAAGCTACCACTTATGGTAAACTCGTTTTGCGCATAAACGGTGGTGCCTAAAGCAAAAGACAGCAGTGCCATCAGCAGTGTGATACAAAGCACTCGGACTTGTAATGGGCGTTTTACTTTAACTGTCCGATTTCTTTTTCCCAAAGCGGTTTAAGCGGATGTTCAACTGGTGGTGGTTTTGTCGTGCAAAACTAACGGATTGGAAACAGGAAGGAAGCAAGGCCAATAAGCAACCATTTCAGCATTGGGGCTGGCACTCCGTTCTTGCCTCCTAGCTTCTTTCCGTTCTTTAATTTTTCCACCGCCTCCTTCTCAAAGTTGGTGTAGTCGAACTAGTCTTTCTATTGTTTTTGCATTGTCTGTGTTGGTTTTAGTTTAATGCTTGTCATTTCTGACTGCCGACACAGTTTATATTAAGTCTCTCCAAAAACAGATTATATGCATATCCGCATCTTTCCCCAAACATCCAGATTAATACTAGAACGGACATGAAAAAGCCACAGAAACACAGAATTCACAGACCTGCCTGCCGCAGGGGTTTTCACAGATGATAAACAAAATTTTCTGTGTCCTTTCTGTGAATTCTGTGGCTAAAAATATGTTCTTCCCCATTTCTCAAACTCTAGCTTTCTGTAAAAACTGACTATTTGGGGAAAGATGCGGATAAGCATTACAGATTATTCTCGCTTCACAAGCCATAGTTCGCTCAACGCTCCATAATATCTCAAGGTGTTTTTCGGATATCTCTATTTGATAGACTATTAGGTCTCACTTAAAATGCATCCGACAAATTCAAAAATCGCTAATTGCAAATAACCTCAACTCGATTCCCGAATTTCCTTCTACTTCAGGCGGGGAGGTAAGGAGGGGCCGATTCCTAAATTATATTTCGTCCAACCGCTTTCGCAATTGGTCTCAAGGTTTTAAGCAATGCTCTGAATTCATCGTGGTTCAGTTGCTGCGAAGCATCGCTTTTTGCAACTTTTGGATTTGGGTGAACTTCAATCAATACACCATCCACTCCCATAGCAACACAAGCACGACTAAGGTCGGCAACTCCATACGCATAGCCCATGGCATGAGATGGGTCGAGTACCAACGGAAGGTTGGTGTGTTCTTTCAAATACGCCACACCACAAAGGTCGAGCGTGAAGCGCGTTCCCGTTTCAAACGTTCTGATTCCGCGTTCGCAGAGCATCACATTCTGATTTCCACCCGAAAGGATGAACTCGGAAGCCTGAACAAATTCCTGCAAGGTTGTTCCGAAACCTCGTTTTAGGAGAACCGGCTGTTTGGCCTTACCGCACTTCTTTAAAATACCGTGGTCGTACATCGATTTGGCACCAATCTGAATGATGTCGGCATATTCGATGATGTCGTCAATTTGGGTTGCATCGCGCACTTCTGTAATGATGTTCAAACCGAATTCATCTCGCATTTTGGCAAGCAGTTTCAATCCTTTCAATCCCATTCCTTGGAATGAGTAAGGTGATGTTCGCGGTTTATAGGCTCCCGCGCGTAGTGTGCTGATTCCCAATTCCTTCATCAGCATAGCTGAAGAACGAATTTGCGCTTCGCTTTCTACAGAACAAGGGCCGCCAATGACAACCGTATTTCCTGAGTTTCCACCAATTTGAACCTTGCCTAATTGAATGGTGCGCGTTTCCTTTTTGTACTTCCGACTTCCCAATTGAAGGTCGTTATCAAAAGCAAAGAACTTGTGCGTAGAATTCTCTATTTCAGTAGGTAATTTCTTCTCGGATGAGCTGTTGATGAGCACGAAGCGCGTTCCATCATAAATGCAGAATGCCTTGGCAACTTTCGCCAATTCATGTGCGCGTTCTTCGTTTACTTTCTCGTTCAGTTCGATAATCATGCTTCTCCTTTGATAAGGTCGTTAAATGTGAGTGAGCCCGTTAGTTTTCCTTCAGAATTGACAACGGGTAAATAATTAATTGGAATAGATTGATTTCGGATGAAACGCAGCAACTCAGTCACCGTCATTTCTTCGTTAACCGTAATCGGCTTTAGATTGATGAGCGATTCTGCTTGCAGCGAACTCAAATCGTTCATGTTCCTGAGCAATCCTTTCCGAACATCTGCGTTGCTAATGATGCCTTTCATGAAACCAGCTTTGTCAACCACAGCTGTGAATGCCATGCGTGCATCTTCGATGGATTGGAGTACGGTTTTCAATGTAAGTTGAGCTAAATCAACCGTTGGTGTTTCGCTCAGACTCAGCATGAAATCTGCTACGCGATACTGGGAATCGGTTTGTCCGCTTTTTAGATTGAGCATAGCACCGCCAACCGATTGCTGCTTAAATAAGTAAGAACCCGAAACAGCACAATGCACGCCTAGGTTTCTAAGAATGAAAGACACCTCGGCATTCACACCACCATCTACATGCACTTGTTTGTTCGGGAATTTCTGTTTGAATTCTCGAATACGCTGAAAATTATCCTTGTTGAAGGAACCGCCACTTACACCAGGTTCGGTTGCCATAAGCAGCACGAAATCGCAGCTGTCGGCAAATTCTGAGAAGGCTTCTAAAGGCGTGTTTGAGGTTAATGCCAATCCTAGCTTTTTAAATCCAGCTGTTGGCAATTCGCGACTTCCATTCAAATTCTCATACTGAATGGTAAGAAGCTCCACAGGGTTTGATTCCAAAGCGGAAGCAAAATCCAGCGGTGTGGAAGTAATCAAATGCAAATCGAGTGGGAGCGAGGTTGCTTTTTTGACGCGAGCCACATCATCAAAGACAGAAAAATCGTGCGTGCAATCGATGTGCAGCATGTCGGCATGGTGGGCTTCCAACTCTTTTACGGTCTCGAGAATGTCTTTCTCACCGTTGGCGTATATGGAAGCTGAAATGCGCATGTATCGAGCGGCAAATGTAGGGGTTTGGCGTGGCAAACCCGTGGTGAATTCCCGATTGTAGGGGCGTATGGAAATACGCCCGTGTCGCAACACGATTGGTTTGTTTGGGCGTATTTCCATACGCACCTACAGCTAGAAATTAAAAAGATTCGAACTCAGATACCGATCACCACGATCGCAGGTAATGCAAACGATGGTTCCGCTTTCCAGTTCGGAAGCGACTTTGAGTGCTGCGAAAAGTGCGCCTCCGCTGCTCATTCCAGCAAGTATTCCTTCTTCGCGCGCCATTCTGCGTGTAATATCGGTGGCATCCGTCTGACTTACATCCACCACGCGATCCACGCGGCTGGCATCAAATATCTTTGGTAGGAATTCGGGCGACCATCTTCTAATGCCCGGAATGCTAGAGCCATCTGTTGGTTGTGTTCCTACAATTTGAACGTTTGGATTCTGCTCTTTTAAGTAGCGCGAAACACCCATGATGGTTCCCGTTGTTCCCATGGCAGAAACGAAATGGGTAATCTCACCTTTCGTGTCCTTCCAAATTTCTGGACCAGTGGTTTTGTAATGCGCTCCTGAGTTATCGTGATTGCCGAACTGATTGAGCATGAAGTATTCGCCTGTGGCTGCCATTTCTTCTGCCAATTCGCGCGAGTATTCGATGGTTCTGGCGGCAGGTGTCAGAATGACTTCCGCGCCATACGCTTTCATGGTTTGAATACGTTCCTCGGTAGAATTATCGGGCATAATGAGGTGCATTTCTACACCTTTCAACTGCGCAATCATCGCCAAAGCAATTCCAGTGTTGCCACTTGTGGCTTCTACGAGTTTATCGCCTTTCTTGATATCGCCACGCTTTAATGCTTCGGTAATCATTCCATAAGCAGCGCGATCTTTTACGCTTCCGCCTGGGTTGTTGCCTTCTAACTTGCAGAAGATTCTGACGTTTGGATTAGGGTTGATGTGCTGTATTTCAACGAGTGGCGTGTTGCCTATTAAGCTTTCGATTCCCAGTTTCATTAATTATGATTTAGCAATTAAAAATTATGAATGAGATTGTCACTTTCGACAAACTCAGGACAGGCTCTCGCAATGCCGTGATTAACCTATCAACTTTATCTCTTTATAAACTTTATCAACTAATCACGACATTATCGTGATACGGTCCGTTTCCCCGTTTTCATCGCTCATGCTGGCGCTGTAGTAAACCTTGCTGTTGGCAGGAACGCTGCGCGTAAGCCAAACGTTACCACCAATCACTGAGCCTTTGCCAACGGTTGTGCTTCCTCCTAAGATGGTGGCGCCTGCGTAGATAACCACTTCATCTTCAATAGTAGGATGCCGTTTAGAAGTAGCATCTTTCTTATCCACACTCAATGCTCCAAGCGTAACGCCTTGATACAACTTCACGTGATTGCCAATGATGGTAGTCTCGCCAATAACGATTCCTGTTCCGTGATCAATACAGAAGTATTCTCCGATGGTTGCAGACGGATGTATGTCGATGCCTGTTTGAACATGCGCATGTTCTGTAATTGCACGCGGAACCATCTGCGTTCCCATCATGTCCAATTCGTGGGCAATGCGATATGCCGCAATGGCAAAGAAGCCAGGGTAGGAGCGTGCTACAACCGATTTGGTCTTAGCCGCTGGATCGCCAAGAAACGTGGCTTCTAAGTCTTTGTCTAAAGCAGATTTAATTGCTGGTAGCGAGTTAAAGAACTTCGTGACTGTTTCCTTAGGTTCTAGTTCTGAACACGAACAGAGAATATCTGCTAAAAGCGTTTTCAAGCTTTCGTAATGAAGCGCGAAATCAGCTTCATTCTCAAACTTAGACGTGATTCGTTCAGCGTAGAGGATTCCTAAAATTTCGTTTAGCCACTTGGCAACCACTTCGGGTGAAAGGCATTTGCCCACCTTCTGATGTTGTTCAAAGAGCTTATGTACGAATTGTGATTCCATCAACGGGGCGCAAATTTAACACGGTACGTTGAAATAATGTTCTTGATTGTGGAATTAGCTTAAATGATTATTGGCTAAGCGACACAAGAGCTGTGTGCATCAGGCCGAAGTCGGTTGCTTCTGCAATTGCGAAGGAGGAAAGACTGAAGTAATCCCCAACGTTCTTCGACTACGCAAAATAGTCCGCCTTAGGCGGATTCGATTTTTCACCCGAAGGAGAAAAATGCAAACGGAAGTAAAACGTGCTGTCCGCCTTATATGTTTGTTTTAAATTGATTGAGTAGCTTGACCACGTTGAGGAGGAACCCGCCTTAGGACATTGATCCTGTGCCTCAGTTTCTCCCGATGGTCGAGTATAGTCTGCGGTATGACCTGGCACTTTGATGCCGTGGACAAAAAGCCGCTGGAGGAGATATTCAGGCTCGATGACACGCGCAAAGGCCACGATTCTTTGAGACGGATACTTGAGAACAGTAACTATGAACACGAATTGGAACAGATCTTCTGTGCGGTGGAAAGCACAGGCGGTTTTGAGAACAATTGGTACGCAACGATCATATCCTCCAGTGAGCAGCTCCCAGTAAAAGTGGCTCGTCTGAATCCGTTGGGAGTGAAGCACAATGCTGAGGCAGAACTCAGCCGCAACGTGACCGATGCACTTAGTTCAAAGTACATTGCAGAATACCTCATCTGCCACTCCGCCAAGGTGGATTATACCGAGCAGGACACATATTACGCATCGTTCCGCAGTTTGCACAAGCACATCCTGATGCTCAAAAAACAGAACAACCAATTGGTCAATGAACTGAAGATGGTGCTCTACAGTTCCTTTCCAGAGATGTTGCGTATCGTCCATGGAATACTATCATCAGGGATACCTTACGATGCCAAAGTGGATAATGATAACCAAGAGAAGCAGATAGCAGGGACAGGGGAAGAAGACTACGCAAGAAATCTAAAGTCCGTTAGAAGATTTCAGCCAGAGGACATCGATGCACCCATCTCAAGAATAGAGAAGAAGAAAAGAAGGGTGTTTGCAGAGTCTCAGTTCTGCGCTACAGAACATGAGCAAAATTATACACCAGCACCTGTAACAACCTTATAAGATAGTTTGTAAATTCGTTTGGAATTGAACGAAATGACTCAGACAAAGAGCTTTTGTAGCGAGAGGGGGAATTGAACCCCCGACCTCAGGGTTATGAATCCTAATTTATTGATATCATATGGATCCATGTGATTCAATAATCCCAGTGTGAAGGGAGATTGTGAAAAAATAAGGCCAGATGATGTTGTACCAAATCGGAAAATGTTGTACCTATGTTGTACCCAAACGATCCGCATCATGGCATCAGTTAAAGCAGTACTCAGAAAGAAGGAGAGTAAAAAGGATGGCACCTACCCCCTTGCCATCCGCATTACCAAAGATAGGAAAAGCTCATTCATCCATCTCGGATACCAACTTCGCCTCGATCAGTGGGATGAAGTCACCTGTCAGGTAAAGAAGCACTCGAACGCAGCACGGCTCAATAACCTCATCGCTCACAAAGTAGCGGAGTTAAGCGGGCAAGCCATTGACGACCAAACGAAGCGTAAGCGAACAACTGCCAAAGCAATCAAAGAAACCGTTGAAGGAACAGGGAAGGGTTCATCCTTCTTCCGCTACGCAGAGGAAGACTACCTCAAAAACCTCCGAGACTTAGGGAGCTTCAACAGGTACGTTGCAGAGAAACCTCGCATCAATCATTTCAGAGAGTTCTTGGATGGGGCTGACATCGCCTTTCAAGACATCACCATCCCGCTCCTTCGGAGATTTAGCGCGTACCTCAAACGCACTCGGAACATTAAAGACCGAACGATCATCAATCACCTCATCATCATACGCACCATCTTCAATCAGGCTATTCAAGCGGGATTCGTCACCGCTGAACACTATCCCTTCGGAAAACACGGGATTCAAATCAAGTTCCCTGATTCCGTGAAAATTGGCCTTTCACCGGATGAAGTGACCATACTCGAAGAAGCTGCCCTTTCTCCCATCCAAGATCATGCACGTAACATCTGGCTCATCTCTTTCTATTTCGCTGGGATGCGCGTATCTGATGTCCTTCGCCTTAAGTGGTCAGACTTTCAAGATGGAAGGCTGTACTACACAATGGGGAAGAATGACAAATCAGGTTCGTTCAAAGTATCCCCCAAAGCCCAAAGGATACTCGACAAGTACATTGAGAGGAAGCGTATACACAATCTGGTTTTTCCGGAACTTGAAGTGGTAAAGGACCTCAACGACAAGTACATGGTTCAAAAGAAAACCTCCGAGGCGGTGAGTAGACTCAACAAGCAACTCAAGAAAATCACTCCAGAGATTGGAATTGAAAAGAAGGTCAGTATGCACATCGCTCGACACACCTTCGGCAATATCTCAGGAGACAAGATTCCCGTACAAATGCTTCAAAAACTGTATCGACACTCCAACATCACCACCACGGTGAACTACCAATCGAACTTCATCTTCAAGGATACCGATGAAGCACTGGAGAAGGTCATAGGAGGGAATTAATCCTACCTATATATATGATATGCAACTCAAATGCCAATGCTTTTGGAGAACTCTTCCATATGCACTTTGTGTATGTCGAGCACCTTCAACAAGCTCATCATGGTAAGGTTCGCTCCCGTTTCCATCCTCCAATACTGAACGCGAGGAATCTCATGGTCGAAGGCAAACGCTTCCAGTGAAGTGTAGCCTGCTTTGATACGTAGGTCTTTAATACCTGCTGCTACCTTTAGAAGTCTAGGGTCAAGCTCTTTCTGTGCCATCAAGCGAGATTAGTGGATGTCCCGCGCCCATGTAACCTCATATATGAGGGTACATATATGATATTTACCTACCTTGCCCCACGTAATTTCATTCATAAAAACATCTTGTCATGAAGCACATCGTCACCTCAACCCTTCTTGTTTTAAGCTTATTCTCTGCCTCTGCCCAACAGCTCGAATGGATTAACTCGTATGGCAGTACCAGTGCCTTTGAAGACCTGATTCTAGCTGTGGCAACAGATCAACAAGGGAATGTATATATCACCGGATCGTATCACGGTCAGATTCAATTCGGGGCATTTACACTTCCAGCCCTTGATAACGACAACGTCTTCATCGCAAAGCTTGATTCATCGGGCACCTGTCTTTGGGCAGAGTCCTATGGAGGAACGACACCTGGCGCAGAGCGACCACGGGATATGGTGATTGATCATGATGGGAATCTTGTCATCATCGGTAACTTTTTTGGCTCTACCACCTTTGGGGGAACGACCTATAATTCGATGCTGGAGGGTTCAGACATCTTCGTACTCAAAACTGATCCATCAGGAAACCATTTATGGTCAAAAGCCTTCTTGGGAACCGGATACGACATACCCATGGGAGTAGCTGTCGACCCCAATAACAATATCATCGTCAGTGGCTTTCATAGCAGTTCATCCCTAATGCTCGATGGCATTGAGATTTCCACCAACTCGAACAACGCTACAGAATCCCTTATCTTCAAACTGAGTGCAAGTGGCAACGTTCAGTGGGCACGGAAAGGCGGTGCCTCGGGTTTCTTCTCTGGAAATTCCTCGATGGATGTTGCCGTAGATGCAAGCGGGAATGCATACATGACAGGATTCTTCGGCACCAGTGTGGTGTTCGACAACATCACAGTGACGGGTACCAACTACAACTCATACTACCTAGCCAAGTATTCCAGCAGCGGTCAAATCCAATGGGTGAAAAAAGGACTTGGTCCTAATGCTGAACTGGGTGGGTTTGGCGTTGCCGTAAGTCCTGATAATCGCATCGCGACTACAGGGTTCTTTGAAGGTGCGGTTGATTTTGGTGCCATCACTTCTCCAAATACATCAGGAAGGACAATCTTCATTTTTGAATATGATGAATCAGGAAACGTTCTATGGCATGCCTTTGGCTCTGATTCATCACAATGGGGGTCTGGCTCTGTGCGCGGATACACGGTCAGTTATGATGAAGAAATCAACTTGTACGTCTCGGGTCGTGGTAACACGAATTGGGATGTATTTGGTGACACGTCTTCCTACTATATCGGTGATGGGGTACTCGAAGGTGAAATCTTCGTGCTCAAATTCAATGACATGAAAGAACTTGAAACCTGTAGCTGGTTGGAGACCGCTGACCCTTTTAATGCCAGCTGCGCGTTTGTAGATGATAGTCAAGACTTCTACAATGCTTCAAATCAAAAACATGCAACGTTTCAGGATAACGTCTACCTCGTTGAAAATTTCATTGACCAAAACCCAAGCACCAACACGTTTTCACTTAACCATCATACAGGGGTGGCCGCAGTACCTCGCTTTGGCAATGGCGATTTCTTAGTTGCTAAGTTCAATACACTTGCCGTTCCAGACATAGTGACAACGGTCGATTCCCGGTCGGATGAATTTTCAGTGGTCGTCTATCCTAATCCCGCTCACAGTCAATTCCATCTTGAAGTAACCCATACCACGGGCTCACTCTCGTATGAAATCATGAACAGTACTGGACAGATTGTTTCTCTGGGCACTGTTCTCAAAGAGCAGACTCGAATTGACGTTCAAGGGTTAGCCCCCGATGTATATGTGCTCAGAATCCTTGAAAATGGTCGAGCCCTCCATCATGAAAGGGTCGTTGTGATGAGGTAGATTTCATTCACAGTTTGAATTGAACAAAGCCGTTTCCATCATGTGGAGGCGGCTTTGTTGTTGAATAGGGGGTATAGAACAAGGGTGCCGTTGATCACTGAGTTAAAGCGTCAACAATACTTGGATCTTATGGTATTGCAAATTCTTGTTTTCTTTAGGCGTGAAAAAGAAAAGAGGTTCAGGCGGAAGTTCCTTCTTGACGAAGTCAATTTTTATTCTGTGTTTATTCTCAGGAATAGTAATAGGAAAAGAAGGCATTGCTCAGATGCCAACGGAAGATGAAATAGTAGAGCTGCTGTCAGAATTCGAGATTCCCGATGATATGGAATCAGTCATTGTTGATCGAGTGGTTGAAGAATTGTCGATTACAGGTTCCTGCGATTCGTCATATGCTAACACGGAGTTTGTTCTCCCCGATTATAGTGCCTTGTCAACGTTTTACACGTTGAATGGGTTCGATAAAGTGTTTGTATTCTTAAAGGTTGCGGAAAGCATGCAAGAGCAAGGTCTTTTGACAAACGCACAGCAGCTAAGGGGATTTTTACTTCGACAATGTGTTGCATTCGAAGATACCATTGCTCAGAATATGATCCTTGAAGCAATCGCTGACGCTTGGTCATCGGTTGGTCGCCATGATTCCTCGGCCTACTATCATATGCAGATAGTCTCGTTGCTCTCCGGTTCAGAGGATGAGTTCTATTCAAAGGAATGTTTGCCAGATGTGCTCATGGCATTAGCATTTGATTACGCTAGAATGAACGACAGGAACAGTTCTATTAAGTTGGCACGTAAGGCTATGGCAACCGCTGATACGAGCAACGGAATTGCGATCAGAGGTCACATACTGATAGGAAGGCAATACCTAGAACTACATATTCTTGACTCTGCGGCTAAACACTTGGCTGCAGCAAATCAAGTTCCACGATTTAGCAAGGATATTGGCTTTCGTATGGCTCTGATGAATGAACTTCTTATGCTCCATTTTCTTAAAGAAGAATACGATCTTGCTGCGTCCTGCGGATACAGATTTAGATCAATGGCAGATTCACTGGGTTTAGGTGACTACAAGGATTACGCTACAACTCTCATATCCGCAGTACATGGAAGGTCTGGAAATTATGAACTCGCACTCCAATCCCTAGGAGAGGTGAAAAACAGTACGAACTCGGAGTTCCTTTATGCGAAGTCCATTGTTCACTACCATTTAGGGCAGTACGACAGTGCTACTAAATATGCAAACCTAGTGCTGGAAGTTGAGAATGACGAAGCCTTGTACTCACAAATTGGAGCAGCAGAAGTTCTTTACAAGATATTTGAAAGTGAGGGTCATCCAACTAAGGCCCTCAAGATGTACCAGCTTCATAGGAGTCTGCTTGATAGTGCCGAAAAAAGGGAAGACTGGAAAAAGGAATTGCTCAGTATCTATGAGCTTGAATCTCTTCAGGAAAAACGAGACGATTCATTGCAGGTGCAATCGGTGATAGCAAGGCTTTCAAAGGAATCAAGGATTGAAAAGAGGCGTAATAATATTTACTACGGAGTGGCAGGTTCCGCGCTTCTCTTAGGACTATCACTTTTAGGAGTCTTTGCCCATCGCAGGAATCGTAACCCTAGAGAGGTAATGGAAGGCTCAGCAACGGAAGATGGAACATCCCAATCTACAACCCCATTTGAGAACGGCTTTTCTCACACATTACCTAAGGTAGTTTTTGGAAATCCGCTTACCAAGGAGGATGAAAAGACATTGGTCAATTATGTGGGACTGCATCACCCAGGTGAGAACCTCAACGAATCAGAATTGATTCTTCTAAGGGACTTTGTGCATTACCCGTCTTCTTCTGAAACCCACAGCGTGAGGAGGGACCGTTTGAGGAAATCCAATGCGAATTTCGGTGGAGGTGAAGACATGATCAGTAAGCATTTTACGAAGCTTTACCTTGGTTTCGATGTTGTGAAAGAGAAAGATTCAGACGAAAAAGAAACGAAGGGGCCATATCATAAAAAAGAACTACTCAAGGAACGGTTGATGGAAATCCTGTCCCGGTCAGATTGATTCTGAAAAAAGCTTGATTCTCGAACGATTCCGTATATCTGCTCGGATTTTTTCCATATATCCTGAATTCATTTTTCCACATATCTGACCCCATAAAAGGGCGGGTTGACCCGTACCTATGTGCCAGTTATGAATCACAGGTGCATAGAAAAAAAGACCCACGAGTTGGAGCTCGTGGGTGACCGATTCTCGCCTGGGAGAACTGATGCAATGAAAAGAAAATCAGTCCGTCCGCAGCACTGTCGGCCCTTCGCTTTGGCGAAGCTGAGCCGAGTATATAACAGTGTGATGCGGATTGTCAAGGTCTTTCGACCCGGTCGGATGGAAAGTCTTTCCTCGTTATCTATCAGCCTCTTTCAGATGTTGCGGTCAGTACTTCAGGTGTGCCTGAGATTCTTTGGAAACGAATATAAACCAAAGATGAAAGGCAATGAAAAGAACCGCCAAAACCTATCCCGCCCATCAAGTGTGGGAACAACTCTCTGAGTACGGGTACAGGGAGAATCACCAATCAGAAGGAAATCTTCATTTCCGTCACCGAAGCAAAGGCACATTCATCAGTCTTCCTGCGGAGAAGGAAACACTGACGGACAGTGATCTGCTCCTCGCCTTGGGAACTTCTCCCACATACTATGACATCATCTGGAAACTCGGGAAATGAGCACTGGTTCCGAGCACCTCAGAGTAACCGGTATGATACGGGCCGGGCCAGTTGAACCCGTTTCGGGGTCATGGTACAATATAAACGACACATCAAAATCTAAACAAGTCCAACACTTAAAACCGCAACAAATGAAAACGCTAATTCTCGCTTCCTCAAGCATAGGCACGCTTGATGCGCTTGAACAAGAAGTTCAGCGCAAGCATACTCAGCTCAATCACGATTCAAAGGACAAAGGTCGCTTCTTCGGAAAGCAGAACCTTCCCTTGGCCAAGGATTCTCTCAACCACTATATCCACTTCATCATAGAAGGATATAGGGTGATCTATCAAGAATCCAAACGCGACCTTGATAAGGTCAGTGGTGAAATTGATTCAGCTATTGAACAGCTTGATGAACGAATCTCGCAATCCATTGACAAGTCCCATCAGCTTACCCATAAGCTGGCAATCTTAGATAAAGAACTGCCACATGATAGTTCGGATTATCCATGGAAGGTTTTCCCATTCGTGCTATTGGCGGTACTCTTCATGTTAGCAGCCGAAACTGGTTTCAACGGGATGGCCTTCCAGATATTCGGACAGAACCTTTTGTTCTCAATGATCATGGCAGTGGGTGTTTCTGCCGCTATCATGCTCCTGTTCCATGGCTACAGAAAAACCCTCTCTATCGCCAAGACCTCAGCACAACGATGGCTCATCATACTTGGTTGGGCAGTTTTCTATACCATAGTCTTCTACTTTCTGGCACATCTCAGGATGGACTACTTGAAAGCTACTGGAAGTACAGAGGAGATCTCGACCGTGATGTTCATCCTAGTGAATTGGCTCCTCCTCCTTGCAACGGGATATGTACTCACGAAATGTCCTACATGGGAAGCTGTCAAACATAAAGTTAGGCAGATGAAAATGGAAAAGGCCATTGCCGATACAAACCGAGAAAAAACAGAGACGGACACGGAATTGGCGGAGATGCAAACGCACCGTAAGGCGTTAATGAAAGATTATGAGAACATGCCGAAGCGCGAGAAGAGTATGCGTGACTGGATACACTCACTTTTAAGACAAAGTGTTTCAGACTTTCTCCACGAGAACATCCAATATCGGTCGGATGGTAATTCAACCTTCAGCAGTTTCGATGTCAATGATTCATTACAAGAAAGCCTTCATATCGCAACGCCATGAGACCGCTCGTAATCATTCCTGTAATAATTCTGGTCGGGGTTATTCTGACCACGTGGATCGCCCAAGGACAGACCTATGCCAAAGAGATTGTTCTTCTTACTGATGTGACCGAAACGGATGGGCTGCAACCTGAAATGGATGTTATCAAAGAGCATTTCCAGTTCAAGAATGACTCGTGGGCTGGGATCCGCTTTACAACCCTACCTATCAGTAATCTCAGTCTTAATAGAGTATGGAAAATTTCCATACCGCAACGAAGTCGTTGGTTTAGCAATCAGCTTGAGAGGGATAAAGAAGTGAAAGGGTTCCTATCGGAATTTGACCGCATATCAGCCGAACAGAGAAATGAAAAGAAGGGTCGTGAACATTCCTCTGTATATCTACCGCTGGCAAAACAACTCAACGCCCTTGCGCAAAGTAAAGCCGATGAACGGACTCTCATCGTGTATAGTGACCTGATGGAGCATGGCGACATTTCCTTCTATGATGCAAAGACCTTCACAGTTCTGAAGGATACTCCTGCACGAATTATCTCAATGTTCCAGCAACAGTTGCCGTTGAGTAATCTCCAAGGTATCACCGTACATCTGGTGTACCGTCCTCTCGAACGGAACGAAGACTCCCAGTTTGCAATAGCATCAAAATTGTACCGGCAGATGTTGGAAGGGCGAGGAGCAAAAGTCTTCATACAAGCGGGGCTTGATCTTACACAATAGCCATGAGCAGAGGAACGGATAACGATATGATGGGCATGATTTGGGAAACAATCAAATCGATTGGCAGACTTATCATGTGGATCGCGGTCGCTACCCTGAAACTTTTGGTCTTCCTTTTACAAGCGGTCGAGAACCTTTTCAGGGTCATCCTTAAGTAACACGCATATGGAATACCTCTACATCTTCACACCAAAGCTCTGGCATCTCATCGCATTGTTCCTTCTGATTGCGATTGTGGTCCAGTTCTTCAAAGAGCAGCGTAAGCAGACGTATGATGATGACTTCGGGAATCCTTCTTCGCTACTTTCAAGATGGAACAAAGGATTTTGTTTAGGAGACGGCAAGATAACCCGTGACCATTCATTCAAACACGCGGTACTTATCGGTCAAAGCGGTGGAGGAAAAACCACAGGTGCTTTGATTCCAACTGCACTAGGAATGGATGATTGCTCTTTAGTGTTTTTGGATCCGGCCAAAGAACTTTTCCGAAAGACCTCAGGCGAACTACATCGCAAAGGCTACACGATCAAAGTGCTTGATTTTAAAGACCCGTCAATCTCTCTTGGGTTCAACCCCTTGCAGCGGGCTTCAACCAGCACAGAGCTCAACATGCTCGCTGAAATGATTCTTGACCCACAGTTTAGAAACAGTCGCGACATCTTCTGGCCTCAAATGGGAGCCAAACTACTCGTCACCATCTTCAAGCTTCAAAAGACCCTTCCTACTCAATACCAAACGCTGGCCAATACGAGGTATCTCATCAGTCTCATGCAAGCTGACCCAAAGAAGGTCGATCAATTGTACTCAGCTTATGCAGACGACCAGCTGTTCACTGAATACAAAGCGACCATCAGTCAAGAAGGGAAGTTGCTTTCCAATGTACTTGCAACTGCTGAAAGTGGTGTCCGCATTTTCGGAGATGAAGCTGTTGCGAAATGCACGGGGTCCGATACTCTCGACCTACAATCTTTCAGGGATTCCAAAACTGCGATATACATCTGGACGGACGTTATGGACGCCTCGTATTACTCTTTCCTGATTGAAATTTTCTTCACGCAACTTTTCCGTGAACTCATGCGCATTATCCCAGAGAAGAATAAACTCGATGTGTTGATTCTTGCTGACGAGCTAGGGTCACTCACAATCAAAGGGTTCGCAGAGGCACTTAGCAATCTCAGAAAGTACCGTGTTGGAATCATGTACGCCATACAGTCTCGTGCTCAGCTCATCGAACGCTATGGCAGTCATGACGCACATACGATTCTCGCTAACTCTTGGAGCAAACTCATTTTCCCCGGCATGGAAACTGATTTGGCCCAAGAGCTTGAAAAACGTCTTGGTCGATGGACGTTTGAAAGGGAGGACGGAAAAGGACAAGGTTCGCGTGAAGTGATGACCGTGTCCGAACTGGTACACATGGATGAAGGTACCGCCATACTCGCAGCAGGTTCCTACCGCCCCATGAAAGTGAATGTCAGACCCTACTTCAAGGATAGGTCGCTCCGAACCATGAGCGAAATGCCACCGCCACATATTACAAGCCAGTCAGCAAGGGAACTTCCTCTCATTGATGTTGACGCATTGGTTCAGGACAAAAAGCAGTATGTCTAAAGATGTAGGACATAGAGAAAAAGCAACGCTCAGGAAAAAACGGTTCCGAGAACGGAATTGCACCTATACCCTAAGCCTACCCAAACCCGAAGCAAAGGAATTAGAACGCCATGCAAAGAAAAAGGGACTGAAGGTTTCTGATTATCTCAAAGCCCTCATCTCCGCTGAAATACACGGCACGGGTTATGTCCTGCCGTCAGATAACCGCCTTCAAGAACTTTCACTCGCCTTGCGGAGAATTGGTAACAACGCCAACCAGCTCACCCGATATGCCCACTACGAAAAGGGTATCACGCTGGAGGAAGTCAAGCAGTTTCAGTTCCTGCTACAAACACTAGAAAGGGAAGTCCGCAATACCATCACCCGCCCGCCTAACATTATCGACCTACTCAGGGAACATCTCAGAGAACGCCCCACTGATTCGCCTCTTATAATCGAATGGCTCTATGATTATCAAGATTCTCCCCGTCAAGACGTATAACGCGGTGGCTAACGTTGTTGCGTACATCGCAACTGACAAGGGCCACATTGAAGACCATCATACGCAGGGTATTTTTCATAATCTCAACCGCACTGACCTTGATGGTATAACCCTTGAATTCCAGACCAACTATGCCGACTTCGCCAAGAAACGCAGGAACGGAAATAAGGCGGTGCATGTGATTCTTTCGGTCAACCCGCTCGACCGTGAAAAGATGAGCGTGGAGATCATGGATGACCTTGTAAACACATACATCCAAAAAACCTACCCAAATGCCCTTGCGTTCGGAACCCATCACAAATCAGAACAGCATTGGCATTCTCATCTTATAGTCAGTGCCAATGAACTGATGAGTAAAGAATCAACTCGGCTCTCCAAGGAAAACCTTAGGAGCGTTCATATGGAAATGCTCCGGTACATGCGGGAACATCATCCTTCGCTTACTATTGGTATCGATGAACAAGCTTGGGGGAAAAAGGAATTCAGTGAGAAAGCCTACTACAAGCAAAAGCGGAATCCTGAGCTGAAGCTCACACGCGAAGAACTCAGTGAACGTATCCAAGGCATTTTCCGCATATCGGAAAACTCAGAGCAGTTCTATCTGAATCTGCGAGAACAAGGCTTCGCAACCTATAACCACAGGGGCAGAGTCCAAGGGATTCTTTGGAGTGAACAAGGGAAGAAGATGCGGTTTTCACGGTTAGGATTGAAACCAGAGCAAGTGACGGAACTTGACCTGCAACACACACGTCTTTCAGAACTTGATAATATGCGAATGAGTAGTGAACACTCTTCAAGGAATAGGGACGACTTTGACAGGAATTGACAATTGTACAGGCGATGAATTCACGGCACTAATTCACCCAAGTTTACACCCACCATTTTTAGGGTGCCATCATGCTGTTTTTTCACTAAATAAACTGCGCCTGCCTCATTCTTATAGGCTGCGCGGTTCTCACGTCTTTCACAAAGGAAGGAACTTGGCCAACCCTTTTTTATTTTAATGCAAACTGAAAAGATCAAACTCATATCCGTCCATAATGCGTACGACCTTGAAAAAATGGAGAAGGGTATCTTTGGTTTGGACATCCCTTTCCTCTTTCCCAAGTTCACGTAGGATGTGACAGCTGATTTATTTCTACTATTGTATAAAGTCCCATATATGTCTCATCATGGAAACGCCTACTCCCAATAGTACTGACACGAATCAGCTAAATCAGGCCTTAGAAGAGTTGCTGAAAGCAAAGGCTGCCCTTGAATCGTTGAGGAGTGACAAAGGTTTACAGGAGCACTTGCCCTCATCTGTTATGAAAGCATTCAATAACAGCATTGAACAACTCGATATGGTTATAGAACCTATGAGAAGTCTCATCAACTCCATCGAGGCGATTAGACAAGAGATATTAGGGCCATTTCAATCTGCGTTAGACAAGGCTACTTATGCTTCAATTGCGACTATAAAATCAAGCTCACGCAAGTCAAACAGGATGAGCGTTGCTTTTGGTGTCATTGGAATTATTGGGGTGGCTTTCAGTTTTCTTAGTGGAAGTGGTATGCGCATTTTTGGCACCACAGAAGCGTCCACACAAATGAACGCATCGGCCAGCAGAACCGCAGATACTACCAATCCAGAATCACTGGTATATAGCTGGCTTGGGGTTAGTGAACTCGATTTCAGAATGGAGAGTCATTTGGACGCATACGCAAATTGTGAAGGTTCGAACCAAAAAGATTGCTATGAGCGTCTCCAGAGTGGATATAAGATGGAGTTCGCAAAAATCAATGTGAACACGATTGACGAAAATGACAAGCTGCAAGCTTCCTTTTATTGGATTCTCATAGAATCACTCAAAGAGACGAGATTGGCCGAAACAGAAGCCCAAGCAAATACGGCTCTTTCTATGTTGCTATCAAAATCGGATTCCAGCGATATGCTTTGGGTTGACGCTGTATGGCTTCAAATTCAGATTGATGAGCGTAAAGGACATTTAGAACAAGCACTAAAAGGGCTCAAGGAGCTCACAAGAACATTAAGCGGAGATCGAACTGTCTTCAATATTGAAACCCAAACATTCTTTGAAATTTCGCCTTCAGTACTAAAGCAGAAGAGCACCGATATTGAAACCCTTTTGTATCGGAGGAGTGCACGAGTAGTACTTCTCGATGGTGCCGGAAGGGGAAAACAAAAGTTGGATTCATTCAAAGACATACTTGTCAGTCATGGATTTAGTGCGGAAAATATCCGTTGCGTAAGTAGTAAGGCCGTTAGTGAGATATTTGGATATTATGACTCACCACAGTCCTTGAAAGAGTTGACTTCAATCATTGAAATCATTTACCCCAATAGAAGCACTCGGCCCAACAAGGATTTTACACCACAGCCGAAAATCGGAAATCTACAAGTAAGACAGTGCTTCAAGACAGATTCGGCCAATATTGTGATCAGACTTCCGAAGGACAGTCGGTGACAACTTGAGAGGTGCAGGACACTTCCTGCCAAGATCGCCTTGTGTAAGAGAATCGCCCTAGCGTTCCCGTCACAAGGCTATCTTGCCCTGCCCAGCAGGCTGAAACCTCAGCAACGAATTCTTCCTCTCATCCCTCCTCCTCAATCCCCAAAATCACATGACGGAAAAGGACCCGTCACAGGTCCAATTCCATTTCATCCGCCATTCTTCTTGCCGTCTCTTCAAATGCGTGCCAAGCCAGCGTGTTCTTAAGATCGCCATCTATACGAAGTGGTTCTCCACAATCTTCAAGATGCTCGATGCGAAGTTCTTCAATCGCATCATAATGTTCATCGAAGAAGCTGTGGGTGTCGACGTAGTAGATGAGGGAATTAACCATGCCGCTCACGCAACCGTGCGAAAGAAGATTTCGGAAAAAGGAAAGTGGTTCACCGCCACTGTATTCAAGTGCCGCTTCGGCAACTTTTGCGCGGATGGTGTCTCGCTCATTTTCCATGATGTCCGTTAGTCTGCTGGTAAGATGTGTGTGATTTTTTGTGTACATAGTGCTTAATGGGTTAATTGATAATCTCCCAGATTCAAGGACAAGGGAATAGGAACCGGTGCAAGTAGGAATGTCCGTAGGATAGCATTGCTTGCGCAGGTTACGACCTTGTCCAATCTTGGGGGGATTATCATGCCCATGCACTGGACACGGCTCACACATCAGGGCAGACCGGATTATGGGGAATGAGTAGGGAACAGAAAGGCTCTAGCGTGGGGAAAAGAAACGGTTTCGAGTACACTCTGGCCATCGGGAAAAGAGTGTCGCGAATCGGTTTCTGTGCGAATGAAAGGGTCGCTTTGACGGGATTGTCACGTAAGACGTGAAGCAGCCACGTGCAAGCTCGGTAATGTGACCTTCATCGGGCCTTGGGCGGGGAACTTGACTTCTTTTCTACAATATGGTATCACATCCCTCCAATCTGTGGATAACCAGATTGAATTTAATCAGTCGACCATGTATACTATTAATAACCTAAACAAGTATAATATTAGCTCGTTGCCCCGAAAGGGGTCATTCTGAATCACATTCAGAATTTGAAACGACAACGAGCCTTCCTGTTCACTCATTTTAATATGGGTGGAATGCAGAGAAGGCCCGTTCGATCGTTTCTGACGGGCCCTTTGTGCCTATGAAATTTGAAAAGTCAATAGAATTATATATCAAAAGCCGTTCAAGCCGACTGTCGGCAAGAACCGTAAGTACCTATGAAAGCGTACTGAAGCTGTTCTGCAAGTGGCTGAACAACCCCGAACTGAGCACCGTCAATGACGACATCTTGGACGACTACCTCGCGTACCTGAAGGGAATCTATCAGGAACGAACACGGTCACTGCATGCCAATGCCATCAGGGCGTTCTTCAAACATTGGTCGGCAAAAGATGAAAGCACCATCTCGTGGGAACTTATACAAGGCCCGCGCATCACCGAAACATTCCCAGACTTCATCAGCCGACAGCAGTTTGAACTCATAGACGACACGCTTGATGAAGACGACTTCAACCAACTGACAAGGAAGGTGGTGTTTCAGCTCCTATGGAATACAGGTATGAGAATATCTGAACTCCTCTCACTGAAAATCGCGGACATACAGACCGACCGTAACTACACGTACATCACTACGCTCAAAACGAAGAAACTCCGCATGGTCATGTGGAATGATGAATGCCACCGATTACTTATGAAGTACATCGGTATTCGCATCTGCATGAATAAAGGGGCAAGTCTGTTCCAAACCGCACCAAGCAGTCGAAATGCAGGTGAGCGAACGCCACTCCAACAACGGAGCGTCCAACGCTGGTGTAAGGAACTCCAGAACTTCCTTGGTTTTCCGATTCGGCCTCACGCTTTTCGTCATGGTAAGTGCCATGAAATATTGAATGCGGGAGGGAACCGGCATCAGATTCAGAGCATAGCAGGTCATTCAAACATCACGTCCAGCGAGATTTATGTTCGACTGAACTTACAAGAACAAGGGGAACTGCTCAAGAAGTTCTTGCCAATGGAAACGACCGCAGGGAAAAAATTGCACAGGATTGACAGCCCATATCGATTTACGGCCTGACCGTAAATTGACTTGCGGAGTGCGTGACCAGTATTGTATATTGAAATGGTACTTTGAAGAAAGAACGAGGCTTCGTTTATATAGAGGGAAGAAGGACACGTCATTATTAAAAGGTCTTGTTTAGGTGACCATTCTGATGTGTCCGGCATATTTTTTTGCCGTTTGGAGTGTCGCACAATAAGACTTAAAAGTCGAAATGTCCAATTGTGCTTTGCAAGTGTCCTTCAATTCCTCGAAACGAACGCTTTCGTTCTCAATCAGAGTAGGTCGAACATTACCGTGAATAATCACTCATAAGGTCATGAAATACTTACAGGTCTGCACCAAAAAGAAGGTAAAGGTCGATGGTGAAGAAAAAACCCTGTGGTTCAAAGTGGGAGCAATGCGCGTAACCGATAAGGGAACGCGCTTCCTCACCATGTTCCATCAGCCGGATACCGAATACCATGTCTTTGACATGGAGGAAGCAGAAGAACTTCCGGCCATCGAGATGGAACGATAGAACCGTATGGAACATACAGGACTGCAAGGGACGACACCTGTTCCCAACGGTCTTTTCGATGAGCATTTGGCAAGACTGAAACCAGCCGAATTGAAATTGCTGCTCATCATCATCCGCCAAACATGGGGATGGAAAGACGAACGAACAGGAAAGAGAAAACAGATCGATTGGATATCGGGGTCACAACTCCGAGGCAAGACGGGCTGTTCAAAGCGTGCCATATCTCAAGCAACCGCTCAACTCATAAAGAGCGGCTTCATTGAGGTAATCGGGGAGCGAGGTGCGCAACTTAAAACACCTGAAGAGCGAAAAGGAAAGCTTCGGCTTTTCTATCGCTTCAAAAATCCCTGTGGAAACCCTGTGAATTCGCAAAACACCAAAGCAAAACCTGCACAGACACCTGCGCATAATGTGCCGACAACAAAAGAAACTCCTACAAAAGAGACGGACTCTAGCATAGGAAACCAGTACTTGTTTACCAAGAACGACATTCAGCAATTTGAGAAGGACCTCCAGCGTTCTGGAGCTATCGAGCAACTCCTCATAGACAAAGAGGCGATTACAACCAAAAACGGGGAAAGGACTGTGCTTATCTACAAGGATGGCACTGGATACCGAGAAACACATCTCGCTGATTACTCAATCCCAGGATTGAACACCCAAGGACTACGAACACCATATTCCTTATGGATGACACTCTATCACTACTACCAGAAAATGATGGACAATACTGATTCACGGACTTACCAGAATTAGCCGAGAAGAAATATGAAAGTCCTAGAACTATTCGCTGGAAGCCGAAGCATCGGCAAAGCAGCGCAGCAACTGAATATGCAAGTCTTCTCAACTGACATCAAAGCATTTGACGGCATCAACCTCAAAGGCGACATTCTCAACCTGAAACCAAGTGACATCCCATTTATTCCGGACGTCATTTGAGCCTCACCACCTTGCACCGGATTCAGTGTTGCATCTTGTTGGAAACATTGGGTGGGCAAGGGAAGCGCTTCTATACCGATGACCGAAACGGCAAAGCTTGGTATCAAGCTCGTGAAAAGAACCCTGAAAATCATTAGACACTACCAACGTCTCAACCCGAATTTGATCTGGTACGTAGAGAACCCGCGAGGTAAGCTCAGACATCAGAAGTTCATGTCCAAGCTACCGATCAGGCGCACCGTGTCCTACTGCCAATACGGAGACTTCAGAATGAAGCCGACCGACATTTGGACAAACAATCTTGATTGGAAACCTCGGCCCATCTGTCGTCCCAAAGCGAAGTGCCATGAATCTACACCAAGGGGGTCGCGTGGCGGAACTGAACGATTAAAGAACAGCTATGAACGGTCGAAGATTCCTGATGAACTCTGTGTGGAAGTTTTGGAAGCCGTGAAGAAATAAGAACCCGCCCGGACTGGGCGGTTCTTATTTTAACGATAGACTCATTATTAAGCGTTCAATTACGTGTGGTGTGTACATTTGACAGTGCCCAATAGGATTCTTATGAATGTCATGATAAAGTATATGCATGTGGTCAGATAACGAGACAACAGAAGATTTGCTAGGATTTCGGGTACACGCTGATTTGATTCTTAACGTAATCAAAGATGAAGCTGTCCTCCCTACAACAATTGGAGTGTTTGGAGATTGGGGAAGTGGGAAATCTAGTATCCTCAAAATCGTGCATGACGAATTGGTATCTGATAATCCAGATATACTGAAGGATGATACGTTGGTTTTGTACTTTAATGGTTGGGTGTTTGAAGGGTATGATGATGCGAAAGCCGCGATCCTAGAATCTATTGTAAAGGCGTTTGATGACCATAAAACACTTGGTCACAAAGTGAAAGACGAAACCACTAAATTGCTCAAGTCCGTGCAATGGATGCGCCTTTTGGGTCTTGGGTTTAAGAATATTGCTTTACCTGTCGCATCTGCTTATGCAACGGGAGGATTGTCACTGCTTGGTGACATGGCTCAGAAAATGGGAGCCGATAAATTTCTAGAAAAGGTTCAAGGAAGTGATTCCGAAGAGTTTCTGAAGTCCATTATAAAAAAAGAAGAGGATGACGTATCAACTCTTGTGCGAGAATTCAGAAATGAATTCAAAAGTTTGCTAGATAAGTCGTCTATTAAGCGTTTAGTCATAATTATCGATGACCTAGATAGGTGTGCGCCAGATAGAATTATAGAGAATCTGGAAGCCATCAAGCTTTTTTTGAATGTCGAGAAAACAGCGTTTGTTATTGGGGCTGACCCTAGAGTTGTCCGCCACGCGATTGAGTATCGTTATAAAACCGATAATCGTGTTGATAACGAGAATACACGGATAGTCGATGATTATCTTGAAAAGCTCATTCAGATTCCATATTATCTTCCCAAGCTATCTGAACCGGAAGTGGAGACATATATGTCAATGCTGATTTGTAAAAGCGCAGTTAGCCCAGTGTCATTTTCTTCTGTCCTGAATGAATTTCATGCTTATAGGATAAAGGATAGGTATAGCGCATTCGGATTGAGCAATTTTCAATCGATTCTAGAGCCTGCTGAACATGAACAGGTCAAACAAAACATCATCACCATACCGTCTCTTGCGCCACTTATTGCCCAAAGCCTCTATGGAAATCCTCGTCAGATAAAACGTTTCCTAAACACCTACACATTAAGGAAAAGACTGGCGGGTGTTGCTTCCATGAGTGAGTTTAACGATGCGGTATTAGCTAAGCTCATGATCTTGGAATACACCGAATTACGATTATTTAAGAATCTGTTCGATTGGCAGTTGATTCAGAAGGGCCACCCCGCTGAAATTGGAGAGTTGGAGGATTTCTGTAAAGATGTCTCCCTTGAAGAGGCAATGGGACGATTTGGAGAAAAATATAAGGACTGGGCAAAGCCCAAGATTGTAACTTGGTTGGCGTTGGCACCTTCGTTTTCCGACATCGACCTCAGCGATTATTTTTGGATTTCTCGTGATCGAGTCACCGCATCTATTTCTGGTTCGAGTCTGGTGTCTCCAATGATAAAGACGCTCGCGAACAAATTAAATCAAGATGTCTCGCAGGGAGTAGTTGATAAAATTATTGAATCCGAAGTGCTACCACTAACTTCGATTGACAGGGACGCCTTTCTAGAGTACTTTCAGAAAATGTTCTTTAGAAACCCAGATAAAGATAACCTTCATAAGGTGTTTATCACAATGATTAACAAAAGTGTGTCTGGGGCTGCCGCTAGTTATACAGAAGTATTGCAGAAAGTGGCCAAGTCCACAATTTCACCAGCCATAGGTCTTGTCTTGAATAGACTTAAGGACCATCCTGAGGTGGGAGGGTTTTTGACGGAGTATTTTAAAGGGGATGGTAGTAAAACGGGTAAGGCGTTTAATCTGAATAATTCAACGAAATAAATATGGGTACATCTAAATCACTTTCCAACGTTAAAGGGAAATCTGGTGTAATGCCAAACTGGCCTGCGTTAAGTAATGCGGTAACAAGAAGTTGTGATGGCACTACCCTTACCCCCGAAAGATTATCAAATATAACTCGACACTATGTTGAAGCTATCGGTGGATCCTCAACTGCTGGGCGTGGATCATCGAAAGTGGTAGGAAGAAGTGGAATTAATACTGCCAAACGTCTTGGTACTTTTTTCAGTGCGTTCAGTGGTGGAGGAAATAACATACGTCAAGCTCTTGCGGAAACTGGTCTAACGGATTTGACTGGAAAGACGGTCTCTGATGTCATTGACCATCTTATCCAATACTGTTCTGGAGAAACTTCTACGATTGACGACCGTGCTGCCAAGGAAGCATCAAGAAGATTACTGGAAGAACTTGTTTCCAATGCTTCGTCAATTGAAGAGATTGAAGTACTATTAGAACAATCTTTTTCATTCAACACTTCGGAAGATTTAATAATAAAGTACTTCGGGTATTATATATACGAGCACCTCTCCATATTGCTATACGAACATCTCGTAAGTAGTAAGAATGAGGGCGATTGTCAAGGCCTGTTCAGGCAGATTAGGGAATTCATTGTAGAACGACTTGTGGATATGCAGAAAAGGAACCCACTGCATGAAATCGATTGGAGTTCTGAGGAAGGTGATCGGGTAATAAAGAACGTTTACCAAGATGTATTAACTGTATTTGAATAACATGAAAGTAGAAATAGGATTGACAGAAGCGGTGTATGGATTTTCCAAAGTTGAGATGAGCTTTGTGGACAAGCACGGGATAAACCGGGTGGTTGAACTCAAGATCAACTTCAAGCACCTAGGCAATTTTGTACAGGATACATCTTCTGTTCGATTCGATTTTTTTCTTATCTCGTCTATAGTGTATGGCATAGATAATCTGTTGGACAGGGAAAAGTATTCAGTTGACGGCTGGTCGCGAGAAATAGAAGTATCCTTTCCCGTTTGCAATCTGGGGATTTGGACTGGTCGTGAATCTTCACTTAAACAAGTGCTGGATTTTCTCACGGGAGATTCATGGTCTGTTTCATTTTCTCAAAGCGAAATAGAAAGCTATTACGTGGATATTCGACAACGCAGGAGACCCACTTATGATAAACCATTGATAAAGGAAACGAGTCTTTTTTCTGGAGGGCTGGACTCTCTCATTGGGATTATTGATGAGTTGGAGAAACTTGACGGCCAAGAGAAAATCGTGCTTATGTCACACTTTGATTCTGGCTCTCCAGGACCGAATGCAGATCAAACAAGGCTACAGGATTTTCTGAGTACTAGTTATTCTGGAAAGGTGTACTGGCTTCAAGCTCCTATTACTTTGTCAAAACGTGATAACAACAGGCAAGTATTTCCAAGAGAATCAAGTTTTCGTAGCAGGTCACTCTTGTTCATTAGCTTGGGTGTGTATGTAAGTGTAACGAATAGCCTAATTATCCCAGAGAATGGACCTATATCAATAAATTATCCTCTTACTCCCTCACGAATAAGCACGTTAAGTACACGGACTACTCACCCATATGTATTCCAAAAAATCCAATCTCTGTTGCCTGATCTCGGTATTGATGTGACCTTGAGTAATCCCTACTTCAACTCAACAAAAGGTGAGATGATAGTGAATTGCACTAATAGAAATGTTCTAAATGGCATATATGAACAATCTGTGTCATGTGGAAAAAGAGGTAGAAAGCAAAATTGGGATATACGAGAAGGGACTTCCCATTGCGGGGTATGCATGCCATGCATATACCGTAGATCCGCGCTACACGCCATTGGAAGGGATACCCAACTATATGGAAACGATATTCTTAATGCTGATTCCTTGAAGAAATATGTCGATATGCCAGCCCTGTTCAGTTATCTGAAAAGGAGACTTACCCATGAAACCATTAAGCGAGATTTATTGGTGAATGGTGCTAATCTTCCAACGTTGGATGAATTCGCAGCCCTGGTAATACGCTCAAGAGAAGAAGTGGCTAAGTGGATTAACGACAAGGGGAATTCATTTGTTAAAGGGGAACTTTCGGGATTATATGATTGACGTACACTGCCATTTTGATATGTTCCCTAATCCTTTATCGATTGTAAAGGAGATTGAGGATAGAAAAATAGTGGTTATTGGCATGACCAATCTGCCAAGCCATTTTGAAATGGGGCATCCTCATATTGGCAGGTGTAAATATGCGAGGCTCGCACTTGGCCTTCATCCGCTGATGGCAGAAGAACATCTGCAGGAGAGAACCCGGTTTGCTCGACTTATTGACCGAACTTCTTACGTAGGAGAAGTGGGACTGGATTTTTCAATGGAAGGGATTGAAACCAAGAGTATTCAAATTGATTCATTTCGATTCGTGCTTGAATGTGTTCAGATTAGGAAAAAGATACTGAGTATTCATTCTCGCAAAGCAGAGAGGGAAGTGTTGCACCTTTTATCTGAGTATAAAATTGTCAACGCGATTTTTCATTGGTACTCAGGTTCACTGGAGATACTAGACGACATCATCCGAGCAGGATATTACTTTTCTGTTAACCCGTCTATGATTGCAAATCCGAAGGGTAAGCGAATCATCGAAAAGATTCCCGTTGATCGGATTCTTACTGAAAGCGATGCCCCTTATGCTATGCATAGGAATAAGGCGACAGTACCAAGTGACGTGAGGTACGTTATTGATTTCCTGTCTCACATCCACAAGTTGGATGTAAGAAGCATGGAAAATCAGATTAGGAAAAATTTTGATGTGTTACTACAGCGAATCAAATGATTCCATATCTTTCTATGGAGTGAGGGAAGTTGAATAATGTGACAACTATTTACCCTAGGGGTGTTTCCATTCTCGGGGGAATCAGCTTAGTCATTAACGGAAATTGATTTTATCAGGTCAACCATCTTATTATTGCTAAACTGTGACCTAAACTCAATTCTCACCTTACCATCAAAGAACTTTTCAGCGTGTTTGATTTTGAATCTTTCCTCGTCACGCAGTGCGTCTTCGCTATTTACATCCTTGGTCTCAACAATGAAGTTCAGCTTTTGCTCTCCATCTTTGAATTTCAGAACATACGCAAAGTCAGGTGAGTAGCTTTTGCCACCAGCAACAGGAATCTTGATTGAGTTCTTTGGAATTTTGGTGAATACGATTACTTCTTCGATGTTCGTCTTGATATTCGTTTTCTCTAAATCTGAGTCATAATACAATTCATCAAAAAAGTAGTTCGTAGCAACATCCTCATCAGAAAACATAACACCTACATCAGAGGCGGAAATCTCTTTGAGCACATTTCCTTTCTCGTCTGTCAGCTTGGTTGGATGAATGCTGTTGGAAACTCTTTTATACTCAATACTGAATTTATCAATGGCATTTGCCATTAGATAATAGTCAAAGTTCTGTTTGATAATACGAAGTGTCGTTTGGTTTAGATAGTTATTGATTTCAATCCCTGCATCGAGGAAGGATTGATTCAATGTCTTGATATTGATATTCAGAATCTTTGAAAGATCTTTCAGGAAATCGCTATACTTCATTATCGAAATCGCTGCCGTCTTTCGATTGTACACCGACTCAAATTCATTGGCTACTGCCTTGTTGTCTCTTATCTCAATTCTTGATACTCTTTGGTTGATTCCATCTGCAGTAAAGTTGTCTTTTTGTGCTATTAAAAAGTTAGTAAGCAAAATCTTGAAATCTTCCTCTTTCTCAAACTTATACTCCAGAATTACTTTCTCATTCAGTTTTTCCCATAGGTCTTTCAACTCTTGATACTTCTCCGTTCTCACAATAACCTTCTTCTTCTCACTTGTTGCTTTGCGAACCTTACTAGAATCAACACCTTCAAAAATTCGCGGATAGTTCTGCTTGATAAAGTCAAACCCACCAGCTTTGAACGAATTTGACCTTGTAACTACATTATTTGCATCCAGTATTTCTAAGAGCTCCTCTTCTTCTATTCCATAGACCTCGCAAATTTTCTTCACCATCGCATCAGAAAGCTTGTCGGGAACTACTTCCACAGATATTGCTCCAGATTTCTCATTGATTTCGTTTACCAATGTGTCCACAAAATCGCTCTCGGTGAAGTCCACAAAGTAGTTGAGATAAAACTGCTCGTCTTTAACACGGTTACCATATTCATTCACTGGTAAACGTAAACCACGCCCAACTTCCTGAAGCTTTGAAATTTCGCTCCCACTACTTCGGAGCTTACAGATCTGAAATACATTGGGATTATCCCATCCTTCACGCAAAGTCCACTTAGAAAAGATGAAGCGTCTTGGGTTCTTCAAATCAAGCATCGCTTGCTTATCGTGCAAAATTTCGTTTATCTCTTTCTCTATAGCTTCGTCCTTCTCTGTATTGTCCTTTGAGAAATATCCTGCGTGTGTAATTGAGAGATCAAGCAACGCCTCCTCAAGGTATGCTCTATAGAAAGTGTCTTTCTCAGTTTTCAGCAGTTCCTTTATTTCCAACTCAATGAACTGCTCAACAGTTTTTCGGATATACCCGTCTTTGTTTCGGTACTCCTCAATGTTGTCTATGAAGAAAAGAGTAAGCGGTTTTATTTTCACATCCCTTGTGAGCAAGGTCCTTTCAATTTCAAAATGGTGCTTGATGGCTTTTTGAATCATGGTTTCTTGCAACTTCTCAGCATATGAGTAAGGATTGATTTTATCGCCCTTCTTCATTTCCAAACCGTTAGACAAGACAACCGTGCTCTTGTTCAAATTTTCAACCGTCAGATCGGTCATTTCGGAATGAATCTTTTTCAGACTTTCCTTTTTTGATATGGTAACGGTTTTTCGTTTCCCATTCTCAAGTAATTCAAAGCTGGCTTCTATGCCATCAGAATCAATAAATTTCACCACAGCGTTCTTGCCACTTTCAAACTCTGTGACGTGCCCAATTACACCCTTTACCAAGTTTCTATTGAACGAATCAACTGCGGTTAACGTGTACACCAAGTTTTCATATCCTTGAAATGTTGCACCATAGCGGAGAATAAACTGGGGCTTCATTTTCTGGATGTTCTCCCAACTCTTACCCCCTGTACCGAACTTGTGTGGTTCGTCAATAATCATAAATGGTCTCGTTGCTCCAATGGCATCGAAAGGAACAGTGTATGTATCAAACAGTCCCTTATCAAAGCTCTTCTGCATCGTTTCAGAGTTGATCATCCCCGAATTGATTATCAATACCTGAATACTATTCTTCTCAAAGTTCCCAGCATTCACAAAACTGGTAACTGCTGGCGGGATGAAAGATTTTTTGCTCTTATTGTTCTTCTTACTTTCTACAATGTGCAAGTGAAGCGTTTTCCCATACTGCTCCTTGAAGTGCTCACGACTGCTGTCTGACTTCAAAAAATCAATGGTACCTGCTTTGATGGATAAAGTTGGAACTACGACAATGAACTTAAAAATGCCGTAGTACTTATTGAGTTCAAATATGGTTTTAGTATATGTGTAGGTTTTACCTGTTCCAGTTTCCATCATTATATCAATGATATTGCTGTTACGGTTTATCTTTTCATCAATGCCATTGCTTCCTTGAATTGTTTTTATGTTCTGCGGATATGCTCTGTCGGACAAAAAATCAAACGCAGGGTTGATGAAATTCTTGTCTACTTCTGTCGACTGAAGAAGGGGGACATCCTCGAACACGGCAATAGTGCTATCTACTGCGTGTGACTGATGGTTAAGATTTCTTTCAAAATTAAATCCTTGCATATTAGTATCTAGTTACAAAGTCAATGTCAATATGCTTCTTGTTGCTATATGACTTCACATTTTCAGAAAGCTCTCTCAAGCTCTTGCTGTCAAAGTGGTAACCAAACGCGATAATAGAGGTAGGATTGAAATTCTTGTCAGAATCAATTTTCTCAAGTAAGCTTTTCAAGGTATCAGTAGTGAAACCCTTATACATTAAATATAATTTTCCATTGCCGAAATACGCGGTGTAACTACCAAAGTCCACCTTTTCCAAATCTTGCGTCAACGCAATTCCATCATACGTTTTCCAAGTAGTTAGCAAAGCCTTAATATCGTCTCCAGTTAACTTGCTCTCATCAAATAAGGAGGCTTGACTGTGTAGTTCATCAGATTCAAAATCATAATCTTCCCAAATTGGCATTGTCTCAAAGATTTTGAAACCAAGATCTTGTTCTTTAAGAAATTTTACGTCTGCTTTGAGTTGCTTTACTTTATCGTCTTTTCCTTCAAGGTCTACTTTGGTTTCTAGTTCTTTGATTTCTTTTTGCTTCTCAGATATATGAGTATTAATTGAACCTGCAAGAATATTTTTGGATGCCCTTAAAATTCTTTCTCTGGTTATATCAAAAATAGTTGGTACTTCAATTTTTAATTCATCTTTCAAGAAGTCGAAAGCGACTTTATTCTTCTTCGGGTCTATAATTTCAGGAATTTGAATTAAAATAAATTTACGATTACCACAATCGTTTGCATTAACCTGTAATAAGGCATCCGCTGTTGTACCAGAACCTGCAAAAAAGTCTAATACAATATCCTCCTTCTCCATTCCTAAGACTAACAAGTCCATCACGAATGGCTTTGGTTTTGGCCCCTTGAAAACCTTTTTTCCAAATAAATTTTTTAATTGGGTAGTTGCAGTGCTAGTGCTGTAATCAGATTTGTAGAAAAACGACTTTGGCTTTTTTGTAGGCAAATCTCCTAATTCAGGTCTTTGTTTTCGGTAAAATTGCCATCCGTTTAGTGTATTTTTTAAAATTAAATTGTGTTGTTTTTCTTGAAAGGTTGTCTTTCCCCAATACCACGACAACTCTTCTCCATCTGGATTTATCGGAAAAATTTTTGTATCAGATACATTGCGTGGTACATCATCATCGGTAATATAAAATTCGTTTTTCTCTTCATTCAAAAAAATAGGGTACCAAAGATTTGGTCTTTTTGAGCGTGGTGCGTTTTCTCCTGTTGCCCTTAAATTATCAGCTTCTTTGAATAAGCCATATTCATCTTCTTGCCATATTGCATTTAATTCATCTTCATCTACATCAAATTTATTTAACAAGGCTTTATTTTTATCCTTTGCATATACCAGAAAATATTCGTGTGTTTCTGCAAAACCAAAGCTATCTTGATTTCCTTTAAGATTCATTACAGTTGGGATATTACCGATAAAATTAGCTTCCCCAAAAATCTCATCCATCAGCAAATGAAGCTGTGTTACTTCGTTGTCATCAATCGAAATGAAAATTACACCTTCATCTTTCAAGAGTTGTTTGGCAATATAAAGTCGTGGATAAAGAAATGTTAGCCAAGCTGAATGGCTATTGCTCTTTTGCTTAGTAAAATCTAATATGCGTTTTGCTTTTTCAGCATCAACCCCAATTAGATTTTGTAATTCCTTTACGGTAAACTTTCTGTCGTCTTCATACACAAACCCATCATTGCCTGTATTGTATGGGGGGTCGATATAAATCATTTTTACTTGCTCATAGTAGGCGTTGGCAAGGTGTTTCAATGCCTCCAAATTGTCGCCTTTTATGAGCAAATTTTCAGAGTTTGCGTTCTCAGGTTTGGCGTTATGTGTTTCGTCTGCTTTCAGTAAAGTGGTTGCAGGGTCGCTTGCCAGAAGTCTTGCATAGGATTTTCCTAGCCAGTCTAGTCCGTAACTTTCATTAGAGAAATTAATTTCATTCTCAGTCAAGGTGCTTTTGAATTTTTCCAATTGAAAGTTTCCGTCTTTGTCAAAGCAGTGCGGAAAATTCAATCTCAATACCTCCAAATCCTTGTTTGGCACTTTTATATCGGTCGTTATTTTTTGTTGCTTACTCATTATATATCCTTATATCAGAATCATTATCAATCAAGAGTTGCTTATGGTTGCATCAAACAAAAGTGCAAAGCATAGTTGTAACACTTCCTTTATTCTATTCGTTTGCCCAAATGAAGTCAAGCAGAGATCATGGCGTAATCGGTGATTCTGCGGTTAAATCTCTCGGCCGAAGTTTCTCCCTCTGTTTCTTAAATTCTCAAGGTCGCTCATCCGGTCATGCTCTTTTTCTCGAAAGAACTCTCGAAAACCTTCAATGAGACCACTGGCACGACCATCATCTGGCTCTAAGCTATCCATCAAATCTTTGGCAAGCGAAGGGTTATGTTCTCCAATTACAAACCCCCAATTGAATCCCTTGGAGTATTCGACCTCGTCAAATTCATCTTCGTGTTGGGCTGCTGAATCTCTTTCTTCGTAGTTGTCCATTAGAAAACATCTTTTGAATGAGTGTCTAAATACTTGATGAGAGACTCTCGATCGTAAAGGATCACCTTCTTCTGAGGTTGAGAAAAGCGAATTTTTCCTTCATCACGAAGCTTCTGGAGAGTGGTCTTACTTTTGATTCCGAGCACCGACATGGCTTCATCGGGAAGAATCCAACGGTCTTCATTGAGGTTCCGCTTCTCTTTAATGCGCTCCACAACCTCTTCAACGAGTGTGAAGAACGCTTCATCGTGCAGGCATATTACGTTCATCCGCTTCAATTTAGCACCGAAAGGTATGGAAAAGAAAAGGCAATAGATGTTGTACCTATGTTGTACCTTAAAATGACAAAGGCCCGGAAAACCGAGCCTTTGTGCGTAGCGAGAGGGGGAATTGAACCCCCGACCTCAGGGTTATGAATCCTGCGCTCTAACCATCTGAGCTACCTCGCCATTTTTTGCGGCTGCAAATATAGTATCTCAGCATCCATCTCCAAACCTAAAAAAATGATTGCTTGCAGTTAGTGTTACTAAATTTTCTATATTGCAGAATTCGCGTACGGACAAATCCGTAACAATTTGATTACCAATGAAAAAGGTCGAAGCTGAATACACAGTACACTCCTCTCCAGGCGTGCTTTATAGTAGATTAAGTACTGCTAGTGGCTTGGCGGAATGGTTTGCAGATGATGTAACCATCGATAAAGAAGGACTATATCACTTCTCTTGGGATGGGGAAAAAGAGGTTGCAAAACTGTTGAGCAAAAAAAATCTTGAGTTTGTCAAATTCCATTGGATGCATTTGGAGGAAGGAACTTTTCTTGAATTTAGATTGAAGACTGATCCACTTACCAAAGATCTTGCGTTGATGGTTACCTTTTTTGCAGAAGAAGAAGAAGAAGAAGAAGCTCGGGCTTTGTGGAATCAGCAAGTTGATGAATTGCTACACATTTTAGGAAGTTAATAGCTTTCTGATTTTACCTTTGGCCTTCGTGCAAATAAAGAAAGCCATAGTAGAATCACGTTCAATTGCCCTACCATTTGCGGTGGGGCTTTTATTTTATACGATAATCGGTTCAGCGATTTATGTAGCTTTTGGAAAGGAGGGTGCTCATAAGTTTCTCAATTCGTACCACACACCGTACCTCGACCTTACTTTTAAGTATCTCACTCACGTTGGCCACGGGCTTGTTCCAGTTATAGCCTTTGGACTCTTGCTTCTTGTGAGATATTCTTGGGCTTTGGCACTAGGTATTTCAAGCTTGGTAATGGGCATTGTGGTTCAAACCTTGAAACGTTCTGTGTTTGCAGGCGACCACCGTCCGGCCATGTTTTTTAAAGATGGCGGACTTCCGAGCATCGAAGGAGTTGACTTAATGCTTCATAATAGTTTTCCATCTGGGCATGCCGCTACAGGCTTATTAGTCTGTCTAATGATGGCTTTTTTCGTCAAGCAAAAATGGGCAACCTACTTCTTCATCGTTTTGGCTTTGATGATTGCCTTCTCACGAGTTTACATTTCTCAACATTTCATTCAAGACACGATAGTTGGTGGCTGGATTGGTTTCTTCATGGCGTATCTCGGATACATATTCATCATGCATCCTGCCGAAATCAATCCTAGTTCGAAATTGAACAAGCGACTTTGGCCTTCATGAGTTGGAATAGAAATTCCATTTCTGTTGCCATTTTTCTGGCTTCACTTCTACTCTTTATTCCGTTTTTGGGAGGTTCACATCTATTCGATTGGGATGAGGTGAATTTTGCCGAAGCAGCACGTGAAATGCTCGTAACTGGCGAATTCAGCTACGTTCAAATCAATTTCAAGCCTTTTTGGGAAAAACCACCTCTTTTTATTTGGATGCAGGCTTTGAGCATGTCTGCTTTTGGAATAAACGAATTTGCAGCACGATTCCCAAATGCCATTTGTGGAGCATTAACGCTGGTTGTGCTTTTCAATATCGGATCAAAATTAGTTTCCAACAGATTCGGATTGCTTTGGATTTTGGTTTATGCTGGCTCGTTGCTTCCTCAGTTTTACTTCCGTTCCGGAATTATTGACCCATGGTTCAATCTGTTTATCTTTCTGGGAATCCATCAACTTATTCTTGCTACGAAAAATGAAATACTGAACAGGAAACATCTCGGAATTTCTGCCTTTTTAATTGGCCTAGCCGTAATGACTAAAGGCCCAACCGCCTTCGGACTTGTCGGAATCTCTGCTGCGGTTTACTTCGTCACTTCATTCAAAAAACATAAGTGGAAAATCTTGGATGGATTAATGTATTCAGGAATTGTAATTGCCGTTGGGTTTTCATGGTTCCTCTTAGAAATCGCGAGAGGTCACGGCTATGTGATTCAAGAGGCTATCGATTATCACATCCGTTTGTTTTCTCAAAGCGAAGCTGGACACGGACAGCCGTTTTTCTACCATCCGCTTGTGTTATTGCTCGGATGTTTTCCGATGTCATTGTTTCTCATTTTCAGTTGGACGCAAAAAACCGAAGCGCCAACCGAAATTGCCCATTACAAGAAATGGATGACGATTCTCTTTTGGGTTGTATTGATTGTGTTTTCCATCGTCAAAACCAAAATTGTCCATTATTCGTCTCTCACCTATTTCCCAATCTCATTTCTGGTTGCTTGGTTTATTCACCATTCCATCGAAAACAGCATTTCTTTCAAGACATGGCAAAAGGCTTTAATCTTGTTTTTCGGGATTGCACTCGGAACTGCATTTGTGCTCATTGGAATGTTAGACACCATCAAGAAACCAATCCTTTCGCTTTTAGAGAATGACGGATTGGCCTATGGAAATTTCAGTCAAACGATTCCAGATGGAAGGTTTGATGTGTTGATTGGAATCTTATTTCTGATTGGAACAATCGCGTCCGTTTTATTCTTGAATCGAAATAAAAATGCCGTTACAGGATTATTTGCCACGAGTTTGATAACTGTTACGCTTTTGTCAGCCGTAATTGCTCCTAAAATTGACCGATACACGCAAACTTCACTTTTCAACTTTTACAAGGAAAAAGCGGGAGAATATTATTTACAGCCGCTAGGCTTTCACTCCTATGCACATTTGTTCTACGGACAGCGAAAACCGATTCCTGTTCAAACGGATGATGAACCAAAATGGATGGTTTTTGAAAAGGTAGATCGACCCGTTTACTTCATCTCCAGAATTCAAGACTTGAACTCAAACCTTGGATATTTTCCGCACCTCAAAGAGATTGACAGAAAAGGTGGCTACGTGATTCTCGAACGAACGGACTCGAATTATCCTTTCCTGGAACTTCGGTAGATTTTGGATTTTACCAATCCCCACATGTGCAATCTGTGCAGAAGAGATGTTTTCAGAACGCCTAAACCATACGTTACGCTTCGACTGAAGTTGATAGAAGACGCCTCATCAAAATATTTGGTCGGGCAGGTTATTTCTCCAATCTGAAATCCAGCCATAAAAATCTGGCTTGCCATCTGATTGTCAAACACAAAATCGTCTGAATTGGCTTCCATATCAATGGCTAACAAAACTTCTTTTGAAAACGCTCTATAGCCAGTGTGGTATTCCGATAGTTTTTGATTAATCAAAATATTCTGAGTCAGCGTCAGAAAGCGATTGGCTATGTACTTATACACAGGCATTCCTCCCAAAAGCGCTCCTTTACCCAAAATTCTCGAACCAAAAACCACTGGATAAACATCATTAGCAATCATATAACTCATTGAATGAATGAGTTTTGGAGTATACTGATAATCAGGATGAAGCATTATTACAATGTCGGCATTCAGTTCCAATGCTTTTGCGTAGCACGACTTCTGATTTCCACCATAACCACGGTTCTTCTGGTGCTTTACGATATGTTTAATGCCAAGTTTACTTCCAACCTCAATCGTATTATCAGGACTGGCATCGTCCACCAAAACAACTTCGTCAACAATATCGAAAGGAATCTCGCGATAAGTGGTTTCCAATGTTTCCGCAGCATTGTATGCCGGAAGTACTACAACAATTTTTTTCCCGTTTATCATTGGGCGGCAAATTTAGACGTTTAGATGAATGACGCGGCAGCCCTACTTCAGACCTTATATTTGACCTCGAAAAGCAATCATTCGTGAAGAAACTCCATAAGCTCGTCATCACCTCGTATTTGGGGCCGTTTGTGATGACTTTTTTCATCTCGCTTTTCATTCTGCTCATGCAGTTTTTATGGAAATACATTGATGATCTTGTAGGTAAAGGACTCGAATGGCATGTCATTGGCGAGTTAATGTTCTACGCATCAGCCAGTTTGGTTTCGTTGGCTTTGCCTCTTTCTGTGCTCATTTCTTCTATTATGACTATGGGTTCTTTGGGGGAACACTACGAATTGGTTTCACTCCGTTCGGCAGGAGTTTCGCTTGGCAGAGTCATGTTTCCACTCATCATTTTCTCCATCATTATTAGTGGATTGGCTTTCTATTTCTCAAATAATCTGTTGCCGATTGCCAACCTCAAAATGGGAACACTTTTGTATGACATTAGGCACAAAAAGCCAACGATGGACCTTCGTCCGGGTGTGTTTTACAAAGGCATTGACAACTACGCTATTCGCGTTGGCTCAAAGGGAGAAGATGATGTTTCCCTCTATGATGTACTCATATATGACCACACCGAGAACAAGGGCAACAACAAAATTATTGTGGCCGATTCGGGACGAATGGAATTTGAAGGTGATCGCTACCTGATGCTCACACTTTACAACGGAAATAGCTACGAGCAGAAGGATAATCGAAGCCGAGATGAACGCACCTATCCGCATATGCGAAACGAATTTCAGCGGCAAATCATTCGGTTTGATATGGCCGAATTCAATATGCGTAGGAGTAGTGAGGAAATTTTCAAAGACAATTACAAGATGCAAAGCTTTGGGCAGTTGATAGAGAACATCGACACTTTAGACCAAAGTCTGACGGAAAGAAAATCGAATTTTTACGATAATCTGAAGCGGAATTTCATTGCGTTGAAGTCGGATACTTCTAATTTAAAGACAAAACCGAAAGCATACGATGGCAATGCTCTCGCTCTATTCGATGAGACGCAACATTCAAGAATTGTAGAGGCTTCGTTAAATATGGCTCGGAGCACACGTTCTTACACGCATTCTGCAAAGGATGATATTGAAGCGCGCATGTCGCGTATCAGCAGGTATTGGATTGAGGTTCATCGGAAATTCACACTTTCCATCGCGTGTCTCATTCTATTTTTCATTGGAGCGCCACTTGGCGCCATCATCCGAAAAGGTGGACTGGGACTTCCAACCGTATTCTCCATTGTGTTCTTCCTTATCTATTATTTGCTATCCATTACAGGAGAAAAATTTGCCAAAGAAGGAGTGTGGACGGTTGCGGAAGGAATGTGGCTTTCATCAGCAGTCCTTTTTCCTGTTGGATTGTTTCTTACGTACAAAGCCGCTACCGATTCCAAGATATTTGAATGGGAATCTTATTTCAAACCTGTGAAGTTTCTATTTGAATTGCTTCGCAAAAAACTGAATCCAAGTGCGGATACTTCAGGTTTGTCTTAAACCACCTTACCCAAAGGTTGATGGCGGCTGTATTGCCATGGCAGCCATAACGGAAGGTTTCCTGTTGGATGGACATTTGGTTAAAGTGCTGTGCATGTCAACTCACAAGCATCCTTTTTCAGCTTCAAAAGTTCCATCAGAAATCTTGACAAAGACAGAGATGCAAGCGGTAGAAATGGACACGCGAATCAAGCCCCTTGATGCCATTCTGAATCTATTCTCATCCGATTCTTACAATATTGAACGCTTTTATAGCCAAGAATTTGAGAACCGATTGGTTGAAATTCTAAAAGCTTCGGAATTCGATATTATTCATCTCGAAAGTATTTTCTGTACGCCTTATTTGAACGCTATTCGATTGCATTCCAAAGCAAAAGTTGTGGTTCGAGCTCATAATATTGAGTTCAAGATATGGGAGCAATTGGCATCTCAGGAAAGAAATTCTATCAAAAAGCGGTATCTAAATCTGCTCGCTTCGCGATTGAAAAAGTATGAGCTAGATGTATTAATGAAGGTAGATGGAATTGTAGCGATTACGAAGGAGGATGCTTCTGAGCTGAAACATTTAGGGATTTCCGTTCCATTCGAAATCGTTCCCATTGGAATGGATGTAAATTCAATTCAATCAAATCCGCTGCAAACAGATAGCTTACATCTTTACCATTTGGGAGCAATGGATTGGCAACCGAACATCGATGGGATTACCTGGTTCTTGAATGAGATTTGGCCGAAAATTGAAGCCCAATTTCCTAGCGTTTCGTGCTCCTTGGCCGGAAGAAAAATGCCAGCTTCCCTCCTTTCTGGTTCTTCGGGAAATTTGAGGATTGAAGCCGAGGTTTCGAGTGTTTCTGAATTCATTTCAGACAAAAACGTGGCAATTGTCCCGTTGCTTTCTGGCAGCGGAATGAGAGTGAAAATCATAGAAGCATTGGCATTTGGAAAAGTGGTAATTACAACCTCATTGGGCGCCACAGGAATTCCTTATGAAGACGGAGAGAACATGCTCATTGCCAATTCTCCTGACGAATTCGTTCAGAAAATTCGCTTGCTTCATGATAATCCAGATTTGATTACTTCCATAGGAACTGAAGCAAGAAAACTGGCCGAAGTAGAATTCGACCTCAAAAACCTCAGTTCAAAATTGACCTATTTTTACGCAAACCTGTAACCAACCGCTTTGCGCCTTTTTGTTCTGCTTTCGCGATTTCCGTATCCGCTCGAAAAAGGCGACAAATTGCGAGCGTTCCATCAGTTACGTATTCTATCCAAACATCACGAGGTTTTTCTCTGTGCATTGCATGAAATTGAACTTGAACAAGTTTGGATTGATGAAGTAAAAAAGTACTGTGCCGAGTTAAAAACTATTCGGATTTCGAGAATGAATCAACTCGCAAACCTTACTTCGGCAGTTTTCAGTAATGAGCCACTTCAGGTGGCCTATTTCTATCAGTCATCTGCACAGAAACAGGTGAATAAATGCATTAAAGACTGGAAACCAGATGCCATTTATTGTCAGCTTATTCGTACAGCTAAATATGTTCAGAACGTGGCTGACATTCCGAAAGTGATTGATTTTCAGGATGCATTTTCAAAAGGAATTGAACGCAGGTTGGAGACCGACCCTTGGTATTGGAAACCGATTCTGAATTCAGAATTGAAACGACTGAACCGCTACGAACAGCAAGTTTTTAAGCAATTTGACTATTGTACCATAATATCAGAACAGGATCGTGAACAACTCCCGTTCCTGCAGCGAAATGATGTGACCATTGTTCGGAATGGTGTGGAACTGGAAGATTTCAAACCAAGTTTTGAAGTGAAGACAGTTGATGTTCTTTTTGCAGGAAACATGGGTTACCCGCCCAATGTGGAAGCTGCGGTTTTTCTCGAAAAAGAGGTTATGCCGTTAGTGCGAGCGCAAATTCCGAACGCCAAACTCATGTTGGCTGGAGCGCGACCTGATCAAAAAGTAAAAGATCTAGCATCTGAACTCACTGAAGTTACGGGCTGGGTCGAGGATATCCGCGATTGTTACGCAAAGGCGAAGGTTTTTGTAGCGCCAATGATGATTGGTACTGGCCTTCAAAACAAACTACTTGAAGCCATGGCCATGTGTATTCCGTGCGTGACCTCGACCTTGGCAAACAACGCGTTGAAAGCCAAGCCAGAAATAGAAATTCTAATCGGAGAAAGCCCGCAGGAGTATGCGCAGCACATTATAGACCTACTCAATAATGCTGCAAAAGCAGAACGAATAGCTACTGCTGGCCATCAAATGGTCACCAATCATTTCAGTTGGCAAGGTGCTACGAAGCCACTTCTCGATATACTGAAGGAGTCTGTTCAATAAACGGTGAGCCTACTCCCTAAACCCCCTCAGCACTTAGAAAGGATAAACCTTGAACGGAAACAGATCCTTTTTTATAAAATTCATTCTGCTAATTCGCACATTTACTCATCATGAACAACTGGAGAGAAAACGATAGCAAGTCAGTCTGGCATCCGTTCACAGCTGTGAATATGGATACAGTCAACGTGCCCATTGTGCGTGGAGAAGGTGCGTGGCTCCTTGATGCTGATGGCAAACGCTACTTAGACGCGATTTCGAGTTGGTGGGTGAACTTGCACGGGCATTGCAATCCGTACATCGCAAAGCGTGTAGCGGAACAGGTGATGAAATTGGAGCATGTGATGTTTGCTGGGTTTACACACGAACCTGCGGTAGAGTTGGCAACACGATTGCTTGAGAAAATGCCTGAGCAATTCACCAAGGTTTTCTATTCTGATAATGGTTCCACCGCTGTGGAGGTGGCGCTAAAAATGTCCTTCCAATATTGGTTCAACCAAGGAACGCCAAAACGTAAAGTGATCGCGTTGGAAGATGCCTATCACGGAGATACATTCGGAGCGATGGCAGTAGGAGGTAGAGGCGTGTTTTCTAAGCCCTTCGACCCATTTTTGTTTGAAGTTGAATTCATTCCCACACCTGTTTCAGGAAAGGAAAGTGAGTGTTTAGATAGATTATCTCAACTAATTGAAAAAGAAGAAGTTGCTTCTTTTATTTATGAACCGCTAGTTCAAGGAACAGCTGGTATGCAAGTGTATTCTTCTGCAGTTTTAGATAAGATGATTTCCATGTGTCGCGACAAAGGAATTGTCATAATAGCTGATGAAGTTATGACTGGTTTCGGGCGTACTGGTTCTCTATTTGCAATGGACCAATGCGAAGAAAAACCAGACCTCATTGCGTTGAGCAAAGGCATCACGGGCGGTTTCCTGCCAATGGGCGTGACGGTCTGCACGGAGCAAATGCATCAATCGTTCTGGTCAGAGGGGGAAGAAGGAAAGATGAAAACCTTTCTGCACGGCCATTCCTACACGGCCAATCCCTTGGCGTGTGCTGCTGGTTGCGCCAGCCTCGACCTCATGGAAAAGCCCGAAACGTGGGAAAGCATCAGGCGGATTGAACAGCAACACACGAAGTTTGCCCTAGAAGCCGCAGAATTGAGCGGTGTGGCAGCCGTTCGGCATAAAGGCGTCATCTTGGCCATTGAATATGGAACAGGCTCTCAAACGGGTTATTTCAACTCACTGCGCGACCGTTTGTACGATTTCTTCATGGAGCGCGGAATCATTCTCCGTCCACTTGGGAATATCATTTACATCATTCCACCTTATTGCATTACGGAAGATGAGTTAAATTTGGTCTATTCCGCTATTCGGGAGTTTAGGATTTAATCGCGGAGACGTCAAGAAATCTCAAAGGACGTAGAGTTTTTCTTTGCGAACTCAGCGTAATCTCTTCGTCTTTGCGGTTAAACTAATGCGCGTCTCTCTTCTTCAACCATTCTTCCCAAGGCGTTTCCTTGAAGGAATTCGTAGCTAGATATTCCAAGATTGGCTGAATAGTTTCCGCATCTAGGTATCCAGCGACAGGCTGTATCATATTCATGTTTTCATCCAGAAAAACCGTTGTTGGATAAGACATTTTTCCCTGAAGCAGTTCATTCGCAATCTCGTGATAGCCTCGTCTTCCTTGCTCTACAAATACATACGTTTTTCCGCCTACTGTAATCGGTTCCTTCTGCTCAGCGTCCAATTTTACAGCGTAATAATTGGCGTTTATGTACTCAACCACTTTGGGGTCAGAGAACGTGGTCGCGTCCATTTTCTTGCACCATCCACACCAGTCGGTGTATACGTCAATCAGTATTTTTCGGGGTGCTTTTGTTCTCAGGGCATCAGCTTCTTCGATAGAAACCCAATTGATTTTGGCCTTTTCCTTTGCATTTTGAGACATGCAGGAAGAGAAAGAAAAAGTTACAAGAAAGAAGGCGTAAAACAGTGATTTTGAATTAATCATGGCACGAATATAAAGTCAATAGTTTTCTTGTTGGAACAATCATCACTCCATCATTTTAACGAATAATTTGTACCGCGGCCTGTTCCGTGCTTTTCAATCAGATTTTGGTCAAACAACTCCTTGAGAATTCTCTTCACCGTTGGGTTTGGAATGTTCAATCTTGATGCAATATCGCCAGACTTTGCTCCTGGATGATCCGAAATAAACGCCAACATGGATTTTCGCTTTGGCGAAAGACCACTCGAAATGCCTGTCATTTCCAGCTTTTCCATCAATTGCCGTTGGATGCTCATCAACGCATCAAGAAAAAAATGGATCCAATCAGAAACATCCTCATTCGGTCGTTGTGCCTGCGCACTTCTCAATTGTTGGTAATATTCTGATTTTCGATTCTCGATTTCGTGCTCAAAACTCACATACTGAATCCAAGAATAGCCGTTTTTGAGAAGCAGTAGCGTAGAGATCAATCTGCTCAATCTTCCGTTTCCGTCCTGAAACGGGTGAATGCTCACAAACTCGTACGAGAAAAGCGCACATTTCACTAATGGATGCGTTTCTCGGTCGTTGCGATACCAATCTATCATGCCACGCATGGCATCCTCCGTTTCAAACCCTGGCGGAGTGGTTTCAAACACAATCTGTTTCGAATCATCGGGCAAAATGGCCTCAACGCTGTTGCTATGCTGCTTGTAATTGCCCTTATGCCATTGGTCTTTCGTGCTATGTTTCAGCAGTTGATTGTGCAGGTTTTTAACTGAATTCTCCGAAACAGGAATGCTTTCCGCACCGTCAATTATCAGGTCAAGCACATTGAAATAGCCCGCTACTTCCTGCGCATCGCGGTCTTCCAGTTTCGTGAGGTCGATGCTTTGCAAGAGCACATCCACTTCCTCATCGCTCATTCTAGAACCTTCAATCCGAGTGGAAGCACCCACGCTGCGAACCGTTGCAATGGAACGCAACTGCTTTAAACTGGTGCCTTCCGTCTTCTCTATCGAGCTCCAAGACGCATCAAAACGGTCAATGGTACTAATTGCTGAAATGAGCTTCCAATCAAGCGTTAGGTCGAAATTGTAAATACGTTCCATTTTAGTTCAATTATCATTAATAATGATACGATATGATTCGCAAATATACGATAATGATACGAAAACAGAATAATAAAAATGATACGGTATGATTCGTATTTATACGAAAGTGATCCGGTTGATTACCTGTTCGCATTCCGATTACAAATTCCGCTCCAAAGGAGTTCATTTCCTTATTTTCGGCAGTCTAAGTATATCCAATGAAGATTAGAAAAGTACTTGTCGCCAACCGAGGCGAAATCGCTATCCGTATTCTCCGCGCTTGTGTGGAATTGAAGCTACGAACTGTTGCCGTATACACGTTTGAGGATCGTTATTCGCTACATCGCTACAAGGCGGATGAGAGTTACCAGCTTGGCAAGGACACGGAGCCGTTGAAGCCGTATTTGGACATCGAAGAAATCATCAATCTCGCGTTGGAGAAGAACGTGGATGCCATTCATCCCGGTTATGGTTTCCTTTCGGAAAACGAGGAATTTGCGAGAAGATGTCGTGAGAACGGCATCGTTTTTATCGGTCCAACTCCAGAGGTTATGGCTCAATTGGGAGATAAAGTGGCCGCCAAGAAAGTGGCCAAAAGTTGCGATGTTCCGATTATTGAAAGCAGCGAGAAGGAACTTGTTGATGTGAAAACTGCTCTTGCAGAAGCAAAACGTATTGGATTTCCGTTGATGCTGAAAGCTGCTTCAGGTGGTGGTGGCCGCGGAATGCGTGTCATTCGCGAGGCTGGTGAGTTAGAAAATGCTTTCAATGAAGCAAAACGTGAAGCTGGTCGCGCCTTTGGTGATGACACGGTTTTTCTGGAGAAATACATCGAGAATCCGAAACACATTGAGGTTCAAATTGTAGCAGATAACGAAGGAAATACTATCCATTTGCACGAACGCGATTGTTCCGTGCAACGAAGGTTTCAGAAGGTAGTTGAGGTGGCGCCAGCCATGGGATTGGATCAGAGTATTCGTAAACGGCTGTTTGAGTATGCGGTGAAGATCGCCAAAGCTGTCAAGTACAATAACGTTGGTACGGTTGAATTCCTAGTCAATCCGAAAGGGGAAATCTTTTTCATTGAGGTCAATCCTCGGATTCAAGTAGAGCACACCGTGACTGAAATGGTCACAGGAATTGACATCGTGAAATTGCAGATTCGTATCGCGATGGGCTTCAAACTATATGAGGACGAGATTGCGATTCCCGATCAATCGGCCATTACAGTTAATGGTTTCGCCATTCAATGTCGCATTACTGCTGAAGACCCTGAGAACGATTTCAAACCAGATCACGGAACGCTGTACACTTATCGTCCAGCCGAAGGATTCGGTATTCGCCTCGATCCGGGAAGTGTGTATTCAGGTGTGCGTATCAGTCCGTTTTTCGACTCATTGCTTGTAAAAGTTTGCGCTCACTCACGCACGCTTGATGGCGCAGCTAGAAAGATGACGCGCTGTTTACAGGAATATCGAATTCGTGGCGTGAAGACCAATATCCGTTTTGTGGAGAATATCGTCAATCACGAGGTTTTCAAGCGAGGAGAGGCTACAGTAAATTTCATTCCAAGCCATCCTGAACTTTTCAAATTCGTGAAAGGCCGCGATCGCGCCACCAAGATTGTTAAGTTTTTGGGTGAGATTACCGTGAACGGAAACCCTGATGTGAAATTCACGGATAATCGCAAGGTTCTGTTGAAGCCTATCGTTCCTGAATACAAGCGTTTTGGAGCGTATCCCAAGGGAACGAAAGACTTGTTGAACGAACTCGGCCCAGAACGTTTTTCTGAATGGCTCCGAAAGGAGAAGATGATTCATTACACGGACACTACGATGCGTGATGCGCATCAATCGTTGTTTGCTACTCGAATGAGAACCTACGACATGCTTCGTGTGGCGGAAAGTTATGCCAAAAATCATCCTGAGATTTTCAGTTATGAGGTTTGGGGAGGAGCAACATTTGATGTGGCATTGCGCTATTTGCATGAAGACCCTTGGGAACGATTGGCTGAACTCAGAAAAGCGATTCCAAATACGCTTTTGCAGATGCTCATCCGCGGTTCAAATGGAGTTGGCTACAAGGCTTATCCCGACAATATGGTCGAGAAATTCGTAGAGAAATCTTGGGAAACTGGGGTTGACGTCTTCCGAATTTTTGACAGTTTGAACTGGATGAAAGGCATTGGGCCGTGTATTGAATATGTTCGTTCGAGAACTGAGGGAATTGCTGAAGGCGCTATTTGCTACACGGGCGATATTCTGAACCCAGAACGAAGTAAATACACACTCGAATATTATTTGCAACTGGCCAAGGATATTGAGAACGCTGGAGCGCATATTCTGGCGATCAAGGATATGGCTGGTTTGCTCAAGCCGTACGCTGCAACTGAGCTTGTCACTGCCTTGAAGGGTACGGTGAAAATCCCTATTCATCTTCACACGCACGATACTTCTTCGCTTCAACCTGCCACGTATTTGAAGGCAATTGAAGCTGGGGTAGATGTAGTGGATGTGTCGTTGGCTTCCATTTCTGGATTGACATCACAACCGAATTTCAACTCCATTGTAGAAATGATGCGTTTCCACGAACGCGAAAACCCGATTGACATTCATAAACTGAACGAATTCTCGAACTATTTCGAGAATGTACGCGATTACTATTATCCGTTTGAAAGCGGCATGATGGCAAGCACAGCTAGTGTTTTTCAGCACGAAATTCCTGGCGGACAATACTCCAATCTGAAGCCACAAGCCATTGCGTTGGGCTTAGCAGATAAGTTCGAAGACATCAAATTGATGTATGGCGAAGTGAACGAACTTTTTGGTGATGTGATAAAGGTGACGCCTTCATCTAAAGTTGTAGGTGATATGGCTTTATATTTAGTTTCCAATGGGTTAACTATTCAGGATGTGCGCGAAAGAGGCGATACAATCTCATTCCCAGAAAGCGTTGTCGATTTCTTCCTTGGCCACTTGGGTCAGCCTCATTTCGGTTTTCCGAAGGATGTTCAAAAACTTGTTCTGAAAGACCGTGTGCCGTTTACGGATCGGCCGAACAGCCATTTGGAGCCGATTGATTTTGAGAAAGGTTTTACGGACTTCAAGAAGAAATTCGATGCTTCCCTCAAATTTACCGATTACTTGTCGTACCTCATGTATCCGAAGGTTTTCAAGGATTACTTCAAACAGAAACAGCTATTTGGAGATGTGAGCAAGATTCCAACAGGCAATTTCTTCTACGGAATGAAGCTCCGAGATGAGACCTTGGTAGAAATTGGTGAAGGCAAGAACATCATCATCGAACTTCTTTCTGTTGGACCTGCTGACCAGAACGGCATGCGAACGCTTTTCTTCCGTGTGAATGGTATGACGCGCAACATCGAAATACTAGACAAAAGCCTAAATATCGTTAAGGTTGAGCACGAAAAAGCTTCGAAGGAAGACGCAAACCAAATTGGAGCGCCATTACAAGGGCTTTTAAGCAATGTGTTGGTTAAGAAAGGCGAGAAGGTGAAGAAGAATCAGCCGCTGTTCATTATTGAAGCAATGAAGATGGAAACAACTGTTACTGCCACCGGCTCAGGAACCGTGAAGCGAATTGTGCTGGAAGATGGAACGATGGTGGAATCGGACGATTTGGTTTTGGTGTTGAATTAGTTTTTGGCTAGAGAAGAATAAGAACTCAATTCATTCAGTTCACGTTCAACTTTTCGTTCCCAGTAAGCTTGTTTTTCCTTAACTAAACTATGCTCACTTTCGCGGTCATACGCATCTTGATAGGCAACAAATTCCTTGTAATTACGGTCGTAGTATTCTTGAATGTGTTTACTCAATTTGCCGCAATCGTTCCCAAAAACGGCCAGTTGCTTTCTCAGTTTTCTAACGAAAAGCTCTGTAATATCGAAGTGTAATTGCTCATGACGGAGAAGGTATGCCGACTCATTATCCTTCGTCCAACTCTTATGCGGATTGAAATAGCTTTTTACCACAGCAGTTGAGGTTTTTCCATCGCAATTAAGGTCAATCGACATTCCACTTTCTGTCAAAGCTTCGTTTGGCGATAGCTTTTTTGGCGAAGCTTTAAAGTCACTCCACTTCAACCTTCGATTTTCATTCCACGGAATGCAGTCTTTGCACTCTCGATTCTGAGATAAAGCAGCATCACCGATGGCGATAAATAGTAAGAACGAAAACAGTATTGATTTCATGGCGTTACCTTCGAACGATATTAGAACTGAAAATGCTTCAACTTATTACTTCCATTATCAATGGTTCCGAAAATAGACCAATGTTGGTTGACCTTCGTTTCGATAATCAACTTTCGAACCAGCCTGTGGTCATTTTTGTTCATGGCTTCAAAGGATTTAAAGATTGGGGACATTTTCCACGCATAGGCGATGAGTTTGCCCAAGCTGGTTTTGCCTTCGTTAGCTTCAATTTTAGTCATAATGGAACTACGGTTGATCAGCCTACCGAATTTGCTGACCTAGAAGCTTTTGGTCACAACAATTATCACAAAGAACTTTTTGATACCGAGTCTGTGATTACTGGCATTTCAGAAGGCTCGCTTTTTCCTGATTCAAAGATCAATCGAAATAAAGTAATGCTGTTTGGACACAGTAGAGGTGGAGGAATTGCCGTGATGGCTACTAGTGAGGATGAGCGAGTGAAAGGGCTAGCAACTTGGGCTTCTATAGGAGATACAAAACGCACCAAGGCTGATTTTGACGAATGGATGAAAGAAGGCGTTATCTACGTTCCAAATGCACGGACCAATCAGGAAATGCCGATGTATTACCAGTTTGTGGAAGATTATTTTGCACAAGAAGAGCGTTATGATTTGCAAAAATGTGGTGAACGAATCGAAGTCCCGTCACTGTTTATACACGGCACCAACGACCAAACAGTGGCAGCCGATTACGCCAAGCAGTTGCATCGCTGGACCACAAATTCAGAATTGTTATTGATTGATGATGGCGATCATACGTTTGGAGGAAAGCACCCGTTTGAGGAACCTGAATTGCCCAAAGACACGCAAACAGCTCTTGCGGCAACCATTAGGCATTTTACAATGTGATTGTCCCAAAAGAGATGGCATCAACTTGATTATCGGAATCAACCTAATATGCTAAATGGAGCATCTTTCTTGATTTGATACACTTTTCTGACTATCGACACAGTTTATTGAACAGACTCCAAACAGTGTCAGGCCCAAATCAAATTAGAACGATCAATAAACAAATGGAAAAACCGCTTTTCGTTCTTTCGGATAGTCAAAGAACTTCCGCAGATAGAATTTATGGTGCGCCACCGCTCTTGGAACAAGATTGGCAAACGTCCATAGCGCAAAGGATAAAGCGGGTAAACTCCATGCAAGAATGGCGAAGCTTGTCCATTCAATGATTTCGCCAAACAAGTTTGGAGCACTCACATACTTGAACAAGCCACCATGCGGAATAACGTAGCCAGTTTCGCCTGGTTTGCGTAGATTCATAAGTATTTCATCCGACCAAAAGTTGATGGCAAAACCGAGCATAAAAAGCGGTAATCCAACAATAAACTGCCAGCTTGTAATCCAATCAACCGAGTATGAACTCAACTCGGCTAAATAATAGGCGTTCAATCCTGCGTTAAATAGATTGAAAAGGATGGCAGAACCGGTAATGAATAGTGGCATAAGCTTATCACCACTCTTTATCCGAAAGGGAAATACAAACGTGCGGTTGAAGTAGTGCAACAGCCACAGTCCACCAATAATCCACGTGATGGCATTAACTTTTGAGCCAACCAACAAGGAAATGAGGATAATGACGAAAGAAGGCAATTCCATCAGTAGCCAGCCGTATTTGTTCTTAATCATTGGGCCCCAGCTGTCTTTGGTGTGCCGTCCGAAAGGAGCGGTCACAAACTGAAGTAGAACGAATGTGCCACCGGCAAGCGCCATCCACATCCCAACAAACAGGTCGAAATGTTCAATTATCCATGGTTTCATGGGCCGAACATAGATTTACTAACCAAAATCATGCTTGTTACAAATCAACTGGCTTAACTTAGCCAGTCAATTACGCACCATGAAAAAGCATACGCCTTACTCCGATTTCATTCAGCAGGTACCCCACTTGGGGAATGAGTTTGAAGACGATTTCTTCCTTAACGATTATCTCAGAACCTACATGCCAGCACAAACGTTGGCAGAAATTAAACCCGACCTCAAGCGATTTGGTGGAAGAGTTGGGCGCGATTTCCTTGTTTGGGCACGCGAAGCAGAAGTGAACGAACCAACCCTCACGCAGTTTGATGCTTGGGGAAACCGTGTGGATGAAATAACACTGGCAGATGGCTGGATACAACTGGAACGCGTGGCGGCAGAAGATGGTTTGGTGGCAATTGCCTACGAACGTGAGCAAAAGGAATATTCGCGCCTTTATCAGTTTGTGAAGCTGTACATGTACACGGCTTCTTCGGCTATTTACACCTGTCCGTTGGCCATGACGGATGGCGCAGCCCGATTGATTGAAATCTTCGGAGATAAATTTCTGAAAGGCGAACCATTTGATGGATTGACTTCTCGCGACCCGAAAAAATTCAAAACCAGCGGACAATGGATGACCGAGCGAACAGGCGGTTCAGATGTTGCGCGCTCGATGACATTTGCTTATCCTGATGGAGAACATTATGAGTTGAAAGGACACAAGTGGTTTACCTCAGCCATTACAGCCGATATGGCGTTTACCTTGGCTTCGACCGAGCAGCCGCAAGAAGGAAAACGTGCTTCACTATCGGTGTTCCATCTTCCAATAAGAAACCCAGATGGAAAGCTGAATGGAATTGTGGTAGAAGCACTCAAAGACAAGCTCGGAACACGAGCGTTGCCGACCGCTCAATTGGAATTGACAGGTGCAAAAGCGCGTTTGGTGGGCGAGAAAGGAAAGGGCGTGAAAACGATTTCCACGCTCTTCAACATCACTCGGATTTACAATACGGTAAGCGCCATTTCGTACATGCGCAGGGCGTATGCGCTGCCAAAGGCTTACGCCACCCAACGAGAAGCATTTGGAAAGAATATTGGCAAGCATGTGTTGTATGAAAAGAGCTTGAAAAAATTGGAGATTACCTATCAATCCAATCTTATTCTTGGTTTATTTCTTACACGATTATTGGGGAAAGAAGAATGCAATTTAGCTTCAGAAACGGAGCAATCGTTACTTCGCTTGTTAACGCCAGTTGCCAAGCTTTACACGGCCAAACAAGCCATTAAATCTGCATCAGAATGCATCGAAATGTTTGGTGGAATGGGCTACTTAGAAGATAGCGGCATTCCATCCATTCTGAGAGATACCCAAACACTTAGTATTTGGGAGGGAACCACAAATGTGCTTTCGTTGGATATGCTTCGCGCAGCAGAAAAAGAGAACGGATTGAATGCGTTTGCGGTGTACTCCAAGGAGTTGATGAAGCAAAATTATCCAGCTTCGCTGACGGATTTTCACACACGAATTAGCATCAAACTGAACACATTTTTTGGCTTTGTATCCAGCGCCAAGTCTGCTGAAGACATGGTAGCGTCTTCGCGCGATGTGGCGTTCTATTTAGCAGAGTTAACCATTGCATTGCTTTGGTTGGATTTCCTTCGCCTCCATCCAAAAAAAGAGGAATACACGCAAACGCTCAACTACTGGCTCACCTATAAAATGAGCGATGCTTCGCTAAACGAAGCAGAAGTGTTGGGCTTTGTAAAAACCGAAACGATTAAGTCTTAACGCATGTTGCCCAACAAGAATATGAGCTCGAAAAATGGGACAAAGGACAAGGGACAAAGGACGGTTCCCCCTCGTCTCTCGTCTCTCGTCCCAAAACAAGGAAATATGAACGCGTAGCATGCTATTTTATCGCACTCGTGTATTTCAGGTACGAAAGAGAAATGCCGATACTCATTTGCCCTTGATGAGAGATATGATAGATTTGTCAGAACTAAAAAAGGCGTTGCATGGCTACTTTTCACCCGCTTGAGGTTGTTGATATAAAGCGAGAAACCGTTGAGGCGGTTTCCATCAAACTGAGAATACCAGCAGATCTTGCCGAGGAATTCAAGTTTATACCTGGACAGTATGTAATGTTTAAGCATGTGGTGAACGGTGAGGAATTGAAACGATCCTATTCCATTAGTTCGTCTCCGCAAGAAGGAGAATTGCGTGTTGGGGTAAAAGAAGTTCCTGGCGGACGTTTTTCTACCTATGCCAATCAGGAATTGAAGGTTGGCGACACCCTCAATACACTTGCACCTCGTGGTCGATTTGTGATACACACAGACCCATCAAACAAGAAGCATTATGTGAGTTTTTGTGCAGGAAGTGGCGTTACGCCTATCATCAGCATGATGAAGCACGTATTAGAAACCGAGCCTCAGAGTCATTTCACGTGTTTCTACGGCAATCGTTATGCTTCCACCATTATTTATGTGGATGAGATTAATGCGCTAAAAAACCGTTTTCCAGATAGATTGGAGATTCATTACGTGATGAGTAAGGAGGAAATGGGTTCCGACTTTTTCAGAGGACGGATTGACGAGGAAAAGATTCGAAAGTTTAGCGAGGTTCTCTTTGACCCAGCTGAGGTTGACGCTTTCTACATGTGTGGGCCTGAGCAGATTATTCACGCTGCAAAAAAAGTATTGGAAGAAAAAGGCGTTGCAGAAGAAAAGCTGCATTTCGAACTCTTCGGGTCTCCTAATCCAACTGCAGGATTTTCCTCAACTCCTGTTAGCGAAGAAACGAAGGAATCTGTGCGAAGCCATATTACCGTTGTAATGGACGGTGATGAGTTTGCTTTTGAGATGAATCCGGGTCATGAAACCATCTTAGATGCAGCAGACCGTACTGGATTGGATGTTCCTTATTCTTGCAAAGGAGGAGTGTGCTGCACCTGCTTGGCACGCATAAAAGAAGGCGAAGTAACGATGACTCGTAACTACTCACTTACAGACAAGGAAGTGGCTTCAGGCTTGGTTCTTACCTGTCAGGCACACCCGAAAACCGACCGCGTAGTTGTTGACTTTGACGATATTTGGTAAAATTTCCCAAACCATTTTCCATCATGGCTTGAGTAATCATATATCTCCATTATTATTTCTGTTCTATAACGTTTGCTCTTCCCCTTGTTAGGTAATAAATGAGTTGATTATCCTAGTTTGCTATTAACGCATATTATTGCCGCGTATAGTTTGTCGTGGCTAACCCTGAACCAAATGGACTCGTGCCAGCAACAGATATCACGTTGCCATCTGGACTCATGGTAATAGTACCATTTGACGACCAAGCCGTAGCTTCAGGCACTCCATCGATGATCTGAAGGAAAAGTACCTGACAGCCCCATGTATTGGATGTCAATGTTGAAATGTATCTGAGTTTTGCACTTCCAACGCTTACGTATCCGCTGTTGGCCATTAGTTGCCAATTCCCCCCAAAGCTATAGAATGTTCCTCCTGTGCCCGAAATGGATATCCCTGTTCCGTCTGCCCCGAGCCAATTATCGTTGAGACTAAATGCATTATTGACGCATGCGCTTTGACATTCGGAAAGTGTTGAATAACTGGCACCTGAGCTCACACTGATGCAACTGCCGCCATCGCATGCATAACCTGCACCGCCCGAACTCGTAGAACCCATTACAACAGTTGATACACTGCAAGCCGCATCGGCAGCCTCGCAGGTGGTATAGCACAAGCCTGTTTCTGAACAGTAAAAAGGATTTGATGCAGGGCAGCAAGCATTGGCGGCAACTGGCACATACCCTACCTGACAGTTTGCAGCAGTGAACACATCGTAATTACACGAACTTCCACACTGACTGTAACATTCATTCACGGTGAGATAACTTGCATTCTCAGACACGTATGTGCATGAACCCGAAACACAATTATATCCAGCCGATGAAATGTTCTGGTATTGGCATGCATCTCCATAATACCCAGGGTCGCAGTCACAGTAGCCCTTATCGCAGGTACCGTTTTCGCAGTAAACGCCCACACAGCGGAAACAGGACGGCAGAAGGAGCACTGAACCTAAGAGCAGGGTATACGAAAGCAGTCTTTGGAGTAAACGTGGAGTTTTCATAGGTTAGGAGGGTTAAAGCAACTTGTGTGCAGAACATTCCACAAGCAGTTGCCAGCGTGAAAGGTAGATGTTTTTCTAATTTCCATTTCAGTAGGCCAAAAATAATTCTGGAACTGAGTGATCAGCAAAATGAGACTAAAACCACTCAAGGCGAAGTATCGATGACGCTTAACTACTCTCTTACAGATAAGGAAGTTGCCTCAGGCTTGGTTCTTACCTGTCAGGCACACCCGAAAACCGACCGCGTAGTTGTTGACTTTGACGATATCTGGTAAGTCCTTACTCTTCTTTTAGAGAAATGTAGGCTGATAGCACATCGGTTGTTGTTACCAAACCGAGCAAGTATCCGAAATTAACTACTGGAACACAGCCTACCTTGTATTTGCGCATAATCCGAGCGGCTTCCGCTAAGCTTGTGCCTGGTTCTACCGTGCGTAATTTCTTACTCATACATTCTTCTACAATGGTTGTTTCGAGGATGAGGTCATTCACTTCAAAATCTGCTTCCGCTATGTGTGCTCCGTAGGTTACGCGCATCAAATCGGTTAGCGTTATTATCCCCACCAATCCATCATTTCCCATTACAGGTAAATGCCGAAAGTTTTCTTCTTCAAAAATCTTCCGTACATCACTCAAACTTTGCTCTGGACTTACGGTGCGCGTGTGCGCGGTCATTACTTCTTCTACTAACATATCTCGTTCTTAATTGAATGACTAAGTTGACCAGTAATCAGATTGACCAAGTTGATACAAATCAGTTTGATGATTGAACATTCTCACCTATAAAGAAAGCACTGCGTTTTAAAAATCTGATTCTCCCGTTGTTTACCGCTTTTTGTGAGACGCTTCGTTCCTCAGCGAAGCAAGTGGCAGACCTTTCAGCCATCCGTTTGCCTTCCTAAGGAATGAAGGGTCTCAGTTTTTCTCCGAACATAAGCTTACTGGTAATCCGGGAAAGAAACTGAGACCCTTCGTTCTAATTATATAACCACTTGTTTTTCAGTCTATTCCAGTCCTAAATTTCTTGCTGCTTTTAGTTTGGCCTGTGGTTTCTGTCTGACTAATTTCTCTTCATACTCCTTTATCCCTTTCTCGACAAAATCAAGTCCTTTGGTCTGCAGTTTGTGGTTGAGAACTGCCAATTTTCGGGCAATGGCCTTAATGTCCAAAGCTGTTCATTTTTTTGCACGTACCTTCCTTCCAAAAACTCCGAGAGCTAATTTTTTTTCGGAATTAGCAAGATGACGGGGCAACACATAAATAGGGTACATTCGATTCTATTTTTAATAAAAATTGAATGGCTTCAGAAAGTGGTATCTACGAAAAGGCAATTGACCTTTGCGTTAAAAACAAGACATACGTAATGGGCTTGATTGTGAATGTTTTTTTTAGTGTTTACGCATGGAAGGCGCTCGGAGGCAAAATCATCATACCTGACGACATAACTCTGAGCGTTATTGCGAATTACATTGTCTCTGGTGAGTTGTTAATATCGGTCGGCACATACTTTGGTTTTTATCTATTCTTCTACGTCTTTTTGCCTTGGTTCTTCATTCACATTGGGAATCGACTTCTAGCTATTGTCTTAGATTTTACGATGGGTATTTATCTAAAGTATGTTCCTCCATTTGAGATTGAATATGATGACACAAAACCACATTCCGCCAAGTTTTTCCTGTATCAATTAATAGTCACATTTCGCCAAGATTTACCCCAACCAGTATATATCGACTACATGAAGCCTTACTACCGATTAACAGTAGTATTACTTCAGTTATACGCAACCTATAATGGGTTAATATCAGGGGAGTACATTTTTGTTTCTACCGTGAATTTTGTTGTTGCTGGAATTATTCTGTCTTCTCTAGCATATCTCACCTTCAATGGAGTAGTCATTCAGTTGTGGAGTATTGGGTCTCATAATTGGAAGAATTTTTTTCAGTTCCACATAATTAATAAGAATGAATCTGATTCAGATAAACGAAGCCTTTCCAACTGAACTTGACTGTATTGTGCATTTGGAGCAAGCGCGTTACGGCAAAAAGCCGAAATGCGGATTTTGCGATAGCGTTAATCTTGGTGTGCGACTGAAAGACCACCGTTTCACCTGCAAGGATTGCCGCAAGACATCCAGTGTGACCGCAGGAACAGCATTGCACCGCACTCGGATTCCGTTGAAGACGTGGTTCTATGCCTTTGCGATAATTACGGATGCGAAAAAGGGCGTTTCCGCGTTGCAACTTCAACGAAACCTCGGAGTGAGTTACCCGACCGCATGGAATATGTATATGACCATTCGCGAACTTATGGTTGAAGACAACGGCAAACTTGACGGTGTAGTGGAAATGGATGAGACTTACATAGGCGGCAAACCTCGTAAGAATGCCAAAATGATGCTTACGGAAGGTCAGAAAGAAAAGCTAGACTATAAACTCTACGACCTGAAACAAGACTTTGAGATTACGGAAGGGGAGTACAAGAAAAAGTACCCGAAAGTAAAACCGAAACGTGGTCGCGGAACAACCAAAATATCTGTGGTCGGAATCGTTCAGCGAGATGGGAACGTGGTTGCCGAAGTGATGGAAAAGTTGACCGCACGGAATTTGCGGAAGATGGTTCAAGACAATGTGAAAGAAAGTGAATCAATTCTCGTTACCGATGAATACAGCGGCTACAACCGACTTTCAGAGATAATCGAACACATCAAGATTGACCATCAAAAGATGTGGTCATACAAAGGCATCAACACCAATTCGATTGAAAGTTTCTGGGCGATAGTCAAACGTGGCATCATTGGGCAATACCACCAAGTAAGTCCGAAGTACCTTCCGAACTATGTTGCCGAGTTCGTTTTCAAGTACAACAATAGGCACGAGGATGATATGTTTGAAACACTCGTTAAAAACGCAGTTAAAACCAATGACCCGACAAGTTTCTAATTCCGTTTTTTTTTTCGACTTACTACTTACGCCTCAAACTAAATCTTCTCCACCTTAATAATTTTAACGGGGCATACTTTAACCGCTTCTAGGCTTTCTTCCAATTCATCATCGCCAACTATAACGGAATGGAAGCCGCGCTTTTCCTTCGCACCAATGAGGGTGCATTTGCCGTCTTTCTTACTCATACGCCAGCGTTGTAATGCTACTTCTACGCAGTAGTTGCAGCCAATGCATTTGTCTCGTTGCTGGGTAATGCGAATCATGCAGGCTCTACACGGTAGAGTTTATCGGAAGGACGAATGATTTCATCAATAGGAATGGAGAAGCTTACGCCTTTCTCTACCACATCTACCATCTTATCATCAACACGCATTTCAGAAATGATTTTCTCCACCACGCCAGTTGTTGGTCCAGTAACCAAAATTTTATCTCCCACTTTAAGTGAATGTGATTCCATCAGGAACTCAGCCACATTGATTTTAGGGAAATACTTCACGCCTTTACCCACGTATTTCTTCTTTGTGGTGGCTTGGGAACCGTGTCCTTCGCTCCACTCGCCTAGCTCTTTACCTAAATAATAACCATCCCAAAAACCACGGTTGTAAACGGTAGCTAAACGTTCGTTCCAACCTGCAATTTTCTCTTTGGTGTAGTTTCCATCTTGAATAGACTCCACTGCTTCTTTGTAGCACTTGGTTACTTCTTTTACATACTCTGGTGCTCTGCCTCGGCCTTCAATTTTAAGAACAGTAACACCAGCATCAATCACTTGATCTAAGAAACCAATAGTGCAAAGGTCTTTTGGCGACATAATGTATTCGTTATCAATCTCCAATTGATTGCCTTCGTCATCGGTAACGGTGTATGTTCTGCGGCAATTTTGCACGCAAGCACCTCTGTTTGCAGATGAATTGTTAGTGTGCAAACTCAAATAGCACTTACCAGAAACAGCCATGCAAAGCGCTCCATGGGCGAAGATTTCGATACGCACCAACTCACCAGAAGGTCCACGCAAGTCGTCTCTCACAATGCCTTTGGTGATGTCTTTGACCTGCTTGAGGCTTAACTCACGAGAGGTAACCATCACATCCGCAAAATGCGAGAAGAACTCAACGGTTTCTAAGTTGGTTACATTGGTCTGAGTGCTGATATGCACTTCTACCTTAATCTTAGCAGCATAGTTTATTACCGCCTGATCTGAAGCAATGATAGCTGTAATTCCTGCCTTCTTTACGCCATCTACAATCCGCTTCATCAACGATAAATCGTGGTCGTAAATGATGGTGTTGAGCGTAAGATAAGTCTTCACTCCTTTTGGATGGCAGATTTCTGCAATCTTCTCCAAGTCTTCAAAGGTGAAGTTATTTGCAGCCCTCGCGCGCATGTTCAACTGCTCAATTCCGAAATAGACCGAATCGGCACCACCTTGTATGGCTGCCATTAGCGAATCGAAAGACCCCGCAGGGCTCATTACTTCTATATTTCCCGTCATGATAGATGGTTTTTTTGGGGCGGCAAAGATACGGAAGGTTTTAGGAGTGAGTATTGGTGCTTGGTTTCACGATTAGCAACTATCATATAGCTTTCGCTCTCTTACTACTTCAATAAAGAAATATTTTATGCTTATCCGCAACGATTCCCAAATAAAACCGATAGGCAGATTGCTTTTTATGAAACCCAATTGCTGCGTTTCTTTGAGTAGCAGTCCGCGCCAGCCAAATTCTTCGCCAAACATGAATGGTAGGTTGATGGTGAAAGCTGCAAAGATTCCACTTAAGAAAGTGACAGCTAAAAGTGGAATAGCACCAATTGCAAATGCCATTGTTTCAAGTTCACTTTCTATATCTATAGGTAGGTTAGGGTCGGCAAGAGTAACAATTTCAACCAATTTCTGAATGATGGCATCCTCCGAAAAATCCAATGTTCCGAAGCTAGAAATACTCAGTGTGTTGCCTGCCAGTGCAACAACTGCCATGGTTCCTAAAATGAAGAATATGGAGATGAGAATGGTGCCAATAATCCACTTCCAGTTGATGCCTTTCCAAATCCAACCAAATGGCTCGAACAGTTCTTTATAGATGTATTTCTGAACAATGAAAGCCGAAAGAGCAGGAGCGGGCATGTAAAAACAGGCAACTATAAACAGGGAGATTCCCGACCCGTAGGTCATACCTGAATGGTAAATAACCGCTGCACTTAGCCAACTAATGCTGAATGCCAGTGAAAGAAACAATCCAATTTTTTTCCAATTCATTGTGAAGTTGCTTTGTTGTAAAATGTGCTAACGATTATTCCTTCGGCTACCAAAAATGATTTCTCAATCGGTTTTTGAAATTCATGTAATTGCAACCGATTGAACCTGAAAAATAAGTTTTCAACTATGGTGTCAGCTATTTTTTTCCAGTTTAAATTCACGCAAAAATCCTTATCATGAAAATACCAACTTACGCGGCCATTGCCTTTGCAACACTACTCATTTCTGGTTGTGCAGAAGATAATCCAGATACGGGCTCTCTCACTTGCGCAGACCTTACTGATGATTTAATAATCATAGACGGCAAAGCCTTTCCATTCCATACGGCAGGTGCTCACAGTTGTGGGCAGACTCCAATTAATGGAGCTATCTGGGTCACGCATTTGCGAGATGTAATCTACGGTTCGGGCAGTACGCTCATTATTCCCGCTATAAACGTCACACTTAGCAGTGTTCCGCCAGCAGGACAAACTACCACCTATCAGCTCGATAACGGCATGTGGCAAATATCAGGCACTGCTGCACCTGCTGGATTAGCTACTTTCAGAATGAATTTTTACGAGGAAACAGAAGACAACCAGAGTAGTTGGTTCAGTGATGATCAGAGCGGAACAGTTCAAGCAACTGCCGATGCCAGTGGAAATGTGACGCTCAATTTCAGCGATGTGCAATTGGTGATGAATGGAGGACTACTCAGTAATCGTAAAAAGATTTGTGGACAGAATCTGGTGTGTCATTGACAAACCCGTTTAAGCTTTTTGCCGCCACCAAGGTTGTTTTGTGCGGATTGTTGGGTTAAATGGTAATGATGCTCGCATTCACTAGATAATCGGCTAGACCCGACACACTAAGGAACAAATTCAAATTGAAAGACAGCCTCTGTTCTTACCTATTTTGGATAAGAAATAGATTAGAATGAGGCTGTAATTCATTGAATAAAGTTTAGGAATCCGTCTCTTTCCTCGTCCTAATATTCAAAGAATCGGTCCCCTCGTTGCAACTACCTTTTTCCATTTTCTCGTTTTTCCTTTTTCCCTCGTCCCTTTCTCCCGTCCCGCCACAGGCGGATTAACACTTTTTAAGAACCCGTTAACCCCACTTAACGGTTTTATCTGTTTGGTGGTTGTAAGCGATCTATATTTTTGCGCAACCAAACGAAAATTAATCATGACAGACATCAAGCAGATCAACGAGCTGATCGAGAAGGAGAGTGCCTTTGTCGATATCCTAACCATGGAAATGGACAAGGTGATTGTAGGACAAAAACACATGGTAGAAAGCCTACTAATCGGTCTGTTATCAAAAGGACACGTTCTCCTGGAAGGTGTACCTGGACTGGCAAAGACGCTAGCCATCAACACATTGGCATCCACCATCAATGCGGGTTTTAGCCGTATTCAGTTTACGCCAGATTTATTGCCAGCCGATGTGGTGGGTACACAGATTTACAATCAGAAAACAGGTGGTTTTGACGTCCGTAAAGGACCAATCTTCTCTAATTTCATTCTAGCAGATGAGATTAACCGTGCCCCTGCCAAGGTGCAAAGTGCATTGCTTGAGGCCATGCAAGAGAAGCAGGTTACCATTGGCGATACCACGTATAAGTTGGAAGAGCCGTTTTTGGTAATGGCTACCATGAACCCAATTGAGCAGGAGGGAACCTACCCATTGCCAGAGGCACAGGTTGACCGTTTTATGCTTAAAGTGGTGATATCGTACCCAAATAAGGCTGATGAGGCACAGATTATCCGCCACAACTTGGCAGGAGAATACCCAAAGGCAAATGCCGTTCTGAAGCCAGAAGACATCATTAAAGCTCGCGATGTGGTGCGCCAAGTGTATATGGACGAGAAGATTGAGAAATACATCGTTGATATTGTATTTGCCAGTCGTTACCCAGAAGATAACGGTCTAGCCAAACTCAAAGACCTTATCAGCTTCGGAGGTTCGCCACGTGCAAGTATTGCCTTGGCCAAGGCAGCGAAGGCATACGCCTTTATCAAGCGCAGAGGCTACGTTATTCCTGAGGATGTGCGTGCGGTTTGCAACGATGTGTTGCGTCACCGTATTGGACTTACCTACGAAGCCGAAGCAGAAAACATTACTTCTGAGGAGATTATTGCAGATATCTTAAACACAGTCGAAGTTCCTTAGACTGTTAGGGGCGAGGGCACGGATTCTTTGAGATATTGGGACGAAGGACGAGGGGAAGGATTCTTTGAATATTGGGACGAGAGAGGGACGAGAGTTTGAAATCTAAACTGACTGAAATGAGTGACCCACTTGATAATCTGATATTCTACCAGCAATCGATGCAGCTATATGATGCATGTTGGGATGATTGTGATGTTCTTGCCAAAGATTTCAGAGGAAAAGAAGTGGCTCGTCAGTTGATTCGGAGTTGTGGTTCTGTTTCAGCAAATATTGAGGAAGGGTATGGAAGAGGACATGGAAAAGAATATCCGCAGTTTCTGCGAATTTCAAGAGGCTCAGCCAGAGAAACCAAAGGTTGGTATCAACGCTCCGCTAAATTGCTACCAGCAGAGCTAGTAAGCGACAGAACACAGAAGTTGAATGGCATTATAGCCATGTTGAGTAAAACGATTAAAACATTAGAAGAGAAGAATAGCAAAAAGTGAGGTGAAGATTGACATTGGAGGTTCCGTCCTCTCGTTTTTCGTCCTTTACTCTTGTCTTTAACACAGAAAAACTAACGGCATCTAGGGTGATTGTAGGAGGAGACACTCTTGTCCTTTGTCCCTCTCCCTCGTCCCTTGAAAATAACATGGAAACGTCAGAGCTTTTAAAACGCGTACGGAAAGTAGAGATTAAGACAAGAGGTCTGAGCAATCAGATATTCTCTGGTCAGTATCACTCTGCTTTTAAGGGGCGCGGTATGGCTTTTTCTGAAGTGAGGGAATACCAAATGGGCGATGATGTGCGTACCATCGACTGGAACGTAACCGCCAGAGCAGGAGACCCTTACGTTAAAGTATTTGAAGAAGAAAGAGAACTCACCGTTATGCTTGTGGTAGACGTAAGTGGTTCGGGCGATTTTGGTTCTAAGGTGATGATGAAGCGTCAGCTAATGACCGAGATTTGTGCGGTGCTTTCGTTCTCTGCCATTCAGAATAACGACAAAGTGGGCATCATCTTCTTCAGCGATAGGGTAGAGAAATTCATTCCGCCCAAGAAGGGAAAGAGCCACATTTTGCGCATCATTCGTGAGTTAATTGACTTCACTCCTGAGCACAAAGGCACCGACTTAAGCGAAGCATTGCGCTACCTCACCAATGTGGTTAAGAAACGTAGCATCACCTTTTTACTTACCGATTTTATGGACAAAGGCTATTCCGATGCCCTCAAATTGGCAAACAAGAAGCACGATTTGGTAGCCATTCGCGTGTATGACCAATTGGAGCAAGAGATTCCGAATGTGGGACTTTTGCCAATTACAGATGCCGAAACAGGCGAATTGGTGTGGGTTGACACTTCCAACAAACAAACACGCATCAAACTAAAAGCCAATAGCCTACGGTTTGAAGCTGAGTTGAAAGACCTATTGCTAAAATCGGGTGTAGATATGGCCGAAGTAAGAACGGATGGTTCGTATATCAAACCGTTAATGAACCTGTTTAAACGAAGAGGAGCGAGATGATGGGAGAGTTCAAGGTTCAAGGTTCAAAGTGCAAGTATTTGCTAATTAGCAAATTAGCCAATGAGCAAATGAGAAGCGAATTCAAAGTTTCGACTTCGCTCAGCCAAGGCGGCCTCCCTGAGCGTAGTCGAAGGGTTTCGATACTCAAGCATTTGTTAATTAGCAAATTAGCTAATGAGCAAATGAGAAGCGAGTTCAAGGTTTCGACTTCGCTCAACCAAGGCGGCCTCCCTGAGCGTAGTCGAAGGGTTTCGATACTCAAGCATTCGCTAATTAGCACATTAGCTAATTTGCCAATGAGAAGCGAGTTCAAAGTTTCAGGTTCAATGTTTAAGTATTTGCTAATTATCTCATTAGCTAATCTGCTAATCACCTTTTCGTTCGCCCAAAACGCCACCGTAAAAGCCGTGCTCGATAGCACCCAAATACTCATTGGCGACCAAGTAAACCTCGATATTTCTGTAGAGTTTAATGAGCTGATTCCTGTTGCATGGCCAAGTTTTAAGGATAGCATCACAGGTCAATTGGAGATTGTACAAGCGTCTATTCCAGATACCATTAAGAAGGAAACGGGAGAAACCATCATTCATCAGCGATTGGTGCTTACCAGTTTCGATACGGGTTTTATTGTGCTGCCGCCAATCACATTCATCTTCAATGGCGATAGCTCACAATCGCTATCAACCGAACCGCTGTTGCTCTTCGTATCGGATATTCCTGTAGAGATGGAAGCCGACATCAAGGACATTAAAGAACCGTATGATGTTCCGTTCAACTGGCAATCGCTTATCAAATGGGGAGTATTGGCACTGATTATTATTGCCCTACTCATTGGAGGATTCCTTCTTTGGAAAAAATACCGCAAGGTACCAGAGGCTCCTATTGCGAGACCAAAACCAAAGCGCCCAGCACACGAAATTGCCTTGGAGAAATTGGAAGAACTGCGCTTGAAAAAACTGTGGCAGAACAACCAAACCAAGCAATTCTATATCGAATTATCGGACATTGTGAGAGAGTACATTGAGTTCAGATATGACGTGTTGGCGCTAGAAATGACCACGCACGAAACTGTTTCGGCTCTCAAGCTAAAAGGATTGGAAGACACCAAAACGCAAACGCTGAAGCAGATGCTGCAAATGGCCGATCTTGCCAAGTTTGCCAAATACACGCCTATCTCAAACGAGAACGAGCAGTGTTTTGATATTGCACGGCAGTTTGTAAATGCCACGCTGGTTATGCCGTTAGACGAACCGAAAGTAGAGGACTAGAAAGGATGATGGCTGATATCGCATTCAAGAATCCTGAGCTGCTGTGGCTTGCGCTCATCCTCATTCCGATGGTGGCGTACTACGTTTTCTTGCAACGTAAGAGCCGCGTGGAGTTTCGTTATTCCAATGTGGCTTCATCTAAGGGCGCTGAAGCCACTATCAAGTCAAAACTCATCCATCTGCCCTTCATTCTGCGCATGTTGGCTGTAACGCTGCTTATTGTGGTTCTAGCGCGTCCTCAGTCGTCTAGCAGTTGGCAAGATGTAACGACCGAAGGAATCGATATCGTGATGGCGATTGACATTTCGGGCTCTATGCAAGCGGAAGATTTTAAACCCAACCGTTTGGAAGCAGCCAAAAAGGTAGCCAAGACCTTTATCGGCAATCGCCCAAATGATAGGCTAGGGCTAGTGGTTTTTGCTGGCGAAAGCTTCACGCAGTGCCCGCTTACTACCGACCACTCGGTTATTCTCAATCTGTTTGCTGATGTAAAAAGCGGCATGCTTGAAGATGGAACCGCCATCGGAATGGGATTGGCAACCTCAGTGAAACGACTTAAAGACAGCGAAGCCCTAAGCAAAGTGGTTATTCTTCTTACGGATGGCGATAACAATTCGGGCTCCATTGCGCCAGTTACCGCTGCCGAAATCGCCAAAGAATTTGGAGTGCGTGTGTACACGATTGGCGTTGGAACGAGAGGTTTGGCACCCATGCCGTTCACCGATCCGTTCGGAAGAACCGTTTACCAAGATGTAGAAGTAAAGATTAATGAGGAGCTACTCACCAGCATTGCAAACATGACCGATGGAAAGTATTTCCGCGCTACCGACAATGCCAGCTTGGAGGAAGTCTACAAGGAAATTGATGAGTTGGAGCGTTCTAAGATAGATGTAACTGAATATCGTAATCGGAAAGAGGAATTTCTGCCGTTTGCTATTGCTGCTTTGTTGCTCTTAGCTTGTGAGGTACTGTTGAAACAAACCATCCTGAGATCAATTGTTTAACAAATTAAAAATGAAGAATCAGCGATTAAAAATAGGAGTGAGTTTGAAGGTTCTGCCCAATTCTTCATTCGTAATTCGTAATTCGTAATTCTAAAAAGGTGTTCCGATTCGCAAACGAAATATGGCTCTACGCGCTGCTGGTTATTCCAGTGCTGCTACTCGTGTTCTGGTTGAATGCCCGTTGGAGAAAGAACGTGCTGAAGCAGTTGGGCGATGCTGAGATTATTCAAAATCTAATGCCCACGCTTTCCAAAGCATTACCGCGCTGGAAACGATTCTTATTCATTCTCGCTTTGGCATTCATCCTTGTTGGAATTGCAAATCCGCAGATTGGAACCAAGTATGAAGAAGTGAAGCGTGAAGGTTTTGAACTCATGATTTGTTTGGATGTGTCGAACAGTATGCTGGCTGAAGATTTAACTCCAAACCGACTAGAACGTGCCAAGCAGGCTATTTCTCGCTTGGTAGACCGTTTGAAGAATGACAAGATTGGAGTGGTAGTGTTTGCTGGCGAAGCTTACATCCAACTACCAATGACGGTAGATCATTCTGCTGCCAAGCTGTTTCTTCGCTCCATTAATACGGATATCGTTCCAACCCAAGGAACAGCCATCGGAAAGGCCATCGAATTGGCAATGGGTTCGTTTAGCGCCAACTCAAAAGCAAACAAATCAATTATCGTCATTACGGATGGTGAGAATCATGAAGACGATGCATTGAAGCAAGCAGCCGCAGCAGCAGAGTTGGGTATTAAGGTGCATACTATCGGAATTGGTTCGGTAGATGGAGCGCCTATTCCAACCTATGTACGTGGACAAATGCTTGGCTACCGTAAAGACCGCTCAGGAAACACGGTGGTTACCAAATTGAACGAAACCATGTTGCAGCAAGTGGCTGCATCTGGCGGAGGAACATATGTGCGTGCCAATAATTCTAAAACAGGCCTAGATGTGCTGATGGATGAACTGGAAGGAATGCAGCGCGAAGAATTCGAAAGCAAGATGTTTACGAGTTATGAAGACCGTTTCCAGTATTTCATTGCTGTGGCATTGCTCTTGCTGTTGATTGAGGTGCTGTTACCTTCGCGCAAATTGAAGGTGTTTGGCGGATTTAATCTGTTTAAGAACAAGAAATAAGTTTATAGAGTTGATGAAGTTGAATGAGTTGATAGGGATTTGTAGGGGCGTATGGAAATACGCCCACACTACCTCGTCCTCGTCATTGCGAGCGAGGTACGAGCGTGGCAATCTCTTTGCTATAAAGCAGGCTGGTTTGTTTCTGGCACTCATGCTTTTGGTTTTAGCATCAGCACATGCCCAACAACCCAACGACCTTATCAAAAAAGGAAACGGGCTTTACAAAGACGGCAAGTTCGGAGAAGCTGAAATGACCTACCGTGAAGGGCAGACAGGAGGAGCAGATGCCTTCATTTCTGGTTTCAATTTGGGCGATGCGCTGTTTAAACAAGAGCGTTATGAAGAGGCTGCAAGTGCATTTCAAGCGTTGCCAAACCTAACAGACGATAAAGAACAGAAGGCTGCAGCATTTCATAACTTGGGTAATTCGTTCATGAAAACGAAGAAATATCAGGAAGGTGTGGATGCTTACAAGCAATCGTTGCGCAACAATCCAACGGATATCGACACGAAGTATAACTTGTCCTACGCCAAACGCATGTTGCAGCAACAACAGGAACAAGAGCAGCAGAAAAATCAGGATAAGGATAAAGACAAGAAAGACGACCAGCAGAAACAGGATCAGCAAAAGCAAGATCAAAAGCAGGACGAGAAAAAGGATCAGGACAAAAAAGACCAAGATCAACAGCAAAAAGATCAAGAGAAGCAAGACGAGCAGAAAGAGCAACAACCTAAGGAGGGAGAGATTTCTAAGGAGGATGCCGAACGTGCTCTAGATGCATTAGATCAAGACGAAAAGAAGATTCGAGATCGACTGGAAGAACAGAAGATCAAGAAAGGAGTAAAGGGAAATATCGATAAAGATTGGTAGTCTTTTTTGGAATCAAAAATTAAGAATGAATAATTAGAAATTGAAGTTGAAGACCACATATCTGTTCGTGTTTCTGTTGGGAATATTCTTCTCAGGATCTGTGGTTGCCCAAAAGCTTACGGCTTCTGCGCCTTCTCAGGTGCAAGTAGGGCAACGGTTTCAGGTAACTTGGGAATTGAACGGAAATGGCTCCAACTTCGTAGCTCCTGAGATTACCGATTTCCAAGTGCTTGGAGGTCCTAATCAGAGCACAGCCATGCAGTTCGTTAATGGCACCATGTCGCAGTCCATTTCCTACTCGTATGTACTTCGCGCAGCCAAAACAGGAGAGTTTACCATCGCGCCAGCAAAGATTAAACTCAATGGAAATGTAATTGAGTCAAATGCGTTGACTGTGAATGTTATACAAGGAGCTCAACAACAACAACAACAACAACAACAACAACAACCTCAGCAATCAGGTGGAGGACAGCAGCAGCAGACAAAATCTTCATCTGGCAATAATGACTTGTTTGCTAGAGTTGAAGTGAGTAAGAAAAGTGCCTACTTAGGAGAGAAAATCACGGTAGACCTTAAAATCTACAATCGCGTGACGCTCGTCAATTTAGACGGATGGAAACTACCCTCGTTTGAAGGTTTCTGGAGCAAGGAAACGAGTTCAAATGCACAGTTTCAATGGCAAAACGAAGTGGTAGATGGTGTGCAGTATCAAACAGGGCTTGTAAAGCAATTTGTGGTGTATCCTCAGAAAACGGGAAATGTGACCATTGACCCCTTGGAATTCATAGCCGTAGTACGAGAACGTTCGTCAGGCAGAAGCCATTCTGTGTTTGATCAGTTCTTTGGTGGTTATGAAGATTCTCAACGGCCAGTCAAATCCAATTCGGTTACCATCAATGTAAAGCCATATCCATCTGGTAAACCGAGCGATTTTAGCGGTTTATCCGGTAACCTAAAAATGACCGCTTCGCTGGATAAAACAGAAACAAAATCTAACGAAGCGGTTACGCTTAAAGTAACTATTAGTGGAGAAGGAAATCTCTTACAACTGCAACCACCAAATCTGGAGTTTCCACCAGATATAGAAGCATACGATCCTAAAACTTCCGATAATATCAAGGTCAGTCCGAATGGCGTTTCGGGTAGTAGAACATTCGAATATGTGCTCATTCCGCGTTATGCAGGCGAGTTCAAAATAGGTCCGTTCTCATTCAGCTATTTCAACCCATCAACTGGTGCGTTCAAAACAGACACGCAAGAAGCGTTTGATTTGATTGTAGAAAAAGGCAAAGCAGATGAGGCCGCCTCGCCTTCTATAAACATCGCAAACAAGGAAGATATCCGCCTTATTGGTAGCGATATCCGCTACATCAAACAAGGTCAGTACCCAACTGAGAACGGTGCCAGTTTCTTCTACCGTTCGGTACCATTCTATGCAGCCATCGGACTTCCAATCCTGCTGTTCGTTTTGCTGATTGGTTATGCAGAGTATCAGCGTTCACAAGGAAACGACATAGGACGATTGAAGAGCAAAAAAGCCACTGGCTTAGCCAAAAAACGATTAACCAAAGCCAAAAAGCTGTGGGATGAGAACAATACTTCTGGGTTTTACGAAGAAGTCTTCAAAGCTCTTTCAGACTATGCCGCTGATAAGTTTCAAATTCCGGTTTCGGCTTTGAGTAAAGACAAGATTAAAGCAGTTCTAGCCAGTAAGAATGTTCCTGAAGAAACAGTCAGCGCGTTTATTGGTGCGTTAGATAAGACAGAGTTTGCCCGTTTTGCTCCTGGTGCCGATAAGCAAATGGGAAGCGTGTATGACGAAGCGTTGGCAGCAATTGTAAATGTGGAGAATCATGCTTAACGGAAACTTGAAATATGAAACTCGAAATAGGAAACTTGAAACTCAAGACGCGTTTGTCATTCCGAGGAACGAGGAATCTCTTTATTTCGGTCAATTGAATATGAGATGCTTCGTTCCTCAGCATGACAGACGGTATTCTGAAATCGTCAATCGTAAATCGTCAATCGTAAATCCGAAGTGGATATTGGTGGTAATTGGTCTGCTATGGTTCTTGCCAACTTCAATTATGGCACAAGTTGAAACAACTAAATCTAAAGCAGACACTGCTCTCATTGAAGAGCGTTACTCCGATGCTATTGGGCTTTACGAAGAAATTCTAGCGCAGGAATATGTTTCGGCTGAGATATACTACAACTTGGGTAACGCCTACTTCAAAGCCAAGCAAATAGCACCAACCATTCTCAATTACGAACGAGCATTAAAGCTAGCTCCTAAGGATGAAGACATTCAGTTTAATCTGAAATTGGCCAATATGAGCGTAAAGGATAGAATAGAAGAGATTCCTCAACTTTTCTTTATCACATGGTGGGAAGCGGTGCTCAACACCTTCTCAACAGATGGTTGGGCTTGGTCAGCAATTATTTCTCTTATTCTTGCACTTGGCGGATTGTTGCTCTTCAGATTTTTGACTGAGGAAGGAATGAAACGATTAACGTTTTACTCAGGTATTATCGCGTTGCTTTGGTTCGGTTTTTCCATTTACTCTGCTCAAAAAAATTACGATTATGCCGTAAATGACAAGCGGGCCGTGGTATTTGCTTCAACGGTGAATGCCAAAAGCGCACCCGATCAAAAAGGCAAAGATTTGTTCGTTATTCATGAAGGATTGGTCGTCAGTACTTCGGATGAGCTGAATGGTTGGATCCGTATCAAACTTTCTAACGGAAGCGTGGGATGGATTCCTGAGAATTCGGTTCAGCCGATTTAAAACTTCGGGTCTGTTCAACGAACTGGGTTAGCCTAGTTGGAGAAGGAGATACAATTATTTGAATTCTGGAAGATGTTCTCCAACACTGTAACAAGCATGCTAGCCTCGCACACCAAAAATGGAGCTTCCAACCCGAACCATCGTACTTCCTTCTTCAATGGCAAGCCTGTAATCGCCAGACATTCCCATCGAGATTTCTTTGAATGAAGGTTGTGAAGAGAAGAAGTCACTTTTCAATCTGTCAAAGATGTTCTTCAAGGTTTTGAACTCATTCCTAACTTGAGCCTCATCTTCCGTAAAAGTTGCCATTCCCATCACGCCAGCCACCTCTATGTTTTTCAGCTGCGCATATTCAGAAGAAGTGAGATACGTTTCAGCCTCCTCCAAACTCAATCCAAACTTGGTGTCTTCTTGGGCGATGTGGAATTGAAGAAGAACTCGGATGTTTCGGTTGTTCTTGGCGGCTTGCTTGTCAATCTCCGGAAGCAGATTCACCTCGTCAACCGAATGAATCAAGCTAACAAATGGAGCAATGTATTTAATCTTGTTGCGCTGCAAATGCCCAATCATGTGCCAGGCAATATCTTTTGGCAGCGTTTCAGATTTGGGCACCAGCTCCTGCACTCGGTTCTCTCCAAAAATGCGCTGACTGGCTTCGTAAGCCTCCATCAAAACCTCGTTTGGTTTTGTTTTAGAAACAGCAACCAACGTAACGTGGTTCGGAATTTCCGATTTTATGTCGCGTATGTTTTCTTCAATTGTTCTCATTCTGAGCGCAAAGTAAAAATCTCAACAGTCCTATTCTTAGTTTCACAGAGATTAAGTTGAGAACATGAGTTTCGCAGAGAATTCTGATGGATAGGTTACACTTGCTGATAAGTCTCTGTGCATCTCTATTTTCTTCATTATACTCTGTGCAATAACCTCGTATCAGTTTGATAAATTTGAACCATGGGCGTTTTAAAGGAAATGGAAAAGCACGGAGCGTACGCTCAGCTTTCCAACGGTAAGGTTCGATACGAGTTTGCTGGTCCGGAAAATGGGGAAGTGGTTGTGCTTATTCACGGGCTTATTGGTCATATGCATGTGTGGGATAATCAATTCCACTTTTTGATAGCCCAAGGATATCGCGTGCTGCGCTTTGATTTGTACGGACGCGGATTTTCAGAGCGTGTAAAACGCGAACATGGAAGTGAACTCTTTATGGCGCAAGTTTCTGATTTGATTGAATTTATTGGCTTAAAGGAGAAGTTTCATTTGGTTGGACTTTCGATGGGAGGCGCCATCAGTACCCGATTTGCAAGTCATCATCCCGAAAAGATAAAATCCATTTTTTTGGTCGATTGCTATGGCATTCCAACCCCAAATGACCCCGGAATAAGAGTGATGCAGCCTAAAGGAATTGGCGAAGCCTTAATAGGAACTTTGGGAGGTCCGATTTTGAAACGAGCTCCAATTAAAGGAGTGTTCGACAAGAAAAAGCATGGAGATTTTGCCAAGTGGTTTTCAGCTCCTTTGGCCATTAGAGGTTCAAAACGTGCGTTATTGAGCACACTTCGGAATTTTATGCTGGAGAATCATGTGCCGCATTACGAACGGTTAAATCATCTCGACTTTCCCAAACTCATTCTTTGGGGAAAAGAGGATGCCATTCTTCCTTACGCTTACGGACAAAAAATACATGCCTTGGTACCTAATGCTCGCTTCGAAACGTTTGAGAAGTGCGGTCATGTGCCGCAATTTGAAGAACCGGAAAAGTTTAATCAATTGGCATTACAATTCTTATCCGATCAGGTTTGAGGTATTTCCCAATCGTTGTCATCCTTCTTCTTTCTTTTTCTGCTAAAGCGCAGAAAATTCAGGATATGATTCATCTGATAAAACTCCCCGAGGGTTTTAAGATTGAATTGTTTGCCACAGATGTTGAGAATGCACGTTCGCTGGCGCAGGGTCCAAAAGGAGTCATTTTCGTGGGTAGTCGAAATGCAGGAAAAGTGTATGCCGTGGTGGATGAGGATGGAGATTGGAAATCCGACAAAACCTATGTACTTGCCGAAGGCTTGAACCAACCAAACGGTGTTGCTTATCGCGATGGCGACCTTTATATCGCTGAGATCAGCAAGGTTTCTGTGATGCGTGGCATCGATTCAAAACTTGCCAATCCACCCAATATGCAAGCCATCAAAGATGATTTTCCTGATGAGAAACATCATGGATGGAAATACATCGCCTTTGGGCCAGATGGAAAACTCTACGTTCCTGTTGGCGCACCATGTAATATCTGTTTGAAAGAAGATGAAGACAAACGTTTTGCCTCCATCACAAGAATGAATGCTGATGGTTCAGATTTTGAGGTTTTCGCTCACGGAATCCGTAACTCGGTTGGGTTTGATTGGCATCCAAAAACCAAGGAACTTTGGTTTACGGACAATGGCCGCGATTGGTTTGGAGAGAACAAACCGTTTGATGAATTGAACCGAGCGCCAGAGAAGGGAATGCATTTCGGCTATCCTTATTGCCATTCAGGAGAATTTTCCGACCCTAAATTTGGAGACGATAAATCGTGTGAAAAGTATACGGCTCCAGCTCAGAATTTAGGCGCACATGTTGCTTCTCTTGGAATGAGTTTTATTGAGAAAAAGGTGTTTCCAGAAGAATTCAGAAACTCCGTCTTCATTGCCGAACATGGCTCATGGAACAAGACAGTACCCGATGGCTATCGCATTACGCGTGTTGAACTGAATGGCAATCTAGCTGTTAAGTATGAAGTGTTTGCCGAAGGCTGGCTAAGTGGAGCGGAACGTTTGGGTCGCCCCGTTGATGTTCTCGAAATGGAAGATGGAAGCCTGCTTGTTTCTGACGATCACGCCAATTGTATTTACCGTATAACCTATACAAAATGAACATTCTCATAAAAATTATCATCTCATCGTTGGCCGTTTTTCTCACGGCATGGCTGTTGCCAGGAGCGCACATAACCGATTATCTTGACGCGATCTGGGTTGCCATCGTACTTGCTTTGCTCAATGGTTTTCTCAAACCTCTGCTTGTCATCCTCACCATTCCCATCACCATTTTTACACTTGGGCTGTTCCTGTTGGTGATCAATGCAGGTATCATCATGATGGGCAGCTACATGGTGGATGGCTTCTATGTTGACGGATTCTGGTGGGCATTGCTATTTAGCTTGGTGTTGTCGGTAATCACCTCCATCATGGAATCGTTAGGAGGAAAAAAGAAGGAAGTTCGAGGTTAATAATGATTCCAGAAAAGGCACAGTTTTACATCGATCAGCTTCAAATGCTCAAACACCCAGAAGGTGGTTGGTATAAGGAAACCTATCGCTCCACGGGTGTCATTCCCGAGGCTGAACTGAAAGGAATTGATGGCCCAAGAAGTTATTCAACGGGCATCTATTTCCTCCTCACAAAGGAAAATTTCTCCGCTTTTCATCGCATCAATAGCGATGAAATGTGGCATTTCTATGATGGCGATGGATTGACCATTCATGAAATTCAACCAAATGGAAGATACCAGAAGCATCAACTTGGTCTAGACCTAGAAGGAGTGGAGGAACCACAGTTGGTGGTGAAAGGAAGAAGCTGGTTCGCATCCGAAGTGACCGAAGGCGGAAGCTGGTGTCTAGTTGGTTGTACTGTTTCTCCAGGATTTGATTTTCGGGATTTTGAAATGGCTGCTCGCTTGCCGCTCTCAGAAGAATATTCGGATCAAACCGAACTGATCTCACGATTAACGAGAAGCTAGTTTTATTTTCGCGGCCAATGGCGAAATACGCAAAGTGGTTAGGGGGAACGGCAGGTTGGGCATTCGGTGGTCCAATCGGAGCATTAATTGGATTTGCGCTCGGCTCGTTGTATGACAACGCAAGTGGCGATGTAATGAATTGGGGAGATCCGCAGGTTGGCCCTGGGAGCACTCCAAATCGCACAACTGCAGGAGATTTTGAGGCTTCATTGCTCATTCTTACTGCTGCCGTGATGAAAGCCGACAACTCTATCAAGAAGTCGGAACTTGAATTTGTGAAACGGTTTCTCATTGCTCAATTCGGTGAGGAAAAGGCGCAACAGCAATTGCTATTGCTTCGCGAGATTCTAAAACAGCCGATAGAGATTCAGAAGGTAAGTGTGCAGATTAGGACGTTTATGGATCTCTCTTCTCGCTTACAGCTACTTCAATACTTGTTTCAGGTGGCCAATGCCGATCAAGAAATTCACGGAAATGAGGTAGATATTCTCACGCGCATTGCCACGTACATGGGAATCAGTAAGGCTGATTTCATGAGCATCAAGGCCATGTTTTTGGTTCAGAATAATGAAAGTGTTTATCAGATTCTAGAGATTCCGAAATCAGCTACAGATGATGAAGTGAAGAAAGCTTACCGCAAAATGGCGGTTAAATATCATCCTGATAAAGTAAGCCACCTAGGACCCGAACATCAAGATGCAGCTAAGGAGAAATTCCAAAAATTAACGGAGGCCTACGAAAGGATTAAGAAGGAGCGAGGATTCAAGTAAAATTACTCGATGTTCATTCTTCTGGTAAGAACTTCGCTTCGATTCTTATCAATAATCTGAATCAAATAGAGTCCTTTTTCAAGTCTTGAAAGATCAATTTTAGCACCGTGATCGCCAAGAATCTCCATTTCAAAGACCTTTTCTCCAAGGATATTGAATACGAATACTTCGAACGCAGCAGAACTTCCTGTTATCATCAAACTGAAAACTCCGTTGTTCGGGTTTGGATAAATCTTAGCGTCCCAAGTAGGAAGTGAATTTTGTTCACCTACAGTAACGATTCCATTGTCAGTATTGGCAACCGCAACGCCTTGTACAGACAATAATGCAAGAAGCAAGAATAGTATCGTTCGTTTCATGGGCAGCTAATGTATAGATGCAATTCGTGACTAAATATACGCGTTTAGTTAATAAAGGTTAAGTCATTGGTCTAAAACGCAATTCATTTGGGCAATAATGGCCATCATTTCTTGTTCAATGCTGGCTCCTTTATCCTTTGCATACCATTTCTGTACCATAATTCCGATTTCCTCAGAATTCATTCCTTTATCGTGTTTTCCAACTCGTACCATTTCCTGAATCTCGGCTGGTCTTGGTCCCCATTGGCCTATTTCATTCATGTCAGAATCAAGCGCAACCAACTTTGGAATGGCTCTTCCACCGTTAGTCAAGTATTTGTCCATTAAATCCAAATGCTCATCTCGTAAAAGAATGCGAAGGTGGATATTTGGAGATGCTTCGGCCATCTTGTTTAGGAATGGCACGTTTTGAGCTGCATCTCCACACCAACCTTCTGCAAGCAATAACCAGTTTACCTGACACGGAATTTCCGCCAAACGTGCCTTAGTTTCAGCGCTCAATTCAATCGTTTTGTCCCATCTGTTCATACGGTGCACATTCATTTTGGTGTGCTCCAAGTAAGTTGGATCTGTGGTAGGTCCCGTGGTTAGACCTTGCGCAAACTTTTCATCTACCAACTTCCTGTATTCCTCGTAGGTATAACCGCTTTCAAATTGTTCCTTCGTAATCATATCTGTTATTTTTTTGTCTTGTCAATAATGAGTGAATCTTCGTTAAAAATCGTTTCTACCAAAGATGGTTCTCAAACCATCTTGAATGAAGAGTTAGGTTCAACCTATCATTCAAGGCATGGTGCGCTAACGGAGTCTCAACACGTTTTCATCGCTAAAGGTTTAGAAAAGGTGATTGAAAGTGGTATGACAGAAATCACTATTCTGGAAATGGGCTTTGGAACAGGGCTCAATACATTACTTACCGCCATCATTTCCGTAGAACGAAACATCCGAATAAACTACCATACGCTAGAGCTTTTTCCGTTGCCAGAGTCTATTTGGATGGAATATCAATTGCCCGATGAGCTAGCTGAGAATCGAGGTTTGTTTGATTCAATTCATGGTGCTGATTGGAATAAAGATGTTTTCATTAGCTCAAACTTCTCTTTCGCAAAACACCACATTTCGCTCTTGGATTTTGAACCTTCGGTGAAATTTGACCTTGTGTATTATGATGCATTTGAACCAGAAACCCAGCCCGAATTATGGACGCAAGATGTGTTTGAAAAGCTATTCTCTTGGATGAACCCCAAAGGCGTTTTAACCACCTATTGTTGCAAAGGATATGCGCGAAGAAACATGCTTGGCGCAGGATTTGAAGTAACCAAAGTTCCAGGCCCGCCCGGAAAACGTGAAATGATCGTGGCAAATAGACCGTTATAACTTAGTTTGTAATGGTTTGTCGCGGCAAACCCCAACCGTATCTTTGCACAATCAATGAATCCATCCCTCAGAATAATATCGCTGTCCGCCATCTTGGTATTTACCTTTTCTGCACTGTCGTTTTCGCAAGACTTGAACCAGACAGACGCCAAAGGATTAAAGCAAGGAAAGTGGAAGAAGCTTTACAGCAATGAACGTGTCCGGTACGAAGGCCAGTTCAAGGACGACAAGCCTTATGGACTGTTTCAGTATTACTATGATACAGGAAAGTTGCAGGCTACCAATAATCACATTGGCAATGGAAAGGTAGCAAACCACGTGTATCATCCAAATGGGAAGATAAAGGCTAAGGGTATTTTTCGTGAGCAGAAAAAGGACAGCCTTTGGCAGTATTTCAATGAGAACGAATTGCTGGTTTTAGAGGAAACCTACATTCTAGATACGCTTCATGGCGCTCAGAAAACCTACTACGAAAACAAGCAATTGGGTGAGGAAACCAACTTCAGTCATGGAGTGAAAGAAGGAGTTTGGAAGAAGTTTTTTGACAATGGAAAACCGTGGGTTGATGCAACTTATGTGAACGGAAATCTTGACGGGAAATTTGTCATGTTTCGTGAGGACGGCAAACGAAAGGTACAGGGCACTTATGCTTTAGGAATTAGAGTAGGAACGTGGCTAAATTTCAACGAAAATGGTTCGGTTTATACACAGCAGGTCTATAAGAATGGTGTGCTGAAAACCACGAAGCCTGAGAACGGGGAGTTTAAGGAGTATTACGATGATGAGATTCCCAAAAGCGTTTACAACTACAAGAAGGGGCAGAAGGAAGGGGAGTTTCAGGAATTTTACGATGCTGGAGAATGGACCTACGAAGAAACGCCAGGAAAAATGGATGGTCCAGATGAGATTACGCAACAATTGGTAGGAACACAGGTTAAAATGAAAGGCTGGTATCACGAAGATCAGCTCAACGGAAAAGTTACGTATTACAACGAAGATGGTAGCACACAGCGAGTTGAAGTGTGGGAAAACGGAACACTAATTAGTACAATTGATTGGGAGCCAAAAGGCAATGAGTAAGGGAAAAGTTTTAGTGGCAATGAGTGGTGGTCTCGACAGTTCGGTCGTAGCCATGATGCTGCATAAGGAAGGTTATGAGGTGGTTGGCGTTACTATGAAAACGTGGGATTACGCTTCCGCTGGCGGCAATACAAAAACTACGGGTTGCTGTAGTTTAGATGATATCAACGATGCACGTCAAATGGCCGTTGACTTCGGATTTCCGCACATCATTATTGATATTAGAGAAGAGTTCGGAGATTATATCATCGACAATTTTGTAGAAGAATACGTAGCAGGAAGAACACCGAATCCATGCGTCTTGTGCAATACGCACATCAAATGGGATGCACTTTTAAAGCGAGCCGATCAGCTTGGTTGTGAGTTCATCGCAACAGGACATTACGCTCAGGTTCGTGAGGAGAACGGTCGATACATCATATCGAAAGGTGTTGACCAATCTAAGGATCAATCGTATGTACTTTGGGGCTTGAGTCAGCAAAATCTGGCAAGAACCATCTTCCCGTTGGGGAAAATGCACAAGAAAGATATTCGTCAAGTTGCGTTGGATAGTGGCTATGAAGCCATTGCCAAAAAGAGCGAGAGTTACGAGATATGCTTCATCCCTGATAACGACTATCGTGGCTTTCTGAAACGTAGAGTAAAAGGCTTAGAGGAAGAGGTTGATGGCGGTCTTTTTGTAGATAAGGAAGGCAAAATTTTAGGTAAGCATCGGGGTTATCCATTCTATACAATTGGGCAACGCAAAGGCTTGGAAATTGCATTAGGAGAGCCAATGTATGTTACTGGTATTCATCCAGATACAAATACGGTTACGTTGGGTGTTGAGACAGATTTATTGAAGACTCAAATGAGCGTTCGAGGTCTGAATCTTCAGAAATATGCAAGCCTTCCCGAAACGATGGAAGCGTTGGTGAAAGTGCGTTACAAACATGCTGGTAGTATGGCGCGTTTGGAGCAACGCGGAACAGAAATGAACGTTCATTTTTATGAAGAGGTTAGTGCGATTGCGCCAGGTCAATCAGCCGTGTTTTATGAAGGCGATGATGTGCTTGGTGGCGGATTCATCAAGAAAGACCACTAGGTTTAAATTAGAAACCCGAAATTCGAAACTGGAAATCACCAAATCCGAAATTAGAAACCCGAAACCCACGATTTTGAAAAGTAAGATTCTTCTATTCGCTATTGCAAGTTCGCTTCTAAGCGGATGCTATTTGGAGGATGGAGATTTGCCGTTCATTGGCTACGAGTATTTCCCAACGGAGATTGGACGTTTCATTGAATACAAGGTTGATTCTACATGGCAAGATGACCCTGCTGGTCAGTTGGGCTTTGCCGAAGTGCATTACTTCCTACGTGATTTGAATGAGTCACCATTTACGGATGAAGAAGGAAGACCAGCAACCCGAGTGGAACGGTATTCAAGGCTTTCGCCTTTGTCAGAATGGAAAATCAAGGACGTTTGGTATCGGGTGAAGACGGCAAAACTTGCCGAACAGAACGAAGAGAATGTCGAGTTCATCAAGCACAATTTTCCAGTTAAGGATGGTAAAAAATGGGACGGAAACAGTAAGAACACACTCTTGAGTTTGCAGGAACTGTATCATCAAAACACAGTTCCAGAAGTTTGGGAATACGAATACAAGAACGTTCACGAACCATACACGATAAACGGATTGACGTTTGATTCAACAGTTACTGTGTTGCAGATGGATAGACCAACCATTTTCGGACTTGATATGTTTTCGCAAGAGGTGTATGCAAAGAATGTAGGACTCATCCACAAACAAGTAAGAATGTACAACATTCAAGGAGCGGATACAGTTGGGTTCATTTATGAAATGGTGATAACCGATTTCGGAGAATGAAATGGCTGGGGTTCATAGCTGTTATTCTAATGCCTTTATTGTCTTCTGGTCAATCATTTCAGAAACAACACTGGATTCAATTCACGAATAAGGACAATACGCCTTACGAGCTAACGCAACCGCTAGAATTCCTTTCGCAACGGGCGTTGGATAGAAGAAATCGGCAGCATATTCAGCTTTCAGAGAATGATTTACCCGTTGACCCAAGCTACATTCAAGCGGTTTTGAATACAGGTGCTGAGTATCTCACGCATTCCAAATGGTTCAATTCCGTTTCTGTTCACGTACCCGATTCGGTCACGCTTGTTGAAATCAAGAACCTTCCTTTCGTGCTCAATACCGAACCTGTTGGCAAGAAAGAGCAAAATCAGAAACCGTATGATAAGTTTGAGTTCGTAGGAGCTGAGAAATCAGCTGTTTCAAACGATTTTACCGAAAGCGATTACGGAATCGCCTTCAATCAGATTGACATGTTGGGCGGAGTTTCTCTTCACAATCTTGGATTCAGAGGCGAAGGAATGCTTATTGCCATTTTAGATGCAGGTTTCCCAAATGTGGATGTTTTTCCAGCCTTCGACAGCTTAAGAAATGACGGCCGAATTATTGGCGGATGGGATTTCGTGTCGCGTAATAATTCCATTTATGAAGATAATTCGCATGGTATGTCGGTGTTGTCAACCATGGCGGCAAACGTTCCTGGCGAATTTATTGGCACAGCGCCAAAGGCAAGCTATCTCTTGCTCAGAACCGAAGACGGAGCTGTGGAACTACCTATTGAACTGGATTATTGGGTTGCAGCAGCTGAGTTTGCGGATAGTGCAGGTGCTGATGTTATCAACTCGTCACTTGGCTATACAACCTTCGATAACTCGCAGTATGATTTTTCCTATGCAGATATGGACGGAAATACCGTTCGCGGTTCTATTGGGGCAGATATTACCGCATCCAAAGGAATTTTGGTTGTGAATAGTGCTGGGAATTCTGGAAATAACGCCTGGCAATACATTGGTTCTCCTGCGGATGGCGATAGCGTTTTGGCAATTGGGGCAGTTACTCCAGAAGGATACATCGCTAATTTCAGTTCAATCGGACCTTCATCTGATGGCGATATCAAACCGAATGTGTGTGCCCAAGGCCAAGCAGCAGCCATACTCGGTAGCGGAGGAACTTTTGGGGTTGGAAATGGAACCTCCTTTTCTGGTCCAATTATGGCTGGAATGGTAGCTTGTCTGTGGCAAGCAAACCTAGATTCCGCTACCAACATGGATGTATTTCATGCCATTGAAGCAAGTGCTCACAAATTCAAGACACCCGACCATCTGTACGGTTATGGCATCCCGAACTTTGCGAAGGCAAACCTTATTCTGTCGGGTCTCAGTCCAACAAACTTGGATAAGAGCGAGTTGTTTCCAGTCTATCCAAATCCATTCTCGGACCAAATCAACGGAACATTCTATTCATCAGGAAGACAAGATGTAGTAATCCGCTTGGTAAATAGTCTTGGCCAAGAAGTGCGAAGAATAGAGCGGACTGCCGAGGATTTCAGCGGCTTGAACTACAGTTTTTCTGGCCTACACGGGCTGACTCAAGGTCTTTACACACTCCAAATTGAATCAGATTCGGGTAAGTTCTATCAGAAAATGGCGAAGCTGAGAGACTGATTACTAGGTAAGCTTGCGTGTAGTTGCCAACTCTGAGAATGTGATTATTCTGGTTGTTTTATACTGTTGTATAGCGAGCAAATCTTTATCACCTGTTACTAGAAAGTCTGCATTTCCGTCTTTGGATAAGGTCAACAGAAAATCGTCATTAGGGTCACGGCAGATTGTAACCTTACTGGTTGGTTTTACCATTTCAGAAAAAGGTTCAATGATTTTGAACATTTCATCGACTGCTCCGGATGGGAAGAATGATTTCAGCTTTGGTTTGAAAACTGTTTTGGTTATCTCATCAATAAGTTCGGGACTGAAAAGTAAAATGGCATTGGACGATTTTAGAAAATCATCCAACATGTTTAACTTGTTTGAAATGACGAAGCTTATCCAAAGATTGGTGTCTATGACCAATCTGAGAGGCTTACTTCTTTCCATATCGCTCTGCTCTAACCTCATTCACCATATTGGCAATTTCGTCAAGGTCAGGTGCTGATTTGCAATTCCTCCTCATTTTTTCGAGATATGAGGTAAGTTCAGATACAGGCTCTTCGCTTACTTTAATAAGGTTAAGCTCCTGCATTCCTTGCAAAAGTTTCAGTGCTTTCGGATTGATTATTTCTATGCGAATCGCAGACATATATCAAAGGTAAGCAATTGCTTGCTCCATAAATCAAACGCAGACTTGTCTGATGTTGTCTGCTAGTTCAAATATTTTCCTTCACACACTCCCGAATTTTTTCCGTTTTGCTTTTTTTCATTTTCTCCACGCACTCGAAAAGTGGTTTCAAAGCAGCATTTTCTCCAAACGCCTTATTGGCTTTGGCTGATGGAAATTCAATAATCTCTGAATTCAGATTCTCCGAAAGAAAACTGTAACCACCTAGTTCTACATCAGCCTCTTTTTCATCACCTATGAGTATGTCGAGGTGAGCAATTCCGTTCTCGCAATAAATAGCTTTTCCTTGTAAGAGAATACGGTACGGTCTTCCGTCCATCACCCGATAAAGTTGCTCTCCAATGGTAAATCCCCAAACGGTAGTCACTTTTACTTTGCTTTCTTCTTTCTTTTTTACCCTGAAAAAAAGATGGAGAGAACCCATGGTCCAATCGTAGCCAATGAACTCATAAAGCGATTTTCCGCTCTTATTCTGATAATCAGCGTAGGTTTCATAAACCGTAAGAGAGAAATCGTCTTTCGCCAAAGATTGAAAGGAGATGGCCGTAAAAAGGAAAAAGGATAAAAGGTATTTCATGTCTTTAATAACTTAAAAGTCAATTGTTTTTGTTCAGAACCAACCGCCCGAAAATAAGAAAACCCTTCGCGTTTCCGAGAAGGGTTTTGTAGGGGTTTGATGCATCAAACCCTAACTATGCGCTTTGCGAAACTTTAGGCGCAGCGGCCATGATTTCGTCATTTGCCAAATCGGCATATTGCTCAAAGTTCTTCACAAACGAAGCAGCCAATTTCTCAGCTTTTGCATCGTAAGCAGCTTTGTCAGCCCAAGTTTCACGTGGGTTTAGCAATTCAGTTGGAGCATCTGGACATAAAGTTGGCATAGCCAATCCGAAAATGCTATCTGTTTTGAACTCAACGTTGTCTAACGCTCCGTTCATAGCAGCGGTAATCATTGCACGCGTATATTTTAACTTGATGCGGCTTCCAGTTCCGTAAGAACCGCCAGACCAACCCGTGTTAATCAACCACACATTTACGCTGTGCTCTTTCATTTTCTCTCCTAAAAGCTCTGCGTATCGCGTTGCAGGAAGCGGAAGGAAAGCCTCGCCAAAACCAGCAGAGAACGTTTGTTGTGGTTCCGTTACTCCAACCTCAGTTCCAGCAACTTTTGCCGTGTAACCAGAGATGAAATAATACATCGCCTGTCCTTTCGTAAGCTTAGAAATAGGAGGGAGGATACCGAACGCATCTGCCGTTAAAAGGAAGATGTTCTTTGGATTCTTTCCGTAAGATGGGTTCATCACATTATCAATGTGGTTGATTGGATAGGCAGCACGCGTATTCTCCGTTTTGTCAATGTTCTCGTAATCTACCGTGCATGTTCCTTCGTAGAAATTGATATTCTCAACAAGAGAACCAAACTTGATGGCATCAAAAATCTGTGGCTCTTTTTCTCTCGTTAGGTCAATACATTTTGCATAGCAACCGCCTTCAAAGTTGAAAATGGTATCGCCATCCCAACCGTGCTCATCGTCACCAATGAGTTTTCTTTCAGGATCGGCAGAAAGTGTCGTTTTTCCTGTTCCAGAAAGACCGAAGAAAATTGCGGTGTCACCATCTTTTCCAACGTTGGCAGAACAGTGCATGGAAAGCACATTTCTCTCATGTGGAAGCACAAAATTCAGTACGGAGAAAATTCCCTTTTTAATCTCACCCGTGTAAGCCGTTCCACCAATAAGAATCATCTTTTTGGTGAAGTTCAATACCGCAAAATTGTGTTGACGTGTTCCATCAGTTGCTGGGTCGGCATGAAAACCAGGAGCGCAAATAATTGTCCACTCAGGGTCAAAATTTGCTACTTCTTCTTCGGTTGGTCGCAAGAAAAGATTGTTTGCAAACAAGTTGCTCCAAGGAAGCTCAGTTGCAACACGAATATTCATTCGGTGCTTCTCGCTGGCGCAAGCATACGCATCGCGTACATACACTTCTTTCCCTTGAAAATACGTACAAACCTTCTCATAAAGGTGGTCAAATTTTTCAGGAGTAAACTTGATATTGATGTTGCCCCAAGCAACAGCATTTTCCGTTTTTTCATCACAAACAATGAAGCGGTCTTTTGGCGATCTACCAGTGAACTCTCCTGTATCCACAGCCAGTGCACCCGTGTCTGTAAGGGCACCCATTCCGTTGATAATTGTTTCTTCAACAAGTTCAGCTGGCGTCAAATTCCAATAAGCCGCAGCTACGTTTTTCAAGCCAAGGTTCGCTACAGTTGCACCTTCAGCCTTTCTACCGTATTCATCCATTTGTATTGTTTTTGTTTTTGAAATAAGAGGCGCAAAGGTAATTGTAAAATGCTTTCTGCGAACTTGTTCCGTGTCTGATACACGTCAGTTTTCCACAAGCAATGCAACGTTGGTTTGTTGGTTTTGGGCGTTCCCCCGATGAAAAATCGGGGGCGGGCTTTACGCTATATCTTTTTTGCCCAAAAGCAAAAAAGGATGCCGCTCCAATCCCTAACGCACACTACTCGCAAATGTATTCCGAAACGTTAAACCCCAGCAGAAAAGCCGTTGTTTCCATTCGTTTCTTTCCTGCCATTTGCAGTTCGAGAATCTCTAACCAGCCGTCCGCACATTTCACAAACATGCGTTGGCTCTCAACCTGAATCGTTCCGTTATCTCCTTCTTCCTTCCTTTTCTCCTTTTCTCCTTTTTCCGTTTTTCTCGCTTCAAACACCTTTAACCCAATTTCCTCATCACCCGAAACAAGAGACGTAAACGCAGTAGGATAAGGTGAAAGTCCGCGGACGTGATTGAAGACTTCATCAACCGTTTTATTCCAATCAATCTTACACGTTTCCTTGAAGATTTTGGGAGCTTCTTGTAATTCTCCAACAGTCATGTTCTGAGGAATGGAAGGTGCGTTTCCGTTCTCAATCGCTTCCAGCGTTTTTACGACAAGTCCAGCACCAACAGTCATCAGTTTATCGTGCAATTCACCAGCAGTTTCATTCTCCCCAATAGCTACTTTCTCCTGAAAGATGATGTTTCCTGTGTCAATTTGTTGTTGCAAGAAAAAGGTGGTTACACCCGATTCTTTCTCGCCATTGATAACGGCCCAATTGATAGGCGCAGCACCACGGTATTGAGGTAGGAGTGAGGCGTGTAAGTTGAATGTGCCTTTTTCTGGCATATTCCAAACCACTTCGGGCAGCATTCTGAATGCAACTACTACTTGAAGTGTTGCTTTCAACGTTCTCAATTCATTTAGAAATTCTTCTGATTTAAGATTGGTTGGTTGCAGCACGTTCAACTCATTCTCGACTGCAAACTGCTTTACTGCTGATGGTTGCAATTTCATGCCGCGACCAGCAGGTCTGTCAGGCGCAGTGATTACTCCAACTACATTTGCGCCAGCATCCAACAGTGCTTTTAGCGTTGCCACCGCAAAATCGGGCGTACCCATAAAAACGATTCTTTCCTTACTCATGTTTATTCCAATGTAATGATTGCTTTCGGTTTACATGAAATGGCCACAGATACACTGATTAGCACGGATTTTTCACAGATATGATGAAAAATCATGGGAATCAGTGAAAATCAGTGTATCTGTGGCTAAAAGTATGTCCGATTGATTCTTCAAAAAGATTATTCATGCACCTTTGCGTTTTTCCATTTTCCGCTCCAAAGATAGAGTCCTGAGAAAAGTCCCATACAGCCGAAATACACGAACTCTGAGGTCCATACCATATTCAATGGCTGATGCCATTCATGCACCATTCGGTAACTGAAATTGAGATAAATAAGAAGTGTTGTCAGCTCAATTAGCAAGGTAATAAAGGTGTTTCCTGTGCCAGAAACAACCGAAAGTAGAATCATGGAAACAGCAAACATGATAATGGAAATGGAAATGATGTAGATGACAGGAATGGCTTCTGAAATGAGCGTAAAGTCGTTTGTAAAGACAGAAAGCAACAACTTCGGGTTAATCAGGTTGAGCAACATCAACACCACGGAAGAAACCACGCTGATGATTAATAGTCGTTTGATGAGTGTAGTTACGAGATGCGTTCCGCCTTGCCCGATAAGTTTACTTACCAATGTTTGTGTTCCTTGTCCAATACCGATTAACGGAATCATCAGTACAGAATAGCCGCTTCTAACCACGTTGGAAATTGCGAGTTCACGTTCGCCCATTCCTTCAATAATGAGGAAAAACGTCATCCACGAACCAATGGAAACGATGTGCTGCACCATCACGGGAGTTGCAATTCGCATGATGGAACGTATCTGAACAAAACTCGGTTTAGGGAAGTGAAAACAGTTGAACTGAACTCCCAAACGTTTTCGTCTCACCCAAACAATAAGGTAAATCAAGCTCAAGGTTTCAGAAAGAACAGATGCATAGCCAGCTCCTGCAATTTCCATTCGGGGGAAACCCAGATTGCCAAACACGAACAAGTAGTTGAAAACCAGGTTCAAGGCGGCCATCATTCCAGCTGCGTACGAAATGGCGCGTGTATCGCTTATTCCTGTGAGGAAGCAGCGATAACCAACCACGATGGCAGCAGGAATCAATCCTACAACCCGAATATTCGCATAAACAAGTGTGCTTTCGAGGATTTCCTTGGACGCAATAATTCGTGAAAGCAGTGCTTCGGCAAACACAAAATGAAATAGAATCATGATTCCCGAAAGCGTCAGAAGCAAGTACATCATGTGGTCGAACACGAGCCCAATCTTCTCTGGTTTTTCCTCGCCATGGAAACGCGCCATGATAATTTGCGCACCAATTCCAAGACCGAAAGCCGCCATCAGCATTACGAGCACATAAATACCACCCAATCCAGACGCACCGATGGCTACTTCACTTACTCGACCAAGAAAAGCTGTGTCTGTTACGTTAATAACCGTTACAGCTACAAATCCGAGGATAAGAGGGTAGGAAATGCGCCAGATGTTACGATATGAAATCGTTTCATGCATTAACTCACGTGCAGCATCAAGCCTTTCAAATATTCTCCTTCTGGATGATAGATATTGACGGGATGATCCACCGCGTGACCCAATCGTTTAAGTACACGAACGTTTCGTCCAGCGTTGATGGCAGCGGCTAGAACCGCGCTTTCAAACATTTGCGGGTTAACCACCTGTGAACACGAAAACGTGAACAGAAGACTATTCGGAGCAATCTTCTTCAGTGCCGTTTCATTCAGTCGCTTGTAGCCTTGTACAGCGCGATGCCGTGCTTTTATTGACTTGGCAAATGCTGGCGGATCCAGAATTATCATATCGTAACCATCAGACTTCTCCACAAACTTGAAAGCATCTTCGCAAACAGCTTCGTGGTTCTTGTCTAGTCCGTTGATGGTGGCGTTTTCTGCCGCCAAATCAACCGCAGGTTGTGAAATATCCACAGAAGTGACCTTTTTGGCACCTTTTGCCAAGGCATACACAGAGAAACCACCTGTGTAGCTGAACGTATTCAGCACCGTTCGTCCTTTGGCGTAATCTCCAACCAAGGCGCGATTATCTCGTTGATCGATGAAAAAGCCTGTCTTTTGTCCGTTCACCCAGTTGACTTTGAACTTGATTCCGTTCTCTAAAACTTCGGTTTCCTCTTTCTTTCCTTTCAGAAATGCATGCTCTTTTGAAGCCAGATTTCGATGGTAAATGGAGTTCAACTTCAAGCCTTTAATGTTGTCCAGTGCTTTGGTTATTTCCTTAGAGCAATTGGCCATGCCATCTGTGTGGCTTTGCACCACCGCACAATCATTATAAATATCAACCACACAACCTGGCAAACCATCACCTTCGGCATGAATGAGACGGAAACAGTTGGTTTCTTTGGTTAATAAACCAAGGCCTTTTCTGACTTCAAATGCTTCTTGAAAACGCTGATTCCAAAAGGTTTGATCAACTCGTTCTTTTTCAAACGTGAGCATCCTCACGGCAATGGAACCATTATGGTAATGCCCAGCACCGATGTAATTCCCTTGAGAATCTTCTACGCTCACCAATTCGCCATTTTCCGGCTTGGCTGATGTGTTGGCAATAGCACCCGAGAACACCCAACGGTGTTTTCTCAGTAATGAACTCTCTTTACCTTTGTTTAGAATGATTGTTTTCATGGGCGGCAAAGGTATTCTAAAGTGAATAGTTTATTGAAGCGCCCGCTTCCACAAAAACCGATAGGGCAGAAGTGCATCTTCTGCAGCATAATCAACCCCAATTCGAGGTCCTACTAGAACGTCTTTCATATTTACGGTAGTTGAATGGTCTTCAATCCAAACTTCATCACCAAGCAAATCCAAATTATTATGTTGGCGGAATTCGATTCCGAGTGCTTTGCTTAATTTTCCTGGGCCATCTGCAATTTTGTGCAATGGTTCTTTCGTTTTTCTTCTCGAAACAATTGTTTCAACGCCTTCAATTGGATAGATGCCGCGGATAAGAACTGCGTGGGGAATGCCTTCTTTATTAGTCACCACGTTGAAAAGGGAATGGACTCCATAGCAAAGATAAACGTAGGAAATACCGGGTTTCCCGAACATAATCTCTGTTCGGTCGGTGCGTTTGCCTCCAAAAGCATGCGAGGCTTTATCAATCTCACCAGCGTAAGCTTCTGTTTCTGTAATGATTCCTTTGGTAATAATGCCATCTACATTCGTACAAAGAACTTTTCCGATTAGTTCTTGAGCGATGAGCACTACATCCTCACGGTCGTAAAAATGCAATGGCAGTTTCTTCACGGCAAACCAATCTTTCCATTCATATGATATACAAGCTCGTTATTGTCAAGTAGCAACTGAACTGCTTTCAATATCTCTTTTTCAGGCTTCTCAATCTTATCAAAAAGCTCTTCCAGACTGGTTTCAGAAATGACGATTGATTTCACCAATTCCATATCTTCTTGGTTCAAATTGAACTTAGAAAGCCCACGGCAGACATCGCACTTACCACAACTTTGACTGTCTGTTTCGCCAAAATATTTCAGAAGAATTTGACTTCGACAAACCTTATCGGTTTGCACAAAATGAAGCGCGGCTTTAATGCGTTCTCGAATCAAGTTGATACGTATTTCATACACTTCTTTAGAAATATGAATGTCCTGTTTTCGAACTCTTCCACCTACAAAACTGAGTTTGGGCAAACCAGTAGACGGACGGTAATCGGCTACTTCTAACTTGTGAAGTTTGTCCAAAATGGCAACAGTTTGCTCTAACGAATAACCAGCCCGTTTGGCGATTAACGTTTCGCTGATGGGCACGAATTCCTCAAACATTCTTCCGTAGGAGCGGAGCAACACTTTCGTTAGCCTTCCAATTTTCGGATTGCGTATTTCAATGTCGTAAAGCGTATCGTGGTTGACTCGGATTTTGAGTTGTGAACGTGGGTCAGAGTTGGCTGAAATAATCAGATGATCAGCTTTTTCTAAGAACGAAATGGCTTCCATTACTTCTTTTGGGTTCCATTTGTATCGTTCGGAAAGCGTAGCCAAATCAAAATCAAACCATTCGTCTTCGCCACTTCCTTCGGCTAGTTGTAATGAGCTTCCGATGGAGTAATACACCTCTTTAATCCGCTCACGGGTTGTGAATTCGTGATTCATTTTCTTCTGCAATTCTGCGATGTCATGGTTATTCACCAATGCCACAGCAAAGCTTTCTAAGCCATCACGTCCACCACGACCAGCTTCCTGAAAGTATCCTTCCAAACTATCTGGAAAACCAACGTGAATCACCAATCTAACATCGGGCTTGTCGATGCCCATTCCGAAGGCATTGGTAGCTACAATGACGCGTGTTTTGTCGTTAATCCAATCCTCTTGACGGATTTGTCGTTCGTCAAAGGAAAGCCCAGCGTGATAGAAGGAAGCCGATACGTTCTGCGTTTGCAGAAATTGAGCTATTTCCTTTGTTCGTCTTCGATTTCGAACGTAAACAATGGCACTTCCGGGTGTTTTTGAGAGTATCCGAAGCATGCGCCCTTTGAGGTCATCTTCCTTGAGAATCATGTACGAAAGGTTCTCTCTCGCGAATGATTTTCGGATGACATTCTTCTTCTTGAATGCAAGCTTGATTTGAATATCGTCAACCACTTTTGGTGTGGCTGTGGCCGTCAAAGCCAACACGGGAACTTTTGGAAGTAATTCTCTTATTTCTGCAATCTGCAAATAGGGCGGACGGAAATCGTAGCCCCATTGCGAAATGCAATGCGCTTCATCTACAGCCAACAAATTCACATTCATCTTCTGAATCCGAACTTGAACCATTTCATTTCGAAGTCTTTCGGGACTGAGATAAAGGAATTTCACATCGCCATAAACGCAGGTATCTAGTGCAGCATCAATCTGCGAAAACCGCATTCCCGAATGCAACAGCATGGCGTTGACGCCTTTCTTCTTCAAGTTTTCGACCTGATCTTTCATCAACGCTACAAGCGGAGAAACTACAATGCAAATTCCTTCCTTGCAAAGCGCAGGAACTTGAAAACAGATGGATTTTCCGCCACCAGTTGGGAGCAAAGCAAGCACATCTTTGCCATCCAAAGCTTCTTGAATGATCTCGCGCTGCTGCGCACGAAAAGCATCAAAGCCCCAGTATTGTTTGAGAATGGATTCTGGCGTGGGATTCATCTACGCCAAAGATAGAATGCTATTTACCAGTATCAGTGGTTGTCCAGGCGTGGGCCGGAACAGAAAATAGTTTTTTCATTTTCTTCCACGTTCCACGGAATACTTCAGAATTACGGTAAGCCTCAAGCGATTCTTCGCTGTCCCATTTACTTATGGTGAAAAACATATGTGGATGGTAGATGTCTTGTACTAACTCAAGCTGTTTGCAGCCTTTACAAGCGCGAATCTTAGGTCCACTGACATCAAATATTTTGAAAAATTCATCTACCTGATGTTCCTGAAAAGTGAGGTGAACGATGCGTGTTATCATTGGAATGTGATGCTAATGACGTCTTCGTGCTTCACTCCTAAAAGCAGAGAAGCATTTGAACGGTTAATTGCTATTTCTAAAAGTCCTGAAGCTCCAAATAAAGCCATTTTTTCTCCATGTGGAACATCAGCGTATGAATCATAAACACGATTAATAACGTGTTGTTCTTTACGAAAGCGAATTTCAAATGGTCGCCCTTGTCCAACAGTATTAAATAAGGTTCTGTCCACGTTGGTGATGATGTTTCCATAAACATCCACATGAATGGCAATGCCACGTATGGTTCTGCCATCAATAACGGGAACAAAAGCGGTCTTTTCGTTAATGATGTCTGCTGGTCTTCCAAGAATTTCCATGATACCACCCTTTGCCAGATGGGTTGCTGCCACAGCAAAAATGTCGCGACTTGGAAAAATGGAAGACGTTGCTGTTTGAGTAATCAAACTCAAATCCACGATCTTGGTTGGAGCGCGGTCAAAAATCAATGGGAACATGCCGTTGTCAGCCCCAATAAAATACTGCCCTCTAAATTCCACAGCCAAGTGATTGATGCGGTCGGTTCTATTCGGACTCACACCAATCAAATGCACCGTTCCCTTTGGGAAATCTGGATACGAATTACGAACAATCATTGCCGCTTCAGGTACATAAAACGACTTCACCTGATGCGAAAGGTCTATAATTCTAGCCTCAGGATAGTGCCTGTAGATGGCGCCTTTTAGCACACCAACGTAATGATCGCGCAAGCCCATATCAGTGGTTAGGGTTATGATCGACATCTGTTGGTTAATTGACTGGTTTCGGGTGAATCGTTGAGGGCAATTTGCGTTACTTTGTAACCGTTCCAAATCTACATAATAAGAACGCGTACCCAAAGTTGAAACACCTTAATTTGATGGCTTCTTGAGCGAAAAAACATTAACGATTGATCCAATTCCTCCATTGGAATTTTTTGGGGTAAATGAGCGGAAACTCAAGGCAATTGCAAAGTACTTCCCGAAGTTAAAACTGATAGCTCGTGGACAAGTTTTAAAGTTAATAGGAGACGAAGACTCGCTAGAGGAGTTTGAAGCACGATTCAATCAATTTGTAGGGCATTACAACAAGTTTGGAAGTTTACCTCTTTTAGAAATCGAGCGTTTGTTATTGAGCGAATCGAACTTAGATTCTGGCAAGATTGATGAATCGGTGCTGGTTTATGGACCATCTGGAAATTTGGTAAGAGCGAGAACTCCAAATCAAAAAAAGATTGTTGCTGCAAGCGAAAAGGATGACATGATTTTCGTCATTGGGCCAGCCGGATCAGGAAAGACATACACGGCAGTTGCACTGGCTGTACGGGCGTTAAAAAAGCGAGAAGTAAAGCGGATTATTCTCACGCGACCAGCGGTGGAAGCAGGAGAAAGCATCGGTTTTCTTCCTGGTGACATGAAGGAAAAGCTCGACCCGTATTTGCAACCTTTATATGATGCGCTTATGGATATGCTGCCGCCAGTGAAATTGGCGCAGTATCTCGAAACGGGTGTTATTCAAATTGCGCCACTCGGTTTTATGCGGGGAAGAACACTCGATCATGCTTTTGTGATATTGGATGAAGCGCAGAACGCAACGGAAGCGCAAACGCGGATGTTCCTGACTAGAATGGGGAATTCAGCCAAGTTTATCGTTACTGGGGATGTGACGCAAGTTGACCTTCCAAAGAAGGTTCAGAGCGGTCTTAGAACTGCCTGGAATATGCTCAATGGAGTGAAAGGAATATCATTTATAGAATTAGGCGGAAGCGACATTGTGCGCCATCCGTTAGTGAAAA
>JAIOYP010000043.1 GCA_021741155.1 Flavobacteriales bacterium | reverse complement strand
ATTACTCCGCTGACAAATAATGATCACAACGAAATTGTTGCAAACTTTGAAATTATGCTAAATACACTCAGCGCGACCCCCCCCCCTCCGATAGCGCACCTTTAGCCTTTCGCGTACCGCTTGCCCTACACAATAACCCCCAAACTCCTGCGTTTCAATAGCACATGAGTTCTAGTTTTAAAGATTGCCCCTGTTCGTAATAGCCAACGAGCAGGGGTTTTCTTTTTTCTCGAATTCCCTTTCCGCCTTAGGCGGAGAGGTCAGGATGGGTCTACGGAGCATCCCGCACTAGTCGCTGGTCGCTATTCGCTGTTCACTCAAAAAAAACCTTGCAAATCTCAAAACCATTTATTTATCTTTGATATGCCCGTTTACCTCTGTGGGTTGCCCCCTGTTCTCTTACCACACGGTAAGGAACAGGGGTTTTCTTTTTTCGGTCTGTTGCCCTTTCTGGGCTGTTAAGAGCTACGCCCTTATGCGATGGGCGATACCCATCGTTTGGTTATAGCGCCCCGTTGGGGCTGCACTGGTTCTTCGCGTAATCTTTGCGTCTTTGCGCCTTTGAGTGAAACAAACCGAGCGAAGCGAGTAAACACGCGTTTCATCTCGAAGCATCCCACACTAGTCGCTGGTCGCTATTCCCAAAGCATCCGTAAAATCTTCGCGTCTCTGCGCCTTTGCGAGAAACATCCATGAGCGTAGCGAATCTTTCTTTTTCTCACCTTCTCTGCGTGCACCATCACGGAGCATCCGTAAACTAGGCGTAAGTAGTAAGTGCTAAGGCGTTAGTGAAACATCTTCGCGCCTCTGCGCCTTTGCGAGAAACATCCATGAGCGTAGCGAATCTTTCTTTTTCTCACCTTCTCTGCGTGCACCATCACGGAGCATCCGTAAACTAGGCGTAAGTGGTAAGGCGTAAGTGAAAAATCTTCGCGCCTCTGCGCCTCACTACTTACGCCTTACCACTTACGCCTCACTACTTACTACTCACTACTCACGCCTACAAAAAAAGCCTAACAGGTACGAGACCCGTTAGGCTTTTTAAATTCGAATACAGCTACCGCTTAATCTACAATCACTCTTCTGGTAAATATGCCAGATTCGGTCTTCATATCAAGCACGTAAACACCTTTAGAAAGGGTTGAAACATCCATACGATTGGTTCCTGCTGCAACCGTTCTTGTAAATACAAGATTACCTGCCACATCCATCATTCTCAGTTCAACCGTTCCTTCTACAGAAACTGGAATGGTTACGTTAAGAATGGCACTTGTAGGATTTGGATAAACTTCTACATCTACCAATTCTCCTTCCTCTACTCCTACCGTTCCGATGGTTACAACCACTTCGGTACGTTCACTAATGCACTCAAATCCATCTGCTTCTACTTCCCAATCAAAGAAGTAATAGTAGAACGTTGGATTACCTGTATTGGCACCTGTAATGGTAGCAAGACCATCCACATCATACGGGAAGTTTACTTCTCCACCGTTGTCATCTCTCCAAAGACCGTGGTTATTGTCGAGCACTCTGAAGCGGTAACCCGTACCAGGAGTCAAATTCCAATCGGTGAAGTTGATTCTTGATTCGCCTGCTGGAATGGTAAACGTTTGAGTAACCATATCGGTTCCGCTGGCATTTTCAATGTAAACAGTTCTGTCGCCAGCAGTTTCGGTGTAAACCTTTACTGACTTCAACGCCATGTTCTCCAACACATCAAAAATCAAATAGAATCCTGTAGAGTTGTGGTACGTTCCTCCTGATACAGACCAATCGGTCTTGCCGCCAAATCCGATACCACCTCCGTACGTATTAACCTCTTCTACCCAAAAGGATGTTGGACTTACGGATACGACTGGAGTAGTGTAGCTAGCTCCTGTTGCTACTGGTGTAACTCCTAATGCAGCATCATACCAATTGAATTCTGTTCCGAGTCCAGAAGCGGTAAGATTAACTGCTGCTGGTCCAGGAATGAGCACATCGCTTGCTGTTGGAGCTGGTGCTTCTAGCACATCAACAACTACAGAAGCAGAAGTAAAATCGCCACACGCTCCTTCAATTGTTACCGAGTAGGTGCCATCTTCTGTTACCTCTGCTGTTTGGTTAGTTCCCAATCCATTTGACCACAAATAAGAGGTTGCTGATGTTGAAGTAAGCGTTACGCTGCTTCCTTGGCAAAAGGTTAAATCGCCAGATACGGCAACTTCGGGCGTTTCATCTGGAGAAACTTCTACAAGTACAGCCGCAGAAACGGAAGAACATCCAGCGCCTCCGTTTGGATCAGTAATACGAACCAAGTAGGTTCCTGTTGAGTTGATGTTGATTTGCTGTGTTTGAGCGCCAGTTGACCACTCATAAGTGTATCCGCTTCCTGCAGTTGCCATCAAATCCAACGTTTGTCCTGCACAAAGAACTGTAGGCCCGTTTGAGGTAATAAACGCTTGTGGCGCCACACATTGGTTTTCAATAATGGTAAGAAATTGGTTTGGAGCAGGATTCTGAATTACTTGATGAATTCCTGAAGATGGCCAATCAACCACCACGCTGTCAATCTCTGTGTTTTGAGCCAATCCGAAATAAGAGGTAAGTGAGTTACAGATACCATAGCTTTCTCCCGAACGAACCTCACGCACTTGCATTCCCCAAGAGCCATACATTCTCACTACCGCACCAATGGCGCTACGGTTAGAAATTGTTCCTTCCAAATCAACAGCTAACCAATTGTTGTCGTTTCCATCATTAATCCAAACGGCATCTGGGGTAGTTGATGGATTGGTGTAGATAGTTGCGTAGCTACCGTAAATATCCAAGAAACCATCGTGGTTCAAATCTCCCACCGCTAGACTGTAAATGCCGTTACCCAATATTCCAGGTACTCTAGTAAATGTCTTATCTCCATTGTTCTTGTAATAAGCGTAAGTAGTGTTTCCTGAGCCAGTTATGATGATATCAACATACATGTCGTTATCAAAGTCTCTCATCAATGCTTGAATTGGGGTGCTCACATCATCAGTAAGTCCGCTACCGTTGTAGATGTCTGTAAAAACTCCATTTACGTTCTCCAATAGCATGTCGTTCATATCATGATTGGTCATGTAGGCATCAAAGTCACCATCATTGTCAAAATCTTGAAAATCTGTTGTCCAAGATTGAGCACCAATTCTGAGCTGATTCACATTGGTAAAATCCTCTGCATAGTTTCCGTTTCCGTCATTGATAAACATCTGGTTAATCCTTCTCGGATCACTTGAATTGTTGACAGACTGACGGCAATGCGTGATGTAAAAATCGAGGTCACCATCAAGATCGTAATCTGTGAAGGTTGAACCATAGTTTCCTGAGCCATCCCAAGCTCCCCATCCTGGGTTATTTGTTGGTGTCATCGGAATGATGTCGTCTCCAGAATAGGTAAAACTTCCACTGCCATCATTCTCCCAAATACCGCCCGGACCCGTATCTCCGCAGGAGTAAAAATCAAGATCGCCATCAGCATCCATATCGGCCAAATTCACGCATTGTGTCGCAAGACCGTATGTTGGCAACTCAGTTATGGTGTAAGATGTGCCATTTGCATTTGCCTTGGCGTAATCAGGCTGTCCGCCAAAAAGACCAGAAAACACGTCCGAATGTCCATTGTTTGTAGCATCTCCCACTGCCATTCCCCACGCATCTCCAGCGTCCATTTCACCGCCTGCTAAAGAAGTCCAAACGCCATTTAGCTTCTGAAATTCAATCTTTAGGTCTCTCGCATTGTCTAGAATCACGATGTCGTCCAATCCATCATTGTTTACATCATTGATGGTTACAGCCACACCGCTAAAATGCGTTGGATCGGTGAGGTTGGAAACTTGATTGGTAAATGATACTTGCGCAATGCTTGAACCTGCCGCTACGCAACATATAAGTAGCGTAAAAATGGGTAAGTAAATTTTCTTCATTATATGGGATGGTTTGGTGAATTTCTGAATGGTGGATGAAAGTACAGTTTCAAATGGCTGAACTCAAAATTGAGCTGGTCATTTTTGAAAGAATGTACTCGCCAATACAAATTTAGAGTAGCACTGCATAAGCAGATTACATTCAGAATTCTGCTCACCAAAAAATTACAACTTTGCATTTCAAGTTTAATCTTCGTTTTAATAGGCGAATTAAAGAAAGACAAGTGAAACAGATATCAGTAATTCTTTTGGTGGTAACATTTGCCGCTACAGGCTGCAAAAAAGAAATATCCAAGAACATCGATCAGGATAAAATCTTTACGCAATATGAACTATTCTACGATCAAACCGAGAATGTAACCTATGCCACGGCAACTTTCAAATTCAGTAGCAACTACGGCACAAAACTGATGCTGTCTGACCCAAGTACCATCACTTTAGATGGAACAGAAATGGATTGGGACAACGAAAACGGTTATTACCAAAACCAATTCGATGGATTTAAATCCACAGCCACCTTTCATTGGGTTGACCTTGATGGAAATTCGTTCACAAATACAATCGACATCAGAGATATTGCGCTGCCAACTACCATCGCAAATCTTCATTTTGCTGATTCAGTAACCTATTTCATGTGGAATGGCTCTGCATTGGATTCTAGCGAAAATGTAACGCTAACCATTGATGGTGTTGGCGAGACAGATAGAAGAGACTTCAGACTAGATACTGTTGGAGCTACTACGTTTACGCTTGATTCGGTACAATTGAGCCAAATTGATTCTGGTATGGTTCAGTTGTTCTTAAACCTGAGATACTCGCCTGCTTTAACCGAGCAAACAAGCCGTGGTGGTTCTATTACTGGAAGATACCAGACCGTTACAGCCGAAACCTTGCTAACGGATTAAAACGCACGTCTCCCTATAACGGATGGCAAGGTAGTTGAACTGATTTAATCTCAACGAATTACAGATGAATATTATAGCGATACATAAGGAGTACGATACGCAGAAGAAATGTATTCAACATCTCGAAAAACTAAGGTGGAACGGGGTTGTAAGATGCACTTATTGCGGCTCAGACCACACCAAACCAGCAAAAGGAGAACAATTTCGGCACTCTTGCCGCAGTTGTAAACGTACATTCTCGGTGCTTTTAGATACCATTTTTGAGCATACGCGGCTTCCGTTGCCCGAATGGTTCGTAATTATTGCACTTGTTCTGAACGCAAAGCGCGGCATGGCAGCAAAGGAGATTCAACGGCATACGGGTGTAACCTATAAGACGGCATACTACACCGCGATGCGTATTCGTATCGGGATGCTTGAGGATAACACGCAGCTCGATGGAATCATTGAAATGGACGAGTCCTATTTCGGTGGAAAGGCACGAAAAAAGAACACGGCAACCAACGACCCAACCCTTTCAACGGTTTCGGCTAAACGTGGTCGTGGAACGAAAAAGGTTTCGGTCGCTGGAATGGTTGAACGTGACGGTGACGTTAAAACCAAGGTCATTGAAAAACTGACCAAACGGAATCTGCTTCACATGCTAAAGACCTATGCAAAGGAGGATAATTCGCTACTGATTACGGACGGGTTCAAAAGCTATTCACACTTCGATGAATACATCGAACACATGGTAATTAATCACTCAAAGGCGTTCAGTAAAGGAATCGTTCACGTGAACACCATTGAAGGATTCTGGAGTTACGTTAAGAACGGAATCAAAGGAAACTATAAGTCTATCAGTCCAAAGTACTTACCGTTCTATTTGGTGGAATACGAATGGAAATTCAATCACCGAAAATTCAAAGGTGATGAGTTCAAATTGTTCCTAGATAACGCTCTGAAACACGAGAATGAACTAGAGTACTGGAAGGCGATAAGTCCTGAACAGGTCAAGAAAATTGCTTACTCATAATCACCAAAATCATGTCAAAACAAGACCTTATACAAGAACACAAAGACTGCCTTGATAAAATCAAAGCAGTCTTGGAAAACAATGAATCGGATTACACTAAAATCTTTACGATTTCAGGGATTTCAAACCGTCACATTAGTACTCCCCGTTATTGGGATGAAGAGATAGATGGGCTGTACCCTTCAGATGAAATGACTGAAATTATCACTTCCGAACCTTTGGCTTCGCGGTCAACTTCTTTTTCTTCTTCGGAATGATTGGATTGTACACCACATATAGCCAATACTTGCCAGACATGGTCATGATTCCAGCACTTCCAGCATTGGTATTATCATTCTTTGGATTCCGAATGAAATACCCGTTCAGAAATGATTCAAGAAACTCGATTTTCACATGGTCTCGTGACCAAGTTAAACCTGCTATTCGGCTAAACTTTGGATGTTGTGTTAATCGGCTATCTAATGTTTGTCCTGTCTTTCCGATTTTGAATAGAGAACTATTCCTAGAAATAATTCGGACGGCTTTAATCAAACTAATTTGTGTCATGGTCGTTGGGTTAAAAAGGTTGATATATCTGCCCTTTAATCAACTCCTATGCCAATCATCCTTTATAGGGATACGTGCGGATTAAAATAAAGAAGCGATTGCTGAATTGTCAGCAATCGCTTCTTATTTACTACTTCAGTAAGTCTTACTTTTCCTCCGACTTACGGATGACCTTTGGTTCTGCTGCACTTTTCATGAGCGCATCATTTGTAACTGTTACTTTTTTCTCTTCCAATTTCTGTTTATCTGACACGGATACTTTACTGTCTGATTGAGTTTCTGCAACCTGGAGCTTATTCATCAACTTTCCGCCTTTTGTAGGCACGGCTTGAGTTTCAACTTTCGAAACTTCCGTTGCGGCATTCTGCGCAAAAACTGTAGTTCCACCTATTGACATTGCGAGTACTACTATTAGCTTTTTCATAATCTTTCTTTTTAAAGGTTTGGATTACCATTTCCAACAGCCGTGCCAAAAGACAAAAGCAGTCCATGGTCGATAGTCCATTGACCATGGTCTATCGTCTATGGTCCGTTGTCTATGGTCTGTAGCCTGTGGTCTATCCACTATTAATCTTGCTAGGAATAACCCATGACTTTAATCTCAAAATTCAAACTCTGATTACCTTCGCATTTCATGAACAGACGCACCATCCGCATCGTAATTGCTATGGCAACCATATCCATCGTAGGGTTGTTTGCTACGCAACTCTACTGGATGGAAAAAGCCTTCGATCTTCGAGATCGCGAGTTCAACGACCGTGTTCACATAGCACTTAGGTCTGTGGCGCAGGAAATTATGATTCTAAATAAGGATTCGTCTGACGTGCCTCCCGTTCGACAAATTGCTTCTAACTACTTCATTGTCAGCACAAACGATACGCTTCACCCCTATTTACTAGAAAGTCTACTGGATGCTGAATTCAGAAGCATGAATTTTCATGTAAACTTTGAATACAGCATCTACGATTGTTTTACCGACAGCTTGGTTTATGGTGGAATGGTAATCCTTTCGGAGGTGGCAACAATACCATCCGAAAGACCTGTCATCCCAAAATGGGATCGCGACAGTCATTATTTTGCCATTTACTTTCCCGATAAAGACAGTTACCTCGTTGGGCAAATGAGCATCTGGCTGTTCAGTTCTAGCATTCTTTTGGTGGTGATTGTGTTCTTTGCTTACACACTTTGGGTTATTCTCAAACAAAAACGATTATCGGAGATAAAGAACGATTTCATCAATAATATGACACACGAATTCAAAACGCCTATCTCAACCATTTCTGCTTCTGCAGAGTTGCTGCGTTCAGGCAGTTTGGACAATTTCCCCGAAAAACGAGCTCGCTATTATCAGATGATAACAGACGAAAGTTCACGCCTCAAACTACAGGTTGAGAAGGTGCTTCAGATGGCGCAATTCGACACAAATGAAATTGATCTGAATCTTGTTTCTTGCGACATTCATCACCTTATTGAGAAAGCAACCACAAGCGTTCAAATTCTATTGGATGAGCGTGCCGGCACATTGGAATTGCGATTTAATGCCCGTAATCCTGAAATGAAAGTTGATGAATTGCACTTCACCAACATCATCAGAAATCTGCTTGACAACGCCATCAAATACTGCACAGAAACGCCACACATCATCATTTCAACCACGGATACCAAAAATGGAATTACCATCTCGGTAAAAGACAACGGAATCGGAATCAATCTGGTTCAGACGAAGCAGGTGTTTGAAAAATTTTACCGCGTGCCAACGGGAAACATTCATAATGTGAAAGGATTTGGTTTGGGATTGTATTACGTGAAATCACTTGTTCAGGCACATCACGGAACGGTGAGCGTTTCGAGCGATGAAAATGGGAGCACGTTTAACATTTTTCTTCCCAATCTGAAATGAGTTGATCAAATGACAGACCACAGACCACAGACCATAGACCACACACCGTCAACCTTTGACCATCGACTTCTGACGGTAGACCATGGACTATCAACTATCGACCAACAGCCATGACCAACACAACTTCATTTAGGATTCTGATGGTTGAGGATGATAAGAACCTCGGTTTTGTAGTCAATGATTTACTCGAAATTGAAGGATACTCCGTTCATTGGGCAAAGGATGGCGAAGCTGGACTCAAAGCTTTTGGCGATTTTCAGCCACATCTTTCCATACTCGATATCATGCTACCAAAGAAAGATGGCTACACCTTGGGTGATGAGATTAAAAAGAAAGACTCGCAAGCTCCAATCATTTTCCTCACCGCCAGAGGTATGGAAACCGATCGTGTGAAAGGATTTCAAGCTGGCGCGGATGATTACATAACCAAGCCATTCAGCAATCAGGAATTTTTGTTGAGGGTGAAGGCCGTTCTCAACCGTTGTTATGCCAGTAGCCAGCTGGTTGAAGCGAAAAATGAATACACTATAGGTTTATTCACTTTCGTTCCAAACAACCTTACACTAATGCTAGATGGCACCGAAAAACACTTGACACAGAAAGAAGCAGATGTGCTAAAACTGTTCTGTCAGAACGAGAACGAAACGGTAAAACGCGAACTCATTCTAAGCACGGTTTGGGGAACAACGGATTATTTTACGGGACGAAGTTTGGATGTTTTCATTTCCAAACTGCGCAAATATTTAAAAGACGATAAACGCATTAGTATTGAGAATGTGCATGGAGTTGGATTTAGATTACGAGTTCAGTAATAGATGACGCGGAACCTAAAAAAGTCCCCACGTACCAAGTTCGGACGCCTTTCGCGAAAGCGTACGTTCCGAAGAGCCTTGGTTTACGGCATTCTTGGTTTGATAGTGCTCTTCTCGCTTTTTGCCATTTACAAAGCAGGAAGCTATGTGTATATGTTTCTAACATACGATGAAGTACAGGAAGGCGTTGAGGTAAATGAGCCTATCGATGTTGATGTTGAGGTTGATGTAAAGCCAACCAAACCAAAGGAAGTGTGCAGTTGCACCAATCATTCCATCAAGTTCCAACGCAATCATTACGATCGGCATCGCGAACAGGCAAAAAGACTAAACAACGGAATCCTACTTACAGACAGCAAGATTAAAAGTCTCTCTACCATGGTAGAAGTGGACGATGATGACGGTTTTACTATAGACCGACACAAACTCACGCACAGCCATGCGTATCTGAATCGCGAAGCATACAAGGTTCTAATTGCAATGGGAAATGCCTATTCCGAAAAAGTGGAAGGAACAAAAGCAGAAGGCAGCGTTTTTCATATCAGTTCGCTAAGCCGCACACTCGAACAACAGAAGAAACTATTGAAGTCAGGACACGGCCGCAATGCCACTAGAAAAATATCGGCCCATTCCTATGGAGCATCGTTTGATATTTGGAAGATTGAAGGAGCCGAAAACTGCCATGTTGCTCGAAAAGCATTTGAAACCGTTCTTAAAGACTTCCAAAAACAAGGCAAGATTCTTCTTTGCCCTGAGGGGAATTGCATCCATGTTACTGTGAAAAAGAGTTGATTGACAAATGAGCAAATTAGCAGATGAGCTAATGAGCTAGGTACGTCCTCAACATTGACTTTGAAGCTGACCATCTGTGGCTATAAAAATGTCCCGACATGGGGTTGTGTGCATCCGCACAGTATCTTTTTTTAATGCGTTTGCACTCATTTCCTCATTTTTCATCCGCTAACTGCCTGATTCGCTGACTGGCTGATCTGCTAATTTGCTAATTAGCCAATTAGCTAATTACCTTGTCGCCATGAACGCATTCAGTGTAGATTTAGAAGATTGGTATCAAGGAATTGAGCTGCCATTTGAATCTTGGAGTAAGCATACCGATCGCATTAGAAAAGGTGTGAATCCATTGCTCGAACTTTTAGATAAGCACAACACCAAAGCCACTTTCTTCACCTTGGGTTGGATTGGAGAGAAGTACCCAGAACTCATAAAACAGATTACGGATGCTGGACACGAAATGGCCTCACATGGCTATTCGCATGAGAAGGTTTACGATTTGAGTCCAGAGGCATTCCGAGAAGAAATAAGCAAAACGAAGAAGATTCTGGAAGACATTTCTGGAACGCCCGTAGTTGCGTTTAGAGCTCCTTTCTTCTCCATCACCAACAAATCGCTTTGGGCGTTGGATATCCTCAAAGAAGAAGGATACATGATTGATTGTTCCATTTCGCCCGTAAAAACATGGCGTTATGGTATTTCTACCACGCCAGACGAAATCTTCACTATCAAGGAGAATGGACTCACGGAGTTTCCTGTTTCTACCTTCAAACTGCTTACCAAGAACTTGGGCATTGGTGGTGCTTACTTCCGTCTGTTCCCGTACATGCTCACCAGCAACGGACTGAAACAGCGCGCTAAAGAAGGCAAGGTGAACATGTTCTACATCCATCCGTGGGAATACGACCCACATCATCCAGTGGTAGATATGGAGCGCAAAGCCAAGATTACCCACTACACCCGATTGAGCAAAACCATTCCGTTTACGGACAAACTCTTGGGGCAATTTAAGTTTGATACCGTGAGCAACGTGGTGAAGCAATACAAAGACCAAAGAGAAGTCAATGAGTATAGCATTGAGATTCTCAAGGATTGAGCCCGCGCAGCACGCGCTGCTCGTTTCTGAAATTCGCAACATTCTTACCGAAGTTGGCGCTCACAACGTTGAGATTTACAATCAGGCGTATTGGGATTGGCAATACAAACAACTTCCAACGGGCAAAAGCTATGTATATGCCGCTTGGGATGCAGATAGAATCATTGGCTATTACCACGTTCCCGTTTATCGTTGTTCCGTAAATGGAGAAGAGAAACTGGTTGGCAACATTCAGGATGTGGCGGTTAATCCAACTTATCGCGGTGTTGGGCTTTTTAGGCAATTAGCCGAGTTTGCCAACAAGGATTTGGATGCATCAGACGTTGACCTCATCTACACTTTCCCAAATGACAAGAGCATTCGCACATTCTTGAAATACAATGATTTCAAAGTCGTTTCGGCTGTTCCAACCTATCTGCGACCTGTAAATACGGGTTGTATCGTCAGAAGTAAAATCAACCTCTTTGGATTGGAGAAAATTGCTGGGTGGTTTGCTGATGCTGGCGTTAATCTATTCTCTTCCAATCTTAAATTGAAAGATGCTTCTGTTGAGAGGGTCACAGAAATTACGGATGAAGTAGAGTCGATTTTCTCAGCGTATTCAGCCCAATTCCCGAATCATTTAATTCGTGATAAGGCGTGGTTGGATTGGCGTTATCTGAAATCTGTCAGAGGCAAGCATCACCTATTGGCGCTTCGCGAAGCAGGAAAACTAACTACCGTTGTTGTAGTAAAAGAAGATGAAATGTTGGGTAATCCAGCATTGCTCATTATGGATTTTGCGTTCGTCAATGGTCATGATAACGCGCTTCTCTATTTGATAAACCAAGTACGGAAACAGCCAAAACTGACGGGTTCCAAGTTTAATCTGATATTCGTTTCGGGCATTTCCCCTGCCCTTGCCTCTTTTAGCAAGATTGGTTTCTTTCAAATTCCTACGAAGATAAATCCACGTGTTTTGAATTTGCTGAGCAGAAGTGCGAGCAAGCTGAAAGCAGAACCACTTCAAGTAGAAAAGAACTGGCTGCTTACGCTTGGCGATTGGGATGTTTTTTAGATTGGTAGACTTACCAGTAATCTGAGTTCAATTAATAAACTGAAGGAATAATTTGCATAAAAAGAGAACAGTTGCCAATTTAAGTGCTTAACACTAAATCACTTAAGCCACCGCTCTCTTAAGATAACCTTCAAAGCTACCGAAACCTTCTGACTGGTTGATGAGTACCGCCACATTATCCTCAATGCCGGGATAGGTCTTGTTGCCTGCTTTTATCTCAATGACGAACTCGGTGGTGCTATCGAGTAATTCAAAAACTTGCTCTAAGGTTGGAATGGGCTCGTTCGGGAATTCAGCCTCAAAATTGACGTTTGCTTTTACTTCTTTTAGTTCAGCATAGGTCATTGCGCTTATTTTTCCTTTGGAGTTTGTGGTTCTATCTAGGGTCTTATCGTGCAAAAGAACCACCATGCCATCTGCTGTTTGCTGCACATCAATCTCAACTCTATCTACGCCTATTTCTAAGGCTTTTCTAACCGATGAAAGTGTGTTTTCGGGTGCATAGCCCGATGCTCCACGATGGGCTGTTACCTGAATATGCTGTGCCATGGTTGTGGTTGAAAGGAGAAGAAAAAAGAGAAGCAATCGCATGGGGCGAAGGTAACGGGAGTGTTTGGGTTTGAAGAAAAAGGAGGAAATGAAAACGGACGCTAGTTAAACGCTAAGCGCGCAACGAAACGCTCTAGCGCCATAATACGACTGCGCACCATTGTGATACACAAACACGGTTCCGAAGCGGAAATCACCAAAAATGGCGCCTCCAAGTTTTCTGATATTGGCAGGTGTTTGTAGCCAACTTGATGTTTTAGCATCAAACGTTCCGAGTGTTTGTAGGTAACGATACTGCTCTTCTGTAAGGAGCTGGACGCCTATTTCGGTTGCCATATCAATGGCGTTGTTCTTTGGTTGATGTTCCTTGCGCGATTCCAATCCTTCGCGGTCGTAGCACACGCTTCTGCGGTCAGTTGGAGTTTCTGCGCTGCAATCAAAAAAGAGGTAGGTATCTGTGGCGGCATCATAGCCCACCACATCTGGTTCGCCACTGGTGCGTTCCATCTCAAATAGCGACCACAGTTTTTGTGGATTCGCTTCTAATTTGACTTGAATCTTATCCCAATTTAAGCCTTGATGGCGCCCCATGTTCTGCTCAAAACGGGTTTTAAGTAGGTTAAGAAAACCTTGGTGCTGCTCTTGGGTAAGTTGGATCTTTTTTGCTGCCATTATCAATCATTTGCCAATTTAAACTAGTCCGATTTGGCCAAAATCATTTAGCCATCTCCACCCCCAAATGCTCAAACACAAACGCCCAAATATCGGCACTTTCGTCAATGGTTTTTGATAGTGGTTTTCCTGCACCGTGGCCAGCATCTACATCAATGCGAATAAGTACGGGAAGACTGCCCGTATGCTTGGCCTGTAGCTCAGAAATGAATTTGAAGGAGTGCGCAGGCACTACACGGTCATCGTGGTCGGCTGTGGTAACCAGCGTAGCCGGATACGCCACTTCTTTCACGTTATGCAAGGGAGAATAAGCATAGAGGGCTTTAAACTCGTCCGCGTTGTCGCTAGAGCCGTAATCTCCCGTCCAAGCCCAACCAATAGTGAACTTATGGAACCGAAGCATGTCTTGCACGCCCACTGCTGGCAACGCCACTTTAAAAAGGTCGGGCCGTTGCAGCATACACGCACCCACAAGCAATCCGCCATTCGAACGTCCCGAAATGGCCAACTTGTCTGAGCTTGTATACTTCTCTTTGATGAGGAATTCGGCTGCTGCAATAAAATCATCAAACACGTTCTGCTTTTTGAGCTTGGTACCTGCTTCGTGCCATTCTTCGCCATACTCACCCCCACCGCGCATGTTGGCTTGGGCATAGATGCCACCATTCTCCAAAAACACAAGCCTATCGGCAGAAAAACTTGGTTTTACGCTGATGTTAAAGCCACCGTAGCCATACAACAAACACGGATTTTCACCATTCAGTTTCAACCCTCGCTTATGAACGATAAACATCGGAATCTTCGTTCCATCCTTGCTTGCGTAGAACACCTGTTTCACTTCATACTTCTCGGCATCAAAATCGATGCTTGGCTCTTTGAAAAGCGTTGAAACACCCGTAGAAACCTCATACTCAAAAATGGTTGTTGGATACGTGAACGAAGTGAACGAAAAAAACGCCATATCGTCTTCTCTATTCCCGCTAAAACTGGCTGTTCCCTTGGTAGGAAAATCAATACTTCGGATAAACGAACCATCCAACTCGTGAATGTTTACTTCAGAAGAAACATCTTTCAAATACGAGCAGACCAACTTCCCTCCTGCCAACTCTGCGCTTTCCAGTACTTCCATCTTCGGCTCAATCACCACTTCCCAGTTTACGGGAGCAGAATTCTTCACATCAATGCGCACCACCCTATAGTTTGATGCGCCATTGTTGGTAGAAGCCAGCAGTTTCCCATTGGTGTGGTCTATGAGGTTGTATTCGTAATCAAACCCTGCGGCAATCTGCACAAAATCGGCAGCGCCATCTGCTTTGTAATAGAGTTGTGTGCCACTGGTCGATTCAGATTCAAACACCACCACACAATCTTCTGAGTAAGGAGTCCATGCGTAGTAGTTGCGCAATGGTTTTTCCTTGTTCCAAAAGATGAGTTTGTCATCTGCTTGAGTTGTTCCCAAAGCATGATAATAAACCTTATGAAACTCATTCTTTCCAGAGAGGGCACTGCCTTCCTTTGGCGCATCGTAGCGACTGTAATAGAAGCCGTTTCCTTTCCAAGAAACACCAGAGAATTTCACCCATTTAATCACTTCATCCAAGTTGCTTCCTGTTGCGAGGTCTTTGATGTGAATCTCGTTCCAATCAGAACCAGCAGCAGAAAGCTGATAGGCCATGTACTTGCCGTCCTTAGAAACGGAAGTTTCTCCAAGAGCTACCGTTCCATCAGCAGAAAGTGTGTTTGGGTCAATAAGTACCGAAGCTTCTCCGCGTAGCGAATCCTGAACATAAAGCACGCTTTGGTTCTGCATGCCATCATTCTTATGAAAGAAGAACTTACCACCTTTCTTAAACGGTGTTCCGTAGCGCTCGTAATCATAAAGTTTCTCCAATCTAGAACGAATCTTAGCACGATTTGGAAGTGTTTCCAAATAGGCGAACGTTACAGCATTCTGCCGCTTCACCCAGTCCTTCGTTTCTTCCGAATTATCATCTTCCAACCAGCGGTACGGGTCTTCCACTTTTGTACCGAAGTAATCATCAATTACATTGGCGTCTTTTCGTGTTTCTGGATAGGTCATTGATGGTTCTGGAGTTGGCTTACAAGCAGCTAGTGCAAGAATGGCAATAGTGATTGGAAATAATTGTTTCATCTTCAATACGTAGGTCGTTTTGGTTAGAATTGAACAGGTTTCACTTCTATCTCATGATAGAAATACGCTGCGAAAAGTCAACTCCATCTGCATTCACTTTCAGCAGATACAAGCCAGTAGAAAGGTCGTTCATAGAAAGAGCCACCACTTCAGAATTTCCGTTGGATGCCATAGATTGTGAGAGACAACGTTTCCCGTTCATATCAAACACCTGAACATCCATTTGTCTAAAAGGTCTGTTCATTCTGATAGAGACAGAACCCGTAATTGAAGGATTCGGATAGACGGCCAGTTGCAATTCTTTTTCAGCAGAAACGTCTGTCACCAACCCTTCAAAATAGGTATTAGCCAAATGGAAGGCCTCTGTTCCAATTTCAATTCCCATCAATCTACCCGGAATATCATCGGCTGGCGGATGGATTCCTCCCCAAATACGCGAAAGACTGCATTGGTCAGAGGCATCACGGTACGTAGCCCATTGAAGAACAACATCTTCGCTTGGTCCTTCTTCAAACACCAAAAATTCATTCATTGGAGCATGAAATTCTCCCATTCCACCTGGGAAATAAGCATCGCCCGTAAAAGCAGTCATTACCTCGGATGCTGCACGAGAGAATGTAGAATGGCCTGAAACGTAACCCGCAAAAGGTGGCGTAACGAACGAAGGTCGCTGATACGGCCACCAGTTCTCTGCCAATATCCAACCAACACCTGCGTAATCGGTAGCTGGTGCTCCCACATAACTCGGACCTCGCCATACATTCAACTTCACCTTTCCTACGTTGACATAATTCGTTCCTGCCAAGGCATCGGCAGAATCAACAAGTTCAATCAGATTAGCCACTAAACCCAATCCAGCAGGGTGATAGTGCACCGAATCTGGATAGGTTGACTGCCCAAGGTCTGCCATAAAACGAATGGCAGAAATAGGTCGGATGTAATCGTAATAGCCTTTTATACCCCAAGCGGTTACGGCTGCATCATGTACTGCACCTGCCATCGTAAAGTACGATTTCACATCCCACTCCAAGTCAGAAAGTATTGGCCCCGTTCCCATGTATCGTTTTTCAACCAGTGGATGATCGCTCACGTAGTTGAGAATGGTGAACCAATGACCTGGAGGCGTTTCTGACTGTGGGCCATCTGCCCAAAATTCAGCAAGCACACGTGCGTAATCTCCACGTTTAACCAACTGAGGTGTGTAAGGCTGCCCCGTAACTGGATTGATGGCGTGTCCAATGCCGGCATCTCCACCATTCTCCACGTCATAGAAACTAGGATGGTCTGCAAAAGAAGTCGGATAACTCTGAACGTTTCCAATACTAGCTGGCGAAATGTCCCAAACCGTTGTATCGTCTGGCGTAAGTTGAGACGACCATCTGGCAACCAATTCAAAGGTCCATTTGTATTGCAAAGCCATGCCAGAAACATCTGCTGTGTCCATCTGCGGTGGCATTCCGGGGTCATGATGAATCTGATAGTCATAGCCATCACGGTAGTGCAGCGTCAAGTCATCATCGCTCAAGGCAAATGCATCCACTTCTCCCCATTCGGGGCCGAGAAACGCAGGCGTATTCACAGGCCAAATGTGACCCGATTGATCGATGTAAATCTGCAACGTGAGCGGCTGCCAGCGGTTAGGGTCAACAATATCGGGATTACCCGGATAGACAGGTAGTAAGGTTGGATTGAGCGGTAAGTAATGCTGATTTTCGTAGCCTTCTCCTTCGTTGGCTCCGTCCTGAAAACCGTAGGCAATGATGTTCTGAGCCAAATAATTTCCTAGAGCTGCGTATGAATTATTGGAATAATTGGTGGATGTGTAGTTGATGTCGTATCCCAAATTTGCCATCAGTGTATCAAACCGAAACTGCGTCTGCACTGCATCGGGAGAATTGGCAAAACGATGGCTCAATACACGATAAGCCGCATAACTCATGGTTACTTCTTGCGCTGCTTGGATATCCGTAGGTGTTGCAATACCATTGAACGGGCAATCGTAATCATGCACCACTTTTCCGAGTATATATGGGTTTGCAACCGGGTCGTAAATGGCCCAGCCATCATAGAGCGCTATGGTTGTATGAAACAGATTTCGGGCATGAATGGTTGGTCGCGCATAATCGTCCCGAATAGCTTCAAGCAGCACTTCATTCCAACGTCTAGCAACCGAATGCTGCTGCGCAAACAATTGACCAACCGAAGCAAGTAGCAATAGCACTACAGTAAAAATTCTCATGGGTAAAAATTGTTTCTCAAGTATGAAAGTAAACAATTCAAAAAACTATGAAGAGTGCTGCAAACAGAAACGCCACCATAACTCGCGTTATGATGGCGTTTCTACTCATTTATTTCTTGACTTAAGCGTGCTGCAAACGATAGTTTACATCCATCCAACCTCCACCATTTTCACACTCAATTCCATGATGTTTAAGAAACGCTGTAGCCTGTCCACTTCTGTTTCCGCTTGCGCAGCAAAGCAAAAGTGGCTGTGACATGTTTCTAAATTCCTCAATCTTGTCTGGCACTTCCTGCAACGGTATGTTCACACTTCCTGCCACATGACCTCCTTGAAACTCCATTGGACTTCTTACATCCACAATTGTATATCCTGTTCTAGCCATCTCTAATTCTTTGATTCGTTTATGATTAAAGTTTTCAACTTCTATTTGCTTCCACAAAACTACGAGGAGCAATCCGTTCGTTAAGAAACTTTGGTCACATAGAACTCCCATTTGAGTTCAAAACAGGAAGATTTCCGAAAGAAAACTAGCTAGAATCTAGTCTATGAGGGAATCGTAAATCACCTGTTGAATGTTTGTTCGCACATCCATTTTCAGCAACTTCGAATTCTCTGCATCTGGATAAACGCGGTTTGAAAGGAAGATGTAAACGATGTCTTTTTCTGGGTCTGCCCAAGCCATTGTTCCTGTAAAGCCCGTATGCCCAAAACTGAGCATCGAAACACATTCGCACGTTGAGCCTCCTTTACCACTTGGCTCTGGTTTATCGAAACCTAAACCTCTGCGGTTTCCATTTTTACAGTATTGACATTTGGTAAACTCATTCACGGTTTTTGCAGAAATGTATCGTTGACCTCCGTATTCTCCTTCATTAAGGAACAGCTGCATCATTACTGCCAAATCATTGGCATTAGAGAATAAGCCTGCGTGACCTCCAACTCCTCCCAACATAGCCGCTCCTTGGTCGTGCACATCACCTTGTATCAGTTGTTTTCTGAATTTCGTGTCATTTTCCGTAGGTACTATCCTGTTCAATTCAATACGCTGGCGCGGAAGAAAACCCATGGTAGTTAGCCCTAGCGGCTTGTAAAAGTTAGTCATAGCGTATTCATCCAACGGCTTGCCCGTTTCCAACTTTATCACCTTTTTCATGTAGTAATATCCGAGATCGCTGTACTTGTATTCCTTTTTGTCTAGCAATTTCGATTGGGTAATCAGACGATAGATAGTGTCTGGATAGTCTTTTCGCATGTACAAGTTCTGAGCAACTTGATGCGGGAATGCTGCGGATTTCTCCGTTCTGTAATACAAACTATCAGGGTTACCATTTTTCAACGTTTTGGTGTAAAACGGAATCCAAGGTTGCAACTGTGCGTAATGCGCTAGCATATCTCGGAAGGTGATATGCTTCTTATTTGTCTTTTTGAGTTCCAAAAGATGCTCGGAAACTTTGTCATCCACTTCCACATCTCCCTTATCAACCAATTGCATGAACGAAGCAAGCGATGCTGCAATTTTGGTGATGGATGCTAAATCATAGACATCATTCCTATCCACCTTTTGTTCAGATTCATAGGTATGATGCCCAAACGATTTCTCGTAAACCACCACTCCATTCTTCGCCACCAGCAACTGCGCACCCGGAGTTGCCTTTTGCATAATGGCATCCAAGGTGATAGAATCAATTTTCGCCAGAACATGTTCATCCATTCCAACCTGTGCTGGTTCTCCGTAAGCCAAACGTACTTTCTCGGTAGTTAAACCTTTCCCATAAGCAAATTGGGCATTGGCCGTAACAGGCATTCGTCCTGTAATAGCAATCCCACCAAAGAGCGCCTGAGCCGCCATCGATTCAGCCACATCCGATTGCTCATTTGAGAAAAGTAGCGCGTTTGCGTGCTCAATTCCTGTTAGAAATCCCAAGGAATAAGGATTCCCGAACACGTTGACAATGAGCTTGGTTTTGAACGCCAATTCGCCAAGCGCATTCAGCATGTCTTGCGTAACTCCGTAATTCTTTGTGCGATTGTTGTGGAGTCTGTGAATACTCACAATCACCTTATCGTAGGTTTTTAGCTGATTGAGAACCGCCCATTGTTCTTCCGAAGTATCGGCTTTTCCAATCACGAAATGGTCAATAGCAGCATACCTAGAAAGTGTGTTCTGAAACACGTTTGCAGAGTCGCCACCAATAACCAAGGATGCAATTCGCTCCGTGTCAAGGTTCTTAATTGGAATCATGTTTTTATTGACAAGCAAGGTGAGCGCTCCAGAAGCCAACTCGTTATGCAGTGCTCGAGCCTCGCTATTGTTGAGGTCGGCTGTGAGGTTTTTCAGCTCAATTGGTTTGTACTTATCTAAACCAAACCACGCTTTGGCGTTCAACACTTTTAGGCAACGCTTGTCAATCTCGTCTTGTGAAATAAGACCACTGTCCACGGCCGCTCGGATAAGTTCCATCGCCTTCGGAACGTCTTCTGCAAATTCCATCACATCATTTCCTGCTAGAAAAGCTTTCAATTCAACTTCGCCCGGCTTATAGAATTTACTCACGCCCTTCATGTTAAGGGCATCCGTAAATATCAATCCTTTAAACCCAAGCGAATCTTTAAGCAATCCATTCACAATCTTCGGACTAAGAGTTGATGCCAAGTTTTTGGTGGTATCGAGTTCGGGAATGTAGAGATGCGCCACCATCATGCTGCCGATTCCTTCCTTTATCATCTGCTTAAAAGGATACAATTCGAGCGAATCAATACGACTGTAGTTGTGCTTGATTACGGGTAACGTAAGATGCGAATCCGAATCCGTATCGCCATGACCAGGAAAGTGCTTCGCGCAGGCAAGAATGCCGTTGTCTTGCATTCCTTTCATCACAGCAATGCCCTTTTTGGCAACGGCTAATTTATTCTCGCCAAAACTTCGCGTTCCGATTACGGGATTCTCTGCATTGCTATTCACATCCACCACAGGCGCGAAGTTGACGTGCATGCCCATTCGCTTCATCTGTCGGGCGGTTTCAGCCCCAAAATCGTAAAGCAACTTTTCGTTTGCAATGGAACCCAAAGCCATCTGACGTGGATAATCGATGGTGCTGTCCAATCGCATGCCTATTCCCCACTCCGCATCCATTGCAATCATCATCGGAATGTTGGATTTCGACTGCAAATAGTTGCACATGTTGGCTTGACGCACGGGACCGCCTTGGAAGAAAATCAACCCACCAATTTTCTGCTCGCGAATAAGCTTTGCGAGTTGATTGACATGGGCTGTGTCCTTATTTGAATAGGCAGCCACCATAAAAAGCTGCGCCAAACGTTCATCAGGCGTCATCGATTTAAAAACCGAATCGACCCACGCCTGTTTGGTGTGTTTTAGGTAAACAGGCGGCTCTTGAGCCTGAGAACTCAACCAGCAACCACAAATCAACATGCAAATCCAACCGCGTAGCAACATCTTTCCTATCATATCTCCGAAGGTGAACAAATAAAGTGCCGTGGAATTGTGTTTAAACTCATAATTATTCACACGTTCTTGTGAGTTCCATAACTTTGAGGCATGGCTTCTGGACTTCCATCTATGTTTAAAACGCCAAGGCATCGCAGCTTTGACTACAAACCAGTCTATTTTGACGAGCAAAAAGAACGCAAGAAAGAATTGGAACAGCTTGCGGAAGATGCTAAATCTGGAAACATTTCGGATGAGCGGAGATTGGAATTGCTGCGCGGCAAACTGAATCATAAGTGGGCGGCTGGTTCTCGAACAGCCCGAACGCAGCAGAATTCTGGACAGAAACTGAGGTTCATTTTTATCGTTGCTGCACTTGGCGGATTGGTCTGGTTTTTCTTCAACTGGGCCTGAGCGAAAGCATTTTATGGGTGATATTATCCGATTACTTCCCGATTCCGTTGCCAACCAAATTGCTGCTGGCGAGGTAGTTCAACGTCCTGCATCTGCTGTAAAAGAGCTGCTGGAAAATTCTGTTGATGCTGGCGCTACCAAAATTCAGCTGATTGTTGACGATGCTGGAAAGACGTTGATTCAAGTGATTGACAACGGAAAAGGCATGAGTGAGAACGATGCACGCATGTGTTTTGAACGTCACGCCACGTCTAAAATCCAAACTGCAGAACAGCTTTTTGCCATTACTACCAAAGGTTTTCGGGGGGAGGCGATGGCTTCGATTGCTGCCATTGCTCAAGTAGAATTGAAAAGCAGAACGGAAGAAAATCCAATCGGAATTCAAATCAATATAGCTGGTTCACAAATCATCAGCCAAGAGCCCTGTCAAGCGCCTGTTGGAACGAGTATTTCCGTTAAGAATTTGTTTTTCAACGTTCCCGCAAGGCGGAACTTCCTAAAATCGAATCAGGTGGAAACCCGCCACATTATGGACGAATTTATGCGTGTGGCATTAGCCCACGTGAATGTGGAGATGAGTCTTTACAATGATGGTGATGAGCTTTTCAACCTGAAACCGACCAAACTTCGTCAGCGAATTGTAGATCTTTTTGGAAAGACCTACAACGAGAAATTGGTACCAATCAATGAGGAAACGAGCATTGCCAAAATTCATGGTTTTGTGGGCAAACCTGAATTTGCGCGCAAAAAACGAGGCGAACAGTTCTTCTTCGTTAACGACCGTTTTATCCGTAGTTCGTATTTGAATCACGCCATTTCTTCGGCTTACGATGAGTTGCTGGCAGAAAAAACGCATCCTGCCTACTTCATTTTCTTTGATGTTAATCCATCGTTTATCGACATCAACATTCATCCAACCAAAACGGAGATAAAGTTTGAAGATGAAAAGTCGATTTACGCGATTTTACGTTCGGCTACACGGCAATCGTTAGGTAAGTACAACATTTCTCCTACCATCGATTTCAATCAGGAAATGAGCATTACGTTTCCGCCTCCGCCAAAGGATATACGCGTTTTTCAACCTGAATTGCCTGTTTCTTCGGGTTCATCTTACAGTGCAAAAGGCGCGCATTCGGCAGCCATTACCCGCACGCGTGATGAGGGTTGGCAAAAACCATCTGATGGTGAATGGCAGAAATTGTATGAAGGTCTGCCGCAGGAAATGCCCATTCAGCAGGAAATGACCACGGTTCAAAGCCGCATGTTGGTGGGTGATGAGGTGGATAAACGGCCGATTCAGATTCATGGAAAGTACATTCTGAGCAGTATCCGCTCAGGTACAATCATCATAGATCAGAAGCGGGCACATGAGCGCATCGTTTATGAGAAGATTGTGCAGAGTTTGGCCTTGTCTCAGGCGCCCAAACAGCAGCATCTTTTCCCTATAAATATTGAATTGAATAGTGCAGACAGCAAAACGCTCACAAGCATTTTGGAGGATTTGAAATTGCTTGGAATGGATATCGAACCGTTCGGGAAAAACACGTTTATCGTTCAAGGATTGGCCACGTATATCAACGAGAATAACGTGAAAGATGTGATTGATGAAATTCTGGAGGAATACTACGAATCTGGCAGTTTAAGCATCAGCAAAAAAATGGACAAACTGGCTCAAGCCATGGCGCGCAGGGCGTCCATCGACTACGGAAAAGTGTTGCAAACAGAAGAAATGACGCAGCTCATTGACGAACTTTTTGCCTGCGACCTACCCTACTCTGCCCCAAACGGCAAACCAACCATGGTAACGATGAGCTTGGATGAGTTGGAAAAGAAGTTTGGGTGATTCTAGAAAAGGGACGAGAGTGAGGGGTGGGGGACGAGAGTACGGCATCCGACCCAATCGTAAATTGTATATCGCAAATCGTCAATTGCAAATTAGGCCATGTTGACAATTTTGATTGGGTTAAAAACCATTGCCAATACTTTTATCGTTTATTAAACATTTTTGCCTCTGATGAAAAAGGTGCTCATTCTAGCCTACGATTTTGAACCGCTCAATTCTATTGGCGCACAGCGGCCGTTGGGATGGTTTAAATACTTCAAGCAATTCGGTATTCATCCGGTAATTGTCACACGACATTGGGATGAAATTTCGGAACCAAACGACCTCGTAAAACCCAGCAAAAAACAAACCGTGGAAACGGAAGAAAATGAATTCGGAACTATCATCCGGGTACCTTTTCAACCCAATAGAAGAGATAGAATTCTCCTGAAAAACGGCATCGAAAAGAAGGTGTTTTCTCGTAAGATTTTATCCCTCATTTATTCGGTCGGGCAATACTATTGGACCGGATTAGATAACCGTTCAACCATTCTAAAAGAAGCGCGTAATCAACTAAAAACCAGTGATTACACTGCGATTATTGCAACCGGAGAACCCTTCATTCTTTTCCGATACGCGAGTTTACTTTCGAAACAATTTGGCGTGCCGTGGATAGCAGATTATCGTGATGGTTGGAGCCAGAATTATGCCGCGTTGCATTCGGCTCAAGGGCTCCAAAAATGGCTGAACGAAAATGTGTTTACCAATCTAGAAAAGCGAATTGTAAGTACTGCTTCGCTTTGCACATTTACTGTAGAATCGCATCAAAAAGAAGTGGAAACGCTGCTTCCGAATTTGAAGTCTGAAATTGTAATGAACGGCTATTTTGAAGAGCTTTTTGAATCCCTTCCAAAAGTTGTTGAAGCAGCAAAACCGTACACAATTGCTTATTCAGGCACGCTTTATCCTTATCAGGAATTGGAGTTATTCCTCGAAGGATTTCAACTCGCCATCAAGGAAAAAAGACTTGATCCAGAAGATATTCAACTCATATTTTACGGATTAGAATATCAGCCAGAACCATTGATGCGTGTACTTGGGTTTTCAGATTTTCTACTTCCCTACATTCAGACTACGCAAAGAATACCGTTGGAAGATGTGATTATTCAATTGAATAAAGCCAGTGCGCTACTCCTACTCGCCACACCATCCAAAGAACAGATTTACGCAAAGGTTTTTGATTACATCGCCTTGAAAAAACCAATCATTTTGTGTCCGAATGATAATGGTTCGCTAGAGAAGATTATCTCAAGCTCACCTCGACCAATGATTGCAAATACGACTTTGGAAGTGAAGGAAACGGTGCTTGATTTGATCCAAAACCCAATCGAGGAAGCAAGAAACGTTCAGAACGCTGATGCCTATTCTAGAAAACGTCAAGCCGAAAGAATGGCCATGCTTGTGGATGGTCTAAAAAAATAGAGCCCCAAGCAGCGAACTGCCCGAGGCTCAACAGATGGCCAACCATCAACCACCTATCATGAAACTTCTTTACATCATGGACTTAACCGATGTCCATGGTCCACCATTCTCCACTTCAATACCAGCTTTTCTAAGCTGATCTGCCGCCATTCCACTTCTTGCTCCTGAACGGCAACAAGTAATGATTGGCTTATTCTTTCGCTTCAACTCAGCCACCTTATTCGGAATCAAATTCAATGGAATGTTTACCGATTTAGAAATGTGACCAGATTTGTATTCATCCGGAGTTCTCACATCAACGATTAACGCTCCTTTTGCAAGCATTGCCGTTACCTTCTCATTTGTCTTGCTACCTCCGAATATTGCTGAAAATATGCCCATGTCTTTTTGTTTTTGTTGACACAAAGGACGAACGAAGTACCTGCACCAACAGTAACATCAGTTACATAAGTGTCCGTGGATTGTCTTGCCCAAACCAAACACGGATTCAAAAACAGGTATTTTAGAGCCCGTTAAAGTCAATACATGCAACGATTTCTTAAACCGTTTATCATCCTCGCAATTGGAGGAATAATCTATCTAGCCTCCATTGCTAACTACCAATGGACGGATGCACAAGCGTACCACGGTCCGCAGGAAATCAATTACTTCCGTGCCAACAGCATTGGTTTACCACTTGCCGATAACGGCTATTTCAAAGCATCAGGAAATTGCGATGGTTGCCACGGTTTTGACCCAACATTTGCAGCTAATGTGAACGAAATGGGACATGATATAAGCCCAGTCACATACTGGCGTGGAACAATGATGGCAAATGCCGCAAAAGATCCGTTCTGGAGAGCGAAGGTGAGCCACGAAGTAACCATCAACCCACAGCACAAAACAGCCCTGGAAGACAAGTGTACCACATGCCATGCACCAATGGGGAAATACTCTCACGTTGAGTTCAGTATGGGAGCTTATGGAATGGATGACCTAGAAACAGACTCGCTCGGATTGGATGGTGTTTCGTGCCTTGCTTGCCACAAACAATCGTCACAACAATTGGGAAATTTGAATTCAGGAGTTTTGAATTTTGCACCTCAACCAGTCGCTTATGGTCCGTTTGACAAACCATTTACTGCTCCAATGCAGGATTTGGTCGGAATTATTCCTGTTCAAAGCAATCATATTCTTGATGCTGGACTTTGCGCAGGATGCCACACCTTGCTGACCGAAAGTGTTGATTTGAACGGCAATTTCACTGGCGGAACGTTTGTGGAGCAAGCAACCTATCACGAATGGTTGAATTCGGCCTATAACGATGGACAATCAAACGCAACCACATGCCAAGGCTGCCACATGCCGTTGGTTTCGGAAGAAGTAGTCGTTTCTGCCAACTACCCTGAATTATTTGGACGGTCACCATTTGCTAAGCACGAATTGGTGGGCGGAAACAGCTTTATGTTGAAATTATTGAAGCAGAATGCGCAAACGTTAGGACTTTCAGCTTCTGACGAAGTCATGGATTCTACCATTGCGCGAACGGAACGCATGCTTCAACATCGAACCATGAATCTTGATTTAACCTTTCAAACATTTGATAGTGACACCGCTTATTTTGAGTTGAAGTTGGAGAATTTGGCTGGACATAAATTCCCTTCAGGCTATCCGGCAAGACGTGCTTTCATAGAATTCCTCGTAATTCAGGATAATGGCGATACGCTCTTTAAATCGGGAGTTTTACAGTCCAATTATGAGGTAATGGGGCAAAATGCCACGTACGAACCGCACTACGATTTCATTACCAACGAACAGCAAGTTCAGATTTATGAAATGGTAATGGGTGATGTGAATGGAAACGTGACAACTATTTTAGAACGGGCGGTTACCCCGATTAAAGACAATCGGTTGGCACCACTTGGGTTCACAACTTCTCATTCTGCTTATGACACCACTTTCATTGCTGGAGCTGCCTTGACGGACCCAAACTTCAACTTTGATGGATTTGAAGGTTCGGGAACTGATTTAGTCAAATATCACGTTCCGCTTAATGGCTACAACGGAAATATTAAAGTGACATCAAAAGTGTTTTATCAATCTGCTCCCCCGAAATGGATGCAGGAAATGTTTGCCACTTCTACACCCACAATTGATGCTTTTGAAACGATGTACAATAATGCTGATCAATCGCCTGTACTAATTGCAGCTGATTCCATTCTAAACATCAACGTAGTTACTGGGATTACAAATCGAATTAATTCTGAAATAACAGCTTATCCAAATCCTACTATGACTGGAAAAGTGAGACTGAAAGGTGACAATTTCAGTTCTATCATAGCTATTGAAATCTATGATGTTCGAGGGAGATTAATCTCAAAGTTGCCTCAATATACTCAAGAAGGCATCAATCTTCCTCTTGAAAAAGGTGTTTATCTGCTGAGAATAAAAACTGTTGAAAACGATAGCATTTTAAAGGTTTATAGATCCAAATGAATAAGCTTAAGGTAGTATATGACTCTATAATTGGGAGCAAGCTTCGTTCTTCTCTACTTATAGGCATTGTTTGCATAGCCACTTTCGGCAACACACTCTTCAACGATTACAATCTGGATGACAACCTAGTTACCCAAAATCATCGCCTAACGGCTAAAGGCATAAAGGCAATTCCAGAAATTTATCGAAGTCCATATTATCAAGACGATATGGGATATTCTTACGGATATCGACCAACGACTTTGGCATCATTTGCTATTGAGCATGACCTGTTTGGAGAATCGCCCCTGACGAGCCACTCAATTAACCTACTGCTCTACCTCGTTACCTGCATTTTAGTATTCCTTCTTATTAGCCGCATTTTCCCAGATCAAATTGGCATTGCTTTGGGTACTGCCTTGCTATTTACAGTTCATCCAATTCATACTGAGGTAGTTGCAAGTATCAAGAATAGGGATGAGATGCTTGCCCTTCTCTTTGCATTGATGGGGTGTTTCACGCTCATTCGTCCCAAACGTTGGTTACCAAGTTTACTGCTGGGGTCTTTTTTCTTCTTTTTGAGCCTTACCTCCAAAGTGTCTGGAGTAAACTTTATTTTGTTATTGGCGCTCGTCCCTGCGTATCCTAAACCGTTTTTCAAGGATTTGTTGCTGCTTGCGCTATATGCGTTCTCACTTTACTTTGTATTTGAGGGAAGAGATGTAATGTTTGACAACCGTTTCCGCAACATGGCAAGTGTTGCTGTGAGTTTTTTCGTCATAAGATTTATCACAAATAACACTTATCAAAATGCTGTACGTTCGGCTATCTGGTACGTATGGAACATTCTGTACAAAACTTCTGATAGCACGCTAAAGCTGCTAACTAAATTGACCCCGATTTTAAAGGTGTTCAAAAGACCGTTTGAAGAAGCTATACGTTTAACGCTATCGCGGAAATTGGAGATTATGCTAGCAGGCACTATTGCTATTTTTATAAGCTGGCATCAAATGGAATGGATTCATACAATTCTTACCATTTTCATTATCACCTCTTTCATTCTAATCCCATCCAACAAACCAGATGCTTTTTTTAGGTTCTCCTTTGTATTACTTCTTAGTGACATGGGCGATGGTTTTATTTTTTTTATTCTGCTTCACTTTCTGGTCAACCTAATACTTCACAATCGAATAAATCTGATACGACAACTTCTCTTCAGTTTGGTTGCAATCAGCGTTATTGTTGTATTGGACAATGACTTTTTTCAATCCCAATCTGGAGCCATTATCCTTTTATTGGGATTGGTGGTCATCTCATTTTTCTTTGACATACAACTGAAGTGGTTTATTGGTGGGCTATTAGTATTGAGTAGTGCAGCGGCAACTACTATTTACCTGATTGACTCAACATTAATTACCCAAATTATTTTTTATGTTTTGGTAGTGCTTTCAAGTCTTTTAATTGTGAAAATAGCTAGTGGTTACATTCGAATTACAGTAGCTAGTTACATCCAAAAGATGAGTGGAATTCATGCTTACGACTCAAAGAGAATAATGCTCATAGTTTTTTTCGTTTGCTCAGGAATTCTAATCGGTAGAGTAATCATTGAACGTGACACCTTTGCACGTCTCTCACATACTCCAAATCTGAGACTACAGGAACTCAAGTTTCAACTTCTCTCCGAAATAGAAACCGCTCCCAACTGGAACAGCCAGATTGATTGGAACATGGGAGCAGATTGGAACACCTCAGCCTATTGGTCTGCCGATAAAATACACTCTTGGAAACGTCCGTTCGACTATGTAGAACATCCACTGAGCCCATTTGCCCCAGTAGGATGGAAGATTGGAACAGCTGCTGAAACGATTGGGCGTTACACTCAAGCATTATTCCTTCCTTATCCGCTTGCGTTCTATTATGGATTTGATGAGATCAGAATCTCACACATATTCTCAGCAAGATCATTGGCATTTATTTCGTTACACGTAGCATTTCTAATCCTTGGAATCTTTCTCATAAGAAGAAATCCCACAGTTGCTATTGGAATACTTTTATACCTTTCGTCAATCGTGCTGTTCTCCGGAATGGCCGAAATGGTTGCAGGAATGTTCTCAGACAGATTCAGCTATGTGGCTTCGTTCGGCTTCTGTCTTGCCTTAGTTGGAGTGGTTGTCTATGTCCTTGAATCATCCGGAAAAACCAGTAAGACCTTAGTTTCGATTCTATCCATTTTGACCATCTGCTCATTTTCGGCCTATTCTATTTGCCGAAATTCACAATGGAAAAATAAATTGACCCTGATGCAGCATGATATTAAGAATGTTCCGAATTCTGCACAGGCACACAACCTTCTTGGACACGCCATCATGGAAAATGTCTCTAAAGACAATCAGATAATTAATTCGGAACTAAGTGATGTAAAAAACGCGGCCTCACATTTGACCAAGGCAACAGAAATATATCCGCTTTTTTTTAACGCATGGGTCGATCTTGCTAGAGTTTATGATGTGTTAGGCGATGTTCCCAGCTCAATTAAAGCCAGAGAATATGCCATTAGAATTGACTCCACTTATCCCCCTGTAATTTTGCAGGTGGCACAAGGATATGAGGCAACTGGAGAATACGAGAAGGCGCTACGATCTTACCGCAACTACCTCAAATTAGAACCAAACAGTTACGAAGCCTATGACAACCTTGCGCGTATTCTTTTTCAGCTGCAGAGGTACGAAGAGTCGATTCAAGTGTGTGAGACCTACTTACTTATTGACCCACACAATGAGTTTTTTAAGAAGAATTTGAGACAATTATCAAATACTATTGCCACCAAAAGTCAAAATTAGAAAGTTGAATGTTAAATTTATCATATATTAATACGTCAATCTTAATACACATATACCTTAACTATGCATATTATATCGGATATTAAAAATTAAAATTAGTCACATTATCGAACACAGAATTATTAAACAATATTGTTTCTTTGCTCATATTTAACCATGTTCTTAGTAGATACTAAACCTAATCCAATGACCCGATTAATTACTCTTCTCACAGTAGTTGTGCTTTTTCTTGGTAATTGGCAGACCTCGTTTGCTCAATGTCACGCTATCAACGCAGAGACTGGAGTAACTATTGCAAATAACCAATGTTCAAATGGGACCAAAAATGTTGGGCCTGGGTCACGTGCTGTATTCACGGTTACTGCTAATACATGGTATGAGTTCTCGTTAGCTGTAGGTGGATCTTCAGGCTACATCAATACGAACTTGTGCATCAACGGAACACAATCAACGCCAACTTACCTGTGGTACTCGGCTGCCGCTACCAGCATAACTGTTGGTACGTTCAGGACTGCTACTCCAGCAACTAATTGGATTGGATGGGTGGCACCTTATGGTAATGGTAGTGGCTCGGCCGTTATTAGTTACAGAGTTGTAACACCAACTGCTGTAACTGCCAGTTCTGTACCAACCAGTCTTTGTGTTACCAATAATATTGATCTCGGAGCTGCTGGTGGATTGATAAATAGCGGTACCACTGGAGTAGATTATTCGTGGAGTGGCCCCAATGCCTACAGTAACGGTACTTATGATCCTGCGGCATTCGCATCAACTACCGCATACAACGGTACTTTCACGCTCACAGCGGCAAATGCAAGTTGCTCTGTATCTAATGGTGTAGCTGTGACTGTGGTAGCTGACCCTACATTACCTACAATAGCAACAGCCACACCTGCAAACGGAACACAAATTTGTGCAGGTGCAAATCCTTCTGCTACGTTTGCAGCAGGAACAGGTGGATTAAGCTGCACTGAGTCTTATCAGTACAGTATTAATGGAGGAACCAACTATTCCGCCTATGTTCCAGGAACAACTACTATTACAGCAGGAGCTGGAGGAACAACCGTAATCATACAAGGTAAAAGGGATTGTACTGGTACTGGATGTGACGGTGCGGCAGAGACCTTCACCACATTGGTATCGTGGCCAGTTGTTGCCGACCCTTCATTACCAACGTTAAACGTAGCCACACCTGCAAACGGAACACAAATTTGTGCAGGTGCCAATCCTACTGCTACGTTTACAGCAGGAACAGGTGGGGTAACCTGCACCGATTCTTATCAGTACAGTATAGGCGGTGCCTATTCGGCATACGTGCCTGGTACTACCGTTATCACAGCTGGAGCTGGAGGAACAACGGTTACAATACAGGGCAAAAGGGATTGTACTGGTAGCGGGTGTGACGGTGCGGCAGAAACCTTCACCACAATGGCATCGTGGCCAGTAGTGGCCGACCCAACCATTTCTATTACATCACAAGGCACGGCAATCTGCGTCTCTCAAACCGCTGGTACCACGCTGACTGCAACAACTGCAGGCGGAACGGGAACCTGTAGCTATGCATGGGTAATCAGTACCACCAACTCAAGTAGTGGGTTTGGTGCCACGGTTGGAACTGGTTCAACATACGCAACGGGTCCGGTGGCGGTGAATACTTGGGTAAAATGTACCAGATCGTGTACTGGCTCAGGTTGTGGTTCTGTTACCTCTGGTGTTACCGAATTAAATCCGATACCTAGCAAGCCATATATAGGTGGTTCTTCGTCCGATTTCAGTATTTCAATTTGTGGTTCTGGAACCCTTACCGCTGATGCGGTTCCAGTTGGCTACAATACTAGGTGGTACAGAACTAACCTTTCTACTTTAATTGGCTCAGGTCTTACATCCCCTATTATCAATACCAGTGATACTTATTATGTTACAGCTTATAATACCAGTACAAATTGTGAAGGACTTCCTGTTACAATTACGGTTACCATTACCCCAACCTTTAATGTTACAATGACCTCAAGTGCCTTTGGTGCTTACGGTGTAAGTTGTAACAGCTCCAGCAATGGAACAGTAACCGCAACTACAACATCCACAGCCTTTCCTATCACTTTTGCTTGGTCAAACGGAACTACAAATGTTGTTAACTCCTCTTCCAATACGATATCGGGTCTAACAGCAGGAACATATAGTGTAAATATTTCAGATGCTGGCGGTTGCGGTGCTTCTGGTACCAGAACACTCACTGCTCCTGCTGTCATTACGGTTGGTCTTACTGCTACTGATTTCAACGGATTTGAAACCAATTGCAGTGGCAGCAGCACTGGATCTATTAATTCTACACCGAGCGGTGGAACAGGCACGTACAGTTCATACACATGGTCATCAACACCCGCAGGATATGCAAACCCAGGCACTCAGAATGTTACAGGTCTTTCTGCAAGAACCTATAATCTAACGGTCACAGACAACAACAATTGCACAGGTGCTGCCAGCCAAATTATTGATGATCCAAGCCCGATTACGTTCACCTATAGCGTTGGATACGCATGTTCGGGATCTACTTACACTTCTGCTTCAGTTACATTGAATGCCACAGGAGGAGCTTCGGGCACCTATCAGTATAAAATGAACAGTGGGGCTTGGCAGAACTCTCCCATATTCAGTGGTTTAGCAAATGGATCAAACAACACCTTTCAGGTAAGAGATTTGGCCTACAACTCCTGCACAAGCGCAACACAGAACTTTTCGATAACTTTTCCACCCAACGGAGTTGCGGTTGATGATTGTAACTTCATCTATGTGTCAACAACTGGAGACCCTAGTGGTACCTTAGGAAGCAAGATATGCCCAGTTACCTTGCTACAGGCCTTTGTGATTTTTGCAGGTAGTCCATCAAGAAATCATATCCTTATGGCTTCTGGAACCTATACTTTCAGTAACACTATCTCTATTCCAGCCAATATTATCATTGATGGAGGTTACAATTCCTCTACATGGATAAAGAGCACTGCAACAGCAACCATATTGAACATCAACCCTGCTATTGTAGATAATTCCACTTACGGAACAGGCTATTACATTGGAATACAACCTGCAGGAAATGGGTTTACCCTGAAAGATCTTACCATCAATGTTCAGGCTGCCGGTGCTACGGGAACTTATAGCAGCAGAGGCCGCTCCGTTTTTGGTATTTATATCAACGGTCAATCAGGCTTTACTGTTAGCCGTTGCATAATTAATACTGGAGCTGGAAGTGCAGGTTTACCTGGAGCTGCCATAGGCGGAAGTGGTGGTGGCGGTGCGGGTGGTGCTGGTGGTAATAATGGAAATGTTTATGCTGATGGTTGCAGCGTAACTGGTTCAAACGGAGCAGCAGGCGGAGTCGGAAGTGGCACGGGAGGTGGCACAGGAGGTTCAGGAGGTGCTGGTTGCTCATCAGGAGGTTGTAACTCTGCTGGTTGTGATGCCAACGGTTGTAATGCATCTAATGGAGGTGCTGGGGGTACTGGAGCTACTGGAGCTGCAGGAACTGTTGGCACAGCACTATCGGGCATCAATGTCTTTTATGTACCTCAAAACGGAACGCAGGGAGCTAACGGTGCTGGCGGTGGCGGTGGCGGAAGAGGCGGAGAAGGTGCAAGCGGTACGTGTTGTACCTGTAGCTGTGGCCCTTATTGGGGTACAGGTGGTGTCGGTGGTACTGGTGGTGCTGGTGGCCTAAAAGGTAATTACGGGTTTGGTGGCGGAGCCTCAATTGGCGTTTATGCCAATGGTGGCTCAGGTACTATTCTCGACTGTGGCATCAATCCTGGCGCAGGCGGTGCTGGCGGTGCTGGCGGTGCTGGACAAGCTGGAGTAGGCGGTGCTGGTGGTAGTGCTGGCGGAGACAATAGTGGCTGGTGCGATGGCGGAAAAGGAGGAACTGGAGGAACTGGTGGTGCTGGTGGTGCTGGTGGTGCTGGTGGCGCGGGTGCAACAGGCTTAAGTCAGGCTCTTGTATCATTTGGGGCATCCATAACGCAGTCGGGTACAACCCCTACTTCTGTACCAACTGATGGAACCATTACCGCCAACTGGTATAGTGGTTGCCGCAATTCAGAAATACTGCTTACAAAAAGCAGCGGAAACAACTGGGGGGCTTTCATAAATACGGATCCAATCTATGTGAAGAATCTGACAGCCACAACATCCAGCTATTCGGCTTCATCTTCTGCACCCGTTATTTATTATCCATCAACATCAGCCTCGGGTGTAAAATCACTTGCTACAACTACTACTACCATATCAAGTTTTATTATGGTGAAAGGAGACAGATTGGTCGATCCAACTGCTTCAACCATCATTAATTCGATAACCGACCCATGTCCAACGGGATCTATTACGTTAGGCACTTCTCTATCGGGAGCACAATTAACAAATACAACGGCTTACAGTTGGGAAATAGCATTGCTAAGTACTCCGTCAGTGAATATTTATACATCAACTGCTGCAAGCCCAGGAGTTGTTAATGGCCCTTGGACAGCGGGAGCAACTTATCAAATAAGACTACGATTGTATGAGAACTGTTGCGGATGGTCTATCCCAATCTACAAAACATTTACAGTATTAACCGTTCCCGCCAATGCTGGGGCAATTACGCCTGCCGATGCCATCGTTTGCGCCAACCAAACAGGTGCAAGTTATTCCATTGCCGCAGTCTCTGGAGCAACAGGCTATAACTGGACTGTAGCTGGTGGGGTATTTGCAATTAATAGTCTAACCACCTACAGCGCAAACGCTACTTCTGTATCTGTTAACTGGGGCTCGGCCGGAACGGGAACAATTACAGTGCAGCCCTACAATGCTTGTGGTAATTCTGCAAGTGTCACAACATTAACGCCTATTACCATAAATACAAACCCTAGTGCTACAATTACCGCTACACCCGGTGCTTTAGGTTGTTCTGGAACTCCAATATCTCTTAGTGCATCTGCATCTGCTGGTACGGGTGGTAACGGCCTTTTCACCTACTCATGGACGGGTGCAGCGACTGGCACTGGCACGCCAATTAGCGCCTCTGTTGCAGGAACCATTACACTAACAGCAACTGAAGGTGTGAGCGGCTGTGTTGGCACTACACCAATCACTATTTCTTTTAGTGCTGTTCCCACTGCTTCTGCTGGTGGAACTCAGACCATCTGCGTGGGTAGTACTGCAACAGTAAGTGGTGCCAGTTCTACCAACGGAACTATTGCTTGGACTGAAAATGGGGCTGGATCTATAACGGCCGGAGCCACTACACTCACACCGACCTACACTTCGGCTGCGGGAGATGC
>JAIOYP010000042.1 GCA_021741155.1 Flavobacteriales bacterium | reverse complement strand
TGATACACAGAATAGGTAAGACCTAAGCATCTGTTTAGTTCACCTTTCTTTCTCCGGTTCTTCGGAATTGTCCGCGGTTAATGTTCCTATAAATTTATTGATCCTTTTACTTGTGCAAGTCTAAAGGCATCTGTGGCTAAAAATATGTTTTTCAATATGTTTGGCTAATAAGATCCGATTGCCCTGGAGCATAGTACAGATGCCCGATCAATTCGCTCTTCTGTCTGCGGTATTCGCTGGGAACAAGTCCCGTATATGCCTTAAAGGTCTTGTTGAAATGCGCCTGGTCGTAAAAACCGCTTTCCAGCGCCACGGTAGTCAGCTGTTCCGAACCATGATGAAGTCTCTCAAATGCATTCAGGTATTTGCGATACAGCACAAAATCCTCGGTATTAATACCCAAGTGATCGGAGGCCAACCGCCTTAGGTGCCTATCGCTAAGGTTGTAGCGTTTGCAGATGGAACTGACAGATAGTTCCTCCTCCCTCCTTTCGGAATGAAGGTCGAACAGTAAAGAACGGTCGGAAATTACCTTCGCGCTTTGCAAACGCATTCGTAGCCAATCCAATATCAATTCCACCTGTGTATCGAACGAATTTTCGCCCGTCAGTCGTTCGTATAGCGTTCGGAGCGATGGGCAGACATCGAATCCATCGAACACCTTATCGGTAAATTCCTTGCCTGGAATTCCAAAAATCCATTTCAAAGCATAGGCATGAAGTTGAATACCGATAAAGGTCTGAGACCTTCCTTTAATAAGATGAAAGGGCGATGTGTTCAACCCATTGATGCTGCACTTGAAGAGCTCGAAACGTTCCTGTTCTGCATCCTTAAAGCACAGCGTACTATCTGTAAGGTTGAAGATAATCTCGGCAGTTCCTTTAGGAAGTATCTTCTCCTGCTCCACGGCACATGCGCTTCGGCTCGCCTTCCAAACATACCGCGCCACGAGGCTCTCCGCACCCGATCGTATCACATGTATGTTGGATGATTGTTCCACCTTGCTTCTTTTTCCTTTGCTAAATATCCAAAGAAAATATCACGTGTCCTGATAATTGAAAACAAGAGGCTATGCATGAACCGCTGTACTCAGTATGGTCTCAACGCACAGAATCAAAGGTCATCTTCATACAACCGCAGTCTGTTCTTAGCTGCGCTGAGTTCGGAGTTTAGGTGGTCTATCTTGTTTAGGAGATGAAACACCACATCAATTCCTTCCATGTTTAGTTGGAGGTCGTGGTGCAGGCGCATCATCTTTTCTACATCGCCAATCAGGTTGGTGTGAATGTAGCTGGTGTTTTCGATGATGGTTAGTTCAATAAGACCCGCTTCGCTTAAATGCGTGAAAAAGGTGTGTTCCACCTCGTAGTGAACACAGAGTTCGTCTATACGTATCAGTTCTTCTGTTTTCATGCCTGTCTGAGTTTAGAGAGTTCTTCAAACAATTGTTTCTCCTTTTCGGTGAGTTTGGTTGGTGTTTTTAGCTCGTAGGTGATGTACAAATCGCCAAACTGGCCGTCTTTCTTATACACAGGAAATCCCTTTCCTTTTAGCTTCACCTTGGTGCCGTTGGCGGTTTCGGGAGTTACGGTCAGTTTTACTTTGCCATCAAAAGTGTTTACCATTAAATCGCCTCCGAGCATGGCTGTGTACAAGTCTAACTGAACTGTGGCGTAGAGGTTATCGCCATCGCGTTTAAAATCTGTGTTGTTACTGATGGAGAAACGAATAACCAAATCACCTTTAGGGCCACCGTTCATTCCATCGCCACCATGCCCTGGAATCTTAATCTGCTGACCATCTTTTACTCCTGCGGGAATGGTTAGCCGAATGTTTTTTCCGTTTACGGTAAGCGTACGTTTGTCTGTAATAAATACATCCCGAAGGTCTAATTGCAATTCGGCATTGTAGTCTTGCCCTCTAAACTTAACGTTGCGGTTTCCTCTTGAAGGGCCACCACCAAACATGGATTCGAAAAAGTCGGAATAGCCTTCGTCTCCATAACCACCTCCTGATTGCTGACGCGATTGTTGCTGTTGCCCCGCATACTGCCGTTGCTGCTGTTGCTGCCGTTCTATATCATCGGCATGTTTCCAGTTTTCTCCGTGTTTATCGTATTTCTTTCGATTTGCGGGGTTACTGAGCACCTCGTTTGCTTCGCTTACCTCTTTAAACTTCTCTTCCGAAGCTTTGTCGTTGGGGTTTACATCAGGATGGTACTTGCGCGCCATTTTCCGATAAGCCTTTTTAATTTCGGCCTCGGTGGCAGTTTTGGCAATGCCTAGTGTTTTGTAATAGTCTATGAAAGCCATTTGCGTTTATGATGGTTAATCGATTGGAATCTCTACAATCGAGTACAATTCGGGAACGGTAGATTCCCAACCGTAGCGCTCCTTAATCTTCTCTTTGAAGGTGGCAGCAGCTTCTGCTTCTCCGTGGATAATGAATGTATGCTCTGGAGCGGTTTTAATCTCGCTCATCCAATCCAACATTTCTGGTTGATCGGCATGGGCCGAAAGCACTTCGAGGTTAATGACCTCTGCTTCTACTGGATATTCCTTTCCGTAAATTTTAAGCTCGGAAGCTCCTTCTAGTAGCTTTCTTCCTCTTGTACCTGCTGCTTGAAAACCAGCCAACAGAACGGTTGTTTCTATCTTACCAATGTAATGCTGCAAATAAGTAAGCACGCGCCCACCGCTTATCATTCCGCTACCCGCAATCACAATTTTGGGCTTTTCGTCATTGATAACTTCCCACGTTTCTTTGTAGCTAGTCACAATGCGAAACAAATTGCACATGCCCGTGTATTCTTCGGGCTTGAGTGTGTGCCATTCTCGGTTATCTTCAAATACCTTGAGCACATTGGCAGCCATAGGGCTATCCATAATCAACGGCATTTGCGGAATGGCGTGTGCTTGTCGCAATTTCCAGATAACGTACATAAGCGTTTGTGTACGCTCTACCGCAAAGCTTGGAATGATAAGCGTTCCGCCATTGGCGTAGGTATTATTGATGATTTCCTTTAACCGATCTTCTAGGTTTTCTTCTGAATGCACTCTATCTCCATAGGTGCTTTCCATAAAGAGAACATCTGCTTTTTGTGGCTTTTTGGGCGGACGAAGCAGTTTGTCTTGTGGTCTTCCAATATCTCCCGAAAAGACAAACCGTTTGCCTTTGATGTCCATCTCAATAAACGTGGCGCCAATGATGTGGCCGTTGTATTGAAAACGAATGTTGATTTCTGGGTAGAGCTCAATCCAAACTCCTTCTGCCAATGAATTGAAATGTTCAATAGCTTCTTCTGCATCTTTCAAGTCGTACAATGGTTCGGCAGGATGGTGTTTCGAGTAGCCTTCTTGATTGGCCTTTTTGGCTTCTTCCTCTTGAATCTTGGCACTATCGAGCAAAATAATCTCAGCAATTTCTAGCGTTGGGCGGGTGCCATGAATGGGGCCTTTGAACCCCATCTTCATCAAACGTGGCAAATAGCCCGTATGATCCATGTGGCCATGCGTTAATACCACGGCATCAATCTCAGGCACATTTACCGGAAACTGGTCCCAGTTTTTGAGACGAAGTTCCTTGAGACCTTGAAAAAGTCCGCAGTCGACTAGAATCTTATGTTCGCCCGTATCTATCAGAAATTTGGAACCCGTTACGGTTCCTGCTGCTCCTAAAAAATGGACGGTAATCTTGTTTTCTGTGCTCATATCAATGACTGTTTCCGTTTAGTGCACATAAATCGTGTGCTTCTCTGAGAATTCTCTTTTTCCTGTTTTTGCTAATACCTTCCATATCCAATAAATAGGGTCGATGACACAAATCTGAACTCAAAACGACATCTTGCGACAGCAATATCTTCTTTTCTGCATTGGTTAGCGTGGTCAAACTGGTTATTGGGTGCAATCCTGCTTCATCAATCCGTTGCTTCATACTTGCTCCCTTGGGCGAATCCCAACTCAGGAGCGTAAGACCCGCACAGGTTCCATACTGTTCGGCATCTGTAGTAAACCGCGTATTAGTAACCACCCAGCCCTGAAATTGTTTGCCTTCGTGTTCGGGCATTTGTGCCCACGTTGTTTCTACATCTTTAAACCGTGATTGAATGTAGAGTGGAATCTTCACATCCGAATATTTGCCCTTATCGCTATGAAATTTACACTCAATCATGGCGCGAACGTTATCACGCTCGGCAATTACATCCACTTCATGCTTTACACAAAATCCTTGTTCTATCCGATTGAGTTGCGTGTGGTAGCCGTCATTTTTCAATACCTCGGCAACAAACTTTTCGAAGGCAAAACCCGCTGGTCCCAATTCTAAAATGGCATTCTTCAGCTTGTAACGTGCCGCACTCGAATCCGAAGTTTTGCGCAGCAATGCGAATGCCTTTCGGTAAATCTCTTTAGTGCTCATGTTCTCGTGTAGTTGAGACGAGATGGCGTTTATTACCTCTTCAACAGCTTTCGATTCTGCCTTTGATCGTTCCAATGAGCGTCTCAAACGCGATACATCAAACGGTACCTTTTCTCCCGATGCTTTAGTAATCAGCGTATTTTCTTTCTGTTCCATGTTGTGCGAAAGTAGTTTAAGTAGTCATCGTGCTGCTAGACTTTTGTCAGGTTTGGGTTGATTGGCCACTGCGCAACACGAATAGACGCGGATATTACGGATTGAACGGTTAAACGCTGATTTGGTCGCTATACTTCGACTGAGGTTCTAGGTTATTGCACCGAGGGAACTGGAGAAAATGGAGTTGCACAGAGTGGATTCGTAACGCTCATGGTTATTGATTGCAAAGAAAGTGGGAGAAATGAGATTGACGGATGCTTAGCGATGGAACCCGGATTTAACGTATGTAAATTTCCCCTATTGGGGTCAGTGGTCACACCACATGATATGTGTCAGTACGAAACATGCCCTGTATGTGCTACAACTAAAGTACGAATTCGGTAATCTTATACCATAAAAAGGAAGGTAAACATGAAAGATGAACAGCAATTAAAGGCAATCGTTAAGGAGCGTTATGCCGAAATAGCCGAACAAGGAAAAGCTGCAAATGCAGCATCTTGTTGTGGTGCCACTACTCCAACAAATAAGGTGTATAATATTATGATGGACGATTATTCGCAGACTGCGGGGTATGTAGAAGATGCCGACCTCGGCTTAGGCTGTGGATTACCTACCCAATTTGCAAAAATCAAGAATGGAGATACCGTTATTGATTTGGGATCAGGTGCTGGAAACGATTGTTTCGTTGCCCGACACGAAACAGGTGCAGAAGGAAAAGTAATTGGAATAGACTTTACGCCTATTATGATAGAAAAGGCACGTGCCAATGCCGAAAAGCTAGGACTAAATAACGTGGAATTCAGAGAAGGAGATATTGACGCCATGCCCGTAAGCAACGATATGGCCGATGTAGTGGTAAGCAACTGCGTATTGAACCTAGTGCCTAACAAGCAAAAGGTAATCTCAGAGATTCATCGGGTACTGAAACCGGGCGGTCATTTCAGTATTTCAGATATTGTATTGGTGGGCGAACTACCCGATGCCTTGCGGCAAGATGCCGAAATGTATGCCGGATGTGTGGCTGGAGCCATTCAACGAGTTGACTACCTCAAACTGATTTCAGACACGGGTTTTGAGAACATGTCGGTTCAAAAGGAGAAACCAATTGTAATTCCCGATGACATACTCGAAAAATACCTATCCGAGCAAGAAATGAAAACATATTACAAAGGTGATACTGGCATATTCAGCATAACGGTTTACGCAGAAAAATCGGGAACAAAAACCGCTAAGCCTAAGATTCGCCTTTCAGAAATTCAGACAGAATCGTCTTGTTGCACGCCTAAAAGTGGTTGCTGCTAACTGAAATTTCATTACTACAGATTAACTGATTTCCGCAGATAAAAAACACAGATTATCTACGAAAATCTGTACACATTTGTGGCTAAACGAGGTTCTAGATTGATGTAATCTCTACGAAGCTTTCTCCAATATAGACGACTGAAGCATAACCATTATCCATAGATACTTTTAAGTTTGACGCATGAAAACAAAGAAAATAGTTCCGATTCTATTGATGGCTTTAATCGGCACAAGTCGCGTTTTTGGTCAATCAGCTTTGAAGCCAGCAAGTGGTTCTCCAGAAAAACCACTCAACATTATTATGATGATTGGAGATGGAATGGGTCTATCTCAATTATCGAGTGCCTATTACTTCGGAGATGGAGAACCCAGTTTTTCCAGATTTCCAGTCATAGGATTGTCAAAAACAAACTCCTCAACACATAAGATTACCGATTCTGCAGCAGGGGCAACTGCCTTTTCGTGCGGCATAAAAACCTACAACAATTCCATTGGAATGGGTCTAGACTCCACTGCTGTGAAAACCATCTTAGAAGAATTATCTGAAATAGGCTGGAATACAGGGATAGTATCGACTTCGTCCATTACCCATGCCACACCGGGTTCATTTTTTGCACACGCAGCAGACAGGTCGATGGAAGAGGAAATTGCCCGCCAGCTTGTTTATAGTGATGTGGATTTTATTGCCGGAGGTGGCTACAAATGGTTCATGAATCGTACAGATTCCATTGATTATTCCGACTCGTTGGTGGCGCATGGATTTGTGTTGGACACCAATTCCATCAAAACACCTTGGAAAGGAGGAAACAAGCGTCCGATATATCTACTAGCAGCAGACGGTCTCACTCCAAAGCACAAAGGAAGAGATGAATTCCTGACAGAGGCCACGCAAAAGGCGCTTGATCATTTATCAGCCAAGGGGAAATCATTTTTCCTAATGGTGGAAGGATCGCAGATTGATTGGGGTGGTCATAACAACGATGGAGAATATGTCATTCAAGAGGTGCTAGATTTTGACAAAGCCATTGGAGCTGCGCTGGATTTTGCGGCAGCGCAGGGAAACACATTGGTAGTTGTAACAGCCGATCATGAAACAGGTGGATTTACCATGGCAAGTGAAAGGAAGACAGGAGCATTTAAAAGAGTATATGATGATTACGACAGCATTGTGCCTTCCTTCTCTACCGGAGGACATAGTTGTACGATGGTTCCAGTATTATCATTCGGCCCCAAGGCTGAACAACTTGGCGGCATTTTCGAGAATACCCAAATTCATGCAGTTATCAAGAAAGCGTGTGGTCTTAAATAGATAGACCAGTCAAGTTTATCTCACTAGATTTCTGGAAACAACGAGATAAATCTGCTTGAAAAAAGAAAGAGCGCAGCGAATCTCCTTCATTGAACTTCCATTTTCTCCGTTATTCGTTGTGCTATTACACATTGGACTGAATAACGATTACAACCTTTTCAGCAGCTCGTCCTTCTTACGGACTGAAATAGGCACCTTTTGATTCTCGGAGAGATGAACAGTAAGGTTGACCTTATCAATACGTTGAACGTGGCTCAGATTGATGAGGTGCGAATGATGGATGCGCGCAAATCCCGAAGGAGTTAATAACTGTTCATATTCCTTGAGGTTGGTAGAAACCAATATGGGCTTTGCTTGGCTCTTTACATGAAATCGCGTATAGCGACCATCTGCCTCACAATGGATGATATCTTCAATTTTAAGCACGTAGATATTCTCCATGTCTTTAAGAACAATGCGGTCTTTGATGCCAGATGCGTGCTGAAGCATTACGTCAATCGGATCACCTCCATGCTGATGCCAATGCGTCTTGGCACGTTCAATGGCTGCCACAAGATCATCTGGATCGATGGGTTTAAGTAAAAAATCGCAGGCACTCATTCTGATTGCTTCAATAGCGTAATGCTGATGGGCTGTAGCGAATATCACCTCAAAATCGCGCTTTGGAAGTTGTCTGAGAAGGTCGAAACCCGTTCCATCACCCATTTCCACATCAAGAAAGATTAGGTCTGGTTTTAAGGAGTTGATTCTCTCCAAAGCCTCACTCACATTTGATGCTTCGCCCAGCACCTCTGTTTCGGGCGACCAAAGCCGCAAAAGACCTCTAAGTGCTTCGCGCACATTCTGTTCATCGTCAATAATCAGTGCTTTCATAGCTGCGCGAATGGGATTTTGAATGTAACCACTGTTCCAGTACCATCTTCGTTCGCATCTGCAAATTCAATAGAATAAGTGCCTTTCTTTTTGCGATTGAGCAGACCGATTCGTTCTTCTGTTATGCGCGTAGCAAGGGAGGTCTTCTCCTCCACTTTCGGTCCGTCAATTGCTGCCCGTTTTCTGCCAATGCCATTATCTCTTAGCTTCATTACTAAGGAATTTCCTTGCAATTCGTAGTTCAAGGAGATTTTTCCATTATCCATGTTCCGAATGCCGTGCTCAATGGCGTTTTCGATGAGCGGCTGCAATATCATTGGCGGCACAAGCACCTCCTCTGGATTTAACGCTTCATCCATCTCCACATCAAACTCAAAACCGTTGCTGAACCGCAGTTTTTGAATTCCAACGTAAAGCTCAAGTGCATGCAATTCCTTATCAAGCGTAATGGTCTCCTCCTGATTGTATTCTAAGAATGCCCGCATCACCTTGGCAAAATTGGAGAGGTAGCGCACGGCTTCGCGCAAATCCTTTCCGCCCAACATATAGTTCTGAACAGCTGTGAGCGCATTGAATATGAAATGCGGATTTAGTTGCACGCGCAGCGATAGCAATCTATTCTCCAACGCCTCTTGCTGCTGCTTCAGTAATCGCTGCCGCGAGATGAAGAAGATGCTCAAGGCCGTGGCGAAGCCAAGAATCAAAATCACGATTATCCAAATGTTCCGTTGCTTGACCTTCAATACTGAAATTTGGTTTTCCTGCTCCATTTCGCGAAGCAGTTGTTCTTTTTTCTCGGTTTGATACTTGGTTTCTAGATCATTAATCGTCTTAAAATTATTCTCACCAAGCAGGGTATCAGAAATTTGCTTGTACAATTTCAATGTTTCGTATGCCTGAGCGTATTTGCCTGCGGCCGCATATGCTTGATGCAAATTATTCAACACTCGCTCTTTACCCACTGGCACTTTGTCCAATTCAGCATATTCCAAGGCTTTTTCGAGCGAGGTCACCGCTTCCGAAACCCTTCCCAACTTGAGAAGCGCACTACCTTGATAATTATAGCAATAAAGGAAAGTATGATGGTGCTTGAATTTGCCTTCGTAGCTCACCACCTCCTGCGTATAGGTTAATGCCCGTTCATATTGTTCGCGTGTGATGGCAATGCTTGCCAAATGATTGAGTATCTGTGTGGTTGATTTGCTATAGTCAATCCGTCTGGCTTCGGCCAAAACCCTCAGCGACAAGGCTTCAGAAGAATCGATTAATCCATTTACTGAAAGATTTATGGCCAAATTGCAGCCAAGCCCTAACGCAGTACGCGAATTGAGCTTGCAATCAACCATATCGAAAGCCTTTTTACTATAGGCCAACTGCTCCGATTTGTTGCCCACCCGCCCCATGAGCGAACCAATATTCGTATAGACATAAAGCAAGGTAGACGAATCGTTCAGGCTTTCAAAAATGGTCATTGATCGCATCAGAATCCGCATGGCAGCCTGCAAGCTGTCGGTGGTCATATAAATCGAGCCGATATTTATCAAAATCTTGGCAAGACCTATGGAATCGTTGATTTCTTTACATTCTTCTTCAGCCTGTTTAAAATAATCCAGAGCCTTTGGATAATTGCTCTCGCGCAAATAGGTGACGCCTAACACGGATAATGCATCCTTATGATCATCTCGGTTATGTGTGGCCTCGGTACATTCAACCACCTTTTGTGCATAATACCGAAGCGAATCGGCTGCATCGAAGCGATCCATGTAGATCTGGATTGAATCTATATATCTATTACAAACAGCTGTATCTGCCATAGCTTTATGCTGGGCAACAGAAAAGTGTGGAGCACAAAGCCACACCATAACCAAAGCTATAGTGCGATGTAGGTGGGTCATCATCGTAAATTTCGCAATTGCTTCAAAGAAACTGGCTTACTGGTAACAAGTGTAATGAATACGGTAATAAGTGTAAAGCATGATGAAAAATTTAGCCAATTAATTCTGAAAACACCTATTTTCGAAAACATGAACATTCAAATTCGTACGGCAACAGAACACGATATTCCAGCCATATTGGAAATCACCAATCATGAGATTCTGCACTCAACCGTGCTCTACGAATACGAAGCAAGAAGCTTAGAAACACAGCTCGCTTGGTTTAAGGATAAACAGGAGAATGCGTGGCCCATTATTGTTGCCGAACAAGACGGAAAGGTGATTGGATTTGGCACCTACGGACCGTTTAGAGCACGAATAGCGTACCAATTTAGCATAGAACATTCGGTTTACGTTCACAAAGACTATCGGGGGAAAGCCATTGGAAATGCTCTTCTGAGAGATCTTATCCGACAAGCAAAAGCTGGCGGATTTCATACCATGATAGCTGGTATTGATTCGAGCAACATGGGAAGTGTGGAGTTTCACCGCAAATTTGGGTTTGAAGTGGTTGGCACGTTTACAGAAGTCGGTTTTAAGTTCGATACGTGGCTGAATGTGGTGTTTATGCAGTTGATGTTAGAGTAGCGTTGCGTTAAATCAGAACAACTTCTGAAGCTTATTGGAAGATGGTCTTGGAGCGTCAATATCAACGATATTGAGGTTCTTGTCCAATACCATGTAGCGCGGAATATACTCTAGCTTATACTGCGCTAGTGCCTCGTTATTTTCTTTAGGAATAAACATATTGTTCTTAAATCCAAGCCGTTTGGCCATATCCTTCCAAGCTTCCTCCTTATCCCAAACAGCAACACTTACAAAATTCACATCACCATATTCTTCCTCTAATTTCTTGAGATATGGCATTTCGGTTTTGCATGGTCCGCACCACGTAGCCCAGAAATCAACTACTGTGGTCTTTCCTTTAAACGCTGACAGACTTAGCGTTTTGCCATCCAGGTCAACTCCTGTAATGTCAAGCACTGGTGATCCAGCCAGTTTCTTTCTGAGTATTTCTAGCGCTAGCTCCGAAAGAATACTTTCCTTCTGTCTTTTGGTAGAAGCCTCCGTTTGTTTCGAAGACTTTTCCAAATGAGTTTTCATTTCAGGAAATGCTAAGGCATAGTAAGCAATAGCGTTTATCGTTTTCCGAGCATAATCATCCATTAACTCAAACAACGCGGTGGTGTCTAAATCACTTTTCAGTCGCTCACCCATCAGGTAGTTTATTTCTCCAGCTAGTGCTAATGAAGCCAGAGCATTGTTCCTACTGCCACCTTTTCCACTGTAGATAATCGACTCATCAAAAATGGCCGCGTGCATCGTCATAGAAATATTGTCTCCTGGAACCAGAAACAAGGAAGTGGTCTCAGTTCCGTCAAAAAAGGACACAAGTTGTGCGCTATCAAGCTTGGTTGTAAGTGTAAATTCACCTTTATTATTCAACTTAGCTGAAGCAAGAATGACCGTTTCAAAGCCTTTGCTTGTTTTTACATTAGTCTGCAAAAACACACTATCGCCAGTTGGGGCTTGTATCTGTCCTGAAAGTGTTGCGCTCTGTGAAAAACACGTTTGTACAAGAAAGAACGTGATTATGGTAGAAAGTGAAATGTACCTCATTAGCTAGTTTTAGGTGAATTCGAGTAGTCAAAAATAGCCGAATGATGTTAGTTATGTTGTGAACTACCAAATTAATCGGTCATCATAAATAATTTAAACCACCGACCATTCAAATCTAAGGGTTGGTGAATAAATTCCAGCATTCGTATTTTTCCATGATTGAAAAATGGATTTGTGATTGAATGAAAAAGATATTTGCCATAAGTGGCTCTGCCAGCGAAAACAGTTCGAATGCTGCGTTACTTCAAGTGATTAAACGTTCGTTTGAAGGTTCTTATCAGATAGAAGTCTTTGAGGGACTTCAGCATTTTCCGCTTTTTTCACCTCAATTGCAAGAAGCAGGTGTTCCTGAATCCGTTCAGGAATTCAAACAGAAAGTGGTCAACGCTGATTCCGTTATCATCTGCACACCAGAATACTTACACAACATTCCTGCAGCTTTGAAAAATGCCTTGGAATGGATGACTATTTCTGGCGAACTTTCGGGAAAGTCCATGCTTCCCATCACCTTCACTCCTGCTCCGACCCGTGGCGAATATGCTATGATCTCATTACTGCAAACCCTCAAAGCTTGCAATGCCAAAATCGTTACGGAACTTCCGCTCTATCGGAATCAACTGACGGATGAACAGGGAAACATCCATCTTGATAAAGAACATCGAATGCTTTTGGGTGAAGCGTTGGGGTTATTGTGATGTACAATATCAATTAAATTACGTTGAATTACGTAGCTGAATCTCACTAGGACCAGAAATCTTTGATACCCTAAAACCGTAAAAAATGAAACAGTTCATTAGTCTTGTGTTGTTCCTTTCCGTCTCAGTGGTTTTGGTGGCTCAACCACAGTTCACGGCCAGCAATTGTTTCCAACTTAATGATGCATCTTCCATAGGTTTTGCCGTGGTTTCGGCTCCGTTCAGCGACCAGCAGAGTTTAACCGGATCCGATTATACATGGGATTTTTCAAGTACTGGAACTCCTGGTCCTTGGACCAATTGGGCTGCCCCGACCGCAGAATATGTTTTTCAAGCTTCTTCATCAAGCATCCATACGCCATTTTTAGCTACCCAGATTAACGAATATGGTCAGCTGCCATTTGCCCGTGACCATTTCTATTCTTATTCATCTGCTTCGGACACGTTGTATTTGAACGGATTTTATTCCAGTAGCAATCACCAGTACATGCCCGCCATTCCTTACCTGTCGTTTCCGCTTTCGTACTCAGATAGTATTCATACACACACCATTCAAAATCAAGGGGCACCGATGACAGGTTCCGTTACCCGTTATTGGATTTATGATGGTTTCGGAACCTTGGTGTTGCCCTATGGCACTGCAAACGATGTATATCGTATTCGCAGCATGCAGGTAGACAGCTCGTACGTTTTAAACAGTATTCTTTCTACTAATGAGGAGATTATTTGGTTTAGACAATCGGATGGGATTCCTGTGCTAAGATTTGTAAAACAAGGCGAAACCGTGATGTATGCCTATTACGCATCAGCTTCGGGAGCCACGGCCATTTCTGAAACGAAAAGTAATAAACTCTCGGTTTTCCCAAATCCAATACAAGAACGTATTCATGTAACCCTACCAAATAATGAACAAATTGCTCGGATTGAGTTATTAGATATGCAAGGGAGAACTGCATTGCAAGGCGCGGACAGTCCAATTTATTTGGACGGCTCTTCGCTTCGTTCTGGCGCATACATGATTCAGGTAACCTTGGAAGATGGTACTCGACTTCAAAAGCGAGTGGTGAAATAACTTTTCTTAAATAATTAACCGATTGCCATCATCGATTCGCTAAGGCCGCATAACTTGCAGCTTTAATCATTACCAAAACCATCTTTTCGATTTGAGGTTTATTTTTACTGTTCTTCTAAGCCTTATCGGTGTGTCCGCTAGTTTGGCCCAATTCGAAAAGTACTCTCACGTTTACCCCATAACCGAAGACCCAAGTGTTCGTTGGCTGTCTAGCTACTCCCCTTATGAGAAGATTCAGTTTGAGGCCAACCCCATCATCAAATTCAGCTTTTACAACAATTTTGTAATGGGATTGGCAGATAGTACCAAGCTGCATTCTATGGCGCAGTATCTAGATTTTAGACCTCAGTTCAGACTCTACAAGGAAGAATCGCAACCGATTAAAACGCCATCATACCGCATCTTTTTGGGAACGCAGCACATGTTCAGGCTAAAGAGCAAGCAAGCTGATGTTGCTCAATTTATAGGCTTTGCCTATCAAACAGGACATTACAGCAATGGCCAAAGCAAATGCACTTTTGCGGATGGAAAATTTGATGGTGGCCAATTTTGCGACAGTATCTATGCAACCATTAACGACCAAACCGACCTTTCTGCCTTACTAAACAGAGAAACTGGCAACTACTCTATGAACCTTACGGAGCTAACGGTCAACTATCGTTTCAATAAATTAAACGCAGACAACTACGCCAAATACACACATTCCGTTTCGCTCGGATATGTTATCAATCACAAAGGAATGCTAGGGTTTATTGATGTGGATTTGGTTTCAAAAGGTGATTTGGACATCATAGGCAGGCATCGAATCAATTTCGTTTACGAATACCTGTTGGCCTTTCGTTTTTCCAAAAAATCGAACGTGTATCAACGTATCCGTCTAAAACAACAGCTTGAAGCCATTCTTGGAGCCCATCCACACATTAATCCTCTACGTATAGAGAGCTCGGCAACATTCTATCCTGCATCTACAGTAAGTGCGCTTGGGCTTGTTTTTAGTTACATCTATGGTCACGATAATTACAATTTTCGCGTGGTTGATTCAGGCCATCAATTCTCTGCAGGACTTACCTGGGATTTGTTTCCACCAGTTAGACTAAAGAGCATTTAAACGAAGCTCTAGGTGCAGCATTTTTGGGTGGTTTTATCATTTGCTATCGTATGGCGAGCCGTATTTCACCGAAGAAGGTCATTTGCTGCAATGTGGCGGGGAGTGTCCAATCAGAACGTTGGAGCTGAAACAATGACTTGTGGGCTAGAAACTACGCCTAGTCCAAGCAATAAAGTTCGCCTTCTGTATGTCAGTAGCACCAGGGATTTTGTGCGGCCAGCGTGTGCGGTAGTACCTATCGTGTTCAGTAGGCGTGAGTTGGACTTTATGGGTGTCGTCCTCCGCATTCACCGTTAGGGTGATGGTTTCTTCCTCAAAGTACTTACACCATTCTTTGAGGTTGCCAAGAATGCGGATACCGTTCATAGAAACAATCTCATCTTCCAGTTTAAGGCCCGCTCGATCAGCAATAGAATCGGGAGCGATATCGGTAATCTTAGCCGAACGGTTATTGATGTATTCTACCTTAAACCCAAAGCGGTTCTCGAAATAAAGCCGCGAACGCGTATCGCGAATTTCAATCCCAACATGGTTAAGAAGTTCACTCAATTCAGTCTCAATGTTCTTTACGCCATAGTAGTAGTCCTTAAAGAACTGATTGTACGAGCGACCTCCCGTTTCTTCAATCGCATTCTGGTAATCCTTCTCGGTATAACCGATTCCCTTTTTACCGAAACGTTCGTAAAGGAGACGCATGGCAGCCATCAGTCCCTTTTCATTGTCTGTATCGCGCAGCAACGAAAGGTCGAGCATCATAGCCAGCAGCGCGCCCTCATTATAGATGGAAGTCTTTCTATCAGGAATCCCCTTCTGGTAGCCATCCAACCACGTATCAAAACCACTATCGGCCACCGAAAGGTTAAACCTGCCGTAGTTGTGAAAATGGCGTTGCAAAAGGGTGTGAATATTCTTGAAGAACTCGAAATCGCTGAAGCATTGGGCCTGATACAGGAACAAATCGCCCGCGTAGGTGGTCACTCCTTCGGCCACATAGCCCAAGCGGGTGTAGTTCTCCTTGGTGTAGTCGTAAGGTTGCATTTCAATAGGGCGCAGCGCTTTCACGTTCCACGTATGAAATAGCTCGTGCGAGCTGATGCCCAAAAATTCATCGTAGAGCACAGGCTTCAGTATGTCGTAGCTGGGGCCCAGCGCCACCACGGTTGAGTTTTGGTGCTCCACTCCGTGATACGTAGGATAGGTCCTAATCTGGAAAAGGAAGTGATATTCCTTTACAGGAAAATCGCCCATGGCATCAATCTGAACCTTACAGAACTTCTCAAAGTCGTTGATAATGCGGGGCCAATCGGGCTTAAACTCACCCTGAAACCAAACATTGAATTTCACATCGGCAACGGTAAACAAATTGTGCTTCAGACCAGCACTGGCAATAAACGGGCTATCTGCTAACTCATGAAAATCGGCAACCGCAAACGTGTTGGCGCCTATGGATTTCATCCCGGTGGCTACCTTCCAGCCATCAGGCAATTGCAACTTGATGGTGGCAGGCTCGGCTATCCGCTCTGGCACGTACATCAGACAGTTCACTGGATTCACGTACAGTTGGCGTTTGTTTACGAAGGTGCTACCCGCATTCAGCTCATTGGCGAAGTAGTTGTACGCTATTTTGATAAAGGTATTTCCTTTCGCCTCCACTTCCCAAAGGTCTTTGGTTAGCTTGCGAAAAGGCAAGGCTTCGCCCGTTTTCGCAAAAGCATCAAATCGTTGCACATTCTTGGCAAAATTCCCAAGCTCATAACGACCCGGTCTCCAAGCAGGCAATTGAAACTTCACCGTATCCGACTCCACATCCGACACGGTCAATTCAACCTCTACAAAATGCCGATGCGGCTCGCTGTAAATAATCCGATACTCCATCTTTCCTTCCATGGCTGCAAATGTATTAGAACGCCACAAAGCCCAAAAGCATACAGCTCTTAATTAAACTCAAATAACGAGAGATTCCTTCTGAGACCCTTCGTACCTCAGGGAAGCAACTAGCTGATTCTGCACAATCCGTTTGTCACCCTGACGAAGGAAGGGTCTCCATTCTGGACACCGTTTAATTTCTAATTACAACCCAATAACCGATCAAAGTATATTTGCCGCCATGGGTAGAAAAACCAAAAACGTGGTGATTGAGAACGTTACCATTCTCGACATAGCAGACAAAGGACAGGCAATTGCGCGCATTAACGACATCGTGACTTTTGTACAAGGTGTGGTTCCGGGAGATGTGTGTACCATTCAGATTAAGAAGAAGCGCAGAAGCTATTGGGAAGGCCATGTGATGCAAATTACCCAGCCTTCTCCGATCCGCATTGATGCCAAGTGCAAGTATTTTGGTGTGTGTGGCGGTTGCAAATGGCAGAATCTGAGCTACCCAAAGCAGCTTGAGTTTAAGGAAAAACAAGTAAAAGATGCGTTGCAGCGCATTGGCAAAGTGAATATTGAGGTGATGGAACCAATCTTGGGTTCACAGAATGTGTTCAATTACCGCAACAAGTTGGAGTTCAGCTTCTCGCACCGCAGATGGCTCACGCAGGAAGAAGTAGATAGCGGACAGGTGTTCGATGATGTACCTTCCCTTGGGTTCCATGTTCCCGGCAGATGGGATAAGGTGCTTGATGTGAAGGAATGTCACCTACAGGAAGAACCGAGCAACGGCATCCGCAACCGTGTTCGGGATATTGCCTTGGCAAACAACTTCTCCTATTACAATCTGAATGAGCAGAAGGGATTTCTGCGCAACCTGACTGTGAGAAGTACCATGACCAACGAGTGGATGGTGATTTTGAGCGTGGCTGAAGATCGTCCGAACGACATCAAGCTTATTCTAGATACGCTGGTGGCCGAGTTCCCTCAACTCACTTCCGTTCTCTATGTAATAAACGACAAGCCAAACGATACCATTGCCGATTTAGATATTCAGGTTCATGCCGGAAACGACCATATTATGGAAGAAATGGAAGGCCTGAAGTTTCGTGTGGGGCCCAAATCGTTCTACCAAACCAACGGCCCACAGGCTTACGAACTCTACAAGATTACCAGAGATTTTGCGGGACTTACGGGAAACGAAGTGGTCTATGACCTTTATACTGGAACTGGAACCATTGCGCAATTCGTAGCAAAACAAGCCGCCAAAGTTGTGGGCATTGAATACGTAGAACCTGCCATTGCAGATGCCAAACTCAATGCCACCATGAATGGAATTGAGAACACATCGTTCTATGCTGGTGATATGAAAGACATTTTTACGCCCGAACTCATCGCCAAGGAAGGTAAACCAGATGTGGTTATCACCGATCCGCCACGTGCTGGCATGCATCCTGATGTCATTGCCCGACTAAACGAATTGAAGCCATTGCGTATCGTTTACGTGAGCTGCAATCCCGCCACCCAAGCGCGCGACATTCAATTATTGAGCGAGAATTACGTGGTAAAAAGGCTGCAACCGGTTGATATGTTCCCTCATACACACCACGTAGAAAGCGTTGCATTGCTCGAATTGAAGTAATTTCTGTCTAGTCTCGTTCTCATTATTACCTTTGTGGCAGATTTCATCCTTCCTCGAATAGTTTGCATGGTGCATTTATTGGATGGTTGAAAAATCCAAAAGCACATTATGCCGACATTTAAAGAGTTAGGTCTTCGGGCCGAAATCGTTCAGGCGCTGGACGAATTAGGATTTGAAAATCCTACACCTATTCAGGAAAAAGCGATTCCACAAGTATTAGATTCCAAAAAGGATTTAATTGCACTTGCACAAACAGGAACTGGAAAAACAGCAGCGTTCAGCTTGCCTGTTCTTCAACAGTTGGATGAGAATAGTCGAGAGATTCAATCCATCGTTCTCTGCCCTACCCGCGAACTCTGTCTTCAGATTGCGAGCGACATGCAGAACTTTGCCAAGTTCATGAACATCAAAACAGTTGCTGTTTATGGTGGCGCTAGTATTGATACGCAGATTCGCGACATCAAGCGCGGTGCGCAAATCATTATCGGAACTCCAGGTAGAACCGTTGACCTTATTAACAGACGTGTTTTGCGATTGCAAGACGTTCAATTTGTTGTGTTGGATGAGGCAGATGAAATGCTTACAATGGGTTTCAAAGATGATTTGGATCTTATTCTAGGCGAAACTCCTGATACGAAGCAAACGCTTCTTTTCTCAGCTACAATGCCAACGGGAATCCGCGACATCGTAGGGAAATACATGAAGGATCCTGCTGAGGTTTCATCAGGAGGACGTAATGAGGGCGCAGCCAATATCGAGCATCATTTTTATATGGTGGATGCTCGTAACAAGTACGAATGCTTGAAGCGTTTAGCAGATGTGAATCCGAACGTTTACGGAATTGTTTTCTGCCGTACCCGTAGAGAAACACAAGAAATTGCTGATAAGTTGATGCAAGATGGCTACAATGCCGATTCGTTGCATGGCGATCTTTCTCAAGCACAACGCGATGGCATCATGGCGCGTTTCCGAAAGCGAAAAATTCAACTACTTGTTGCTACAGATGTGGCGGCACGAGGAATTGACGTGGACGACATTACGCACGTAATCAACTACAACCTTCCTGATGAAGAGGAAGTTTACATCCACCGTAGTGGACGAACTGGTCGTGCTGGAAAGCGCGGTATTTCTATTGCTATCATTCATTCTCGCGAACGCGGAAAATTGAAATCGATTGAACGCAAACTGAAAAAAGAATTTGAGCAACGCCCAGTTCCAACTGGACAGGAAATTTGCGAAACACAACTTTACACTATCGTTGAAGGTCTAGGAAAACTCAACGTAAATGAAAAGCAAATTGAGCCGTTTTTGCCTGCAATTATGGAGCAATTGGGTCATCTTACAAAAGAAGACCTCATTAAGCATTTGGTAAGTTTTGAGTTCAACAAGTTCTTGGATTATTACAAGAATGCGCCTGACCTAAATAGTGCTTCATCCAGAGGAGACAGCCGTGACAGGGGAGATAGACGTGAGCGTGATGACCGAGGTAATGACAGAGATCGCGGAAGCGATCGTGGAGACCGCGGTGGTAGCAGAGACCGAGGAGGCCGCGATAGAGATTTTGGTGATGAACGTCCTGCTCGCAGAAGCAGCAGTGATCGTTTCTTAGATAAAGGAAAGTTTACACGGTTTCACATAAATTTGGGTTCAAAAGACAATATGAATCCCGCCAATTTGATGGGATTGATAAACGAAAGCTTGAACAAGCGTGATGTGGAGATTGGCAAAATCGAAATGATGAACACCTTCGCTTTCTTTGAATTGGATAGCGAGTATGCCGACAAGCTAAGCAGTGCACTTAAAGGCACAGACTATTCTGGAAAGAAGGTTGATTTGACTATTGCCCAAAGCACTGGAGCAAACGACCGAAGAGATCGCAGCGCAGGTCCACCTCCAAGAAGAGACAAATTCAAGGATAAATTTGAGAAGAACCGTGGTGGCAGTAGCAACAGTAGCAGTAGCCGACATTCAGGCGGTGGTGATGCAAAACGCACAGGAGGCGCTAAAAGACCTAGAAGACCTTTTTAATCTCAGGATTAAAACCTACTCTGAAATTTTTTCGTCCTCAAAGTTCAGCTCCATAGCGGAAGAACCCGTAAGGTCTGATCGCAACTCCACGTCCAAAGACTGAATTCCATCAGAGATTGTCATTGTGACCGTGTTGGGGGCGATGGTTCCCAAATTGTGAGCATGAAGATATAAGTATGCCTTTTTATAGCTAGATGCGTCAAAATGAACCACTCTCTTCTCGGCAGTAATACTGTATTCTTTTACGATGCAGAGGTCATCAATGTAGATTGAAACTATATCACCATCGACCACCTGCGAATCCCATATTTCGAAGGTGAGTTGGTGCGAAAGCATATTTAATCGATGCTCTTTTCTTATGGGTTTAACCCGCCTGTTATTTTTCATTTCAGGAAGAACACTTTCAATGTTGATTTTAGTTGAATCAACGGGTAATTCAACCCTAGGAACAACCTCCGTAGGTTTCACCTCGGCCTTAGCTTCAGCTTTTACTACCACATTCGTTTTCACAGGAGTTTCAACCTTAACCTGCTTTACGTCCTCTACAGGAGTTTCGTAGACAATTATCTCAACTTCAGGCTCAACAACTACCGGCTCAGGTTGAGTCTTCGTTTTCTTTTTTATTTCTACTGGGATATCAGGCACAATTCTCCAAAGTTTGATGCTTTTATCCAAACTTCCAGAAAGAAGATGATTCATTCCATTTTCAAGATCAAAGCTCATAACCGTGCCCTGATCAGCTCCTTGATCCAGTACTCTTCGTTTACTTTCTAAATTCCAAATATTGAAGCGCGAAGCATGATCTACCGTAACTACAGACTTCTGATCTTCTGTGAAAGCAATATTGCTGAATTTTCGTTCTCCTGTTCCTGGTCTAAAACTCGTAAGCAGATAGAAAGTTGATGGGTCTCGTACATCCACCCTAGAATTGTCGCACCATGTCAACAATCGGCTTCCATCAGCCGAAAACTTCAGCGAATTGACCATGCAATCTCCTGTATTATATTCTCTTACAACTCGGCTAGAAGCCAAATCCAAGGCCAACAAATACCTTCCCGCAGCGAATATCACTTCCTTTCCATCTGGGCAAACAACCGCACAACGAATTCCTTCGTTTGCATCAGAATAAAGAACTTCGGGTTTCGCCTTAGAGGAAAATAGAACTCGGTATAAATCTCCATTCGTTCCACCAAAAAACACCATGTCACTTTTTGGCGACATCAACGCAAAGCTTACCTTATTTACTTCTGATTTTGCAGATGCTGGAATGACAATCTGTTGAACACAAAGACCTGTTTTTGTATCCCAAACTTTAATCTGTCCTTCCTCTCCTGCACTAACCAAGTATTTTCCATCACGAGAATAACGAACATCGGTTATGGAACCATAGTGACCTTCTAACTTTTTGAGGGCATCGTTTCCTAATAAGTCCCAAATGAACAATTCCCCTCGGGTACCACCGCTTGCAAACGTTTTTGCATCAGGAGAAAACACGACACGCCTTACCCCATGAGAATGTCCATTAAACGTGCGGACAAGTTCAAGTTTCAAATCTTGGGCTTCACAAATCCCAATACTCGCAACAAAGAAGAGATTTAAGACGAATCGATTCATAGTATAGACCAACCGAGTCATAGTTAGTCATTTTTTTACATGGTGACAAATATCAAATCATTCTTGTCTTTGCAAATACAATTCTGTTGCACTTCCTGTCACTGCCGTATTGAAAACGCATCGCCACCATTTGGATAATTACAAGTGTACTGTTTATCCGCACTTTTGTACGGCATGTCAAAAGGAATTGGTTTGATGCTGATAAGTACAGCCGCGTTTTCGCTGATGCAGCTTTGCGTTAAATTCTTGAGCCATCTTCCAACGCACGAATTGATTCTATTCCGCAGTGGAATTTCACTGATACTCTCGCTGGCTTATCTACTACCAAAGGGTATTCACCCACTTGGAAACAACAGGAAATTCCTATTGTTAAGAGGTGTTTTCGGAGTTACTGCTCTCAGTCTCTTCTTTATTACGCTGCAGAAATTGCCATTGGCAAGTGCGGTTACGGTGCAATACCTCTCTCCTATTTTTACCGCCATCATTGCCATTTTCCTTTTGGGAGAAAGGATGAAAAAACTGCAATGGTTTTTCTTCGGATTGGCTTTTCTAGGCGTAGTGCTTCTTAAAGGATTTGATGAGCGGGTTTCTGTGCTTTATCTCGGGCTCGGAGTTCTTTCGGCATTCTTTGCGGGCGCAGCCTACAATTGCATTAGAATGGTAAAAGACACAGATCACCCATTGGTTGTGGTTCTCTATTTTCCGATGATTGCCATTCCAATCATGCTCGTTCTCTCCTATTTCGAATGGGTTACGCCTATAGGTTGGGATTGGGGACTGATTCTGTTACTTGGTATTTTCACCCAGATTGGTCAAGTGTACATGACCAAAGCCTTACAGGCTGAAAAGGCTAATGTGGTAGCAAGCCTCAAATATCTTGGGTCGTTATACGCACTCATCTTTGGTTATTTCATTTTTGATGAGACGTATAATTGGATAAGTATAGTCGGAATCGTACTCATTCTTTCTGGAGTTTTGATGAATGTCCTTACCAAAAACTGGACAAATGAAAAGCCTCACTCACCAAAGGCGAATGAGGCTTAGTTAAACTCGTTTAGGTTCTCTTACTGAACGTTCATTTTTCTAGTAACAATCGTGTTTCCATCAGAAAGTGTGTAAACATAGATTCCTGTAGGAAGTCCGTTTGATGAATAATTGATGCGGTTATTTCCAACAGTTGGATTCAACTTTTCTGAGTGAACGATGGCTCCAAGAACATCATAAACTGCAAATTGGAGGCTTGCAACATTTTCTTTTAATTCAAAAGAAATAACCGTGTTTCCAGTGAATGGATTTGGCTGGTTTTTCACAACTCCGAAATTACCGTTAGCCCCATTAGCAATTCCAAGTCCGCTTCCTGTTACAATCAAAGTTGGACCTGCGTATTGGATTCCATTGGTTGTAATGTTTGGGTCAGCAAAAACATCAAGCAAAACACCCATTTCAGAAATCCAAGTATTGTAACCCGCTGTATTGGCCAATGCTGGTGGGTCGTAATTTGCTGCCCTTACATCAATGTAAATCCCTAATGGATATTCTCCATCATTATTCGGCCCACCACCTACCGCAGCCGCCCAATCTTCTTCACTTCCACTGATTGTAATACAGCCTGTCGTAGCAATGAATCCATTTGTGGTATCACCACCATTTACCCAATATCCAAATGGATTTAGAACTGCGTCATAAGTCGTGTCATAAGCTGCATCTGTGGTGTAAGACAATCCTACAGGAAGTCCACCAATTGAATCCAGTCGAAAACGGTCCGCAAAAACAGTAACAATTAATGGAGGATTTCCCGGAACAACTTCAACCGACAAAACTGTGTCCACTAGCGTTCTAATACTAATCACGCGCTCTTGAGAACCACAGCCAAAGCAAGATTCAACGGGAGCAAGTTCGGCTGGTAGTAAATCCATTCCCCAACCAGTAAAACCAGTAGTAGGAGTGCATTGAGCCATAGAAAAGGCTGCAACAAGCAACAAAGCAAAAGAAAGTGAGATTGTCTTCATAAATGGTTCTTTAGTTATGACGCGAATGTAAACTTTCTCAACTATTCGTTTCTTGACCAAATCGGTATAGATTTGACCAACGTTGAATATCGAAACTCCATCAATGACCGCAACCGTTTCTGAAATTCCTGTGATTGATATTTCGCCATTAATAAATGGTGGAGATCAAAATCTTGTCGCCAAACAAATTCATGAAGCCTGCACAAACCATGGTTTCTTTTACATCTCTGGGCACGGCATTTCCGAAGACCTTCAAAATGACTTAGAGCAATTTAGTACTTCATTCTTTCAACTTCCGTTGGAAGAAAAAATGAAGATTTCCATGAACAATGGCGGCAGAGCTTGGCGCGGTTTTTTTCCCGTTGGAGATGAACTTACTTCGGGAAAGCCAGATCAAAAGGAAGGTATTTATTTTGGTTCTGAACTCGATGATGAGCACTCAAAAGTAAAAGCAGGAATTCCGTTACATGGAAAAAACCTTTTTCCAGAATCGCCAGCAGAATTGGCAAAAACCGTTCTTGAATACATCAATTTAGTCACAGTGGTTGGTCATGCTGTTTTGCGTGGAGTGGCCTTGAGTTTAAATCTTTCGTCAGATTATTTTGAGGCTACAATCACGAAAAACCCTTTCATTCTTTTCAGAATATTCCATTATCCACCACAAGAGCCAAAACCAGATGTTTGGGGAGTTGGCGAACACACAGATTATGGTCTATTAACCATTTTAAAGCAAGACGCAGTTGGAGGTTTACAGGTAAAATCGCGTGGTAGTTGGATTGATGCTCCACCGATTCCGAACACCTTCATCTGTAATATTGGTGATATGTTAGACCGAATGACAGGAGGACTTTATCGTTCTACTCCTCATAGAGTTCAAAATATTTCGGGCAAAGACCGGCTTTCATTCCCACTTTTCTTTGACCCTGATTTTGATGTCGTGGTCAAGCCTATTTCTGGCCTTTCAGCTTCAAATTCAGATTATTCTGACAGATGGGACAAAGAAGATGTTTACAATTTTGAAGGCAAATACGGGGATTATTTAACCAAGAAAGTGTCTAAGGTTTTTCCGCAGTTGAAAGGGCAACTTTAGGTCTTATCAAAAATCATCTCCAATCATGAAAAAACTCTCTTTTCCGGCAGCTCACACCGTTCTTCTCATCATTGCTGCATTGGTGGCCGCCATGACGTGGTTAATTCCTGCTGGACAATATGACCGACTTGCCTTAGACAAAGAGAAAAATGTCTTCGTTCAAACGGGGATTGACGAGCAAATCTCATACCCTGTAACACATGAATCCTTAGATAAACTGGGCATTAAGATTCCGCTTGAAAAGTTCACAGGTGGCGACATTTGGAAGCCTGTTGGAATTCCAAACACCTATCATCAGTTAGAGCCCAGCCCGCAAGGAATAAAGGCCTTGGTTCAATCTCCGCTTCGAGGTATTATGGAAGGAATTGATGTGATTCTTTTCGTCATCATCATTGGTGGTTTCATTGGCGTAGTAAACCATAGTGGCGCATTCGATGCCGGAATGAACTGGCTTGCCGCCAAACTCAAAGGCAGAGAATCGATACTCATTATTCTCATTACTGGGTTGATTGCCATTGGAGGAACAACTTTTGGACTTGCCGAAGAAACAATCGCCTTCTACCCTATTCTCGTTCCTATTTTTCTCGTGGCTGGTTATGACGCTATGGTTGCACTGGCCGCTATTTACATTGGTTCGAGCATCGGTTCCATGGTTTCCACCGTCAACCCATTCTCAGTCATCATTGCGTCCGATGCAGCTGGCATCAACTGGACTACTGGTATTTACGGTCGATTAATCTTACTCGTATTAGGCGTAATTCTCTGTCTTTGGTACATCATTCGCTACGCAAATAAGGTTCAAAAAGACCCAAGTCGTTCCCTAATTTACGATCAAAAAGCTGCTATTGAAAAACTATTTCTTCACACCGCGTCCAAAGATGCAATCGTGTTCAACTGGCGAATCAGATTAATCCTCCTATTGTTCATTACCAGTTTTGTGGTTATGATTCTTGGCGTTTCTCAATTGGATTGGTGGTTTTTAGAAATGACAACAGTGTTTTTTATTGCCGCCATCATTATTGGTGTAGTGGCCAAATTGGGAGAAAAAAAGTTCATCTCCGTTTTCATTCAAGGCTCAAATGACCTACTTGGAGTGGCTCTCATCATCGGTTTTGCTCGCGGAGTAACCGTCCTGATGGACGAAGGACTCATTAGCGATACATTATTATTCTATGCTAGCGGCCTAACGGAAGGAATGAACAAAGGTGTTTTTGTGAATGCGATGATGTTCATTTATGCTGGACTTTCCTTTTTCATCCCATCGTCATCAGGCATGGCGGTTCTCACTATGCCCATTATGGCGCCATTGGCAGATGGCGTGGGCGTTGGCCGCGAAATGGTAGTAAACGCCTACCAATGCGGTATGGGCATCTTCTCATTCATCAACCCAACTGGGCTCATTCTGGCGTCACTTGCCATGGTCGAAGTTGGTTTCGATAGATGGATGCGATTCGTAATGCCTTTGGTTGGGTGGCTTACTGTGCTGACAATGCTTGTTCTTACGATACAGGCATATATCTAAATGAGTCAAATGCACCCTAAAAAAAGAGTAGAAGACGTGGAATTATGAATTCATCTATTTTCCTGTGGCCTCCTAAAATATGTAGTGATTTTCCAGAAAGCGAATCTGTTAAATAAACTATGAGGATTAGTATGATTACCACATTAAAAAGCTAGCTCTATTCAATGAGCCTCAAATCTGATGAGCATTCATCAGCAGGAATTGTGAGCAAAATCACTGACCGATAGTAAAACACCGTCTAACTTTCTGCCATAGTTTGAACGATTACCACGAAAACAAGAGTGTATTAAAGCTGATGCAAAAGCTATTATCCATAGTACTCTTAATGGGTTCGCATTTGTTAAGCATGGCACAGCAGGACACATTGGTTAAAGACCCTAGCAGATTCAAACCCTCGGTTCATGCTGATTATGGCATCCGATTGCGAAATCAGGAAGGAACATTTGGCCGTAAAATGTGGCGCGGAACGTTACCTGTTCTGGGCATGGAGGCAATTGGATATGGCATTTTGGCAGCGCTTCCAACAGAAATAAGTCAGTGGGAAAGGGTTGATAACCGTTATACTCAGAATTGGAAAAACACCTTTACGAAACCACCTGTTTTTGACCATGATACGTGGTATATGAATTACATCGCACATCCATATCAGGGAATGCTTTTTTACAATGCTGTTCGTTCTCAAAATGCCAAAATATGGCAATCCTCGTTGTTCTGTTTAGGTCACGTGCTCGTGTTTGAATACGTGATTGAAGGCGGTGCCGAACAACCGAGTATTCAAGATTTGATAGTCACTCCAATCGCAGGCATTCTGCTTGGTGAAGGCATTCATCGGGCAACCATGGCCATGGCCAAGAACGGTTTTAAGTGGTATGAGACAACGGCAATCATCATTCTAAATCCCATGTTTGCCATTAACAATGGGTTCAAGTTTGCAAAGCCAGTAGAGCCTAATTCTGCGATTATTCTTAGCCGTTAAGAAGCCCAGAACTCATTTTCGATAGCTGACATTTAATTTACATTTGTCCTCGTGAAATTCCGAAACACATATTCTTGGTTCAGAGGCATTGCCTCGCTCCTGCTGTTGTTCGGCTATTTTCTGAATGTCGTTTCGTTTGAGAGCATTCATCAGGCTGTTCACCATCACCGCCATTCGGAGTTACACACAGACGCTGCGGAGGCAGATGCATGTCACCGTGCCATTTACCATGGAGAAACTTCGCTCGATTGCGAGCACAAGAGCCACTTGGCAGAGACACACAATAGTTGTGAGCTATGCAAGGTCACAGTTTCTCGATTTCATTTCAATTCAGAAGTAACGGAGGCATTAGAAAAGCCTGCTCATATTACATTCAACAAGCCCACCAGCACACCGTTTTTTGGTTACGATTATACGCTGGCCTCTGCTCCTCGCGGTCCGCCCACGCTTTCTTGATTTTTTCGAATTACCAGTAACCTAATCGGGTTACTATTTGTCGGTTTCTGAATGCAGATCGACTTCAAATTTTTATTCAAAATCATGAAAAACGCAAAAAACATACTGTGGGCACTGCCCCTATTTTCCATTTTATTTTTCACTTCTTGTGAGAAGGAAGACCCTTTTGTTCCAAACGAAGAGGAGCTGATTACAACCCTAATTTACACCCTTACTCCTGTTGGTGGCGGTACTGCTGTTGAGTTCCGATTTCAAGATTTGGATGGTGACGGAGGAACTGCACCCGTTATAACTAGCGGAACACTTGCTGCAAATACAAGCTACACAGGTATTCTGACCTTGCTAAATGAAGCTGTTTCTCCTGCGGAAAGCATTTCGGATGAAATAGCTGCTGAGGCCGAAGACCATCAGTTCTTCTTCAGCACAACCCATTTTACTTTCATTGACGGAAGCATAGCCTACGAAGATGAAGACGCTAATGGTTTTCCAATTGGACTACTCACGACTTTTGCGGTTGGTTCGGTAACGCATATTTCCCTGACCATAGTGTTGCGCCATGAACCAAACAAAGCCGCTTTGGGTGTTTCTATTGGCGGTATCGACAACGCTGGTGGCGAAACAGATATTGAGGTTGAGTTTGATATTCCTGTTCAGTAATTGAATTTGAGCTCCGTTCAGCAATACCTGAACGGAGCTCTTTTCTTTCCATGAAGCTTCTCACATTTTTCCTTTTCCCCTTATTCCTTTTCCCCTTAACCAGCGGAGCACAAAACTGCACGCTATCGATTAAGGGAAATGTGGCCGATGAAGGAACAGGCATTCCCATGGCTTACGGAACCATTTATGTGGAAGAAATGAAAACGGGCGTGGCTTCCGATAGCCTTGGAAACTTCCAACTAAACGGACTTTGCAAGGGTGAATACCATCTGCGTTTCAACCACATTGGTTGCGAAACAAAGACGCTCTTTCTGTCTCTATCAAAAGATACGGTTATTAACATTAATATGCACCACCACAGTGAGTTAGTAGATGAAGTGATGGTGCACGACCATCATTCGCAGCATGAGACGGCAGCGAGTTCAACCATAAGCCAAGAGACTATTTCGGAAGTGGCAAATAAAGACCTTTCGGAGATGCTGGAACAGATGACGGGCGTGAGCAGCATTAAGTCGGGTGCTGGTGTTTCTAAACCTGTGGTGCACGGACTTTCGGGCAATCGCGTAGCTATTCTAAACAATGGCATTGCGCAAAGCGGACAGCAATGGGGTAACGACCACGCACCAGAGATTGACCCTTACGTGGCAGAACATATTTCGGTGGTAAAAGGTGCTGGTGCCCTCGCTTATCCTGGTGGTTCGTTGGGTGGCGTGGTGCTGATAGAACCAGACGAAATTGAGAACGACCCTCACTTGCACGGCAATGTGAATTACATCTTCCAGACCAACGGTTTGGGACATACGCTAAATGCGCGGCTTCAGAAGTACGACAAATGGGCTGCGTGGCGCATTTCGGCAACGACAAAGGTGATTGGCGACAGAAGCGCTCCCAACTACTACCTCACCAATACGAGTAAGCGCGAGTACAACGTAGCAGCTCAACTAGTAAAACACATCAGCTCTAAGTGGGAAATGAAGCTGTATTACAGTCTTTTCAATACGGAGATTGCCATTTTGCGCGGTTCGCATATTGGCAACCTGACCGACTTGGAAGAGGCCATTGACAGAGACGTTCCGTTCTTCACAGATGAGAAGTTCTCGTACACCGTCAACGAACCCCGACAAGCCGTTCAACATCACCTATTGAAGCTAGAAAGCAACCACATTTTCAACGAGCATCAGAGTTTGAATCTGAAATATGGTGGACAGATTGATAACCGTAAGGAGTTTGACGTGCGCAGATTAGATCGTAGCAACTTACCTGCGTTGAGTCTCTTGCAATGGGATCAATACTTAGAAGGTGTGTACAAGCACTTTTTTGAGCGCGGAAAACAACTCAAAACAGGAATTCAATTGCGCTTGACTGATAACACCAATAGTGCTGAAACCGGCATTTTGCCACTTATCCCCGATTATCGGGCGTATCGAGCTGGGGCATTTGTCATTTTTCAGGAAGAGCAAAACAAGTTGCTGTACGAATTGGGGGCGCGTTACGATTTAAATTACCTGCAAGTGGTAGCCATTTCCACTTCTCTACCACGCGAAATTGAACGACATTACCACACCTTCCACAATTACAGCGCATCGGCAGGTGTTCGCTATAAAGTACTTCCGCAATTCAAATTAAACTTAAACTTGGGTCACGTACTGCGTTCGCCCGAAGTAAACGAACTCTACAGCGCGGGTCTGCACCAAGGTGTGAGTGGTATTGAGGAAGGTAACCGCAGTCTCAAAAACGAGCAATCGACCAAGGCCGTGCTTTCTGCCGATTGGAACGTAAAGCAAAAGCTCTTCGTGCAACTGCTTGGTTATTTCCAATACATCGGCAATTTCATTTACCTACAGCCCGAAGATGAGTTTAGATTAACCATTCGCGGAGCGTTTCCGTTGTTTACCTACCAACAAACAAATGCCACTATTGGCGGACTTGATGCCTTGGTATCGTACGAACCCATTGAAAGTATTAAGCTTGTAGCTAAGTATTCGTTCTTACAGGGCGATGATGTGAGCAACAGTCAGCCGTTGGTTTATATGCCTAGCAATAATCTTTTTGGCTCTCTCTCCTACTCTTTTAAAGATGGTGAACGGATGAAGAACTCCAGCATTTCAATCAACGGGAAATACGTGTTTAAGCAAACGCATTTGAACGCTAACCAAGACATTGCTCCTGCTCCTGAAGGCTATTTCCTTTTGGGTGCTAGCATAGGTACCACGTTTAAAATCAAGAACACCAAACTGCGCTGTTCCATTGCTGGCGATAATCTACTCAATACGGTGTATCGTGATTACATGAACCGACAACGCTATTTCTCGGATGATTTGGGTTGGAATGTGAGTGTGAGGTTGAATTTTGAGTTTTGATTTAGGACAGAGACCAACGAATAGGCAGAAAAATGCTTCGTGGTAGAACACTTAACGCAGACTAGATTTCCCTTTAGATACGGTTACTGTCGTTTGAAATAAGAATAACAAGCAGGTGTATATTCTTTCATTTCCTTGTAACCCGAAAAAAGTTACTAGTTCGGTTTACCATAAGCTTCCTACTCGTACAAGTATGGCTCATTATCATACGCCATTTGCCGCACGTTTTCGAGCACTTGCTTCATATACATGGCCCAAAAGGTGTTGGCAAACAGCCAATTGAGCGGGTAAAGCAATGGCACATTAGCGTGCAAATGATAGGTGTATTCTACCTTGATTTTGTTGGGCGCTAATTCGGTTGTTTTCCATTCGCCCTCAAAGGCGTAAAACCCCAACATCCATGCTTGAAAATTGTCTACCCTAATCTTCCAATAGGCATTTTCTCTTCGCTCCAAAACGTTGTCTACCGAAGCAAAACCACCTTTTTGTGTCAGCGATTTGGCGGCATACACCTTTTTGCTCGAACCGGGCTTTCCCCAATGTTCATCATCTGTACTATGCGTTATACGAGGCATAACTCCCAAACCTGTATGCACCTTAGATAGGTCGCAAAGCATGGGTGTTTTAAAGGCTCGTTCTAAAGAGCATTCGAAGATGGCAGATACTGTAACTTTAAAAATCATGGCGCCAAGGTGGTTTTAATCTGCCTTCGCAAACTTCAAGTCTGAAATAGCATTGCCGTAATACAGCACCGCAGAATAAACCCCTGCAGATAACCTGCTTGTATCAATAAGCAAGTTGCGTGTGCTGATGTTGGCTAGGGTAAGCACCTCCTGCCCTACTTGATTATATAAAACCAAATTGGCTGTTCCTACATTGGCCGCCAATGCAAGGTGCAACTCATTTTGTACTGGATTGGGAGATAGTTTCATTACAGCGTCTGTTCCATGGCTCATAGCTGCAATGCTTGTAATGGTAGAACTGGCGTAGCCAAGCTCCCAGTAATAATCGAGGTCGTTTTCTACCAGCTCTGCAATGTCTTTTCCGGTGTACCACATTTCGTAGCTGTTATCGCCCTTTAGTACAGACGGAAACGAGGCCGTGTTGGCATCCCAATCATTCGCACCACCTTTTTGAAGCACGGGGTTCATTGGCGATTTTGTCCAAGCAATGCCATCAGTAGAAGTTGCCAATCCCACTTGCTGACCGTAGCCTTCTACATCGTTTCCGCCATACCACATGTAATACACTCCGTTGTCTTTAAGCACATGCGGGTCTTGCACGTAATGGCTATCCCACGTGCCTGTTCCTGTGGTAAAAACAGGATTGTTTGGGTGCTTGGTCCAGTTAATGCCATCTGTAGATGTGGCTAAACCAATATTGGTATTGCCATCGGTTCCGTTGCCATCCACAACCACATCATAACCGCAATACCACATTTTGTAAACGGCTCCCTCCTTCATTACCGAAGGTCCTTCCAAAAAACCGTTGTCCCATGCAGAGGCTGCGCCTACTTGCAGCACAGGCGTGGCGTGTTTTGTCCAGCTGATACCATCAGCAGAATAAGCATAGCCAATGTCGTAGCGATACTCATTAAAATATTGCCCTGCGTACCACATCTTGTAGCGTTCGGATGCCACTGCTGTTGGGTCGTTAATAATGGTAATGGTTTCTACACCCAACGAATCCCACATGCCGTTGTACGAAACATCCATCACCGGATTGCCCGCATATTTCTCCCAATTAATTCCATCTGTTGAGGTGCAATAGCAAATGCGCGAACGTAATTCTGTATCGGTTGGGTAATTGAGCCCTCCGCAGGTGTACCACATCTTGTAGGTGTTGTTTTCCTTCATCACCCACGGATCGCTAATGGCAATCAAATCGTTAGGAAGATTGGCAATAACGGTGTCTCTGGTAAGCACTGGATTGTTGGCATCTTTCTGCCAATCTGTTTGGGCAAACGTGTTGGTTAAACTGACCGTAAAGCAAAGCACCCATCCCAAACAGATGAACAAATACCTAGATGTAGCGCTAAACGTTTGATGGGTTTTCATGGGATTGTTTGTGATGGTTTACGGGTACGAAAAGTAAGATTTTACCATCATCAAAAAAGCCCATGCTGATAGTTCAGCACGGGCTTTTAAATGAATTTGTGTTATCGGTTACGATGCTGGTTGCAACAATTCCTTTTCAATCACTAATTCTGTTCTAATGTGATGTCAAATCTATTCCAAAATAGAGGTGTAAAAACAAAAACATCATCAAAAGTGTATGGAACATTATCTAGTCCTGCGTAAATCTCAATCAGATTTTCAGAGTCGAAACCAATAGTTGTAGTAATCACTTTGTCTTGGTTAGGTACTGGATCGGTAAGTATGGGAGCTATATAATTTCCTGACCGAGCAACCACGGAATTTTCATTCACGCCAAATGGAGCTGCATACTCGATGGAACCCAAATTAGATGCATCAACATCTATAACAAAACATGAGTCTGCTTCTCCAAAAACAAAGACCTCTGGCGCATTATCAGAACCATTAAATTCATGTTGCGTAAAAAATCCAGATAAGCATTTCATAGCGCGTCCTTCTCTCACAGCTAATGCATTAAACCCATTTGGCAAATGATAACCTGAATTTGGAAAATGGTTAATTAACAGTTCTACCGAATCATAATTTTCAGGCAAATCAAATTCGAACAAAAGGTAATTAGGACTAATTCCTAAATATTTCAAATTTATGTTCTGTTTTGCATACCAACCGTTTGCCATATCTCCATACATATCTGGTATTACTTCAACGGTATTTCCATTAGTGAAATCCGCAAATTTTCTTGGATCATTCTCTTGCCAATTGCCATTGATTACATCTATTATGGTCGTTGCGCCTTGTACCGAATAATCATTGTCCGTGTAACGTATGGTTCGAAATGTTCCTGTTACGGTGCGTGGTGTAATTGTACCCACAAAATCTCCAAATTGAGTAAAAGCATTATTAGTTGATGACTCTTTATGCAATGACTTTTTATGACTTGACCCATTCGTATATATCGTCTTAAACCTAATATCTACATCCGCTTTTCTGCATCCAGAAAAAGACAAGGCGATAAGAATAACCAAAGGAAACAGTGCTTTTTTCATGATACTTATATGTTTGCTTTATTCAACAATCTGGTGAATTAGAAAGCTACTAAAAGTTGAGTTTTGTTTGACTGACTTAAGCAGTTTACCTGTGCGATATTTAGAAATATTATTGCTTTGGTTAGAAACAACTACGATAGACGAGAATCTATAGGGTTATTGTGCCGGTTGCAGCAACTCCTTTTCAATCACTTCCTTAAATCCATTCTTAGCCATTGCTCCGGGTTGCATCATGGGTTGTTTATCCATAGGAATAAACAGAATGCTCGGAATACTTCGGATGTTAAACACTGCCGAAAGCTCCTGCTCCACCTCGGTGTCTACTTTGTAAAGATCTACCTGTCCCGCGTATTCGTTGCTCAACTCTTCCATAATGGGCGAAACCATTTTACATGGCCCACACCAATCGGCATAAAAGTCGATAATAGCCGGACGCTCGCCTTTGTACTTCCACTCTTTCTCGGTGGTGTAATCGAAAATGTCGCTCTTAAATTTATCTGCTGTTAGCTTAATTGTTGCCATATCGTTTTGTTCTTATTAGTTCGAGAACAAAGATAAGCTGAGGTAGTATTTCAGAGTGTGATTCGCATCACAGGAGGTATTTTACGTGAGTTCAAAAAGCTTACAAACTCACCCCAAACACATACCCCACCAAGGCAGTTAAACCCATGGCAACGGTTCCCCAAAAGGTAATTCGGGCAATGGCTATTCCAACGCTCGAACCTCCTGTTTTGGCAGCCAATGCACCCAGTGCGATCAGAAACAATAGCGCAAATCCATAGAGGTAGTATTCCAGCTGGGCAAGCGGTAAAAATAGCGCCACCGCAAGTGGAAGCACCCCTCCTATCGTAAATGCAGCACCCGAAGCAAAAGCAGCTTGTATCGGCTTGGCTTGGCTAATCTCGTTAATACCCAACTCATCGCGCACATGCGCAGCCAGTGCGTCATGTGCAGTCAATTCTTTGGCAACGGTGAGTGCGGTTTGCGCAGAAAGTCCTCGGTCTTCGTAAATCTTAGCCAGTAGCGTCAATTCCAGTTCGGGAGATTCTTCCAATTCTATTCTCTCGCGTTCAATATCTGCCGTTTCTACATCTGTTTGTGAGCTTACAGAAACGTACTCTCCTGCTGCCATTGATAATGCACCTGCCACCAACCCGGCCAATGTGGCCAATACAATAGGTTCTCGGGTACTGCTTGCTGCCGCCACGCCAATAGCCAAACTGGCGGTAGAAAGAATGCCATCGTTTGCACCTAGCACTGCTGCCCGTAGCCAATTGCTGCGGTGTATGTAGTGGTTGTGCAAATAATCATCGAGTTGTTCAGATTGGTTGTCCATGCATACAAGGAAAGAAAAAAGAAAGAAAGAAAGAAAGAAAGAAAGAAGTAAGGAAAAATGCACCAAACGATGAATTATAGAGAACTTGAGCAGCAAAAGAGAGGCTAGCAAGGCTATCAACACCTCACAGAGAAGAAATATTTAGCTACTGCACAAAAAATTCGCTTGCCAAATCACGTTTAACAATAACACCACCTTGGTACTTTCCTGCTTTGGGAATTCTATGTTTTAGGAAGTTCTGACACATCCTGATAACCGAATACAAATAATGTTCATCGATTTTTCGTAAAACGGAAGGTCGAAGTTCAGGTATTCCTTAAAAACAACTAAACCACTATGGACTACAAGTCCATAGGTTTGGTTGACGACTAAAAGTCGTCTTTCATTCGATGATGAAATTATTGCCGCTATTATCGTCTGACCGCCTGTGATGCTCCAAGTATTCATTCACCATTTCATCAGT
>JAIOYP010000003.1 GCA_021741155.1 Flavobacteriales bacterium | reverse complement strand
TTTGAGGTTCTAGATGAAAAAAGCACGAAATGCTTCGTGCTTTTTTCATTTCGAGTGTAGCGCGTCTTATCTAAACAGCGTCACGCTTCCGCTTGGTGTTCCTTGTGTTCCTTCAATGTCGCGGTAGATGACGCGATAGACGTACGTATCGTTCTCCACCTGCTTGCCTTTGTAAGTACCATCCCACCCTTTTTCAATCACAGCCGTGTAGAATATCTCTTCTCCCCAGCGGTTGTAGATCCACATCTGGTATTCCGTAATGTTCTCTCCGTAAGCACGGAAAGTATTGTTGTGGTTGTCTTCATTGGGAGAGAACGCATTTGGAATGTAAAGGCTGATGTGTGGCGTGATGTACACATTCAATGTCGTTTCATCTACGCAACCATACTGGTTGATGACTTCTAAATTGACGGTATACGTACCGCTATCAATATTCGTAGGATACACGTGAGCTGGTGTGGTTACGAGGTTCTGCACCGTGGTTCCATCTCCAAAACTCCAATACCATTCGGTAGCGCCACTAGAGTTATCGGTGAACTGAAACTTAGGGCTCAGTACGCTAGCAGACTTTGGCTCCACGCTAAACCGTGCAACAGGGTTTGGATAGGCAGAGATGTAATCAAACTTGTCTAACGTGGTTACGCAGTTGTTGTTTGATGTTGCCGTGAGCGTGACCGTATATGTTCCCGTATCAGCATAGCAATAGGCCTGATTGATTCCATCGGTGGTTTCTCCATTACCAAAATCCCACGTGTAGGAGTTGGAGCCACTGGCAATGGTTGTTGCATTGTCAAAGACAACGCAATGCGGCACACATCCCGAAGGTTCATCCACCGTAAAATCAACAACAGGATTTGGATAAACGGTGATGGTAGTTGTGGCATTATCAATACAACCTAAGGTAGACCCAACAACTGTGTAGGTGGTGGTGGCCGTTGGATTTGCAGTTACATACGTGCCCGTTGTTTGGTTAAGTCCCGTTGCGGGTGTCCACACATAGGATGCGGCACCTGCTGCGGTAAGCAGGGTAGACCCACCATCGCAGAATGCAAATTGCGTTGGCGATACGGAGACTGTGGGTGTTTGATTGACCGTTACCGTGACGCTAGCAGTGGATGTACACAATAGGCTTGTTCCCGTTACGGTGTAAGTGGTGGTGGTCATCGGATTGGCAAGTACGTTTGCTCCCGTAGTGGCACTTAGTCCGGTGGATGGCGTCCAACTATAGGTGGTAGCGCCACCTGCTACAAGTGGTGTGTTTGTTCCGCTACAGATGGTTACATCTGGGCTCACGGTAGTGACCGGAATGGGGTTTACGGTAAGCACAGCCAATGCCGTATCGTTGCAACCATTTGTTGAACCGATTACCTGATACGTGGTAGTAACAACCGGATCTGCCGTTACGGTTGGCCCTGTGGTTGTGCTGAGCCCAGTTGCTGGCGACCACACATAGGTAGTAGCACCAGCTGCGGTAAATCCTTTCGATTCTCCCTCGCAAATGGCGGTGGCCGCAGGCGTTACTGATACAATTGGATAAGGCGTTACGGTGATGTCGATGGTTTGTGTGTTGGTACAACCAAGTGCGGAACCAACAACGGTGTAAGTTGTAGTTACAGGCGGAGTGGCATCAACCATATCGCCAGTGGTAGCGCTTAATCCAACGGCAGGAGACCACGCATAGCTGGTTGCTCCACTTGCGGTAAGCGTAGTGGTTTGTCCGCCACACAATGCCACAGCAGGACTCACAACCACTGTTGGAGCCACATTCACTGTAATATCAAACGTGGCATCTGTACTACACCCGTTGGTGGTTCCAGTAACGGTATAAGTAGTGGTGGTGAGAGGCGTGGCATCCACAGAAACGCCAGTTGTGGCACTCAACCCCGTGGCCGGAGACCAGGCGTAGGTAGTTGCTCCATTGGCGGTAAATGTGGTGGATGTACCCGCGCAAACCGTAGCCGCTGTAGGGTTTACACCCACTACTGGGAACGGATTTACGTTTACCGTTACCGTACCTGTTCCAACGCATCCGTTGGAAGTTCCTGTAATGGTATAGGTGGTAGTTGCTGCTGGCGTGGCCGTAACAGAAGCGCCCGTTGTGGCACTTAGCCCTGTGGCAGGAGCCCAGTCATACGTGGTGGCACCTGCGGCTGTGAGTGTGACACTTTCTCCCGTACAAATAAACACATCAGCACCTGCTGTAACGGTAGGAAGTGCATTAATAACCACTGCATTGGTGGTAGCCGGAGACGAACACGAGCCCAAACTAACCGTAAGCGAAACGTTCTTGCTGCCACCTGTTGCCCAACTTATTTGATAGGGTCCTTGGCCCGTACCAGAAACAACCGTTCCGCCATCAAAATCCCAAGCATAGGTGGCATTGGCAGGCGCGTTTCCTGTGTAAGTAATGGTTGAGTTTTCGCCAACGCAATGCGGAGTGGTTACGGTAAATGTGGAGGTGGGTGTGGAGAGCACATCCACATTAATAATGGTATCGTCAGCACAGGGAGTAGCCACTACCAGTAATCGTACAGGATAGGTGCCAGAAGAAGGAAAGGTGTGCGAAGGGTTCTGTGTCATGGCATCGGGGTTGCCATCTGCATCAAAATCCCACGCCCAGTTGGCAATTCCCCCGCTAGGAGCAGACACATCTGTAAACTGAACGGGGTTACCCACACACACGGGTGCATAGGTGAAGTTGGCTGTGGGGTTGCTGGCCGCTGGGTCGATAACGGTATCTAAGGTGAAGGAGCACGGGGTGTTTCCCAAGGTGGTCATCGTTACGGAGTAAGCACCAGCCATATTGATGCTTGCTATTTGTTGATTGCCCGTTGGAGGAACAATGCCTGGGCCCGTCCACGTATAACTGGCTGCTCCTGCAGGAGCTGTTAAGGTTTCGGTCTGTCCACCGCAAACGGTGGGAGAGGAAGAGATGATTTCAAGAGGCGCACAGGTTGCATCTAGGTATGCATATGCGAAGTGACTTCCTCCGCTTGCAAAACAATCGCGGGTGATGAATTGAATGGTAACGGTTTGCCCGATGTAGTTGTAGAGCGGAATGAAAACCGATGTCCAAGGTTTATACATATTGCCACCAACAGCCACAAAACCTCCGATAGAGCCAGATGTAGTAGCATCCACATCATAAGCAGCGCAAGCAATGGGGTTGCCATTCCCATCTGTCATTCTGATATTGAAAAAAAGCTTGTTCGCCAGCACCATGAGAACCACCACCAAGAACTACAGCATAGTGATAGGTGAAGTTGACATTGCTTGAGGTAACAAGGAAGGAATAGCTTGCAGATTCGCCACCATCCTCTGCTTGTTGATTTCCAAGGCGCATAGAATACGTTCCTCCTCCGGGATAAACCACCGGAATGGCAGCACCCGCAATTGGGTCGTTGCCGCCCGTCATTATAAAGTGATTCTTTTCGGGAAGGGCATTGGCAGCTTGATTGACTGTTCCTTGATTTAAGCCGTTGTAGTGAAAAGGATTAGGTCCTGAAGTGCCTATGCACAGGCCAAAGAGGGTGCCTCCATTGCATTCGCTATCTGTATCTTCCCAGGTACCAGTCCATCCAGTAAAGTCACCATTTTCCATCCCTGCATTATTGCATTGAGAAAAGGATGTTTGGGGAGAGAAGAACAATACACTAAAAGCGGCTAAAAAGGCTGCTCGAACAAAGGGGTTGGATGAGCTCATTGTGGGGTTTTAAACGATCCCAATTTACGTTTCTATATCGCTGCATTTTTCGGTTAGTGCAAAGACTAATGAAAGGGGCGGTGGTTGCCCGTGTTTGTACGAGCAATTTGCCATCATGTGTTGGGTGTCTTACCGTAGTTTATGACAAAACTCACTATCCAATCAAATGTAGCAGGTCTACTATGCTAAGCCAAGCACAACCGCTCAATTCTCGCAAAAACGGCCTCATCTTCCCAATTCTCTTCAATTCCCTCCCACGAGAGAATTTCTGCCATAATGGAATCCTGTTGTTTGCCGCGGGCAAGGGCTTCGGAATAGCGCATTTCGGAGAAAACGACCATACTATATAAGGGTATCCATTTTTGAGGATGCTTGGTGTTGATGGCCTTCTCAATCTTCTTGCGCAGAAGGAATGTAGGGTCTGCAACCGAGTCGCGCATTTCAATGAAGTTGCGCAGGGCCAGATCGGCAATGGCATCCGTATCGGGCTTGCGACTTTGCTCAAACTGTTGGAAGAGGGCTTCTTTATCGTCCCAAAGCTCATCTGCCAATTGGTCAAACACATAGCAATCTTCAAAGCCCGAAACCATTCCCTGTCCGTAAAAGGGAACAATGGCGTGCGAGGCATCACCAAAAATCAGCACCTTGTCTTTGTAGCGCCACGGAAAACATTTCACCGTAACAAGCGAGGAGGTAGGATTGGCAAACCAATCATCTATTAATGTGGGCATGTGTGGCAGCACATCCGGAAACACCTCTTGAAAGAATGCAAGCACTTCCTTTTCTGTGTTCAGGTTCTCAAACGCATGCTTTCCTTCAAAAGAAAGGAAGAGCGTAACCGTAAAGCTGCTATCCAAATTGGGTAGTGCAATAAGCATGTAACCCCCACGCGGCCAAATGTGCAGGGCACCTTTAGCTAACCGAAAACCACCATCAGCAGCAGGCGGTATAGAAAGTTCCTTGTAACCGTGTTTCAGATACGTTTGCGAATAATCGAACCGCTCGGTCATCATCAAATTATGGCGCACCTCACTAAAAGCGCCATCCGTACCATAAATGTGGTCAGCCACAACGGTGGAGATTTGCCCAGTGGCATCATTCTTAAACGTGACTTCGCCTGCATCCATATTCATGGCCACGCAGCGCTGATTGAAATGAATCTTCACCCCAGCCTTTTCGGCCTCGGTCATCAGCAGGGCATTCAATCCACCCCGCGACACGGAGTTGATGTGCTGCCCCTCTTTTCCGTAGGGCTGAAAGTTGGTGTTGCCATCTACATCATGAATCATGCGACCGGGCATGGCAATTACCATCTCCAGCACCTTTGCTTTTAGCCCAACGCGGTCTAACGCTTTTAGTCCGCGGTGCGAAATAGCGAGATTGATGGAGCGGCCTGCACTCATGGTGGTGTTGCGCATGTCTGGCCTGCGTTCGTACACTTCTACCTCAACGCCTCGCTTGGCGAGATAAACCGCGTGCAACGAGCCTACTAATCCGGCTCCAATGATGATTTGTTTTTCCATCCTTACATGTAATTGGGTGGCAATTTAACCAATAGGTTAGAGGAGAGTTCATGACCACTATCATTATTACAGATTGTGTTTTTCATACTTTCGGACGATATAAACCAATCGGATGAATAACGAATTATTGGCAGAGCAACTAGAAAAGCTCCGCGAGAAGTACGAAAACATGGGGCAGGATATGAATTCCTACCTAGATGGGTTGCTACTCTCCAACTACCTTCCTTATTGGGAATACACTAGTGTAGATACGCTGATGACCTTGCAGAAACCGCGCACGGATTTCCCAGACGAGCTTATCTTCATCATTTATCATCAGATAACCGAACTGTATTTCCGATTGGCATTGCACGAGTTTGAGCAGATTGGAAACAACGGTCGCAATGTGCTTCCCAATGGCGAGGATAAAGGATGGAAAGAGACCCTCGATTCAGGCTTCTTTAAGGAACGAGTACGCAGAATCAATGAATACTTCCGTGCACTAACCACCAGTTATAGTGTAATGGAGTTTGGGATGGAGAAGGAGCAGTTTCTCCGATTTAGAATGGCGCTCTTGCCTGCAAGTGGCTTTCAAAGTGCGCAATACCGAAAGATTGAGATATGTTCAACCGAAATGAAAAACTTGGTGCATGTCAATCACCGCGAGAAGTTTGCAAACACGGCCTCCGACCCTGCAGGGATACGAGAAATGTTCGAATACATCTATTGGAAAACAGGCGCCACGGAGCTTGAAACAGGTAAAAAAACACTTACGCTCAAGCAGTTTGAAGATAAGTATTCCGAAGAGTTGATTGCACTAGCAACCCGCTACCACGATAAGAACATTTGGTCGAAGTACCTCTCATTGCCAGATGCCGAGCGCAACGACCCCGAGCTGATAGCACAGATGAAAACGTTGGATTCTAACGTAAACGTCAACTGGCCATTGCAGCATTACAAAACCGCTGCGCGATACTTGCTTCGCGATGAAACAGGCGTTCCGGCAACAGGCGGAACCAATTGGCAGAAGTACTTGCCGCCTCGTTTTATGAAGCGCATATTCTTCCCCGAACTCTGGTCTTCAGAAGAAAAGGAGAACTGGGGCAAGAGTTGGGTCGATGACCTTGTTCAAAACAAGTAGTTCGGCATATTCGGTTCAAAGCCCGTTAAAGCTAAATTCGTCTTTCTCTAAACCACTAGGTTTAAGAGAAAATTTACTTTGCGCCTTCTAATTTGAACCAATGACGTTTCGATTTCCTTTCCGTGCATCTGCTTTCTGCGGTGCATTCATGTTGCTTTTTATGACTCAAGCAGAGATGTCTTTTGCGCAGGGTACGTACGGAGATGCCGTGCAGTTGAGTTGCAATTGCTATCGATTAACCGAAGAAATTGGCTTTCAGGGAGGCTTTGTGTGGAGCAACGGAGAAATCAGCCTTAACAACCCATTTGATTACACGTTTGATGTCAACCTAGGCGACATTCCCGGAGGTGCGGATGGTATCGCATTCGTGCTTCAACCCGTAGGAACGGGAGCAGGAACTGCTGGTGGAGGTCTTGGATATGAAGGAATTGTACCTTCGGTAGCCATGGCCATTGATACGTACAACAATGGAGCTCTGCACGGAGATATTGTTGCAGATCATGTGGCCATTATGGCAAATGGAACGGTAGACCACAACACTGCCGATAATCTTGCAGGGCCGACTATCGCGCTCGTTAGCGGAATGGATATAGAAGATGGGCAATGGCATTTAATGCGCGTGAGTTGGGACCCTATAGCCATGGTCATTAACTTTTATATGGACGGTTCGCTTCGTGTGAGCTACACAGGAGACATCATTACCAACATATTTCTCAACGACCCAATGGTTTATTGGGGCTTTACAGGAAGCACAGGAAGCTTGTTTAACGAGCAGCAGTTCTGCTTTTCCATTATTCCGGGTCTATCGGCCAGCGAGCTAGACATCTGCGAAGGCGAAACCATCGATTTTAATGACGATTCATACAGTGCATTGGGGGGGGTAGTTAGTTGGGATTGGACTTTTGGCAATGGAGAGTCATCCACAGATCAAGCTCCAGGCGAGGTTGAGTTTTCACAAGCTGGAACTTATTGGGTAACCCAAACCATTGTAGATGTGCAAGGCTGCGATGCTTCGGATAGTTTGCAGATAACGGTGCATCCCAATCCAACGGCAAGTTTCACATCTACAGAAGTTTGTGAAGGAGAGGAAACCGACTTTCAGAGCACCTCTGTTGGAACGGTAAATGAGTGGGCTTGGGATTTTGGTGACGGAGAAACCGAAACAGGCAGCAGTACTTCTCATGTCTTAGTTGGTGCAGGAATGCATGAGGTGGAGTTAAGCATAGTTACCAATCAAGGATGTGTGGACACCGTTTCAAATATCATAACGGTATTCGAGAATCCTACAGCTTCTGCAACAGAAGAGATAGTAAGTTTTAACGTCACATTTTCTGCAAATCTTCTTCCCGGAGAAGATGCCGAATGGATTATCCTAGACACCTCTTACGTTGGGATGAACCCATTTAGCTACGCATTTCCGGATAGTGGATGGTATGACGTTGCATTAATAGTAATGAATGAGAACGGTTGCACCGATACACTGCTTTATTCGATTTATGTAGAAGGCTTGCCCGAGTATGAAATGCCCAACGTTTTTACGCCTAATGGCGATGATGTGAACGAGCTTTTTCAGCCATACACGTATTCCATGATTGAAGCCAACATGAAGATATTTAACCGTTGGGGACGGCCAGTATATAAATACGAAGGACCAATTCCGCCATCTAACCTTTGGGGTTGGGATGGAACAGTAAACGGGGGCGCTAAGGCCGCCACAGGCACGTATTATTATGTGCTTAATCTCAAAGGGATAGACGGAGTCGACTATTTGGATCAAGGCACCGTTACCTTACTTCGATAGGAAATTGAATAGAAAGGATGACATGAAGAAGTTGGTTTGGTGGAGTGTTCTTGCAGTAATTTTTTTCTCAATCGGTTGCGGGCCAAGTGCAGAAGAATCCAATGACGGGACGGAAATTCTGGTTGAAGAAATTAATGAGGAATACGGCTTCGTAACAGATTCCTTCCTAGTCATTAAAGATAAAGTCAGAAAGAATCAGAACCTATCTGAGATTCTATTGCCGTATGGCGTTCCGTATGCCACTATTGATATGATAGCCAGAGCATCTAAAGAGGTGTTTGATGTGCGCAAACTGGCTGCTGGAAAGCCATACACCATTTTTTGCACGAAAGATTCTTCTGGCTACGCCACGTGTTTTATTTACGAGGCAAACCCCAGAGATTACGTTGTTTTTAATCTGAGAGATAGTCTACATGTATACATGGGAAAAAAGCCCATTGAAAAGCGAACGCAGTATGTAAAAGGCACAGTTAATTCCTCGCTTTATGTCGACCTTCAAAATCGTGGAGCAGACCCCGTACTTGCCATCGAACTTTCAGAGATTTACGCTTGGACAATCGATTTCTATCGCATTCAGAAAGGAGATGCATTTGAGATTCTCTACACAGAGAATTTTGTTGAGGGAGAATCGATCGGAGTAGATCGGATTTTGTCATGCACGTTTACGCATTACGACAAACCCATTAAGGCTTATTATTTTGAGGAAGAAGGAGAAAAGGGCTACTTCGATGAAAACGGAAACAACCTCAAGAAAGCCTTCCTAAAAGCTCCCGTCAAGTTCTCAAGAATAAGCTCTGGCTACTCCATGAAGCGATTCCATCCAGTTCAAAAACGATTCAAAGCGCACCTAGGAACCGATTATGCTGCGCCCACAGGAACACCAATAGTTGCGGTAGGTGATGGTGTTATTTCTGAAGCAAAATATAAACCAAACAATGGCAATTACGTGAAGATGCGCCACAATAGCGTTTATGAAACGCAATACCTGCACATGTCCAAGATTAAATCCGGTATCAAACCAGGAGCCCGAGTGCAGCAAGGAGACGTAATTGGCTATGTCGGAAGTACGGGCTTAGCTACAGGTCCGCACGTGTGTTTTCGCTTCTGGAAAAACGGTAAGCAAGTAGATCATAGGCGCGAAGAATTACCGTCTGCACTTCCAATTGCCGAAAATCTCATGGCCAAGTTTAAACTAGTAATAGCTAAGAATGATTCGCTAATACCAGTTTCCCAGCCAAAGGCCGTAAATATAGTTGTAGGTAATCCTGTCAAACGTTGAAGTCTTGATTATTTTTGATGTGTAATCAAAACCACATCATTATGAAAAAACAACTACTTAATGCCGTCTTAATTTTTGGCGCAACAGCGGTGGGCTATGCGCAAGTCAGTTCCCAAACCTCCGAGCACCATGCTTCGAATGCAACTCAAATTCGAAAGAGCTCAACTCTCAGTGCAAGTTCTTCTGATGCTACAGCTAAGTTCGAAAACGATTCTAATGCTGAAGCCATTCGAGCAGAAAAGAGCCGAATAGTGCTTACCAATGAGCAAGTGGATGCAGCCATCATCAAGGTAGAACAGCAAATGGTCGAAAACGAAGGAAAGGAGGGCTTTTTAAGAGAAGACTACCTTAAAAAAATTGCTGTTCTGAACAAGAGAAGACCAACCTCATCAACCCCACAATAACTCGCTATGAAAAAGATTTTTACACTAATAGTCGTTCTCTTAGGAGCCTTTGCCATGAGCGCATCAGCTCAAGTCCTGTTCTCTGAGGATTTTGATAACATAAGCGGGTCAACTGCTGGCGGTGCAGGTACGTATGCATTCCCGGCAGGTTGGACGCTGATTAATGGCGATGGTCTCACGCCTGCTGCAAACGTTGCTTACGTAAATGACGCATGGGAAAGAAGAGAAGATTTTGCAAATGATGTAGCAGATTCTGCAGCCTTCAGCACATCGTGGTACGCACCTGCAGCAACAGCTAATGATTGGATGTGGACGCCACCAATTGCACTTACCACCAATTGCATTCTGTCGTGGAAAGGATTGGCATACGATGCTGATTTTCCTGATGGGTACGAGGTGAGAATTTGGACCGCTGGCGGCACGCCAACCTCCGTGCTTGGGTCAAGTATAGTACTTGCCACAATTGCAGCCGAAAATTCAGCATGGACAGATCGCCAAGTAAATCTGCAGGCTTTGAACTATCAAAACCAGACAGTTCGTATCGGCTTCCGAAATAACTCAAACGATAAGTTTCTTCTTCTTATTGATGATGTTGCTGTCACTTCGCAGGTGAATAATGATGTAGAATTAACTAGTCTTTCATTGAATTCTGAGTACACCATCGTGCCAATTTCTCAATTACAGCCCGTTTCTGGTTCTGCTACAATTCGTAATTCAGGTCTGTTGGTAGCATCAGATGTCAATCTCGAAGTTGACGTTTATGACGGAACTCCAACATTGCTTGCAACTGTTCCTGCAACTCCAGTTACGTCATTGGCTCCAAGTGCGTCCGCCAACTTTACTACGCCAGCTGTTACACCACCTGCGATTGCTGACGTTTACTACTTCGATTTCTTTGCTGTAATGACGGAAACAGATCAGCTTCCGGCTAATAATTATTTGCCAGAAGTACCGACACTAATTGTTGACGAAGGCATATACGCACGAGACAATGGTAATATTACCGGCTCTCTTGGAATTGGCGCTCAGAATGGTGGATATATCGGCAACTCATTTGAGATTTTTGCTCCTACCTACCTAGACTCTGTTCTGTATTATGTCGTTGGAGGTCATACAGGCGAACCAACGTCAGCAGTTGTTTGGAATACGGTTGGTGGCGTTCCTAATACAATCATTGCTTCAACGGAAACTGCGTATTTCGTTGATGATTTAGATACGTTAATGGTATTAGGTATGGAAAATGGTCCCGTTCTCCTTAATCCAGGAGAATATGTGGTTACCGCTGTTGAATACGATAGCATACTCAATCTTGCTACCACAGCTGACATTTACACTCCAGGAAAATCTTGGGTTGATTGGCCAACCAATCCGAACGCAGGATGGTCTAATCCAGAAGACTTCGAATTCTATATTACTTATATTATCCGTATGATTTTGACCGATTCGCCCCCAGTTGGCGTTGCAGAAACAAAATCAAGTAAGGTGACTATTTATCCTAATCCGTCTAATGGCGACATCACTTTTGAAATCGAAAAGGTGCAGAATCATGCCGACCTTACCGTTATGGATGTTTCAGGAAGACAAGTGTACGCACAAACCTTCGCTGGAAACGGAATTTTGAAACAGTCAATTAACCTGAATTTGAGTTCAGGTAGTTATTTCATTAAGATTACAACAGGAGATCAAACGCACGTAAGTAAGATTGTGCTTCAATAAGAATACAATTCAAATTGGTTTTGAGAACGCTCGGCATTTTTTGCCGAGCGTTTCTTTTTAAAGTACATGTTGTGTTCTATTTAGCATCCATATGGTGGCGATTGCGGTAGAAGCCCAATTTTTTTGTTCACATATGCGCATGTGGCCCTGAAAATTAGATAATGTTTCATTATTCATGTTGCATTCTTACGTGAATTACTTACCTTGTCGCCTTGACTGAATAATAATTACAAACCTTTTTAATTAATCTACAAACAATATGAAAACACTTAGACTAGTAGTTGCTGTTGCTTTTTTGCTAGCTTCCTACCACGTAGGAATGGCGCAAAGCACTAGCATTCCGACCTTCAAGTCGGATACAGAAAAACAAGCTTGGATTGACGCCAATCCAGAGACTTACGCTGAGTTAAACGGAACGGTTAAACAAGTTACCGTTGAAGAGAAGAAAGCGTATATGAAAGAACACCAAGTAACAGTTGCTAAAACAGACATTAAGGTTAGTTCCGAAATGAAGGTTGCTGGAAAAGTTTCCAGTGTTAATCAGGGCGACTCAGCTTTAAAAGAAGCGAAGGCCGCAAAAGAAGCTGCCGCTAGAAAGGAAACGGAGGCTAATAAAGTTAAATCTACAACCCAAGACAAATGAGAACATTATACAATAAATCAAAAGCACTTTTCCTTGGTGTTGCGCTAGCATGTTCCTTTGGGGCTCAAGCGCAGTCAGGAGGAATACCAGTAAATGACCTTTGTGTGAATGCTACTCCAATCGTGTGCGGTGAATCCGTGACTGGTTCTACTGTAGGAGCTACGAACACCAACCCTTCTACATGTCAACCTACTGCATTGGGGGTATGGTATGAGTTTGTAGGAGATGGCAATGCCGTCACTATTTCAACTGATAATCCTGGTACTACTTTCGACACAGAATTAAGTGTGACACTAACATGCGGAGCTACAACTTGTTTTGCCAACGATGATGATGGTGGAACTGGCACTACTTCTGAGTTATCTTTCACTAGTGTTAATGGACAAAGCTATTTCATTCAGGTATCTAGTTACAATGCTGGTGTAGGAAGCTATGAGTTGTCAGTTGCTTGCGCGGCACCACCAGCAAATGATTTGTGCGCGAATGCGATTGAAGTTTTTTGTAACGATGCTATTTCTGGTTCAACTGATTTTTCTTCTAATGTTGGAGCTCCAACAGGTATTGGAAAAGGGGTTTGGTACAAGTATACTGGAAACAATCAATTGGTTACCGTAGGCACTTGTACTTCTACCTCTGGTTTTGATACCGAGATAGCAGTTTTTGCAGGAGATTGTAACAACCGCATTGATGTTGGTAGTGATGATGACGGTTGTTCACCTTATTCAGAATTATCGTTTGAAGCATGGGCAGGCTTGGATTACTACATATATGTTGGTCACTGGAGTCCGACTGCAGGTACTACTGGCAATTTTGATCTTACAGTTTCTTGTGCTGCTCTTCCGGTGCCACTAAATGACTTGTGTGGTAGTGCCACAGCCCTAGTTTGTGGAGACTTCTTCATTGGGTCTACCGCTGGAGCAACTGCAACTGGTGAGTTGGCTTGTACAGGAAACGGTGATCCTGGTGTATGGTATTCTTTTGTAGGAGATGGCACAGATTACACCATTTCTGCAGATGGTTCTGGTTTCGATACCTACTTGGCAGTATCAACATCTTGTGGTGGAGCTTGCGTTGCCGAAAACGATGATATTGATTTTGAAGGCGGAAACTGGGCCTCAGAAATACCTAACTTTCCTACTGTAAATGGGCAGACTTATTACATCTATTTAACATCTGTTTGGGGAGGGTCTGGAACATACCTTCTAGAGCTTACTTCTTCAGCTTGTACACCTCCTTCAAACGACCTTTGCGCTAATGCTGAAGTTATTGAATGTGGTGATGTAGTCTCTGGTAATACAGCACTTGCTGCTGCAGAATCAGGACTTGGAACGTGTGGCACCAGTTTAACAACTGCCCCTGGTGTTTGGTACACTTATGTTGGAACAGGTGAAGATGTTACTGTTAGTACGTGCAGTGCAAATACCACCTTCGATACCAAGCTTGGTGTATTCAGCGGAGATTGTAATGCTTTGGCTTGTGTAGGTGGTAATGATGACGATTCAGGTTGTACTAGCAGCGGTACTCGTTCAACGTATTCATTTTACGGACAAGCTGGTGTAGCATACTATATCTATGTTACTGGATATTTGACAAACACAGGTGATTTCGATTTATCCATTACATGCAACTGTACTGCTGCTGCAGGGACGCTTACAGCCGATGCTACTCCAGTATGTCTGGATGGTGGTTCTGCTGATATTTCTGCAACAGAGAATGCGGCTCCAGTAGTTCCTGTTGGATATACTGTTGGATATGTTCTTACTTCTAATCCAGGTTTGATTATTGAGCAAGTAGCGGCAACACCAGATTTCACGGTAACTGAAGGTGGAGATTACATTATTCACACGTTGGTTTACAATCCTATCACGCTCGACTTGAGTGGTGTTGTATTGGGAACTACCAGCGCGTTGGATGTTCTTCCTTTAATAACTCAAGGTGGTGGAAGCATCTGTGCAAATCTTGATGCAACTGGTGCTCCTATTACTGTAGAAGCGCCTGATGCAGGAACGCTTACCGCAGATGCAAGCCCAGTTTGTCTAGATGCTGGTTCTGCTGATATTTCTGCAACAGAGAATGCTGCTCCGGTAGTTCCTGCTGGTTATTCTGTTCTATATGTTCTTACATCAAACCCAGGTTTGATTATTGAGCAAGTAGCGGCAACACCAGATTTCACGGTAACTGAAGGTGGAGATTACATTATCCACACGTTGGTTTACAATCCTGCTACACTTGATTTGAGTGGTGTTGTATTGGGTACTACCAGTGCATTGGATGTCCTTCCTTCTCTTGTACAAGGAGGTGGAAGTATCTGTGCAAATCTTGATGCTGCTGGTGCTCCTGTTACTGTAGAAGCACCTGATGCAGGAACGCTTACTGCAGATGCAAGCCCAGTTTGTCTAGATGCAGGGTCTGCTGATATTTCTGCAACAGAGAATGCTGCTCCGGTAGTTCCTGCTGGCTATTCTGTTCTATATGTTCTTACATCAAACCCAGGTTTGATTATTGAGCAAGTAGGAGCAACACCAGATTTCACAGTGACTGCTGAAGGAGATTACATCATTCACACGTTGGTTTACAATCCTGCTACACTCGATTTGAGTGGTGTTGTATTGGGTACTACCAGTGCGTTGGATGTCCTTCCTTCTCTTGTACAAGGAGGTGGAAGCATCTGTGCAAATCTTGATGCTGCTGGAGCTCCTATTACGGTTGAGCTTTGCGGACCTGCAAACGACCTGTGTTCTGGGGCAATAGCCGTTACGTGTGGAAGCACAACATCAGGTACTACGGTTGGTGCTACTGCTGATGCAACGCTTGGAACCTGCGGAACTAGTCTTACCTCTGCTCCAGGTGTTTGGTACTCTTGGGTAAGTGATGGTTCAGATATTACTGTTACAACGTGTGATGCTGCAGATTACGATACTAAGATTGGTATTTTCTCAGGTTCATGTGGCGCATTAGTTTGTGTTGATGGTAATGATGATGACTTCAATTGTACAGGTAACACATCAACAGTTGCTGATGTAGCAACAGTGAGTGGTGAGACATACTACATCTATGTGTCTGGATTTAGTGCAGAATCGGGTGATTTTGACCTCACGCTTACGTGTGTAACGCCTCCGCCAGCACCATCAAACGATAATGTTTGTGATGCAAGTGCACTTGTTCTAGGTGCTAATGGACCATTCTCTAACGTTTCAGCAACAACTGAGGCAGGAGAAGCGCTTCCAGGTGGAGGAACAGGCGTAGACGGTTCTTGTCAATCTCAAGACGGATGGTGTAGTTTCTCGCTTACACTTGAAAACAGCATCTGGTTCACATTTGAAGCTCCAGCTTCCGGTAATGTTATTGTATCTACCGATGGTTCTGATTTCGATACACAACTGGCTGTTTATTCAGCGGTTAGCTGTCAGGATCTTGTTTCAGGAACTGCCGTTCTTGAAGGTGCCAATGATGACAACCCAGATGCAACTGGATCCACATTGACTAGTCAAGTTGTTCTTTGCGGATTGACTCCGGGAGAAACATACTTTGTTCAGGTCGATGGTTATGATGGTGAGGAAGGAGATGCGCTTGTGACGTTGACTGAAACAACTGTTGATGCAGCTTTCACATATGTTGCTACTGGTCTTTCTGTAGCCTTTACAGATGCAAGTACTACATCTAGTAGTATCACTGATTACGCATGGGATTTCGGTGATGGTAACTCATCAACAGATGCATCTCCAACAAATGTTTACGCTGCAGATGGTTCGTACACTGTTTGTTTGACCGTAACGGATGCGAACGGATGTACTTCAGAGTACTGCGAAGCAATTCAGGTAACTGATATCCCAACAACAATTGCTGAGGCGGTTGAAAGAGGAATGGAAGTTTATCCAAACCCATCAAACGGTCAGTTTGTGGTTGAGGTATCAGGTGTAGAAGCAGATGTTCAGATTGTAGTTCTAGATGTTGCAGGCCGTCAGGTTTACAACGAAGGAGTTGTATTGAACAACAGTTTCCGTAAAGATTTGAACTTGAATTTGGCAAGTGGTACGTACTTGCTACAAGTAGCGACTCTTGAAGGTCTAGTTACTCGCAAAATTCAGATTAACTAATAAACTGATAATTAATTGAGAAGAGCCGTGCCTTTTGGTGCGGCTCTTTTTTTATATCTATTTTTATAATCCAAATAATTCAAACGACATGAAAAAGATTTTTTTGATAATCGCAGTTTCGGCATTCACATTGACTACTGTTGAAGTACTGGCACAGGATAAGGCAGCAGCAACAGAAACGACTGAGCGTAATGCTGAGAACGTGAAGAAAGAAGCAGACGCGTTGAAGGCTAGAATTACTCAATACACGGAAAAGGTTGAGGCTAACAAGGACAACGGTAAAGTTGACTATGAAGCAGAACTAGTGCGTATTGCAGGAATGAAAGCCAAGTGGGAAACGCTTTCTGGCGAGACTTGGAAAGAAGAGAAAAAGAAGAAGTAATACTTCTCAATAAGTTAGAATTGAAAAGGAGCTATTTGGCTCCTTTTTTTATGCTTCCACCGTTGGACGTTCTACCCAATCGCCATTTGTCTTAATAAGCTCTTCTAAGGCTTCCAATGCTCCTTCGGATGGAATGTTGCGCTTAACCACGTCTTGTCCTTTATAGAGGGTTATTTTGCCCTTTCCAGTGCCTACGTAACCGTAGTCTGCATCGGCCATCTCTCCTGGGCCATTAACGATGCAGCCCATAATGCCAATTTTTATTCCTTTCAGGTGATCCGTTCGGTTTCGAATTTTGGCCGTTGTTTCTTGCAAATCGAAAAGGGTTCTACCACAACTCGGACAAGAAATGTATTCTGTCTTTGAGGTTCGGGCACGTGCGGCTTGGAGAATTCCGAAAGACGTACTATTTATAACCTTGTTCGGTACGCCTGGGTTCGTTATCCAGCAACCGTCACCAAGACCATCAACAAGCAATCCTCCAAGATCTGTAGCTGAATAAAGCTGGAATCCATTTTCATCCAACCTATAGTTTCGCTTAATGATAACAGGAACATTCAAATTACTTTCCATAAATAAAGCAATGGCTCTTCGCATTTCTGCTAATGCGTTTTCGTGTTCTGATTGAAGGATTAGGACTGCGGTTTTATCCTTTTGAAGAAGTGAAATGAAATCTTCCGTTAGGTTTTTAATTTCTGCTAGTACAAAGTTTATTTCTTTGGAAACACTTCCTGAATTCAAGTATGATTCCGCATCGAAAAGCGGATAATGCCGTTCTTTCGTGCCGTTCCAAGTCTCAGCGTTCTGAATGATTCCCAAAGTTCCAGGAATCTCAAAATCAACTTGCTTGTTGTCGATAAAGAGGAAATCACACGCCTGATCGGTCAGATTCCATTTATCGGATTGAACGGAATAATTGTATCCAAAAGCAAAGAGATTTGCAGCGGTGATACTTTCTTTATCCGATAAATCAGCAATTACGCGCGGCACATTCTCTCCACCAATATTTAGTACCACATCTGTATTCCGTTTAAAGAATTGAAACGGATTAATCGGGTACTCAGCATATTTAGTTATCGTCTCATGACAAGAACGTTTATCATATCGCGCTACCAAAGCCTGCGCCACGGGAATCTCAAATTCGGGGTCTTCAGTCAAAGAAACGCGAACGGTATCTCCCAGACCGTCTTCTAAAAGTGTTCCGATTCCAACGGCAGATTTGATACGGCCGTCTTCTCCTTCTCCAGCTTCTGTAACTCCCAAATGAAGTGGATAATGCATTCCATTTTCCATCATGGTTGCAACCAATAATCTATATGTCTGCACCATAACCTGCGTGTTGCTCGCCTTCATGGAAAGCACAATTTCATGGAAATCAAACTCACGACAAATGCGCAGGAATTCCATCGCGGATTCTACCATTCCAAGAGGCGTATCACCATAACGGCTTAGAATTCTATCCGAAAGCGATCCGTGATTGGTGCCAATGCGCATGGCTGTTCCGTGCTTTTTACAAATTTCAATAAGCGGAATGAATCGCTCGCGAATTCGGGCTAGTTCATTTTTATAGGATTCATCAGTGTATTCTATCGTCTCAAACTTCTTCTTGTCTGCATAATTCCCAGGATTCACCCGCACCTTCTCAACGATGGTAGCGGCAATCTCAGCAGCATTAGGCGTAAAGTGGATGTCGGCACAAATAGGAGTATTATATCCCCGCTTACGCAATTCCGCTTTGATATTAGCCAAGTTCTCGGCCTCTTTTATGCTAGGAGCGGTAATTCGAACCAACTCGCACCCAGCATCAATCATGCGGATGCTTTGTGCCACGGTGGCTTCCGTATCCATGGTATCAGTAGTGGTCATTGATTGCACCCGAATCGGGTTGTTACCACCAATTCCGATGTTTCCAACTTTTACTTCGCGTGTGCGAATACGGCTGTAACTAGTTAGGCTATTGCAGTATTTCGGAAAGGCCATGTCCAAATTTTGGTGCAAAGGTAACCGATTGGTTTAGCCCTTTAACCTTTGGATTATGGTTGATTAGTGGAAAATCACCAACCTCTCAGAACGCGCCATTTGATTGTCAGAAATCGTACTAATCAAATAGACTCCAACTGGAAGATTAGAAACATCTACTTGAACAGTTGGTTCTGAACGAAGAACCATCCTGCCAAAGGCGTCATGCACTTCAATGAAACTGATTTCATGAAATTGATCTTGCTCAAAGCCTATGGTGGAATTGGCGGGGTTGGGGTAGAAAAATGGCCTTTGATTCTTGCCAGAATGCTGGATTCCATTGGGTTCAACCAAAGTCACTATGGTTTCATAAGGATTTAGCACCACTTGTGGCGGATTGGTTCCGTTTCCTATTCGAGGCCAAACTACAACCACGTTATCGCCAATGCTTAAATCATTTTCGGTGGTAAAACGATGCGTAGCGTGAATAGTATTTGGGTAGTTGGGGCTGAGAAAGGCCATTGCGCTTTCAACGGAATCAACAGCATAAAAGCTGTTTCCATATTCCAACTCCAAAAAGATATTTCCTTGATAGAGGAGTGGGGTGTTCTGTATCGACACCATCATATAAAACGAAACCGTGGCTCCGTTTTCTACCGTGTCTGGAAACGCAATGATGCTGTCAATCTGAAGCTCGTAAACTGTTTGTGCCTGAGTTGGTTTTGCCAAAACAGCAAGTCCAGCGCAAGCCAGTATCAGTCTTATTGTTCGCTTCATTTCCAACATCATTCTCCAAATGTAATTCGGTTTAACCTATGAATGGTTTTGTAATTTCGAATAATCTTACGCACCCAAAATGGATACGCTCAATCAAATGGTTCTTGGACTCAATAAAGAAGAGATTCGATTCTATAAGATTTATTCTTCACGTATTGCCAGTAATCAACCTCGAAAAGACATTGAGCTATTTGATTTGATACGGAAAGAAAGCGAACAGTTTGATGAGGATGCTGCCTGTCTCAAACTTTATCCTGACGGAAACAAGAATCCGTACTACCGACTCAAGAACAGGTTGAAATCGGATTTGAGCAAAAGCCTGATGGTGCAGCATTTTGAGGATGAAGATGTAGCGCAGGCCATTAATCTCTACAACTTGGCGCGGCATTATATCTCGCGGAATCTTTTTCCATTGGCGGAGTATTTTCTAGGAAAGGCTGAGAAACGCGCCCTCAGCCTAGAGAATCTGGAACTGCTCGATCTTATCTACACCGAGTTCATACGCCTGTCTCAGGAAATGCTGAGTATCAACCCCGAAACTTACATACTCAAGCGGCAAGAGAACGAGCTGAGGTTGAAATCTATTCGTCAGATTGATGATATTCTGGCAACAGTGAAGTATAAATTGAAGATTACCCAGAACTTTTCTCCGGTGGATAATCCTGTGGTGGACATGCTTCAGGAAACTGTGCAGCGGCTCACCGATAGCAAGGAACTGAAAGGGAGTTCTGCTCTGCGATTCAAGATTTATCAGGCGGTAAGTCAGATTCTGTTGCAGCAGCACGATTATCCCAACTTGGAGGATTACCTGCGGGTGACATATGCAGAATTTGAGCAGGAAAAACTTTTCACGAAGTCAAACCATCAGACCAAATTGCAGATGCTCACCTACATGGTGAATGCGCTTTTTAAGAACAATAATTTGGAAGAGTCGCTGCAATGGGCGGAGAAGCTAAAAGTGGCAATGGATGAATTTGACCGTCTGCATTACGACCGCTTTCTGTTCTTCTATTACAATTCGCTGGTCATCAATTATTCCAAGGTGGATATGGAAAAGGCGATTTCCACTTTGCTGGAACTTGAGCACAACGAGAAGCTGAAGAAGACACCTTTCTACATCGTTTTCGTGTATCTCAACCTGTCCATATTTCATTTTGACATGGGCAATTACCGAGAGGCCATCAAGCGTTTGAATCAACTCTATCATCACGAACGCTTCGGCAACACGGCCGAGCCGCTCAAGTTCAGAATTGCCATTTTGGAAGTGCTCATTCGTCTAGAGTTAGGAGACACGGATTTCCTCGAATACCGAATTAAACAAATCCGTAAGGACTTCACTGACCAAGTTGAAGATCAGGAGAATGTGCGCGAATTGATGCTGCTCAATCTTATTTCAGATATGTTTCTGAAAGGGGTCTCGCTGCGCAGCGAGGAAATGAAGGACCGCATCAAACTGTTCACGAAGACTGCAACACCACATAGTGCGGATGCAGAATTGGTGAATTACAATGGGTGGTTGGAGAGGAAGCTAACTAGAGCTCAAACGTCTCCATGAACTTGGTTGTATAATTTCCCTTGATAAAAGCAGGGTCATCCATCAATTTGCGATGAAATGGAATTGTTGTTTTTACGCCCTCAATCACATATTCGTCCAGCGCTCTACGCATTTTGGCAATGGCCTCTTCGCGTGTTTGTGCCACGGTAATGAGTTTGCCAATCATCGAATCGTAGTTCGGTGGAATGGTGTAGCCAGCGTAAATGTGCGAATCAATTCGAACACCGTGACCGCCAGGAGTATGTAGCGTTACAATTTTCCCTGGGCAAGGTCTGAAATTGTTGTACGGATCTTCGGCATTGATACGGCATTCCATGGCGTGCATCTGTGGGAAATAATGATTTCCAGAAACAGGAATTCCAGCAGCAACCTTTATTTGCTCCCAAATAAGGTCGTAGTTTATTACCTCTTCTGTAATCGGATGCTCCACCTGAATTCGCGTGTTCATTTCCATGAAATAGAAATCGCGGTTCTTGTCAACCAAAAATTCTACGGTTCCAGCACCTTCGTAATTCACAGCAGCTGCAGCTTTTACCGCTGCTTCGCCCATTCTATCGCGCAATTCATCCGTCATAAACGGAGAAGGCGTTTCTTCCATTAATTTCTGATGGCGTCTCTGAATAGAACAATCACGCTCCGAGAGGTGGCAGTAATTTCCATGCTGATCACCCACAATCTGAATCTCAATATGTCGCGGATCTTCAATGAATTTCTCCATATACATCCCGTCATTTCCGAACGAAAACGCAGCTTCTTTTCTGGCAGAATCCCAGTGTTCTTCCATTTCTTCCTCGCTCCAAACCACGCGCATTCCTTTTCCACCACCTCCTGCGGTAGCTTTAATCATCACAGGATATTTGACTTTTTTGGCGGTTTTCTTCGCGTCAGCAAGGTCTTTCAGCAATCCGTCTGATCCAGGAATACACGGAACTCCCGCCTTTATCATGGTGGCTTTAGCCGAAGCTTTGTCTCCCATGCCGTCAATCATTTCGGGCGATGCTCCAATGAATTTGATGCCGTGCTCGCCACAAATTCTTGAAAAATTGGCATTCTCAGAAAGAAAACCATAGCCTGGATGAATGGCATCTGCGTTGGTTATTTCCGCTGCCGCAATGATGCTTGGAATGTTCAAATAGCTCTTTGCGCTGGCAGCAGGGCCAATGCAAACTGCTTCGTCCGCAAAACGAACGTGAAGACTATCCTTGTCGGCAGTTGAATAAACGGCAACCGTTCGGATATTCATTTCTTTGCACGTGCGAATGACGCGCAAAGCAATTTCGCCTCTGTTGGCTATTAGAATTTTCTTAAACACAATAAGCGGGTTGAATGATTAATGTGCTTCAATTAGGAATAATGGCTGATCGTACTCCACGGGAGACGAATCATCAACCAAAACCTTCACGATTTTTCCACTTACTTCTGCTTCAATTTCGTTGAAGAGTTTCATTGCTTCAATAATGCAGATGGTATCACCTTTCTTTACTTCATCACCAACCCCAACAAAAGGTGGTTTTTCTGGTGAAGAGGAACGATAAAACGTTCCAATCATTGGAGATTTTACTTCTTCGTAATTGCCGTTATCGGCAGGAGTTTCAGCCTTGGCCGGAATCACTTCGGCAGCGGGTTGAGTTGTAGCAACCTGTACGGCTTGCGGCACTACGGCCATCTGTTGAGGTGCAGTAGCCTGAACAATTTGTACTTCGGGTTGGCCGCCTCTTTTGTAAGGTGGTGTTTTGATATTGATTTTGAATCCTTTAGATTCAATTTCCACTTCACTCACGCCCGATTTGGACACGAATTTTATCAGTTCTTGGATTTCCTTAATATCCATGCTTTTTCCCTTAATTGAGGTTCAAATGTATAAATTTTGTGAGCAGTCTATCTTGCTATTTAGGCGTTTCATAAGCCCATTTCAAGTAAAGCGCGCCCCATGTAAAGCCGCCACCAAAAGCACTGATAATCAAATTATCGCCTTTCTTCAGTTTCGATTCCCATTCGTGAAGACACAGTGGAATTGTTCCATTGGTCGTATTACCGTATTTCATAATGTTCAACATCACCTTCTCTTCGTCTAATCCAATTCGAGAGGCCGTTGCGTCAATAATTCGTTTGTTAGCTTGGTGAGGTACTAAGTAGGCGATATCATCCGCAGTCAAACCATTTCGTTGCATAATTTCTTCCGAAACATCCGCCATTTTGGTCACAGCAAATTTAAAAACGGCTGCTCCTTCTTGGTATACGTAGTGCTCACGTGCATCCACCGTTTCGTGTGTGGCTGGCCGCGCAGAACCACCTGCTTTCTGATGCAAATGCACAACTCCCGAACCATCGGTGTGCAGTTGATGGTCTATCAATCCGTTTCCATCCGTGCTAGGTTCCATCAAAACAGCTCCAGCTGCATCTCCAAAAATGATGCAAGTCGCGCGGTCGGTGTAATCAATGATAGACGACATCTTATCTGCTCCAATCACCACAACTTTCTTATACCGTCCACTTTCAATGTACATGGCAGCGGTAGTAAGCGCGTAAATGAAGCCCGAACAGGCCGCGTTCAAATCAAAACTGAACGCATTCACCATTCCGCATTGGTCTGAAATAATGTTTGCAGTTGCCGGAAACTGCATATCTGCTGTAACCGTGGCGCAAATAACCAAATCAACATCTTCAGGTGTTGTATTGGTTTTTTCGAGAAGACCTTTTACCGCTGGAATCGCCATTTTGGACGTTCCCATGTCTTCTCCTTTCAGGATTCTTCGTTCTTGAACCCCAGTGCGAGATTGAATCCACTCATCGTTGGTGTCAACCATGGTTTCAAGCTCCGCATTCGTGAGTTTGTACTCAGGAACCCAACTGTTTACTCCCGTGATGGCCGCTCTGGTCTTCATCATTCCGTTGCTTTTTCCTTACCCCTCAAAACAAAAATTGCGGCTAAGTTAGCCGCAATCCTTTTTTTCACAAATCCGAGTTTCGGAATGTGTTATGCTTTCTCCATTACTACTTGTCCCTTGTAGTAAAGTTTTCCTTCGTACCAATGAGCACGGTGGTAAAGATGTGGTTCGCCAGTAGTTGGACACAAAGCAATTGTAGGAGCCTCAGTTTTGTAATGAGTTCTTCTCTTGTCTCTGCGTTGCTTGGATATTTTCCGTTTAGGATGTGCCATTATATTCTACTTAATACGTGTTAATCTTTCAGTTGATCTTTAATCCTGTTCAATTCAGCCCATAAAGGGTTATTCTTATTGTCGTCCGCTTCAGCTTCTTTCAGCACCTTCAATGTGTCTTTATCACACATCGAATTGTCTTCACTTTCCTCGCAAGGAATTTTCCTCAACGGAACGTTCAATTGTATAAACTCGTAAATCAGTTGCGAAACATCCAATTCAAATTCGTCTCTGGGAATAACCAAAAGGCTATCGTCAGGCTCGTCAAAATCATCACCGAATTTCACATAAATCTGATGTTCTCCAGTCACATGCTGGCGATAGTCCGCTGTGCATCTGTCACAACTTTCCATCACCCAACCGTTCAGTTCAAAGTCAAGAACCATCATTGTAGACTTTTTGTCCAACACAACAGTTACTTCAACTTCTCCCTTCGAGATTGGAGAATAATCGAGTTTTTCAAAGAACGAATCGTCAACAGCAAAGTCAAATTGGTGTTTTCCTAGTTTCAATCCTGAGAATTGAACTTTGAATGCACTAGACTTTTCCATGTTTCAGAACGAGGGCTGCAAAAGTAAACATTTCAATCAAAGTTGCAATGCCTCTTTTTTGATTGATATTAGATGATTTTTTGGGCGTGCCCCCAAGCTGCGCAAGGGGTCAGGCTTTCCGCTATTTCTTTTTTGTGAAAAACAAAAAAGGATGTCGCTTCCATCCCTCACGCTAGTCGTCCGTAGCCTCGCTCTTTTTCTCAGATTCGTTCTCTCTCGAAGCTGAGGGTCTTGGCTTTCGCGGCCCGCGATTGTCTGATCTTGGACCACGGTCGCTTCTGTCGCCTCTATCTCCACGGTCACCACGTCCACTACCTTCCAGTCTAATTTCCTTCTGTGGTTTTAGAACGTCTGAAGTGTATTCTGCAAATCGTTCGCGTTCTCTAAAAAGGTCAATTCCTAAGAAAAGCGCATCTCTAAAAGATTGCTCGCTCGCAATTCCCTTTCCCGCAATGTCGAAACCTGTTCCGTGGTCCGGAGAAACGCGCACTTTTGGTAATCCGGCTGTGTAGTTTACGCCTTGATCAAAATTCAATGTCTTAAACGGAATCAAACCTTGATCGTGATACATTGCCAGTACCACATCAAATTGACGGTACGCGCCCGAACCGAAAAAACCATCAGCTGCAAACGGCCCGAAAACTAAAATGCCATCTTCCTTCGCTTTTTTTATTGCTGGCGCAATCACGTCCTGTTCTTCGGTTCCAATAACACCACCATCACCATTGTGAGGATTCAACCCCAAAACAGCAATCTTAGGCTGTCTAATTCCAAAATCCTGAGGAAGCGACTTTTCTAAAAAGCGAATCTTCTTAATGATGCTTTCAAACGAAAGATGCTTGCCAACCTGCGACAATGGCAAATGCCCCGTCATGAAAGTCACTTTTAAATTTTCACTTACCATCAGCATGGCGTGTTCCTCGACTCCAAATACATGTGCCAAATACTCAGTGTGTCCCGGGAATTTGAATTTATCAGACTGAATATTGTGCTTATCGATGGGTGCCGTTAGCAGCACATCAATCTTACCAGCTTTCAAGTCCGCTGTAGCGGCCTGCAATGATTTGAGTGCGTATTCGCCACTGATTTTAGTTGGAGTTCCGAGCTTCAGTTCCACTTCCTCATTCCAAACGTTGAGCACATTTGCGCGTTTCGGATTAGCTTTTTCTACGGAATTAATCTCATCAAAACTGAAATCTTTAATGTCTAACTCCTTACGGTAAGCCGCAGAAGTTTTCTTAGAAGCGTAAAGAATCGGAGTGCAAAGCTCAAAAATTCGGTTGTCTAAAAAGGTTTTTATCGCCACTTCCAATCCTATTCCATTCAAATCCCCACATGAAATCCCAACCTTAATCTTATCTGCTTCTCTGCTCATTTATCTACCGTTTTGAACCTGAAAGGAAACCCCTTCTCAATTCGTAAATTCGTTGCCGCAAAAGTACCAACTTTAACACAGGTTCTGCCGGGCTGTTCTGTGCGAACACAATGGCGAAAGCAGTGTTTAACATGTATAAAATGGATTGCAGCAAACTACTGGATAAGGCATTGAAGGCTGAATTTCTCTCGGCAGAAGAAGGACAGTTTCTGTTTGAAAATGCAGGTCTCACCGATTTAATGTTCGTGGGAAACGAACTGCGCAAGACTAAGCGGAATGATGGCAAGGTCACGTGGATCATTGACCGCAATATGAACACCACCAACGTGTGCATAGCCAACTGTAAGTTTTGCAATTTTTATCGTATTCCGGGTCACGCAGAGAGTTATATCACTGATATTGAAACGTATAAAAGAAAAATTGAGGAGACGTTCCGCTATGGTGGCGAGCAACTGCTTCTGCAAGGAGGGCATCATCCAGAATTAGGGTTAAAGTTCTATGCTAATCTTTTTCGTGAGCTCAAATCGCTCTATCCAAACCTAAAGCTACATGCGCTCGGACCGCCCGAGATTGCGCACATCAGCAAGTTGGAAGGAATGACGCATACTGCCGTACTTACCGAATTGAAAGCCGCTGGTTTGGACAGTCTTCCAGGAGCGGGAGCAGAGATTCTGAACGACCGTGTTCGCAGGCTCATTTCCAAAGGAAAATGTACTGGTAAAGAATGGTTGGAAGTAGCAGCAGCATCACATCAATTAGACATTACTGGTTCTGCAACCATGATGTTTGGACACATTGAAACGTTGGAAGAGCGCTTTGAGCATTTGGTTTGGCTTCGCGAAGTTCAAGCCAAGAAACCTGCTCACGCCAAAGGATTTATTGCATTTATCCCGTGGCCGTTTCAAGATGACGGAACGCTTTTAAGAAGGGTGAAAGGAATTCGAAATAGCTGTACGGCTGACGAATATGTTCGAATGATTGCCATTTCGCGCATCATGCTTCCGAACGTTGACAATATTCAAGCCTCGTGGCTGACGGTAGGAAAGCAGACCGCGCAGATGTGTCTTCATGCGGGTGCCAATGATTTCGGTTCTATTATGATTGAAGAAAACGTGGTTTCTGCTGCTGGTGCTCCGCACCGTTTTACGGCTGATGCCATTCAGAAAGCTATTCGCGAAGCTGGTTTTGAACCTCAATTAAGAACCCAGCAATACGAATACCGTACGCTCCCAGTAAACATGGAACAACAATTAATCGATTATTGACAATACGCTATCACAATAAAACCTACTTTTAATAGGTTTACGTAATTACCAATAGATTCGAATGAAGAAACTCCTTCCACTTGGGCTTATTCTGCTTGCCTCTTTTGGGGCAAAGGCTACGCACAACCGTGCAGGAGAAATTCGTATCGAGTTTTTAGGCGGTTTGACCGTAAGGGCAATTGTTACTACCTATACGGTTCCAGATAGCCCGGCAGACAGACCAGCCTTGGAAGTGAAGTGGGGAGACAATACGTTAGATACCGTTTTTCGCTCAAACGGTGGAGGAGATGGTGTAATTATTCTTCCTGGCGTTAAAAAGAACGTTTACATCGCGGAACACACGTATGCAAGTGCGTCTTTTAGCGGGTACACTATCTCGATGGAAGACCCTAATAGGAACGGTGGAATTATCAATATTCCAAATTCAATCAACGTGCCTTTTTATATTGAAACACATATTGATTTTGGACCATTTAGTGGTTCGAGTAGTACCCCCATTCTGCTCAATCCACCGATTGACGATGCCTGCTTTCAGCGAGTTTATGAGCACAATCCTGGGGCGTATGACCCCGATGGTGATAGCCTTAGCTACGAATTGACTACGTGTATTGGGGAAGGTGGAATTCCAATTGCTGGATACAGTATTCCATCAGGCGCCACCATTGATCCAATCACGGGAACCTTGACATGGGATTCTCCTCAAGAACAAGGCGAGTTCAACTTTGCCATAAAGATTATTGAATGGAGAAGGTTGGAAGATGGAACGTATGTCCAGATTGGTTACACCATCCGCGATATGCAAGTTACCGTTCTTCCGTGCAGCAACAATCCTCCTATAGTAAGAACGATTGATGAAATATGTGTGGCAGCTGGCGATACCGTTGAGTTTCTTGTTCGTGCGTGGGATCCTGATGGCGACCCCGTAACGTTAACGGGAACTGGTGGTCCGTTAGAACAAGCTGTGAGTCCTGCCACGTTCAATCAGCCTATTTCAGCACAAGATACCGCCATCAGCACTTTCAGGTGGATTCCGCAGTGCACACATGTTCAGTTGCAGCCTTATACCATGTCGTTTAGAGCGGAAGATGATCCGCCAGGAAACGATATTGAACTGGTGGATTACCACACCACTTTTATTACTGTTGTAGGTCCAGCGCCCGAAAATCCAGATGCGAACCCGTTAGGAAATTCTATTCAACTAAATTGGGACCAAAGTTCTTGCGCTGAAGTCACAGGATACAAAATCTATCGAAGAATTGAACTCTATGGTTTTATTCCTGACACCTGCGAGGTTGGTGTGCCGAGCTACACGGGCTATCAATTCATAGGCTCAACCTCCGGGCTTGCTGGAACATCTTATTTGGATGATAATGGAGGGGCAGGGTTGACCTTAGGATTGGAATACTGCTACATGGTGGTGGCTTGTTTTCCAGATGGAGCTGTGAGCTATGCTTCCGAAGAATTCTGTGCAGAATTGAAACGAGATTTGCCCATTCTAACAAATGTGAGCGTTCGAAACACGGATCTTAATGATGGTTCTATGTATGTGGCTTGGAGCAAACCTACGGAGCTGGATACGGTTCAAATTCCAGGACCTTATGAGTATCGCATCCTACGTTCCGATGTGACCGACCCATCGAATTTCCAGTTAGTAGAAACCTATTTTAATCTGAACGACACGATTTTCATTGATACGTTGATTAACACCCAAGAACTTGAGTTTAATTACAAGATTGAGTTGTTCAATGATGAACCGGGAAATGAATTCTCTGTCGGAGAATCTGACCCAGCATCTTCAGTATTTATCATTGCCATTGGTACGGATAATCAGATTCAACTTGTATGGGATGAAACGGTGCCATGGATTAACGACACCTTCCAAGTTTTCAGGCAGTTGCCCGACCTCTCAGCATTCGTTTTCATTGGCGAAACGATTGAACACACATACATTGACACTGGGTTAGCCAACGGGGTTGAAATGTGCTATCTGGTGAAAAGTATCGGACATTATTCCATTGATGGTGTAATCCATCCTATCATCAACTGGTCGCAAGAAAGTTGTACAACACCGATTGATTCCATTCCGCCTTGCGAGCAAGATATCACGATTGAATCTGACTGTGTGGAGTTAATCAATAGTCTAACGTGGAGTCAATCGCCAGAATGTGCCAATGACATTATTGAATTCAGAGTACTATACACACCAACTTATGGAGGCGAATTGCAAATTGTGGCAACCCACGAAGCACCATGGGCAACATTTGACCATGGTCCGTTAGAAAATACCATGGCTGGTTGCTATGCCATTGCTGCGATAGATTCTTTTCAAAACGTTACCGTTTCAGATACGGTCTGTGTGGATGCCTGCTCCAATTACACCTTACCCAATGTGTTCACACCTGGAGGAGATACATACAATGACCTTTTCCGACCATTCCCATATGCTTTTGTAGAGAGTATTGATATGAAAATCTACAACCGTTGGGGATTGAAAATCTTTGAAACAACCGACCCGGATATTCTTTGGGATGGAACAAATCAAGGAACGAAGTTGAATTGCAGCGATGGCGTTTACTATTATATCTGCACCGTCAATGAAATCCGATTGGCTGGTGTGGTGCCACGCGAATTGCACGGTTACGTACAACTTCTCAGAAACTCAGGCCAAGGTCCGAATTAGCATGTTTACAGGAATTATAGAAACTCTCGGCAAGCTGAAAAAGCTACAAAAAGATGGCACAAACATCCATTTTACATTTGAAAGTTCGATTAGCCACGAACTTAAAGTTGATCAGAGTTTGGCGCACAATGGCGTTTGCCTGACAGTTGTTGAATTGGTTGGCAATGGTCAGTATGTGGTCACAGCTATTGATGAGACGCTCCAGCGTACCAATCTTGGGGAATTAAGACTTGGAGATGAAGTCAATTTGGAGCGATGCATGGCTGCTAACGGTCGGTTTGACGGACACATCGTTCAGGGACATGTTGATCAACTTGGAAAGGTTGTTTCAGTGGAGGAGAGAGGTGGAAGCAATATCTTTGATATCAAGCATGAAGAAGACGATAATTTCACTGTTGATAAAGGTTCAATTACCGTTAACGGAGTAAGTCTAACAGCTTTTGATACTTCAAACACAGGTTTCTCGGTTGCAATTATTCCCTACACGCTTGAACATACGTGTTTCAAGGATTTGAAGCTAGGTGACACGGTTAATTTGGAATTCGACATCATTGGCAAATACGTAGCACGAATGATGGCTAAACGCTAATTAGAAAATCTTCTCTGCAACCATTTTCGTTGCTCCTGAAGTTCCCATTGTATAGTAATGTAAACAAGGAACATTAGCAGCTACCAACTCTTTGCTTTGCTCAATACACCACTCAATTCCTACTTTGGCAGCAGCGTCATTGTCTTTGCATTTTTCAATGGCATCATATAAATCAACTGGCACATCAATATGAAACAGGCTAGGCAATACAGTTGCTTGGCCTTTAGTGGTCATCGGTTTTAACCCAGGAATAATTGGAACGCTGATTCCTGCAACTCGGCATTCATCCACAAACCGGAAGTAAGCTTTATTGTCAAAAAACATCTGAGTGACTATGTATTCTGCGCCAGCATCGACCTTCTTCTTTAAAAATCGAAGATCGGTCTTGCGGTTAGGAGCCTTAATGTGCTTTTCTGGATAGCCAGCAACTCCAATACAGAAGTTAGTAGGCTTTACATTGGTTAAATCTTCATCCAAATAAATACCATTATTCAAGTTAACCACTTGTTCAACCAATTCATTGGCATAGGCATGACCATCTGTTTCAGGAACAAAATTCGGTTCAGTCTTAATAGAGTCTCCTTGCAGGGCAAGCACGTTATCAATTCCTAAAAAGTTAAGGTCAATAAGTGCATTTTCGGTTTCTTCTTTCGTAAAGCCTCCGCAGATAATGTGCGGCACGGCATCAATCCCATATTTGTTCATGATGGCAGCACAGATACCTACGGTTCCTGGACGCTTTTTAATGCTCACCTTCTCAAGAAATCCACCTGGTCGTTTCTTGTAAACGTACTCTTCTCTGTGATAGGTAACATCTACAAAAGACGGCTTGAATTCAAGTAGTGGCTCAATGCCGTTAAACAGAGATTCAATACTTTTTCCTTTTAGCGGAGGAAGTATTTCGATGGAAAAAAGGGTGCCTTTAGCACCCTTTAAATGATCTATGACTTTCATACGGTCTTTAGAATGATGGTCTTAGTTTGAGCCGTGTACCAAATGTACGTATCCAGTCTCGGCTTCATAACCTGGACGAACAAGAACCCAAAAGTAAACCCCATCTGCAGCACCATCACCGTTCCAAGGATTTAGGTGGTAGTCATCTACATCATAGCATTTACGACCCCAGCGATCAAATATCTTGACGTTATTTCCAGCATGCAGATTCAATGCTACAATATTGAAGTATTGATTTTCAGCAACGTTTGACTCTGGGTTGAATACATTAGGCACGTCCAGTGTGCAATCAATAACTTGATAAACAACCTCATCGGTACCGGTACCACAGAAATTGCTGATGCTTGCGCTTACGTGGAAAAGTGTGTCAAACATGCTAAAAGCCATCGAATCAGTTCCTGCAATTATCAATGTATCTGAAGTAACTCCGAAAGGATTCCACTGCAAATCATCATAAATATCTGTGTTGACATTGTAATAAAGAACGATATCGTCCTCTACACAGATTCGATTTGTGTCCAAAACAATCTCAACCGTAGGGGCAGGAGCAAATGACACATCCCATGTGCGTTGAATGGCGCATTCTGAATCGGTGAATACAAACTGATATTCTCCAGGCAGGTCTACCGAAACGGAAGGTGTTCCACTAACCTCGTTTGGAGAGAACGTGGCAACGGCTCCAGCTGGTCCTGTGTAAGACCAACTACCTCCAGGGGTTGTGAAAGAAGCAATCAAATCAGCATCATCAGCCAAGCACACTTGAACTGGGCCAGTGACTGAAGCAGAATGAACTGTAATGGTGGCTGCACCATTGGAAGTGCCACAATCATTGGTTACGGTGACCTGAATTCCGCCCGCTGTAGTTACAGAATCAAGGTTCAAAACTTGCCCGCTAAATCCACCCGGAGACCAAGAATAAGTAGCCCCGATGTCTTCGTTACCAGCATCAAAAGTCAAATCTGTTCCAGGGCAGATGGTCTGATTTGTTAAATTAACAGGCGATGGTGTTGGATTAAAATCGACAACTATCGTATCACTTTGCCCACAATAATCACTTGTGAAAACGAATTCATAATCACCATAGCCGTTTATGGTCACCGTTGGATCATAGGCTGATTGGTTTGGAGAGAATGTTGCCGTTCCGCCTATAGGGCCATTGTATGTCCACTCTCCAAGTATTTCGTAATCAGCTGCGGAAAGTTCATACTGAGTGTCGCAAACATCATCATTGGAGAAAGACGTGAGACTTGGAACTGCGTGAACCTGCAATGTTGTGTCATACGGACATCCAAAATCATCTACCACATTAAAGGTGTAGAAATAGTCGCCCGGATTAGGGGGTAACACTTCAATGAGAGTATCACCTTGACTGGCTATAATCGTTGGGTCCGAACTCCACCAGCCATCCGTAATGGTCGGAATGTAGAATTCAGCATTTGGGTCGATATCTGGATTGAAAAGAACTCCCCACTCAAAAATATACCCGTCATCTGCTCCAATATTATCTCTTACAGTTATTGTCCAAGTTCCGTTGATTGGACAGCCTATTAGGTTGTCGAAAGACTCTTCTGGAAGATAGGTTCCAGGGGACATTGATTGACCTGCGGAGTTTACTACCGTTGGAATCGTATTTTGAGGATGTTCATCTCCCATAGTTCCCCAAATGGCAGCATCAGAGAAGCAGTATTCCCAGCCAATTCCAGGCTGTCCGCTCGTGTTATCTACAGCATCTCCTAAGAAGGTTCCGCCTCCGCCAAAACCTCCAGCAAATTGAGGCCCAATACCAGTGCCAGTATAACTATTGAATAAGATGATGCTTGTTCCGTCAGGACAGGTCAACATCATTTCAAGGTCTCCTAAATAGCTATGCTCCATGGTAATACAGATGTCAATAATGTCAGAAGCATTTTGTACCACCTGTCCGCTATCGAAATTCGAAATTTCAATGTCGGTTTCGTAATTTACTCCTGACCCATCGGGGAGATACGTAAGACCTGCAAATATTCCACCATTGATAAAGGCGCCTTGTGTAGGTGCAACCCCAGCAGTATCAGTGTTTGAAACACCACCTAAGAGAAGCGTGCTCTCGCCTGGACAAACGGTGTCTTCGGCAAGAATTATAGTTTCACTGAAATTCGGAATAGTGGATACTCGGATTTTAGTGGTGGTAACATCTACGCAGCCAAGCGTGTCTGTAACGCGCATTTCTACCAAATAACCCGCTCGCACCTGAGGCACGAAATAAACATTGTCTTGATCTTCAAATGTCGTTCCGTCTGCAAATTCCCAGTCGAACCTACTGCTGCTGTTCATTTGGTCATACCCTATGCCTCCATTTGTACCTGAATACGGATAATTGGCACTTCCTGTCAACCAAACAGTATCGCCCAAACAGATGTCAATCCAACCTGTGTCTGCAGGAACTTGAAGAGGAGTTGAGACAACAATAGGTGTAAACGGCTGACATGGATAACCACAAGTTATCAACCCTCCAAATCCATCACCTTCGTTTGTTGCATCACTCACAAAGACAAAAGTTAAACATCCAGATGGGTTGTTGAACGTGGCCTGAACGCTAATTCCATTCGTATCAGTATCGCTATTGAAAGCACCTAATAGCGGAGCACTTGAATTTACTCCATCATACACGAAAAGTGTATCAGAACCGTGTATATCCCAAACATCGCCCACCTCAGGAAACATTCTCAGTGTCACTTTGCTTCCAGCCGTTCCGTCTGGGCAAATGGTTATGCTGAAGTTTGAATTTGATGGATAAGGAGCAGCGTTGTTGTCGTCTTGAAAACTATGGTCGTAAAGAGCTCCAAATCCGCAATCCAGTGTTACCGGACCTGCATCTGTAATTGAAATAGTCTGTTGTGCAGACGCATGCCATCCAGTGAGTACAATAGAAATAAGTAGTAATGCAATTCTTTTCATGTGTTGATATCCTCTTCTGGTTTAGTTTGATCTCGCTTTGAAAAGCTGGTCAATTTCAGACTGTGGTAGCACGATAACCATCTTGTCCGTTCCTTCAATTCTAAAATAATCTCTTGCAACTGCGTGCGGTTTAAATCCTAGTTTGAACACATTTATATCCTTTTTGTCAAGGCTTTTTAGGCTCACTACTGCAGGTACAGCGTCAGGTTTCTCCTTTGGAATATCTACAATCTGGAAACTGTTCTCAATATAAAAAGTCCAGTAATCTAACTCAGATGCGCTGAGTGCGTTTACTTCTTTTTTGGAGAATTTATCGTAAAGACGATTGTCAATGTCGGCTTTGTTCTGTGCAATTGTGAATGTGCTTATGGAGATTAATCCTATAAGAGTAACGCAGGCAAATACTTTTTTAATCATTTCTAAATTTTCTTGAAAGCGCGCAAATTTAACAACTTGATAATACCTGCTTTGTGTTTCAGACGGCAGTTTTAAAACTTGGATGCCATTTGCTCAAGTTAATGGACCATAAATTTGCATCAATGAGCAAGATTAATTGGTGCATGTATCTAATGAGAGTTTGATGCTTCTCAGATTTCTTCTATACGCAAAACAAACTTGAACTTGGGGTTTGCAACTTAGAACTTAACAGCTATATTTGCACGCGATTTGAGGATGTGTTGATGGAAGGGGCCCGATAGGCCCTTTTTTAATGATGATAACAGAAGCAGTAGTTCGGGGACTTGTTGAGGAAAAGATTGAGGGAACAGATGTGTTTATTGTTTCCGTTCGAGTTGTGCCTACAAATCGAATCAGAGTGTTTATTGATGCGTTGGAAGGATTAGATGTTAGGGCTTGTGTAAACGTGAGTCGACACATCGAGGGTAGTTTAGATAGAGAGGTTGAGGATTATGAGTTGGAAGTATCATCGCCTGGTTTAACCGAGCCGTTTCAGCACCCACTTCAATACAAGAAGAATGTTGGGCGAGAGATAAAAGTGACGATGGCTGACGGCACAAGCGTTAAAGGACAATTGACCGAGTTTGCAGGTGAATCAATCACTGTGCAACCAGAATCAAAAAAGAAAAAAGAAGAACTGGAGCCAGTAAAGGTTTCATTGAGTGAAATAAAAGAAGCTAAGACAGTAATATCGTTCAAATAACTAGAGATGAACAGTTTAAATCTTGTAGAGTCGTTTTTGGAGTTCAAAGAATTCAAAAACATAGACAGAGTAACCATGATGAGCATTTTGGAAGACACCTTCCGATCATTGCTTATTAAACAATACGGAACCGATGAAAACATTGATGTCATTATCAATGTTGATAAAGGCGACCTCGAACTTTGGAGAAACCGCACCATCGTGGCTGATGACGAGTTGGAGGATGATGTATTGGAAATTCCATTGTCTGAGGCTTTGAAGATTGAATCGGATTTCGAGATTGGAGAGGAGGTTTCTGAACAAGTGAAGTTGGAAGATTTTGGTCGTAGGGCAGTTTTGGCTATTCGTCAGAATCTTGCTTCGCGGATTATGGACCTTGAGAAAGACAACGTCTTTAGAAAATACAAAGACCGTGAGGGGGAATTGATTACTGGCGAGGTTTATCAGATTTGGAAGCGCGAAATTCTGATTTTGGATGATGAAGGAAATGAACTTATTCTTCCTAAAACAGAACAGATTCCTAGCGATTATTTCAAAAAGGGAGATTCTGTTAGAGCGGTAATCAAAGAGGTAGAAATGAGAAACAACAACCCAGTTGTAATCATGTCAAGGACAGATTCTCGCTTCTTGGAGCGTTTGTTTGAGAACGAGGTTCCAGAAGTTTTTGATGGTCTCATCACTATTAAGAAAATTGTTCGAGTACCTGGCGAAAGAGCCAAAGTGGCTGTCGAGTCTTACGATGATCGTATCGATCCAGTTGGAGCTTGTGTTGGTATGAAAGGATCACGTATCCATGGAATCGTTCGTGAACTTAGAAATGAGAATATAGACGTTATTAACTTTACAAACAATTCGCAATTGTTTATTCAGCGTGCCTTGAGCCCAGCTAAGATTACTCGAATTGAGTTGAACGATGCGACTTCAAGAGCCGAAGTGTTTTTAAAAGCAGATCAAGTTTCATTGGCAATTGGTAAAGGAGGATTTAACATTCGATTGGCTGGTCAGTTGACTGGCTATGAGATTGACGTTTATCGTGATTCGGATGTTGATGTGGAAGACGTTGACTTGGAAGAATTCGCAGATGAAATCGAAAGCTGGATTCTTGATGAGCTGAAAGCAATTGGTTGCGATACCGCTAAAAGCGTTTTGGAGTTAGGAAAGGACGAACTTGTTAAACGAACTGATCTTGAAGAAGAAACGGTTGTTGAAATTATCAATATCCTTAAAGAGGAATTTGCTGACTGATAATTTCATCAGTTATGAATTGAATTATTAAGCAATAAGCATAGATGGCAGAAGGAATACTTAGAAGATTAGGGGCTGTAGCAACAGACCTCAACGTAGGTAAGGGGACCATAGTCGATTTCCTAAAGGATAAAGGCTACACGGACGTGAACCCTAATTCTAAGTTGGATCAAGCGATGTACAACATTCTGCTTGATGAGTTTGCTGCAGATCGTAAGCTTAAGATGGAAGCAGAGGCCAAATCCGAGATACTTCAGCAACGAAAGGATGAACGCATTGCCGCCACCGAAGAACAGGAAGAGGTAAAGGAAAAGGCAAGAGAAGAGAGAAGAGAGAAGAAAGAAGCTGTTATCAAGGCTGAGGCCGCCAAAATGGAAGGCCCTAAAGTCATGGGTACCATGAATTTGGATGACCTCAATCCGGCCGCACGCAAAAAGAAATTAGAGGAAGAAAAGGCCGCAAAAGCAGCAAAGGATAAAGCTGATGCAGATGCTGCGGTAGAAGCAGCGGCCAAGAAAAAAATAGATGATGAAGAGGCTTCGAAGCTAGAGGCTGAGGCTGCCAAGATAGCTGAGGCAGCTAAGGTGGAAGACGAAGTTATTAAGGTGAATGTCGCTAAATTGGCAGGAGCCAAGGTTCTTGGGAAAATGGAGCTTCCGGTTGAAAAACCAAGAGAAAAAAAGCCAGTTGCCACATCTAATGATTCTGCAGATAAGAAACGAAAGCGCAAGCGAGTTAGAAGACCAGCAGAAGGAGATGCACCTGCGGCAGGTGGAGGTTCTGCGCCAAGGACTGGAGGTGCGCCCGGAAGAGCCCCGCGTGAGAAAAAAGCAGAGCTAACAGATGAGGAAATCCAAAAACAAATTAAGGAAACACTAGCTCGTTTGAGTGGTGGAAGTTCCAAGTCTAAAGGATCAAAATACCGAAGGGAAAAACGTCAAGCCTATCAGGAAAGAACCGAGCAAGAAGAGCAACTGCAAGAGCTTGAAAAGAAAACCATTAAGGTAACAGAGTTTGTAACCGCAAACGAATTAGCCAAGATGATGGACGTTCAGGTGAACGAGATTATTGCAGCATGTATGAGTTTGGGATTATTCGTTTCTATCAATCAGCGATTAGATGCAGAAACACTTTCTATCGTTGCTGAGGAATTTGGACACGAGGTTCAATTCGTAAGTGCCGATGTTCAAGATTCAATCTTGGAAGACGAAGACAATCCAGATAGAATGGTTGAGCGTCCACCAATCGTTACCATCATGGGTCACGTTGACCACGGTAAAACCTCACTACTCGATTATATACGAGACGCAAACGTAATTGCAGGTGAAGCAGGTGGAATTACGCAGCACATTGGTGCATACGGTGTAGAGTTGGAAGACGGAAAACGCATTGCATTCCTCGATACTCCGGGTCACGAGGCCTTTACCGCCATGCGTGCTCGTGGAGCTCAAGTAACTGACGTAGTTATAATCGTGGTTGCTGCCGATGATGCGGTAATGCCACAGACCAAAGAAGCCATCAATCACGCGCAAGCTGCTGGCGTTCCAATGATATTTGCCATCAATAAGATTGATAAAGACGGAGCCAATCCGGAAAAGATTAAAGAGCAGTTGGCCAATATGAACATCCTTGTGGAAGATTGGGGCGGAAAATACCAATGTCAAGAGATTTCTGCCAAGTCTGGTCTGAATGTCGAAAAGCTACTAGAAAAGGTATTGCTCGAAGCAGAACTTCTTGAATTGACAGCCGATCCAGACAAGCGAGCAGTAGGAACAATCATTGAAAGCCAGTTGGATAAAGGACGTGGATACGTTTCCACCATGCTTGTTCAAGGCGGAACTCTGCGCGTTGGAGATATCATTCTTGCAGGAAGCCATAGCGGTAGAGTAAAAGCTCTTTATAACGAACGTGGTCAGACCATGACGCAGGCTGGGCCGTCTATGCCCGCTCAAGTCTTGGGACTGGACGGAGCACCATCTTCTGGAGATACGTTTAACGTAATGGATGATGATAAGGAAGCCCGCTCGGTAGCAGCAAGAAGATTGCAGTTGCAGCGTGAGCAAGGTCTTCGAACTCAGAAACACATCACCCTAGATGAAATTGGAAGACGAATCGCCATTGGTGATTTCCAAGAGTTGAACCTTATCGTCAAAGGTGACGTGGATGGATCAATCGAAGCACTTTCTGATTCATTGCTCAAGCTATCAACCGAAAAGATTGCTGTCAATATTATAATGAAAGGTGTTGGTCAGATTTCTGAGTCTGATGTATTGCTTGCATCCGCTTCCAATGCCATTGTGGTTGGGTTCCAAGTTAGACCATCTGTAAATGCTCGAAAAGTGGCAGAACAAGAGCAGATTCAAATCAAACTTTACAGCATCATCTACGATGCCATCGAAGAGATTAAGTCTGCGATGGAAGGTATGTTGGCACCAGAATTTGAAGAGAAAATTGTTGGAAACATCGAAGTTCGCGAAACATTCAAAATTACACGTGTTGGTACCATCGCAGGTTGTATGGTGCTTGACGGTAAGGTGGGTAGAAACACAAAAGTTCGTGTAATACGCGATGGAATTGTGGTTTACACTGGCGAATTGGCATCACTCAAACGATTCAAGGATGATGTAAAAGAAGTCAGCAAAGGATTTGAGTGCGGTTTGAATATCGATAAGTACAACGATATCAAAGTTGGCGACATCATAGAAGGCTACGAAATAGTAGAGGTAAAAGCAAAACTGTAAAAAAGCGAAGGTTAGTATAAATTGACCACAAAAGAATTGACATCAGCCTCAACAGGCGTCACATTCATGGGAAAAGCTAAAGACTATTCAGAATTTCTGAAACTTCGGTTAGCCTCGTTGGTTGTCCTTTCGTCAGTCATTTGCTACGGAGTAGCCGCTTCCGAAATGAACCTGTCTATAATGGCAGCTCTCGTTATTGGAGGCACACTTCTTACAGGTGCTTCCAACGGATTCAATGAAATTATCGAGCGCGACTTAGACGCGCTGATGGATCGCACCAAAAACCGTCCGTTGCCAACATCAAAGATGAACGTGACAGAGGCAATTGTACTTGCTTCAACGTTCGGAATTCTCGGAATCGGCATCCTCGGCTACTTCATTAATCCGATGTCAGGAATTCTCGGATTCATTGCTCTAGTTCTTTACGCTGCGGTGTACACACCAATGAAACGCAAGACACCGTTCGCGGTATTTGTTGGTGCATTTCCGGGTTCCATTCCAACCATGTTAGGTTGTGTGGCTGCAACTAAAGGTTTCGGAGAAATCACATTGCTTGCTTGGTTGATGTTTTCGGTTCAATTCATTTGGCAATTCCCACATTTTTGGGCAATCGCTTGGCGTGTGAATGACGATTATTTGAAAGCAGGCTTCAAAATGTTGCCATCTGAAGGTGGTAGAGACCGTGCAAGTGCCTTCCAAATTCTTGTTTATACAATCGGACTGATTCCCGTCAGTTTGTTGCCTTTGTTTTTCGGGTATACTGGCATTTTTTCCGCAGTAATTGCAATCGTGGCCGGAACAACATTCGCTTTACAAGCAGCAAAACTTTACAAAACGTTGTCATCAGAAGATGCCAAGAAATTAATGTTCGGCTCGTTCATTTATTTGCCAGTTGTTCAACTCGCATACCTTATAGATAAGTTCTTATAATGAAAGAAGAAACACACGAACAATCTGGCAATGTCCGGGCTAAAAAGATGATAGTCTGGTTAGGCGTGGCAAGCATTGCCATGTTTTTTGCCGCATTTACTAGTGCATACATCGTACTTCAGGCCGATCACTTTTGGGTAAAAGACCAGCTGCCGCTTATGTTTTGGATAAGCACAGTGCTTCTTATTATTAGCAGCGGAACCATTTATTTAGCCAAACGAAATATTACAGCTGGCAACACTGGAGGACTCAAACTTTGGTTAGTTGTTACCTTTATTTTAGGACTTGGTTTTACTGGAGCCCAGTATTTAGGTTGGTCAGAATTACAATCGGAAGGAAAATTCTTTTTAGGTCACCTGGGCGATTTAAAAGGCGAATATGGAGTCGATTACATTATTATGGGAAAGGGTGAACCGTTGTTGTATGAAAACGGAAACTTTTATAAGCCCGGTGATCTTTCTATGTCTGAACCAATAAACGAGCGAATTGAAGAGACTTTTAATGCAAGCGCTTCTTTTCTTTACATCCTTTCTGGCCTTCATATCTTACACCTAGCTGGAGGTATTATTTGGTTACTTGTTCTATTAATTCAAACTTTTTCGGGCCGAATTACACAGACAAATGTGCTTCCAGTGGAACTTGGTTCCATCTATTGGCATTTTCTGGATATTCTGTGGGTATACCTGTTCTTGTTTTTACTATTAATTCGTTAAAATTGCACCGACTTTAAAATCAGGTCTTTATAATCAGTCTAAATAATGTCAGGACACGTTAGTCAAACAGCCGCTCCATCGCACAGCGATCATAGCGCATCTCCGTGGGGCGGAGGAACTTCACCGTTCAAAATCAGTTATGGAAAAATGATGATGTGGTTCTTCCTCATCTCGGATGCCTTCACATTCTCAGGATTACTTACAGCATATGGTTTTATGCGTCATAAGTACGAAGACATTTGGCCAACTGCTGGCGATGTGTTTACTCACTTCCCGTTTTATGATGGACATATCGAATTGGCGTATGTTGCTTTCATGACATTCGTACTTATTGCATCTTCTGTAACCATGGTTTTGGCTGTAGAGGCGGGGCACAGAATGAAGAAAAAATCCGTTCAGTTCTGGATGGTGCTTACTATTATTGGCGGAGCCGTTTTCGTAGGTTCTCAGGCTTGGGAGTGGTATCACTTCATTCATGGAACAGAGCATGGTGCCTATCTTTTGGAAGATGGTGTAACCGTGATGAAGCATAAAATAGACCCGCAGACTCACGTTATAGAAGAAGGAACATTCCTTGTTCCAGTAAACCGAGATGGCGAATTGACAGAAGGTAGCGGTTTCAGAGAAGTATCTGGGCATGAAGCAACTGTGTTGAAATCAACCGCCACACACATTCACGGTGCTAACTTGAGCCACAACGAATACGGAATTCCTCTTTTCGCGGATTTCTTCTTCTTCATTACTGGATTCCACGGATTCCACGTATTCTCAGGAGTTTGCATCAACTTCATCATCTTTTTGATGGTGGTTGAGGGCAAATTTGAAAAAACAGGACACTACGAAATGGTGGAGAAGTCTGGATTGTACTGGCACTTCGTAGATCTTGTATGGGTCTTCGTTTTCACATTCTTCTACCTACTCTAATAAATACTAATCGCTTTTAACCGCAGTTCAATGGACGCAAGAGACGACATTTACGAATACAGCCTAGACACTCACCACAGTGAGGAAGAAGGCAAAAAAATGCGCAAAAAATTTATGGGCGTACTGGCATTACTGTCGGTAGTTACCATAATAGAAGTAGCAATGGGAATGATGTGGTCGCGCGATGAGTCCATGGCCTCTATTCTTAAGTACACCTTCATCATTCTTACGCTGGTAAAAGCTGGTTACATCACCATGATTTTTATGCACTTGGGAGATGAGAAGAAAAGTTTTCAATGGATTGTTTTGGCACCATACTTCGTGCTAATTGGATATTTGATATTCATTTGTTTGGTGGAGGCTTTGTACACAGGAGGATTTCGACCCGGAATAGAAAACTACTTCGGTTTCTGATGAGCGACAGTAAAGGGTCGAAAAAGTATCTGCTCCTATTTGCACTGCTTTTCCTTCCCACAATCTTTTATTTGATTTACGTATACGGAAAAGGTGAGCAAAATTTTGCTCACCTTCCTTTTATCACCTATACAGATGTAAACGGGGAGGTGCAGAACCGAAAGGCGCCTCAATTCTCACTAACCAATCAGCACGGGAATATTATTACAAACAAAGATGTAGAAGGCAAGATTTACTTAGTCGATTTCTTCTTTACTTCTTGCCCGTCCATCTGCCCAATAATGACGGCCAACCTGATGAAGATTCAGGAAAGGTTTGCACACTACGACAACTTCGTTATTCTTTCGCATACCGTAGACCCAGTGCGAGACACACCCGAAAAGCTGAAAGAATATGCCGATAACCGAAAGATTGACTCAAAGAATTGGCATTTTTTGACCGGAGAAAAGGATTCGCTTTACGCTGTCGCTTTCGAGTACTTATCGAGTGCAATGGAAGATAGTTTAGCCCCAGGAGGCTTCCTGCATACCGAGTATTTTGTATTGGTTGATAAAGAAGGAATTCTCCGCTCACGAGAGGATGATGACGGAAATATTATAGGAGTTTATGATGGCACGGATGCCCATCAAATGCGCGACCTTATTGACGATATTAAAGTATTGATAGCCGAGTATGAACTCGCATTAAAGAAAAACAACAAGAAGCCTTAATTCCCCTCTTGAGACTTGTGCTGAGCAAAGTCGAAGTAGGGGTTAGGGGTGTGTTTAAATCTAGCAGGCAGAACCAAATGACCGACAAAAGAGTCTTTCAAATAATAATGGCACTCTCAGTAGTTGTTTTCGGAGTGGTTACGGTGCTTTACTCGCTACCTAAGCAAGACAACATCCCCGAATGGGCGAAACTGCTTCCATTGATAAATGCCATCATCAACGGTACCTGTTCGGCATTGCTCGTTACTTCGCTGTGGTGCATAAAGAACAAGAAGATTCAATGGCACAAGCGATTGAACATCACCACCTTCCTGTTGTCCAGTTTGTTTCTGGTTTCCTACATCGTTTTCCATTCATTTGGTGTGGAAACCAAGTTTCCTGCCGATAGCCCTATCCGACCTGTTTATCTGTTCATTCTACTCACCCACATCTTTTTGGCAGCCATTGTGCTTCCCTTGGTGCTTATTTCGTTCTACTTCGGGCTTACAGGCAAAATAGAGCGTCACAGAAAAGTCTCTAAATTCACATTCCCTGTTTGGTTGTATGTAACAGTTACAGGTGTAGTGGTTTACTTAATGATATCACCGTATTACGAATTCTGATGAAAAGTACAAAGCACGTTAGCCGCAAGTTCCCCTCCTGGCAAGGAGGGGCTAGGGGAGGTCGAAATGGCATTTTTCTTCTTGCCATCCTGCTTGTTCTTCTCTTCGTCCCAGAACTTGCCGATGCGCAATGCTCTATGTGCCGCGCCACCACCAACTCTAACCAATTGAGTGATGATGCTTTTACAGTGGGCAATGGATTAAACAACGGCATTATTTACCTCATGCTCATACCCTACATCATGGCAGGGATATTCATCTACGCTTTTTACGGGAAGCAGATAGTGGCGTGGTTCAAAGGAAGGTTTTCGAACTGAGAAGTGTTTTTTTAATAGCAGCCTCTTCAGTTCCGCTGCTCTTATGTTGTTCTGTTCTTTCCGTCCCCCCGCTCGCGCAAGACTTCCGCAGGACGTCTTGTGTGGAACTTGGTACGATCAGTCTCCCGACTGATCTCCGTAGCATCCTTCCTATATAAGCATTCCATTCCCATTGCTTCAATATCCAATCCGTTCAACATCCAGCAGACCCATGCCATCTGCATAGTTCACTGCGCTACTGTAAATATACTGTTCAGGAAATTGCACAATGCCCTGTTCCACGGGATTGTTGTGTATGTAGTCCAACTTCTGTTGAGTAACCTCTGCCGTGAAGCATTCTACGGGGTGATTGTCCTGCCGCCAGAACTGATTCTTGGTATTGTTCGGGTTGTATGCTCCTGCGTTACCGAACATGCTCAGAAGCCATTCCTTTCTACTTTCCTGCGGATGCTGCTCAATGGCCCTAATAAGCTGACGCGAGGTGTACTTCTTCAGGTCGCGAATAATGTCGTTCAGCTTGTGGCCTTCCTTAGCCCGTGCAAGCAGGTGTGCGTGGTTGGTCATCAGGCACCAGCCGAACAGCTCAAGCCCTTTATTTTGCTGACAATGCCGCACACTCTCCACGAAGATCTCCTTGTATTGCACACGGGTAAAAACATCCACCCAACCCACCGTGGCAAAGCTTATGAAGTACAGGCCTTCGGGGTTATGGAACTTGTATTGTGTGCTCATGGACTTTCCGAGCATGAAAGTTAGAAAGATCAGTTCGAAATTTAGCAAAGCGGTCTAACTGCCCAACGCGGAAAACAGACCGTACTTGATTCTGCACAAAAAATCTGCTGCAACTCCCTCGGGAGCCGTAACGTGTTCTTTCTAGATCACAGAATTTCGAAGTCTGTCCTCCTCGGCAAGGTTTCCGATCCGAAATTTTCCCAATTTCCGACCAAAAACCTGCGGCACAAGTTGATAAACTTGCGCCATCGCTAAAGCCGATTCACAGGAAAAAACGCCTCAATGGAATTAGGTTTTTACAGAAAAAGCCCATCTGCTTCAAGCAGATGGGCTTTTCCTTATCCCTTCATTCGGGAATATTTTATCTCAAATCAATCGAAGAAGTTCCGATGAGCGTCTGGTCAACGTAAATCTCAATAGTGTTTTTTCCTTCTTGGAAACCTTCGGTAGGAGCAGGGTAGTACATGCAAATATCTTCAATCTGCTTGTTGGCATACTGTACCTCTTTAGATAGGGTGTAAGTCATAGACCCACCTTCAAATGCAAACTCCTCGCCACGTCCTTTGGTCAAAACCTTACCATCTGGTCCAATAATTCGTACATAAATGTTCTTGGTACCAGGCTTAGCAATAGGATTCTCGCTAAGCGTGAAACAAGTACGAAGCTTCTCAATCTTGTTAGCCTTGTTGTTCACCTTTTCTTTCTTTCCTCTTACACCTTCAACCGTAATCTTGTAAGCCGTAAGCACAGAACCCATTGCCACTTTATTGGCTAGGTTCATGTTTTCGCTTGTAAGCTCTTGGTTTAGGCCCGTTTGCTTGGTGTATTCGCCTTCTAGGTTTCCGTATTCTCCTTGAAGCGTGGTATGAACCGTAGCAAGACTGTCAAATTTGGCCTCCATACTTGCATACTTATCATTCATTGCTTTTAACTGGCTTCTGTACCAAGCCAATTTACCTGCATCGCCTTTGTATTTTTCAACATCGGCTTTCAAAGCAAGAATTTCTTGACGCTGTGCCTCAAGTTCTTCCGAAAGTTGCCCGTTTTCTTCTTCAAGTCCGTTGTATTTTCCTAGAAGTTCGTCAAGTTCGGCAGCTAACTCATTTTTTTCTACCGTCAACTGTTGCTTTTCAGCAGCAAGCTGGTCGTTAGCTTCTTTTTGCTCAAATAGTTGCCAGCCTAAAATGCCAGATAATACAAGCAGAATGACAGCAAGTATGAGAAACACTCTGTTGCTCTGTGTCTTTTCTTTTTCTTCCATAATGGATTAATACGTTTAGAGATTTTGGTTGATTGGTAGTGTGGCAAAAGTATAAAATAAGAGTAACTTCAAACTCAATGGCAACAAGGGTTTGATGCTTTGCAACATATATCTTTCTAGGTGATTTCTAATATAAACGATGTGATTGGATTATTCTATCCCAGAATATGTGGTGGATGCGATGCGCACCTTAGGAAACACGAACAGAATGTGTGCATAAACTGTCTCCAACGCCTTCCAAAAACATACTATTGGGATTACAAAGAAAATCCTATCGAGCAACTTTTTTGGGGGAAAATAAAAGTAGATGCCGCCTGTGGTTTTCTTCATTTTGGGAAGGATTCTACTGTGCAGCAACTCATGCACCGCTTTAAATACAAAAGCAAAACGGGAATTGGTCACGAGCTTGGACGTCAATTTGCCATCATTCTAAGGGACAATCAGTGGTTTATAGATGTAGATGTTATTGTTCCTATTCCGCTACATCCATCAAAGCAATTAAGGCGGGGGTACAATCAGAGCGATTATTTTGCCGAAGGAATAAGTGAGGTTTATGATGTTCCGGCACGTAGCCATGCCATGATAAGGATGGTGGCAACCGATAGTCAGACCAGGAAATCTAGATTTGATAGGTCAGAGAATGTGGAAGAAGTATTTCGAATAAGTGATGTGGATGCCATTCGTGGTAAAAACGTGCTCTTAGTAGACGATGTAGTTACCACCGGAGCCACTTTAGAAGCGGCAGGTAATCGCCTTTTAGAGGCCGGAGCAGCTAAACTTTACATAGCTGTAATTGCGGTTGGTTAGGTTCATTTTTAGCCAACAAACGCGCTAACTCAACTGTTATAATTAGTTGGGATTCCGACTTTGTCTAATTGGCTATCTTTGCCCCTTGTCTTTTTAACTGCCTTAATGGAAGATAAGAAATACGTTCCTGGCGAATTGTTGGCAAGAGTCAATGTTCCTGCTGATCTCAGAAAGCTGAAAGAAGAACAGCTAGAGCAGTTTTGCAACGAGTTGCGTCAATACATCATTGATGTGGTTTCTGTCAATGGAGGTCACTTTGGAGCCAGCCTGGGAGTGGTGGAAATGACCGCTGCCATTCACTACGTTTTCAATACACCCAATGATCAGTTGGTGTGGGACGTTGGTCATCAAGCATACGGACACAAAATTATCACTGGCCGTAGAGACAATTTCCATACAAACAGAAAGTATAAAGGTCTAAGCGGTTTTCCTAAAAGAAAAGAAAGCGAGTACGACACGTTTGGTGTAGGACACTCTAGCACGTCTATTTCTGCTGCACTAGGAATGGCTGTTGGTTCTCGGCATAAAGGAGATAAGAAAAAACAACACATTGCAGTAATTGGCGATGGTGCCATGACGGGTGGAATGGCATTTGAAGGCCTCAACCATGCAGGAGTAGAGAATACCAATCTGTTGGTTGTTCTCAACGATAACTGCATGAGTATTGACCCAAACGTGGGCGCACTCAAAGAATACTTAACAGATATTACCACTTCTCATACCTACAATAAGGTAAGGGATGAGGTTTGGAATTTGCTCGGAATGGTGAGCAAGTTTGGCCCTAATGCCCAAGAAATTGCTTCTAAAATTGAAAGCGGAATTAAGGGAACGCTACTGAAGCAGAGCAATCTTTTCGAGTCATTGAATTTCCGCTATTTCGGACCTATTGATGGCCATGATGTGAATCACATGGTTAAGGTGATGAACGACCTGAAAGACATTCCTGGACCAAAGATTCTGCATTGCCTTACCGTAAAAGGTAAAGGCTACGGCCCAGCCGAAGAAGGGGATACTACCAAATGGCACGCACCCGGCCTTTTCAATAAAGACACGGGAGAAATTAAGGTTGTAAAACCTACCGAACCAGAACCAGCTAAGTATCAGGATGTGTTCGGACACACAATGGTTGAATTGGCTGAGTTGAATGACAAGGTTGTGGGCGTTACACCAGCCATGCCATCGGGCTGTTCGCTCAATATCATGATGAAAGCCATGCCCAAAAGGGCGTTTGATGTAGGAATTGCCGAGCAGCATGCCGTAACCTTCTCGGCCGGAATGGCCACGCAAGGTTTAGTTCCTTTCTGCAATATCTATTCATCGTTTATGCAGCGCGCTTACGATCAAGTTATCCATGATGTAGCACTGCAAGATTTAAACGTAGTGTTTTGTCTTGATAGAGGCGGCCTAGTTGGTGCCGATGGCGCTACCCATCATGGCGCTTACGACATTGCTTTTATGCGCTGCATTCCAAACATCAAAGTTGCTTCTCCAATGAATGAGGAGGAATTGCGAAATATGATGTACACCGCTCAGCTCGAAAACAAAGGCGTTTGGTCTATTCGCTACCCACGTGGCAATGGCGTTATGCAAGAGTGGAAAACACCATTTGCAGAGATTGAAATTGGCAAAGGCCGCAAAGTAAACGATGGTGATGATGTAGCTATCCTCAGCCTTGGACATGTTGGGAATTATGCCGTTGATGCCACCAAAGAGTTAGAGGTCAAAGGAATTTCGGCAGCGCATTACGATATGCGTTTTGCGAAGCCGTTAGATGAGCAGTTGCTGCATTCTATTTTCAAGAAATTCAAGAAAGTAATAACAATTGAAGATGGATGTCTTACCGGAGGTTTCGGAAGTGCCATCATTGAATTCATGTCGGATAATGGTTACTTTGCCCAAGTGCAACGGTTAGGAATTCCCGACCGTTTTGTAGATCACGGATCGCAGAAAGAATTGCACTTAGAATGCGGATATTACAAAGATGATATTGTCGAAGCGGCCATCAAACTTGTGGGAATCAGAGAGAATGCTGCAGCTAGCTAGTGTGCTGCGGTTCTTCCCTGTTCTTCTTGCGTTTTGCTTCTTATCCGGTTCTGCCATGGCACAGAACTTAGCTGTTGGCGCTTCCAAAGGCACCAATCCGCATGTTCTTTATGTAGAGCTGGGTGGAACAGGCTATTTCTATACCGTTAACTACGAACGCCTCCTATTCTCCAGAAAGAAGGTGGCGCTGTTTGCACGGGCAGGAATTGAATACATTCCGTTTGGCAGAGCAAATACATTACTTCATTTTCCGGTCGGAGCCAATGTAACCTTCGGAGAAAAGAAGCATCGCGCAGAAGTTGGTCTAGCTGCACTGTTCCGTATGGATTTTAGTCCAGGTGTGGGATTTGGCGAAGGCTTTTACCTCACCAATCCACCAACGAGGATATTTCTTGCGCCATCTGTGGGTTGGCGGTTTCATGCCAAGCCGAATGAATACGGAGAATCCTTCTTCCTGAGGGTGACCTTCACGCCAATCATTGGATTGGATGTGTTTGATGATAAGCCTTATTTCCTTCCTCACGCTGGAGTCAGCATTGGCCGCACGTGGAGCAATCAGAATAGGACGGGGAAAAAGTAAGCATGCTAGCAGCGTTGGCTATTTGTGTAAAAAATACTGCGGCCCCACTTTCGCAGAGCCGCAGCCAAACCAAATGAAAATCCACTATCAGAACCATAGTTCCGAAAGCTTATGCCGAAGGTAGTGCACTGGCAAAAGCGCAAATGCCAAATAGATCTAAATTCTCTTAACGTAGGGTTGATGCAACAAACCCCAATGCTACCACGTGAGGTCGAAAAAACCTTCGGTGATGGAGCGCCTTGCTGTCTGATTATCATTGAAAGCGGTGAGTTCGAATGTGCCTATAATGTGCTTTTTGGTGAAATCGATGGAGGTGATTCTGAGCGTGCCTGCATTGGTGCCAACTGAACGGAACCAATCGCCACCGTTGTTGCTCCAACGCCACGTGTTAGAACCATTCAAAGCTACAACGCCAATAGAATCTACAAGCACATCGAGCTTCATTTCGCCATACAACTCATCGCTAAGTGGATTGGCAACACGGGTTGCTTGAATGTAAATATTGTTCCCGCCAGTTACAGAAACTTGTATCAGGTCTTTGCCAGCAATGAATTCCTTTCCGTCAATCTTACAGCGAAACGGAGCGTTTTCGAATGCTTCTTTTTTACAACTCGAAATGCTAATGCACGCCAAGAGAAATGCAACGGAAACTATTTTCATTCAAACAGAATTGGTTCAGACAAACCAACTCCATTACACAGAAATCTCCGTACGCTGTTTTACTTAAAAAACAGATGGCTACCAGCTTTGGTCAAAAAAGCCTTCGGTTATAGTAAGCGTTGATCCATCATCTGCGTAAGCTGTAAGCTCAAAATTGGCAGTAACGCGCTTGGCGGTCTTATCTAGGCTGGTAATGGTCAGCGTTCCAGGGTCGGTTGCAGAACTGCGGAAGGTTTTATCCCATTCGTTGTTTCCATAATAGACGATGTCGTACCCAAGTTCTACAGGTGCAAGCGCGGTGTCGTTGAATGAGAATTGAATTTCAAACTCTCCGTAAGGATTATTTGAAAGCTGTGAGGTGGCTAACGCAGTTCCTCTAATTCGAATGCGGTCATTTCCAACATTCTCGGTATAGTCGAACTGAATAAGGTCTTTGCTTGGGATGAAATCTTTGCCGTTAATCTTGCAGCGATACTTAGCATCTTCAAAATCTTCTGTGCAACCAGAAAAGATTAGCACAGACGGAAGCAATAAAGAGAAGAATATCTTTTTCATAGTGTGGGTTTTAAACGGTAAAGAAAGGCGTTTCAAAAACCCAAGTCTACGCTATTTTACTTAGATTGAATATGAACCTAAAAGCAGAACAGGGTTTTCCATCAACTTCTTAAAGGTTTTGAGAAATTTGGCACCCGATGCTCCATCCACCACGCGGTGATCGCAAGAAAGCGTCACTTTCATCACATTTCCAGCTACAATTTGTCCGTTTTTGACCACTGGGATTTCTTCAATTCCACCCACAGCCATAATGCAGCTATCGGGCGGATTGATGATGGCAGTGAACTCATCAATTCCGAACATTCCTAGATTGGAAATAGTGAAGGTGTTTCCTTCCCAATCTTTTGGCTGAAGTTTTTTGTCGTTGGCGCGAAGCACAAAATCCTTCACTTCGTTAGATATCTCGCTCAGTCGTTTAGTGTCTGCAAAACGGACAACAGGAACGAGCAATCCATCTGGCACGGCAACCGCCACGCCTACGTGAACATGTTGATTGTACCGAATGTAATCTCCCATCCATGCTGCATTCACTTGTGGATGTTCTTTGAGGGAAACGGCAGCCGCCTTTATCACTAAATCGTTAAATGAAATCTTGATTTTAGAAACGCTGTTGATGCTATCACGCGCATCCATCATGGCATCCATGTCAATTTTCATGGTGAGATAGAAATGCGGAGCAGAAAACTTGCTTTCTGCTAATCTGCGGGCAATAACCTTCCGCATTTGGGAAACCTCTACATCATTATAGCTTTCTACTGCATTTGCTGCAGAAGGTCCAAAACTGCTAAACGATTCCACATCTCGCTTTACAATTCTTCCACCATCTCCCGAACCCGAAACGCGATGGATGTCGATGCCTTTATCTGATGCGAGTTTCTTCGCCAATGGCGATGCGATTACTCGACCATTTGATGATTGTTGCGTAACAATTGCAGGTTTTGAAACAGCAACTGGAGTCGGCTTAGACTCGACTTTAGCCTCCGTCATTTCTTTCTGCTTCGGCTCTTCAACTTTCTTTTCTTCCTGTTTCCCTTCAGCTTTTGGTGCTGTAGCTTCCTTCAAAAGAGCAGATATGTCTTCGCCTTTTTTGCCAATTATTGCCAGAATGGAATCAACCGCTGCGGCTTTTCCCTTCTGCACTCCTATGTGAAGCAGTACTCCATCAAAGAAGGATTCAAACTCCATTGTTGCCTTGTCAGATTCAATCTCAGCCAGCAGTTCTCCTGAAGAAACTTCATCTCCCACTTTCTTGTGCCATTCGGCAACAACACCTTCTGTCATGGTGTCGCTCAATTTGGGCATGCGAATTATCTCAGCCATATTTTTATTCTTTTATAAATGGATAGTCAACCTGCGTGTAAACATCTTCATACAATTCGGATGCATCTGGAAATGGTGATTCTTCACTGAACTTCACGCATTCATCAACCTCCGCATTCACTTTGGACTGAATAGCTTCCAATTCCTCATCGGAAGCATATTTGTTTTTGATGATTACCTCTAAAACCTGTTGAATAGGATCCTGTTTCTTGTGATTCTCAACTTCTTCTTTGGTTCTATACTTGGCAGGGTCGGACATCGAATGGCCTTTGTAACGATATGTTTTTACCTCCAATAGCGTTGGGCCATCGCCTTTTCTGGCACGGTCTGCTGCTTTTTTAACGGCTTCATAAACGGCTTCCACGCTCATTCCGTTTACGGCTTCACTTGGCATTTCGTAGGCATGCCCAAGTTTGTAGAGTTCGCTCACGTTGGATGTCCTTTCCACAGAAGTACCCATTGCGTAATTGTTGTTCTCGATAATGAAAATAACGGGTAGTTTCCACGTCATGGCCATGTTTAGCGCCTCATGAAAAGCACCTTGACGAACCGCGCCATCACCCATGTAAGTCAAGGTCACATTCTTATCTCCACGATATTTATCTGCAAAAGCAATTCCAGCTCCCAACGGAATCTGGCCCCCAACGATTCCGTGTCCTCCAAAGAAATTTTTCTCCTTCGAAAACATGTGCATAGAACCGCCCTTTCCTTTCACAATTCCCGTTTTCTTGCCGTACAACTCTGCCATAATTTCTTTGGCAGGAACTCCCAAGGCGATGGGATGAACGTGGTCGCGATAGGCTGTAATAACCTTGTCGCCATCCTCCATCGCTTCTTTACTTCCAGCCACAACAGCTTCTTGTCCTATGTATAAATGACAGAACCCACGAATTTTCTGTTGAATGTAAAGTTGGCCGGCTTTCTCTTCAAACTTGCGCCAGAGCAGCATCTCCTCATACCATTTTAGGTAGGTTTCTTTTCCAAATTTCGACTTAGCCATAAGGTGTGTTTAGGTACAAAAATAGATGCCCCAAGGTAAGCAACGTGGGGTTTGAACAGTTTTATTGGAATTTAGTCTAAAAGGTGTCAGTCCCCTTTAAGATAGTCTGCTTCAAATCCGAAGGGAAGCAGCATAGAGGCATCTTCAAAAATCCAAACAATATCTCCTTTACCAGCCAAAAGCATTCGAATTGGCTGCTGTTGCTTACGTTGATATTCCATAATTACTTGCCGACATCCGCCACATGGGGCAAGCGGATCGGTCAATTCAAACTTGGTGGTACGGGCCGTTATTGCCATTGTTTTTACTACCATTTGAGGGTGAAGAGTGGAAGCGGCAAACAGTGCCACGCGCTCAGCACATAGTCCAGATGGATAAGCCACATTCTCTTGGTTGCTCCCAATGATAATCTCGTCTGTTTCTAGCCGAAGAGCAGCACCAACGTTAAACTGAGAATAGGGCGCGTAAGCATTCAGTGTTGCTTTTTCTGCACGGTCTAGGAGCTCGGCATCAGATGCAGATAGTTCAGATTTTCGTACTGATAATCCTTTGATAGTAATAGAAAATTCAGCCATGATTCCTGTAGTTGCAGACGCTTAAAGTAGTACTTACTTCTGAATGAGAACAGTTGCGAAAGCTGCAATGCCTTCTTGACGCCCTACGAAACCGATTTTCTCAGACGTGGTCGCTTTGATAGAAACTGCATCTTCATCAATCTTCATAATCTTGGCCAAAATGGTTTTCATTTCCTCAATATGAGGATTGACCTTTGGCTTTTCTAAGGCAATGGTACTGTCAATATTTCCAATAGAATAGCCTTTGTCTTCGAGTAGTTTCACCACATCGCGAAGCAAAATCTTGCTATCAATATTCTTGTAGTCTGCGGACGTATCGGGAAAATGAAAACCAATATCGCGGAGATTGGCTGCGCCTAATAGCGCATCGCAAATAACGTGAATAAGCACATCTGCATCAGAATGACCTACGGCTCCCAATTCGGAAGGAATCAATTTTCCGCCCAACCAAAGCTCTTCGCCTTTGGCAAGTTGGTGTACATCATAGCCGAAACCGACTCTGATTTTCATTAATCTTCAGGCTTGTCGTTGTTTTTCTCTTCGTTCTGCTTTTTGAACGCTTCGAAATCGAATGTGAGTGTAAACCGTAGCGTGTTTTCGAGTGGATTACGTTGGGTTGTAGGAATGAGGTACGCAAAATCGAGTCCGAAAACGTTGTATCTAATTCCTGCTCCAACGGTAAAGAACTGACGATTTCCTTTTGAATAGTGTTCGTGAAAATACCCCGCGCGAATTGCAAACAATTTATTGTACCAATACTCTAAACCTATTGCAAGATTAATTTCGCGAAGCTCTTCGGCACTTCCTCCAGGTGCATCGGCAAAAGAGGTGAACATGCCGTTAGGAACGCTTCTGTTTGGGTCTTTTCCAGCAATAATTTGCTGATAGGTTGGGTCCAAGTTGGCTGGATTGTTCAATTGACCAATTGAATCTCCCTGTGGTAGTTCATCATTGATATATTGATTTTTACCGTAAGTAGGAGGCGTAGGCACCATCAATTTGTTAATATCGAAGTAAACTCCAATTGAATTTCTATCGTCAGCAAAATATTTGAAACCAACTCCGAAACGGAAGTTAATAGGTATAAAATCCTCCTCGTTGGTTTGTGTGTAAGCCACTTTTCCTCCAATGTTTGAGATGTTGATTCCGGCAGAAATGGCTGTCTTTTTACCGGCAATTTCAACCTTATTTGTTTTGTAATAAAACGAAATATCTGCTGCTGCCGTTTGTGCTGCTTTCGTATCGGCACCTCCAACGTTTATGCCGCCTGTAAGATTAGAATAGATATAGCGCAATGAGATACCTCCAGAAAATTCTCGTGAAAGTTTTCTTGCATAGCTCACATCCAACGAGAATTCGCTTGGTGTAAAATTGCCAATGCTTGTGCCATTGTTATCGGTGAATTGAATAGAACCCAATGAGAAGAAACGAAGTGAACCAGAAAGCGTTTGCTGGCCTTTCTTTCCAATTTTTCCGTAGCCAGAAATGTAGGCCAAGTTAATATCTGGAACCAAGGCCCTTAACCAAGGAGTGTACGAAACAGCAAATCCCATTTTATTATCAATGAAGGCCATTTTGGCTGGGTTCCAGTGAATGGAAGCTCCATCTGCATCGGTAGCCGCACCAACGTCTCCCATTGCTCCTGCTCGTGCGTCTGGAGAAATCATCAAAAACGGAACAGCCGTTGTAATCGTATTCAATTGAATGTCATCCGCACGGTCGTCTTGTGTAGTGGTACTCTGAGAGAACCCAGCAGTTGATGCCATCAGTAGCATCAAAAAGAGTGAGCCGAAACTCCTTAAATTGAACATCCTTTCTTTTTTGAGGGCTGCAAATATAGCCATTGTGTATTTCGAGAATTAGTTAAGTATTACTAGGCGTTCTATCTGCTCTGCCTTTTGTCCATCGGGTGTTTTTACCTTTAAGTTGTAGAGATAAACTCCGCGGCCAATTTTCTGTCCGTAGTCATCCAAACCATCCCACTCAATTGGGTCGTTTCGGAATCCGTTGGAAAGAACTGTCTCGTTAATCGTTTTTACCAGTTTGCCAGAAACGGTGAATACCTGCACCTGAACGTCTAAACTGTTGCAGGGTTGGTTATGTTCAAACATAAACGATGTTCTTGTTGTAAAAGGATTTGGATAATTGAGCACGTGTTCCAATGCCAATTGAGCCGATTCGGCCACCACAAACTCGGTGTAAGCCTCTGAACTGTTGTTGTAAACATCCCAAATTTTCAGTTTGAGATTGTGTGTGCCTTCGCTCAGGTTGCTAAACGGATAGACAACCTTTCCACTTTGATAGCTGTCTAAATCGGCTTGGTAGAAATCGTTTAGGCTTATAGTATTGGATGCGTTATCATCTAATACCGCAGTAATATCATGACCGATTCCATTTCCGACTGTATTTACACCGTTACTATCGGCAACAAGAGCAAATAATGATGGGCTTTCATCCGTAGTTCCACCGTAAGCAAAACTTTCATCATTCATATATAAGCGAATCACTGGACCGTTTTCATCGGTTTGGGTTCCATCACTAGAACCGCCAACGATAAATTCTTCAAAATATCCGTTGGCATTTGTGTTCTCCCCTTCTGCATAATAGCTTATGCGGCCAAAGTCATAGTTGTAAGCAATATCGCGCGGCACAACAAACGTGAAACTGAATTCACCATTTTTCACGCTCGCTTTCCCCTTATATATAAGGTTCTTCTGAACGTTAAATTGAAGCACGTTTGAGCTTGGGTCATTGGCCAACGTGCTTACCACCGAGTTTTTGTCAAACACGGTTGGATAGACCACGCCATCAAAATCTGGCATCAATTGTCCATTGCGATTTCTCATTCTTCCGGTTACAGTAACGAGTTCTAATGCATTTATTGTGTCGGTTAAAGAATTTACATCATCACCATTAATTGCTAGGGTTTCTACCTTATGTAGTGGGAAGGCTAAGCGTTGCGCTGGATCACCAATTAAGCTAAAGTTTCTGTTGTTAACCGAACCTCCGCTAGCAACCTTGGTCATTCGGATTACATCACCCATTGTTGGTGGTCCCCAAAGCTGCTCTTCAAGAAGATTGAGATAGAAATTTCTGTTAAGAGTGAAGTTTGGTGCTGAATAAACCAATCTCGAAGTGGTAAATAAGGCAATTCCTCCTCCGTTCGGATTCAAATGCACAAGCTCTCCTGCGGATATTCTACTTGGATCATCATACCGAGTAAACTCGCAAGTAGCCGTTACCATTACAGCTAAATTGGAGAAGTTGGTCCATGAATTAATGTCTGAAACTCCGAGAACTCGCTCGTGCGCCCATCCTAATTCTCCACCGTGACCCGTGTAATTCATAATTAGAACACCTCGCTGAACTGTGTTGTTGATATCGATAGTCGCTTCTGGATAGCGCTGACCACCAGGCGTTGATTCCTGTACATAGGAGTCAAGATAAATTTTGCTGATGTTGTATTCTGGATACATAGTATCTACCAAAACGGCTAATTGATCGGCTTGATTAACATGCATGTTACTGTCTTCATCATCTGCCGCGAAACAAATTCGGTTTCTCCAATCGGGCGAAACAATGGCTGAAGAACCATCGGTGCAATGGTCAGGAGTATTGAAGTCGGCTATACTTAAATCCTCATACCGATAGATTTTATCTACAACAGTTCTCGCGTCTTCGGCAGTGCGAACCACAAATCGGCCAATACCAATATCCAACGCATCATTTTGCGACCAATCGCCTTCGTTTATGTCGAGCAAACCGAAATAGTCGTCAGAAGCATAGCTGGTTGTAGGGACCAACGATTCTACCGATTCATAGGTCGGGACATAGTTGGTGTTATCTGCCAGTCTATCTTTGTAATCATAAGAGGCATCACCGAATAACAATAGGTAGCGCGGCATGTCTTCCCAACCTGTACTTCGTTCATAGAACATTCGCATAAAATCGCGTATTGCAGTTACGTCCTGAGCGCCTGACGAATACTCATTAAATATCTGTTGTGGTGTGACGATGTGAACAGAGAGTGGGTTGGTTTCATTTTGGCGATGAAACTCAGCCAATCTTTCGGCCTCTGACACAAAATTAGGGTGTGCAACAATAATCATGTTTGCCTGACTCAGCCCATGAAGGTTCTGATTATCCACTTGCCCAACCGGATTCACGCTGTAAAAACTGCTTCCGTTGAAGGCAATAAATTGACGGAGAGAATCAGTTTGAACCTTAAAGCTGGCAGTTGAACCTTGTAAATTGAGTGCTCTTTGCGTCACATTAGTTGGGTCGGTTACTTCCCAAACACGGACTGAGCTATTAGCGTTTCCAACCTGAAATTCTGCGATATTTCCAATTCCCACTGATTCTGGGTCTCTGAATGCCATCTGAGACCCAGCCATAAGCAGATTCCGTTTTACAATTACATCTACATAATCTAGCCAACCCACAGCGCTCGGATTACCAGCTTTACTATAGGTTAAAGCGACATTCGTGTTTCCCGAACCCAGAGAAACTTCGGAACATGTCTTTTTAGAAGTAGCTGTTGCACCGTATCCACCCGGAGCTCCAGTAATAGGCGTGCTATTAATTATGGTTGTTCCGTTGGCTTTAACGCTGTATGAAGTTGTACTGCTCGATCCGCTTAAGAAACGTGTTCCTATATAAGAGGGGTCGGCACTTCGAACATTGGAGAAACCGAAATCAAAATCATAAGTAGTTTGAATGTCGAATGTTTCTCCATACCATTCTCGCCCAGATTTGATAAGATTGACATTATCTGATTCGTGGAATTGGTAATCAACGAACGTGGTAACCGTATGCGTTGCAGGATTATTTGCTTGAGGTTCGGTTGCAACTCTACGTCCCATTCCTCTATCAAGAGTTATAAAATAGTATGCCTGATCAGAGTAAGAGTTGAATTCATGACGGAAATTGCCGCAACTCGCACTGTCCTGTACCCAAGCATGTGGCCCTTTTGCATAAAAAACGATGTAATCGCTTTGGTCAAACCTTCCATCAGCTTCCCCTACAACTTCAATAGCGTTTTGTTGCAAATCATCATGTCTGAATTTGCTACTTGCATTAGGTAGCATGCCGCCTCCGTTTCCATACACGTTCAATCGTCTTGGGTCGATGGACGCCACATCAACACCCATTCCTTGCAAGTCATTATATGTGATTCTGTGAATTCCGTCCTGGTTTACCGCAACTTTATACCAATTTCCCCCATTAAGAACTGAAGATTGCGAAAAAACATTTGTACCCGTAGCTTTCGGGTTGGCAAGAGGAATTAGTTGAGTTTGAAGGTTGAAAGAAACTAGTTTTTCCAGTTGGCCCGAAGTTGGATTCTTTCTTAAAGGAACAAAAGAAACACGTTCGAAACTTTGCTTTCGTTCGGTGTATCTATCCATCTTCACTTTAATCGATGTTCCTATAGTCAGATTGCCAATAGCATCTTTTTCAAGATTTGTTAATGGTTCAAAAATCTGATTCTCTAAGCTCACCTTAATTGTGTTTCCTGCACTGACTCGAATGTTTCGAATTGCAAAGGGGAGCGAAGTGTCATCAAGGTAAACGGCACCATCAAACATTAGGAATGATTTTCTGGAACCGTCATATTTAATTTCCGAGACAGGGGCTGACCAAAGCAATATATCCGAACCCTTGGCTGTAACCCTGTGAACAATATTGCGTTCATCGTTAGCAAAACCCTTCTGAGAGAAAGCCCATTTTCCGTTTCCGAAAATCAGGTAAAAGATTAAGAATAGTTTCACTGAAGTACTCATTGTAAAATCAAGTGTTTTGTGCATTAAATAATCTCTGTAAATTTCGGCACTATAATATTAATGACAGTCTTTCGTTTTACTTCCTGATGAAGTTTTATGTATGAAACAGCGGCAAAACGATGAGCAAACAGAATTATTGTGCAAAAACAATCATTTTTCGTCTACTTTGTTGCTTGGAATCCAAACTAAATTAATTCGTATTATTGTCCTTTAAATTTCAAAAACCAGAATGCTAAAGCGGTTTTTCGTTGCCTTTTTGTTGGTATTAGTAGGGAGTTGGACGGCCAATGAAGCATTAGCTCAGGATCCACAGTTCACTCAGTTCTACGCAAATCCAATCTATTTGAACCCGGCTTTTGCAGGTTCCAAGAGATGTCCTCGAGTATGTATGAACTACAGAAACCAATGGCCTGCCATATCTGGAACATTTGTGACGTATAGTGCATCTTTTGATATGGATGTTAATGCGCTGCATGGTGGGCTTGCCGGTCATTTTATGGCCGATCGAGCCGGAGAAGGAACGTTGAATAGTTTCGAAGGCAGCCTTATTTATGCTTATAGGATGAATATTTCAAGGAAATTCTCCTTAAGGATTGGTGCTCAAGCCACCATTATGCAGCGAAGTATTGATTGGAACAAGTTGACTTTTGGGGATATGATTGACCCCCGATATGGCTTTGTTTATCAGACAAACGAAATTCAGCCGAACTTGAGTAAGATATTTGCAGATTTCTCTGCAGGTATTATAGGATATACCGAAAATTTCTTCGTTGGATTTGCTGCACATCATATAACCCAACCAGATGAAGGATTTGCTGGCATCAGCAAACTTCCAGTAAAATTCACAGGACACGCAGGCGTTAATATTTATTTCGGAAAAAGAAGAGAGCAGGATAAGAAGTGGAATCTTTCTCCAAACATTCTTTATCAACACCAACAAGATTTTCAGCAGTTGAACTACGGATTCTATTTATCTAAAGGGTTTATAGTTGGTGGTATCTGGTTCCGTCAGAGTTTCAATAATCCAGATGCATTCATCGTGATGCTAGGATTTCAGCAAGGCGCATTTAAGTTTGGGTATAGTTATGACGTTACTGTCTCGTCCCTTACAAACAATACCGCTGGATCTCACGAATTTTCGCTCGGACTTCAGTTCGGTTGCAGAAAGCCGAAAAAGAAGTTCAGAGCAATCGATTGTCCATCGTTCTGATACAATAACGTAACAAAGGATTCGTTTTTACGTTCAAAGCATGTTCCGAAACAACATAGTCATGAAGACATTTAAAATTAACGGTTTCAAAATCATTGGCGTTTTCGCTATTGCAAGCTTCTTTTTAGGTGCTTGTCAAAAAGAACGTTCAGCTAGTACTGGATGGAATCACAACGACCCGAAAAATGGTGGTTTTGAGGTTGCACCATGGGAAGGTCAGGAAACTGGACCTGGGCTGGTATTTATTGAAGGTGGCACATTCACAATGGGTCGGGTGGAGCAAGACGTTAGATACGATTGGGATAATATCCCACGTAGAGCAACTGTTTCTTCATTTTACATGGATGAAACAGAAGTGGCAAACGTTGACTACCGTGAATACCTGTATTGGATTTCTCGCGTTTTCTCAGCTAGTTATCCTGAGGTTTACAAAAGGTCACTTCCAGATACATTGGTCTGGAGAAGTAAACTTGGATTTAACGAGCCATATGTTGAATTGTATTTAAGACATCCAGCTTACAACTATTACCCAGTAGTTGGTGTAAACTGGTTGCAAGCAACTGATTATTGTGCTTGGAGAACAGATCGTGTAAACGAAATGATTCTTATCCGTGAAGGAATCCTTCAAACCAACCCTAATCAGGTGGATGAGGACAACTTTAACACAGATGCTTATTTGGCTGGACAATATGAAGGTCTTGTGCGATCTGACCTTATTGACCTTGATCCAAACAAAGACACACGTAAAGTGCGGATTGAAGACGGTATTCTTTTGCCACGTTACAGACTCCCAACAGAGGCAGAATGGGAATTTGCTGCTTTGGGTCTAATTGGAAACACCGTATTTGAGCGTGTTACAGAAAGAAGACTTTATCCTTGGAATGGTGCTTACATGCGTAATGCTGATGATCAATTCAAAGGTGAAATGATGGCTAACTTCAAAAGAGGGAAAGGGGATAACATGGGAGCTGCTGGTCTGTTGAATGACCGAGCAAACATTCCTACCGATGTTTCTTCTTACTGGCCAAATGATTACGGTCTTTATTGCATGGCTGGTAACGTGAGCGAATGGGTAAAAGACGTTTATCGCCCGTTAAGCATGGAAGATGATGATGACTTCAACATGTTTAGAGGTAACGTATTTAAAACGCAATTGAGAGAGGAAGAAGGTGAGATTGCTGAAAAAGACAGTTTAGGTAGAATTATCTGGAGAGATGTTACTGAAGAAGAAAACACTCAAAGAAGAAACTACAAGAAGTCTGACAACATCAACTTCTTGGATGGTGATTATTCTTCATCCATCTTTTACACCAATGACGAGTATAATACGGGTGGCCAAAAAGAGGCAAAGCGTATGTATGAATGGGGTGCGACTTCGTTAATTAATGATGAGGCACACGTTTACAAAGGTGGTTCTTGGAAAGACAGAGCTTATTGGTTGGTTCCTGGAACCAGACGTTATTTGGATGCTAAGCAATCTACTGATGATATTGGTTTCCGTTGCGCGATGGTTCGAGTCGGAAGCCAAACAATGGACTAAAATTGTCTAACAACTGTATTGAAACCCCAAGCCAATATGGCTTGGGGTTTTTATTTTTCGGACATGAAGATTTCTGAACTATATGAGCTTTACAAACAGCATCCAGTCATTTGCACGGATAGCCGAAAAATAACGGAAGGCTGCATTTACGTCTCTCTGAAAGGAGAAACTTTTGATGGAAATTCCTTTGCGCTGGAAGCTTTGGAGAAAGGCGCGGCTTATTCCATAACAGACAATCAGGCTTTGCCAGATGCGAAAGGTCTCATCAAAGTTGAGGATGGACTAAAAACGCTTCAAGACCTCTCATCCTACCATCGGCATCAATTTGATATTCCTGTAATCGGAATTACTGGGTCGAACGGCAAGACCACGACAAAGGAGTTGATGTATTCGGTTCTCAGTCAGAAGTATAGTGTACTTGCCACGGCAGGAAATTTCAATAATCAGATTGGCGTGCCTCTTACGCTATTTCAATTGAATCCGAACCATGAAATTGCAATCATTGAGATGGGCGCCAGCAAACAAGGTGATATTAAAGAGTTATGTGATATTGCTGACCCGAATTATGCTCTCATCACGAATATTGGAAAAGCTCATTTAGAAACTATGGGCGGATTGGCCGGTGTGCTAAAAACCAAAGCGGAATTGTTTGACCATATTCGACAGTTTGGAGGGAATTTGTTGGTGCATAGTTGCGATAGCCTTTTGGTGGGGAATGTGGATGGTGAGAAAGCGTTCTCTTACGGTGCTTTGCCAACGGATGATGTGCAGGGAAGAATTGTGAGAGATGGGAATTTTGTTTCGGTGCAATGGAAACGAAAACGAGAGTCGGCTGCGATTGACGAGAAGCGCGTTGTGAAAACGAATCTTACGGGAACGTATAACCTTCCAAATATTATGGCTGCCGTTGCAATTGGAATCGTGTTTGGACTGACGGATGAAGAAATTGCCAAAGGGCTTTCGGCTTACGAGCCATCTAATAACCGATCTGAGGTGAAGAGGAACGGCTCAAACACGTTTATATTGGATGCTTACAATGCTAACCCTAGCAGTATGGAAGTGGCGATTACGAACTTAATTAGTTCGGATGGAGCCAACCATTCGGTGATATTGGGAGAGATGCTTGAGGTTGGACCAACGAGTGCCGAGGAACACAAGCGTATTTGTCTGCGACTGACTACGCTAAAGTTGAAAACGGTTTGTTTGGTTGGAAAGGAATTTCTTCCTTTTAAGAATGAATTCTCATTCAACTTCTTTCTTGATGTTGATGAATTGAACGAATGGCTTACTTCTCATCCTGTAGAGAATGAAACGGTACTTATTAAAGGTTCCCGGGGGAATAGGTTGGAGAAAGCAACTGAGTTGCTTTTGTCTTAGTCCTTGGTTACTGCTCTTGATATAACAATCTTTTGAACTTCTGAAGTTCCTTCGTAAATCTGCGTGATTTTTGCATCGCGCATGAGGCGCTCTACATGATATTCTTTCACGTAACCATAGCCTCCATGAATTTGAACCGCTTCTACCGTAGTTTCCATGGCTACGCGGGATGCGAAGAGTTTGGCCATGGAACTGGAGACATCGTAGTTGAGACCTTGGTCTTTTTCCCAAGCAGATTTGTAGATAAGTAAACGCGCAGCTTCGATTTCTGTCGCCATATCAGCCAATTTGAACTGGATGATTTGGTGTTGATTAATGGTTTTTCCGAATGCCTTGCGCTCTTTAGAATAGGCTAAGGCTAACTCGTAAGCTCCGCTTGCGATACCGAGTGCTTGCGATGCTATACCAATACGACCTCCAGAAAGGGTCATCATGGCAAATTTGAATCCGAATCCGTCTTCGCCAATTCTGTTCTCTTTCGGAACTTTTACATCTTGAAACATCAAGGAATGTGTGTCAGACGAACGAATTCCGAGCTTGTCTTCTTTTGCTCCTACAGTAAAACCGGGCATTCCTTTTTCTACTATCAGGACATTGATACCGCGATGGCCTTTTTCTACATCTGTTTGTGCAATAACCAAATACGTAGAGGCATTTCCGCCATTGGTTATCCAGTTTTTTGTTCCGTTGAGGAGGTAATGGTCGCCCATGTCGATGGCGGTTGTTTGCTGCGAAGTGGCGTCTGAACCAGCTTCTGGTTCTGAAAGGGCAAATGCACCAATTTTTTGACCTGTTGCCAATGGAACTAGGTATTTCTGTTTTTGCGCTTCGGTACCGTATTTCTCCAATCCCCAATTTACTAATGAGTTGCAAACACTCATGCATACCGATGCCGAGTTGTCGATTTTAGAGATTTCTTCCATTGCCAAAACATAGGAAACGGTGTCCATTCCGCTGCCGCCATACTTGGGGTCTACCATTAAACCGAGGAAACCGAGTTCTCCCATTTTTTTGACCTGCTCGTGAGGGAATTCCATTTTAGAGTCGCGTTCAATAACGCCTGGCAGCAATTCGGTTTGTGCGAAATCGCGTGCTGCTTTTTGAATCATCAGGTGCTCCTCATTCAACTCAACTTTCATCTTAAAATGGTGCTTAGGTGAGCGGCAAATGTAGGTTTTTGAAGTGAAAAGTGACCAGCTAGCGGTGAATAGTTAGCACCTTTGCAGAAATGCGGGAAGAGATGAGTTTAAACATAGAGCGAGCAACAGCCATTGGTGTAATGTCTGGTACATCGCTCGATGGGATGGATTTGTGCTATGTGGAATTCACTTTTGATGGTAAGTGGCAGTTTGAGATTGTGGCATCAGATTGTGTTACGTATGACGATAAGTGGTCTTTCGGTCTCAGGAATGCTCACACTTTTACAGCAGAAAAACTTGGTGCTTTAGGTAAAGATTTTGGAAGGTTTACGGGAGGTCAAGTCAATATATTTTTGGAGAAGTTTGGATTAGCAAAGCCAGATTTAGTATGTTCTCATGGCCATACAGTTTTTCATGAACCAGCGAAGAAATTCACGTTGCAGATTGGGGATGGACAGGAAATTGCGAATGCATGTGGACTAACTACCGTTTCGGATTTTCGAAGTTTAGATGTTTCGCTTGGCGGGCAGGGGGCGCCTTTGGTTCCAATTGGCGATGAACTGCTTTTTACCAATTATGAAGCTTGTTTAAACTTGGGTGGATTCTCCAATATCAGCTTTAAAGAGGGCGGAGAAAGACGTGCATTTGATATTTGTCCAGTAAATATTGCGTTCAATCCGCTTGCCAATTCGCTAGGCAAACCATTTGACGAAAGCGGAGCGATAGCTAGGGCAGGAAAATTGAATGAAACTTTGCTCGCAGAGCTCAATTCTCTGCTGGTTTACACTGAAGGTGTAAGACCATCGTTGGCGCGCGAATGGTTAGAAAATGAATTCAATCCTGTAGTAGAAAAAAAATCAGTTTCTATTGAAAATAAATTGCGAACAGTCACAGAACATGCAGCTTGGCAAATCAGCATGGTAATTAATGCAAAAGCAATGGGCGGTTTGGTACTTGTAACTGGCGGTGGGGCTAAGAACCGCTTTTTGATGGAGCGGCTTGCTGCTTTATCAAAAGCAGAAATCGTAGTTCCAAAAAGCGAAATTGTAGATTTCAAGGAGGCGCTCATCTTTGCCTTTTTGGGCGTCTTGCGTATGAGAAGCGAAATAAATGTACTTAGAAGCGTTACGGGTGCTTCGTGCGATTCTTCTTCTGGAGTGGTGCATTTTCCAACTTCTTAGGAGGGTACGTTTGAAGTCCATTACCCCTTTGAATTTGTTTTACATTTGCGCGGAAATTTTGAGCGTATTCGCGCATTGAAAGACCTGTTAAAAAAATACGAGGAGCGGGCTCCTGAAATCGTTTTCGAATGGAACGACCGAGAGACCGAAGCACGAGGATGGGTAGTGATAAACTCCTTAAGAGGCGGTGCAGCAGGTGGAGGAACACGCATGCGTGTTGGATTGGATAAGGATGAAGTTGTTTCCCTCGCCAAAACCATGGAGATTAAATTCACAGTGAGCGGCCCTGCAATAGGTGGCGCCAAGTCTGGAATTGATTTCGACCCGAAAGACCCACGAAAAAAAGGTGTATTGGAGCGCTGGTACAAAGCCGTTTCTCCACTTTTGAAGAATTACTACGGCACGGGTGGCGATATGAACGTGGATGAAATTCACGAAGTGATTCCGATTACCGAAAGTTTCGGCATTTGGCACCCGCAAGAAGGGATTGTAAATGGACATTTTGATCCGACTGAAGCTGAGAAAATCCGCAAGATTGGACAATTAAGAAATGGCGTTTCTAAAGTATTAGAAGACCCAAATTATTGTCCAGATGGTCCCACTAAATACCGCGTGGCCGATATGGTAACGGGATTTGGCGTGAGCGAATCGGTAAAGCATTTTTACTCCATCTTCAAAGAAGAGTCGTTGGAAGGGAAGCGAGTTATTATTCAGGGATGGGGTAATGTAGCTTCTGCAGCTGCCATGGAATTGGCCCACGCAGGCGCTAAAATTGTAGGAATCATCGATAAAAACGGTGGCTTGATAAACGAAGAAGGTTTTGACCTAGAAGGCGTTAAAAACCTATTCGTTAACCATAAAGTTGGCAACACGCTTGAGATTGATGGGATGATGAGCTTCGATGAAGTCAATTTCAAAATTTGGGATGTAAAAGCTGATATTTTCATCCCAGCTGCGGCATCGAGATTAGTTTCTGCCAATCAACTTCAGCGCTTGGTTAAGGCAGGATTGAAAACCATTGCCAGTGGCGCCAATGTTCCTTTTGCAGACAAAGAGATTTTTTATGGACCTATTATGAGTCAAGCCGATGACCAATTGAGCTTGATTCCTGATTTTATTGCCAATTGCGGCATGGCACGCGTGTTCGCGTTCTTGATGAGCTATGAAGACAAAGACCTCACTGATGAGGCGATTTTCAGCGACACATCGCGTACCATTTACAGCGCACTCAAAAAAGTGCATAACAAAAATTCATCCCTTACAAATGTGAGCAACACGGCCTTTCAACTGGCATTGGAAGAGTTGTTGGCGCAACCTAAAAATCAAACAACAAACTAATGCTTGAGATAATATTACTTGTAATTTTTGTTCTTGGATATGTTTCCATCACCCTTGAACACACATTCAAAATTGACAAACTGATTCCGGCTGTTGCCATGATGGCATTTCTTTGGGCGGTTATCGCTTTAGCACATATTCCTGTTTTCGAAATTGATGGAATTGAAGGCCTGGTTGCCTCACACATGGACGAAATGTTGCTGCATCATCTTGGAAAAACGGCCGAAATACTCGTTTTCCTCATGGGCGCAATGACCATTGTGGAGATAACTGACCATTTCAATGGTTTTGGCGCCATTAAGTCTTTTGTGAAGACGAAAGAGAAGAAGGTTCTCCTTTGGATTATGGGTGGATTGGCATTTATTCTTTCTGCTATCATCGATAACCTTACGGCCACCATTGTTTTGGTTACGATTCTCAAAAAATTGGTTGACAAGCAAGAAGACCGTCTTTGGTTTGCAGGGTTGATTGTGATTGGAGCGAATGCAGGTGGTGCCTGGTCACCAATTGGAGACGTGACCACAACTATGCTCTGGATTGGAGACAAGGTGTCGGCTGGAAAATTGGTGCAATTCCTATTCCTTCCTTCTTTGCTTTGTATGGCTATTCCAACTTTTATTGCCACGCTTCTTCCGCCCTTCAAGGGTCAACTCACGAGTCCGAAAACCGAAGCAGATGAAAAACCAGCAAGCCTTGGGATGCTTCTTTTAGGACTTGGAATGATTGTATTTGTGCCCATCTTCAAGACCTTGACTCACCTTCCTCCATATATAGGAATGATGTTGTCTTTGGCGGTTGTTGGTATGGTAGCAGAGATAAAAAGTCACCGTGCGTTTACTATGTCAAACGCTGCTCATCATCACAGTCCTGTGCATAAATCGCTGGCCAAAATTGAAATGCCAAGTATCCTATTCTTCTTGGGTATTCTGATGGCTGTTGCCGCTTTGGAGAGTGTGGGAATGATATTCGAATTAGGGGTTGCTGTTAGAGCAGCTATTCCGGATAACGTATTTGTGATTCTAATGGGCTTTGGCTCTGCGGTGATTGATAACGTGCCATTGGTTGCGGCCAGTATGGGCATGTTTCAACTTCCTTTAGATGACCACATTTGGCACTTCATTGCCTTCTCTGCCGGAACAGGAGGCAGCATGCTCATTATTGGTTCGGCCGCTGGCGTAGTTGCTATGGGCATGGAGCGTATCGACTTCATGTGGTATCTTAAGAATATCGCATGGCTAGCAGCAATTGGCTTCTTGGTAGGTTGTGCTGCATTTCTTGGACTTACTCAATTCGTATTCTAACCTGACGCCCAGGCGTAAAGCCTAAGACATATCGCCCCGCCTTGGACGTGTTTCTAAACTCAAACTAAACAACCACTAATTAAACAATGGAAACAATTCTCGTCATCATTTTCGTCCTTGGCTATCTCAGTATAACACTTGAGCATAAGCTCAAGATTGATAAACTCATACCTGCCATCATCATGATGGCCCTCATGTGGGCCACCGTTGCTTTTGGTCTGGATGGTTTTAGTAATTGGTACGATTCGCATCATCAACATCTCATGGAAGGTTTTGCCGCCATGGCGCATGATGCACGCATGCCTATTCTCGAAAACACCCTGCTTCATCATTTCGGGAAAACCTGCGAGATTCTCATTTTCCTTCTTGGAGCGATGACGATTGTGGAAGTAACCGACCATTTCAATGGTTTTGGCGCCATCAAACAATTTGTGAGAACACGCAAGAAATTGACGTTGCTTTGGATTGTGAGCGTTCTTGCATTTGTTTTGTCATCCATTATCGATAATCTAACGGCCACTATTGTTCTAATTACCATTCTGCGCAAGTTGATTCCAGATGCTACGGATAGAAAATGGTTTGCTGGTCTGATTATTATTGCGGCAAATGCTGGCGGTGCTTGGTCGCCAATTGGTGATGTTACCACTACTATGCTTTGGATTGGAAACCGTGTGACAACAGGCAAACTGATTGAACATTTGGTTATCCCATCCATAGTCTGTGTGCTTATCCCTCTAGCGGCAGCTTCTTTCATGTCGGTATTCAAAGGAAATGTGGAAATGCCTGCCGCAGACCCGAATGAAAAACCAGCAAGTCTTGGTATGCTGTTGCTTGGTCTTGGAGCCATCGTTTTTGTCCCGATATTCAAAACACTTTCGCATTTGCCTCCTTACATCGGAATGATGTTGGCCTTGGGTGTGGTAGCAATTGTAGCAGAAATTAGAACCAGCCGCAATTTCCACCTTACGGACGGACAAGGACACCACAGTCCGCTGCATGGCGCATTAGGCAAAATTGAGATGCCGAGCATCTTGTTTTTCCTTGGAATTCTGATGGCGGTGGCTTCGCTCGAATCGGTTGGCGCACTCTTTCATTTAGCTGAAGGAATGAATGCAGCCATTCCGAACACAGACATTGTAGTTATTTTGCTCGGTGCAGCATCGGCAGTGATCGATAACGTACCGTTGGTTGCGGCAAGTATGGGTATGTTTCAATTTCCGATAGACCACCACATTTGGCATTTCATCGCGTTCTCGGCAGGTACAGGAGGCAGCATGCTCATTATTGGTTCTGCTGCAGGTGTGGTGGCAATGGGCATGGAAAAAATTGAATTCATGTGGTATGTTAAGAATATTGCTTGGCTTGCAGCGCTCGGTTTCCTAGGTGGTTGTCTTTCCTTCATGGCCTTGAACGCTTTCGTTTTTGGCAACTAGTAGGACCTGTTTTCTTATTAAAAAAGGGAGGCCTCGGCCTCCCTTTTTGTTGTACGATAGCGAGGAATTCACTTAGAATGTTTTCGTGAACATTCAGCTACTAATGAAGCACAGCGTTTAGCTTACGGGTAGAGTACTTGTTCTAGGATAGGTGGCGCTTAGTTTGTGGACTTGTAAGTGTTTCTAAAAGGAAGCAAAAATCCTACTCCCACATTGATGTTTAGAAGATAGTAGGTCAGAAGTCTAGATTCAGCATTGGCTCGAAGGTCTTGTTCCTGTGTGCCACGTTCAATGCCATCTCCCATTTCCTGAAGATAGGGGGAAATACCCATTGGAACGAATCCGAGTTGAATTCCAGTTCGAAGAATAAAAAAGTCCCAAAAGATGCGTTGCTGTCCGAGAGTGAAAGAAAAAGCGGGAGTAAAAAAACGATTAGAGTAGGAGTGGGCCGTTTCGGTGGTCAAATTGTATGGCCGCAGACGCACATCCAACAGCATAATGTCAAATTTTATGTAGCTGCCGATTGGTGCGATTCCGCCACGAGATGGATTTCGAAAGAGCTTGTAATTGATTCCGTAACCGTAGCCAGTAATTCGTGAATGGCCAAAATTTTGGTCGATATTCGGAATTAACAATTCATTAAACTGGTCAGATTTCCAATTGAATTTCATACCCGTTGCAATCACATCAAAGGTTGCACCAATGGTGCCGTTTCGTGCAATTACGTAATCGATGTCGGTGGTAGCCCGTAGGTTAAATCCGAATTTTCGAATTCCTTCACTAAAGTTGTGATTGGGGTTGAAGAACGCATTGAAAAAACTTACCTCGCTGCTGATTAGCAGTTTTCTTCCCATGTATCCTGGGGCTTGCCCGATGGCGAGTTGAGCGGCTAGAATGAGTATGATAGTAAGCAACCTCATCCTTTCTTAGATTTCTGCTTCATCTGCCAAAATGAGTCGTAGATGCTGCTGTTCATCAAATCGCGTGCATCTCGCTTGCGGTAATTATTGTAATTCACCTGCACGGGTTCTCCCGTTTTCAGATTGAATGTGATGCAGTAATAATACGTATCGTAATTGGGGCGTGCTAGATAGTAAACCGCAAGCGGAATGGCAGGAGGAATCAAAGCATATAAAAGATAGAAATACAGCAATGGTTTGTTTTCTCGATAATTGATAACACCCGTCCATGCAAAATATTCTGTTCCATAGCGGGAAATAATGGAATCAATCCGAGCTTGATTGAGATTGACCATATCAACATCAACATGAAGAAACCGCTGATCAATCCATTCGTTCAAAAAAGTAATATCATTGAAAGTAATTACCTCGTTTGAATCGATCATGGTTACGTCCAAAATTTTGGTGTCTAGTTTCAACAGATCAGTTGAATTCTCAATCTGCTTTATCAACTGTTGTTTTGCGGATTCTGAGCGTAGAAATTTATGCTGTTGCTTTTTTCGTAAATCGAGTTTGGTGTAAGTTGGAGATACCACTGCAACACGTTGAAGTCCCAAGGAAAAACCATGATTTTTCCAACGTCTTTGATCGTCTTTACTTTGCTTGATTAGCTCATTGCGCGCAATTGATGTGTGTTCGCTACCCCATCTTTTCTCCTCAAGTTTGTCGAACAATTCAACAAATTGATCACTTTCAAAAAGGTCAACCAAGGCATATGTAATCATGCTTAACTTCGGGTTTTCCTTGCTCTTTTGCTTCAGTCTTTCGTATTTGTTATTGATGGCAGAGGTGTCTGGAATATCCCAACCTTCAGGTGGGCGCTCCTGAGCAAACATTCCAGGCGTGTGATAGAAATTGATAAGGTCTTTGAGGATGTCTTCGCTCATCGCAATTATGTCTACATCATCAGGCTGTTTGAGTCTAAGGCGCCAAATAAAACCTGTTGCAAGAATGCAAAGCTCATCTGGTTGAAGTCGGTAGAATAGGTGATAAAGCTGTTGCGATTCGCCTTCGATGTGCGAAAATCCGGGATGTACATATCCGTAATTTCCTCCTGTTTTGAATTTGGAAAGGGTGTAAAGCGCTTTAGCAATGTTTTTCTGCAAGAATGGATTTTCTGGAAAGGTTTTTCCGAGGAGGTACGAATTGTAAATGCTTAGTACAGGTTGATTACTCTTCAGATAAAGGTTGGACAGCTCAAATCGGCAAGAGCTTCTCAGTTCTTGGAATCGACTTTCCGATACCAAGTAGTTTGATGTGTATTGTCTTATGTTTCCGTTATTAATGTATCGTCCAACCAACTGCTGTCGTTCTGTAGGACTGGGGTGGCTGTCACTTTCAGGGTTTTCATTCTCTTTTGCCTCCACAGGTCGCACCTTATTCAAGAAATAGGAGTCGTCCATCTTGTAGTAGGCCTCATCGAAAAAATCTTTTTCAAAAGCCACATCATCAAACGGAAGATGCGCATAACGCATCACGTCAAATACATTGGAGACCGTTTCTGAACTGTATCTAGTGTTCAGAAATCGCTTTAATCCTAATCGGTCAGCCTCCTTTTCAAGATCTTTTGAGTAGCCACTTTTGGCCAACATTTTTTCATCAAAAGACCCACGCTTGTATTCTCCCGCACCCCGTTTCATTTCTTCGTTCTGAACGTAAGCGTTGATAACGTGGCGCTCAGTGAAATGAACCAATTCGTGACAAAGAACGAATGCTAGTTGGGCTTCGTTTTCTAATTGTGCCACTAGACCAAGGTTTACCAGAATAATCCCATCGTCTGTAGTGAATGAATTAACCAACGAAGACCGTAATGCATATACTCTCACCTTCGCGCGCAGTTCAGGTTCGTTCACCAAAATGGTGTCTAGAATTTGGCTTAAGTAGGTAGAAACTGGGTCGTTAAAAAGTACCCTACCGCTACCCAAAACCTGATTGATTAGGAAGCTGCTTTCGAGCAGAAAGTTTTGCTTGGTTTCTTTTTCTGAATCTTCTTTTCTCGAAGCTAAGCTATCTGCCGCAGTCTTATATTTTTGAGACGATGGTGTGAGAAACTCACTTGGAATATGCCCTTGACATTCTAGCTCTTTGTGCTCAATCGTTTGCTGCGCCAACACAAGAATTGGCAGGAAGCTATAAATGACTAGAAGTATTTTTCTGAGTTTCAAGAAAAATGATTTCCGCGAATTTACGGACTGAGGATTCGGGAATCCTATAATTTGCTAATCAGGAAACCCAAAATCGATATGCTCATACAAACCATTCCCACCACAATCACCACATTTATACGGAGCATCCGTTGCGAACCAGCCTTTTCGGGTGAGACTTTTTGGAAAAAATCCAGCGAAAGCTGCTTGTAAACATCCAAGAGACCAAGACCACCTTTATCGACTACTCTACCTCGTGCCATGGCTAAAAGAATGGCGAAGAAAATCGAAATTAATGTGGCTATAAGTGCCAACCAGACCAATCCCTGATCTTTGGCGTTACTCTTCAATTGATTGTTTGATAGTCGATTAAAAGTTTCGCTATAACTTTCAAAAATCTGCTGATCTAAAAGAATGATTTGGTCAGAAACAAGAACGATTTGCTCTTTAGATGCAGCTGAATCCCTCCTAAACTGTTCCAATTCGGACATAAGTTGAGCACGTTTCTGCTTTAAATCAAAGGTTTCGCCAATATCGGCAACGGCCATTGTTGCTAATCCAATGATTAAGGTTAATGACAGAAGAAGTTTTGTAAATGCTTTCAATAAGATAAAAAATTGGGAGGATGCCATTCGCATGATCACCTCCCATTTCACTTTCGTGAGCGCTACTGGATTCGAACCAGTGACCCCCACCCTGTCAAGGTGGTGCTCTAAACCAACTGAGCTAAGCGCCCGAAGACGGACGCAAAAATAGCCTTATCCAATTAATCTTGGCGTTTAAACCTATGAATTGCTTAATTTTCGAACCTGAACTGACCGACCGTGGTCACAACCTGAAATATTTGATTGAAATGCGAAATTTCCGCACACTGTTTATAGCGTTTTCAGCTCTAATTATTTTTACTCAAGCAACAGACCTTCTTGCTCAAGATAATGTGGGTATCGGAACCATCACTCCTGACCCAAGTGCATTGCTTGAGATTCAAGCACTGAACAAAGGACTTTTGATACCTAGAACGGATACACTAGCTATCACAAATCCGGCAACGGGACTTCTAATCTACACGGTTACCGATAGTAGTTTTTGGTATTTCGATGGAATTTTATGGCGAAGAGGAATCGGCCCACAAGGCGACCCAGGTCCGCTCATTCCTGGCTTACAAGGGCAGACGATGCGGTACGATACGGTATTCTTCAATGACTGGGTGGCAAATAGCTTCATCTGGAACAATGAATTCCACGTAGGTGTAAACACTGACACACCTGATTCAAGTGCTGTTATGCACTTAGTTTCCGATAACAAAGGATTCCTTGCTCCGCAGATGGATGAGACGATGCGCAATAATATTCTCAATCCAGCAGTTGGCTTGGTTATCGTCAATACAACTGATAGCACGGTAGAGTATTACAACGGAAGTTGCTGGTTGCCCACTTTTGCAGAGGATTGCAACTCCTGTTATCTGAATGTAACGCCAAGTAGCATTGCCGATACAATTGACCGTGTAGTTTCTCAGAATCAGAACCTCTCTTTGAATATTGTTCAAACGGCAGGTAATCCGCAGCAGATAGCTGTCTCAATTCTTTCAACGTTGCCAGCTGGTTTAACGGCCACAATTAACCCAAATCCAGCACCTTCTACAGGCGTGGTGAATATTGATTTTTTCGCATCTCCATTCGCTCCTGCTGGAACATATCCAATTGTTTTGCAAGTGCTTTGTAACAATAGCACCTATAATATTGTCTATTCACTTACGATTTTGCCGTGCTACGAAGTTCCTGTTCTTAACACAACCAACAATTACAATCTAGGAACGGAATTCTACAATCTTTACCCAAATGCTCCAACCACATCACCTGTTTGCGTGGTGTGTCTGATTGATCCGGGGGTTGAAATTTCTAGCCCTACCACGGCAAGTCCAGCATTTACAACCGGAACTTTGCCTGCGGGTTCGTTGGTTGCTATAGTAAACGAAGGAAACATCCTCGGAAGAGGTGGTGATGGAGGCGATGCTTACGATCCGGCACTTGGTCTCACGGGAGAAGGATTTCCTGGTGGAAATGCGATTGAACTTACGCTCGATGCGGACATCATTAATAACTTCAACATCTTCGGAGGTGGAGGTGGTGGAGGTTCCATGGCATTCTCTATTAGCACCGGAAACCTAATTCCACCACCTGCACCAGCATTTGGTTTCTTTCTGGGTGCAGGTGGAGGTGGAGGCGCCAATTTGGGGGTTGGCGGAACGCAACCACCGAACATGATTGGCCTTTCATGGTACAGTCAAGGTGTTGATGGAACTGCTGGACAATTTGCCGTTCCTGGATCTGGTGGTAGTTTGAATTTTCCTATCACATTTGCTATTGGCCCTGCGCAGGTTGATATCAACCCAAATGCGGTAGGTGGTAATGGTGGACCATACGGTTATCCTGGAACACAAGGTTTTATGCAAGTGCTTATTTCGGTAAGTGTGGTAGTGAACATTCCATTTATTGGCCCCATCACCATACCGGTTGTTACCAACATGGCTTTGCCACTTCCAATTCCGCCTCCAGCTGCCGGAAACGGAGGCTATGCGGTTAAGCGCAACGGTTTTACCACAAACATTCCAGACAACCTTTACAATACATCTTTCCTAAGAGGAACTGTAGGGCCTTAATTTGATCTTTGAAATGAAAACGATGAAAACGATATATACTGTAATGGTGCTGATGATGGCTAACCTTGTCATGGCTCAGAACTTTGAAGGGGTAATCAACATGAAAACCACCAACGAGGAAATGAAAGAGAAGGCCACGCTTACGTGGTATCTTAAGGGTGATAAGAGCAGAATGGATATCTCTTCGCAAGCTGGCGAGATAAGTACCGATTACACCATTATTTCTGACGAGAAAGGATTGGATATGGTGGCCGAAGGACATGTAACTGCCATCAATAAAACGGCTTTAGACCTTGGGCTTCCTACTGTTACGCTTCTTTCCGAGAAGAATGCGGTTCAAATGAATGGCTACACCTGCAAGCAAGCGGTTTACTTTGACGGAAAGAGCCAGACCACGTATTGGTTGACAGATGCTTTGGGTCTCACCTTTAACGACATTCCTGCCATTATCAGAAGAAACATGCCAACCATCGACTCAAACGGTTTTCCGGTGAGAATGGAGAAGCGTAACGCTGAAGGCAAAGTAATTCTTACGCAAGAAGTTGTTTCAACTCAGGCAGCAAAAGTGGAAGATTCTAAGTTTGATAGATAACACTTTGACTATAATTTGATTTAAAAACGGTGTGTCTTTGACATGCCGTTTTTTGTAACCGATAATTTCAATTGATATGAAGACTGTTCTTAATGTACTTAAATGGATTGCCATCGTAGTGATGGTACTGGTTGTGAGCACCTACCTTTCTGGTAATCAATTCTTGCTCAAAGGTCTCTGGGCTGCCTACTTGCACGGCAATACCTCGGCCACCATAGGCGATGCCAAGTTTTTTGACACAAGAACTGTGGAGGCGGGTGAGGAGAAGCCATGGAAAGTTTCCGACTTCTACTACGAATGGGATATTTCGGGAACGCTTCGTGAATCATTGGAGCAAACGAATACCGTGGCCTTTCTTATGGTCAAGGATGGGGAAATCGTTTTTGAGGAATATTGGGATGGCTACGCAGACTCTTCGCGCAGCAACTCCTTCAGTATGGCCAAAAGTATTACCACCATGCTCACTCAGTGCGCCATTCAGGATGGCGTTATTCCTAGTTGGGACACCAAAGTGAAAGATTACCTACCAGAGTTGAAAGGCGAATTTGCCGATGATTTGACGCTGCGCAACTTAAGTACCATGACGGCCGGCCTCGATTTTAATGAGCACTACAGCAATCCCTTCGATATAACTGCCAAGCTCTATTATGGCCCCGATGTAGAGAATCTGCTCATTGAAAACGTTCCCGTTATAAAAAAGCCAGGAAGCTATGAATACCAGAGTGGTGCTACACAACTCTTGGGCCTGTGCCTCATGAAGGCTACTGGAAAACACATGGCCCAATACGCATCCGAAAAACTATGGAAACCCCTTGGTGCATCGCATGCTGCTGAGTGGCATCTCGATAAAGAGGAAGGGAAAGAGCTTGCCTTCTGCTGTTTCAACAGCAACGCGCGCGATTTTGCACGGTTCGGACAGATGCTCTTGCAACATGGAAATTACAACGGTAAACAGATACTCGATAGCGCCTTTGTGGCCATGGCCACCGCTCCGTTTGTAGAGCCGTTCTATGGTCATAGCTTTTGGATGACAGACGACTACGGCACGCACATCTTCTATCAGCGTGGCATCTTGGGTCAGTACATCATCGTTATTCCAGAATACAATATGGTTGTGGTGCGCCTAGGTCATGAACGCCTAGGCAACGACCACAACCACACTACCGATTTTCGGGTGATTGTTCAGGAAGTGTTGAATGAGTTGCGAGGAGGGGTTTGACTTTCGTGCCTTTGACCAGTAATACCGTATAGGTTGAAGAATGAATTACACGCTATCATTTCAGGAGCGAGCCAAGTTAGCTGCAGAGCAACTATCCAAGCAGTTGCCAATTACCTTGGAACAGGCACGGAGACTAAAGACCGAAAGCAGATCAAAAGTGAATAAGTTTCAGATGCCTGCTTCCTTGAATGGATTCACAACAAACAACTTATCTAGGATAGACTGACCATGTTGCATGTCTTCCGTATAGATCGTATCGCACCCACTCTCTATCGCAGAAGCTAGTATGAGACTATCGTAGTAACCGAATCCATAGCGTTCTGAAATTCGGAAAGCCAGTTTGATGGTGGTTGCCGAAATCTCCATCAGATTGAATGCATCCATCAGAAAATTGCCGTGCTCGAACGCTTGTTCTTTACTCAACTTCAATTTTCTGATACAGACATTCACGTTCTCAGATACTACCTGTGTGCTTATCACATAGCGGTCATCGGCAATGAAAGATGCTACCATATTGCGTCTTTCGGGTTGTGCTTCCAGTAGGTAAACGGCAATATTGCTGTCGAGGAAGATCTTAGTCCCTGCCATGGAGCTCGTCACGGTCATATTTCAGCTCACGGATATTGAAGCGAAGCTTTTCGTATTGCTTTGCATATCGATCCAGCAAGGATTCCCTATCAGCAATTGCCGAGGAATCTATGCTCTCGGAAGGAAGCACGATTAATTCGATGGTTGTGGCCCGGAAACGCTCGGGAAGCACAACGCTAAGTACGTTGTCTTTAAGCGTGATGATTTTTCTTATGGCATCCATAACGAATGGGTTTATGTCTGTAAAGATAATCAACCACGCGGAGCGGCAGAAGCATCTCTTTACGCCTTGCGCCATTTTTGCATGCGATCAAGAAGTTCCGATGTAGTGATTGTGCGTCCGTTCTCTGCATCATCCAAACCTTTCAGCACTTGATTGGTGAGGTTTAGTTCATACATGATGTCTTCAATGGTGCTATCTGACGGCAGATTCTTCAGCACATCTATCGTAGTATCAACAAGTGGTTTTGGCCGCATGTCAAAAGGCTTTCATCAAAAAAAAGGAAATCGCTTCAAGTTCTTGCGACAACCAGACTACCGATTTTCGGGTCATTGTAGAAGAAGTATTGGCCCAAGTTAGAGGCTAAATCAACTCCACCACATACCGCATCTCTTCCGCATTAGGATTTACAACCGTTAAGTAGCGGTGCGTGCTATAGTTGGTAATACCAAAGTCGGCAGCAGCAATGATGGTAGAAAGCACATCGGCCTCTACCTGCACAACCGTACTATCGGTGCCATTGGGCGTGCTGGCTAGGTAAAAGTTGACCATCGTTCCATTTGGGATGGTAGCAGATCCTTTAATACCTATGCGCATTTCATCATCGGCCACAAAGGTGTGGATGAGGATGGCCTCGTTTTCGAGTGGGTCGAGGGTTCCTGTAAACTCCGTTTGACGCGATTCGCGCAGCACATTGAGGTCGAAGAACGGAGCAATCATCTGTGGCGTATCCGCTCCCTTGTTTATCAAATAACCAAGGTTGCGGTATTGCTCTGTCATTGCCAATATGCGCTTTTCATCCACCTCCTGACTCAGCTGCTTGGTACCGCCTTTGGCACCTTCTTGCGTATCGCGGGCATTATCGAGCAGTGTATAGAAATCATCTACCAATGTTTCTACCGATGCCAGAGCTGGATAGGCTGCCAAATTCTGCTTCAACACGTTAACGGCTTCCACCCTTAAGGTTTTAGCACCTGTGCCAAAAGGAGCACGACCCTGCGGAAAGATGCTCTTATAATTAACAGTTCCTTTTTCAAAACCATCTACAGCTTGTACAAGCGCATCCCATTTATTCACCCTTGTTAGCAGCAGAACAAGCAGCTGGTCGAGGTTGAGGGTCTGTCCTGCCTGCTGACCTCCCGCATTTTTCCAAGCCGTATAAATCGAAACGTATAGTTGATGAAAAGGGTGGTAGCGGTTATATAGGAGATCCCAATCTGGTTCTCCTGGATGATCTACAAACATCTTATGCAGGTAAGCATCATGATAATTGCTGAGTTTAAACGCTTTCGCGTAATTCTTAGAAGTCGAATTTTCGAATTGGTTGACGAGGAAATGCCATGTGGTGTTCATGATGATTTGTTTTTAAGGGTTTGTTTTAATGGTTTTAACTGTGAAAATCTCTTTGCTACCTGTTGTGCGGCCGATAGCACTAGCGGAAGCCTCTTTGCTTGCTATTGGCCGCCCAGTAGCACTAGCGGAAGCTTCTTTGCTTGCTATTGGCCGCCCAGTAGCACTAGCGGAAGCCTCTTTGCTTGCTACTGGCCGCCCGGTAGCTATAGCGGAAGCCTCTTTGCTTGCTACTGGCCGCCCAGTAGCTATAGCGGAAGTCTCTTTGCTTGCTACTGGCCGCACACTAGCGATTGTGGAGCTCTCTTTGCTTGCTATTGGCCGCACACTAGCTATCAAAGAGAAATTTTGAACTAAAAAGCGCGTCTCAGTAGGCATAAACCGAACGGCAGCACCTGCGTTTGATAGCGCATTTTGAAGCATTTCGGTCAGAAAAGCTTCGGATGTAAGCATCCACCTATTTATAGAGAACGAGCAGAAGTACATGGTTTAGGCGCTAGGGGGTGATTGATCGCCACTGTTTGATTGTGAGTCAATCGGATTGTCTTTTGCCCATTCTTCTAGCAGGCCGTTTTTGCCATGCTGTGCCATAAAATGGCACCAGTTTAAGCATTCGCTCTTCTTTAATATTCGCCTGCGTTGGTTGGCAATGGTGTCTTCGCTTAAACCGAGCATATCTGCTATTACAATGCTCGACATGCCCTCGGCCATTAGCAAGATAATGCGGATTTCTTTGCGCGTATAAGTCATGGTGCTAGTATGAATTGTGTTAAAGTTCAATCATAGAAACCAAGTGTGCAATACCGAAAAATGGCTATTTCTGTAACGACTAATCGCTAATTTGGATGATTTTGGGATTTTCGGGCGCGCAAAATGGCCTTTCCACCAATGTACAGTTGGGGTAACGGTATCTGCCCATCTGCCTGCCAAAGGCGCGCAGCAAGCATCTCTTTTATAATGTGTTGTTCAGAAACCTTGTTCCTCGAAAGAACAAGCAAAGGAGAGGTGCTAGCAACTAGCTGTTAAGCATTCAGTACTAAAAAACTACCCCAAAAACATGCCCACCATAACTGCTGTAAACAAACAAGCCAGTGTTCCGCCAAGCAAAGCGAGGAGGCCTAGTTTAGAAAGCAATCCCTTGCGGTTTGGGATGAGGGTGCCAATGCCACCAATCTGTATACCGATAGAGGCGAAGTTGGAGAAGCCACACAGGATGTAAGTGGCCATAATCATCGATTTTTCGTGAACAAACATGCCACCGAATTTCATCTCGCCCAAGGTTTTGTAGGCGTAAAATTCGTTGAGAATGGTTTTCTCGCCTAAGAGTTGTCCTACCAAGAAGATGTCTTCGGTGGGCACGCCCATCAACCAGGCAATAGGGGCAAAGGTGTAGCCTACAAGGAATTGAAAGCTTAGCCCATCAAAGCCTGTATTGGCAATAATGATGGCATTAAGGCCGGTTACATCTCCAATAAGATCGCGCATAATCCAATTGCCCATGTACACAAAGGCTGTAAAAACCAAAAGCATGGCGCCCACGTTAACGGCAAGTTTTACGCCATCAGAAGTGCCGTTGGCAACTGCCTCTAGCACATTTGCGCCCATCTTATCCTTGCTAATCTCCATGCTCTCATTAAACTTTTCCTTTTCCGGAACGAGCAACTTTGCAGCAACAACTGCCGCGGGGGCCGACATGACCGAAGCAGCCAAAAGGTGTTTGGCAAATAAAATCTGCTGGGCTGGATCTTCTCCACCCAGAAACCCAATGTAGGCCGCCAAAACGCCACCTGCTATGGTTGCCATGCCTCCGGTCATCAAACACATAATCTCGCTCTTGGTCATCTTATCCAAATAGGGTTTGATGAGGAAAGGAGATTCGGTTTGACCCAAGAAGATGTTTCCGGCAGCTGCCAAACTTTCGGCACCCGAAAGGTTCATGGTCTTCTTCATCAACCAGGCAAAAACGAACACAATTTTTTGAAGCACTCCTATATAATAAAGGAGGGAGGTAAGCGCTGAGAAGAAAACGATGGTAGGAAGTATTCTGAAAGCGAAGCTAATAACGGCCACTTCGGAGCTTCCTGTTACAAACGAAGAGAACAGAAAGTCTGAACCGAAATCGGTGAAGGAAATCATCTTCACAAATCCTTTTCCAACCACATCAAAACCCGTTGCAACCCAATCAATTTTTAGGATGGCAATGGCTAATACAAGCTGAATGAGCAATCCTGTTCCAATAAGTTTCCAGTCTATAGCCTTTTTATCTTGGCTAAAAAGGAAGCCAATGCCAACTAGCACCAACATGCCAAGCAGTCCGCGAGAAATGCTCATGAAAGAAATACCTGCGTCCATCAATGGAATACTCAATAAGAAATTCGTCATCCTAGTGCCTATGCGTAAGTGCGTTTCAAGGTTAAGAAAAAATGAGATAGAATAGCCGAAAACTGCACAACGCTGATTAACCTACACAGATTCTGAACATACTATCTTGCTACTTCTTACATTTTGATTCGAGCAATCTACCAAACTAGCTCCCGCCTTCAATTATGTTGCAAATTTTAAACTAGGTCGGCTTAAGAAAGAACTTTCTAACCTTGGTTTATACTAAAGCTAACATTTTGGTGTTTGTAAGTGAAAGCAGATTGCATTCACCTCACATTCGTCAATAGTAATTTCGATTCGAAGTAAACTACCTCAACCTTTAAGAAAAAACGCATGAATTTGATGTTCATCACAACAGCAATGGCACAAGAAACAATGGTGCCCGAAGAAATAGGAGAAGAAAAAACCCTTTCCATTTTAGAATTGATGACCTCTGGAGGAATTGGCGGAAACATCATCATGCTCTCGCTGCTTATACTTTCCATTGTGGCCATCTACATTTTTGTAGAACGATACCTCACCATACGCAAAGCAGGAGAAGAGGATGCAGCGTTTATGAGCGCGGTAAAAGATGCCATTCATAAAGGCGATTTGGCTTCTGCTAAAGCACTTTGCCTCCGAACAGATAGCCCAGTTTCTAGAATGATTGAAAAAGGCATTTCGAGAATTGGTCGTCCGTTGGGAGATATTTCTGCTGCAGTAGAAAATGTAGGTAAACTAGAAACCTACAAATTGGAGAAGAACTTAGCAGCATTAGCAACCATTTCGGGAGCCGCACCTATGATTGGCTTTCTTGGAACCGTGATTGGGATGATTCTCGCTTTTCACGAAATGGCCATGGCCGGTGGATCGGTGAACGTAGAAATGCTTGCTGGAGGAATTTATACAGCCATGACAACTACCGTGGCCGGACTTGTAGTTGGTATTATGGCTTATTTGGGATACAACTCGTTGGTTGCCAAAGTTGAGAACGTGGTTTTTAAGATGGAAGCGCGCTCTACCGAGTTTATCGACCTCCTTCACGAACCAGCTTAATCAATTATTAATTGAGAATTACGAATTAATAATTAGAAAAAATGGGTCTCAAAACAAGAAACAAAGTCAGTCCGAACTTCAATATGTCGTCTATGACCGACATCGTATTCCTGTTGTTAATATTCTTCATGCTTACCTCTACACTGGTAACCACAAATGCCTTAGACCTCGTATTGCCAAGCAGTAAGTCTAAATCCGTAAAGAAGGAAACTGTTTCTGTTTCTATAGACAAAGACTTGGTTCATTACATAGATCGAGACAAAGTTGAACCTGCATTTATGGAATCAGCAATTAATCAGCGTCTAGCAACTGCCGAAGAGAAAGTAATAGTGCTTCGAGTAGAGAAAGGAGTTCCAATAGAATATGCGGTAAAAGTGATGGATATCGCTTATCAAAATCAATACAAGATTGTGCTGGCAACTAAGCCAGAATAAAAACACGACACAAAGGTTTACTATGACCTCTGAAGAAAAGAAAAACAAGAGTAAAGCCCTCGTTACAACGCTTACGATACATGCGTTGCTGTTGCTGCTATTCCTGTTTTTGGGACTCACCTACATACATCCAAAGCCCGAAGAAGGCATGATGATTAATTTCGGAAATACCGAAACAGGCCTTGGAGATTCGGAGATGGACCCGGCTCAATCAGAAGAAATCGTTGAGGAAGTAGCTGAAGAGGAAGTAACACCTGTAGAAACAGCGGTTGAAGAAGTTTCTACACCGGTGGTGGAGGAAGAAGTGGTTACGCAGGAAATGCTAGATGCCATTGCCCTGAAAAAGGAACAGAAGAAAAAACAGCAAGAGGAGGCCGAGAAAAAAGCTGAGGAAGAAAGACGTAAAGCTGAAGAAGCGCGCGTTCAAGCAGAAAAGAAAGCTGCCAGCGATGCCCTTTTTGCCAAAGCCAAAGAAGGAAAGGGTAAAGGCGAAGGAAACAATCAACCGGGCGGAAATCAAGGCTCGTTAAACGGTACACCAGGCGCACCGCATGGTTTAGGAGGAAGTGGAGATGGCTTTTCTTTTGATTTAGGCGGACGTTCGCTCGTTAGCGCTCCTAAAATTGTCGACACCTCTCAGAAAGAAGGTAAGGTGGTTGTAGAAATCATTGTAGATAAATACGGTAAAGTTGTGAAAGCAACTCCGGGTTCGCGCGGCTCAACCACCACCGACCGCCATTTGGAGAAACTAGCAACCGAAGCGGCTTACAACACTAAATTCAACGCCAAGTCTGATGCCGCCATTCAGCAAAAAGGCTATATGACCTTCGTCTTCATTCTGGAGTAATGAATTACGCGGAAACGCTGGACTACCTCTTCAGCCAGCTGCCGATGTATCAGCGGCAAGGTGCTCCTGCATTTAAGAAAGACCTTACCAATACACTTGCTCTGTGCCAATTGCTCGGAAATCCGCAGCACAAATTCAAGAGTATTCATGTAGCCGGAACCAACGGCAAAGGTTCTGTTAGCCATATGTTGGCTTCCGTTTTTCAATCGGCAGGTTATAAAGTGGGGCTCTACACTTCGCCTCACTTAAGGGATTTTCGCGAGCGCATTAAGATGGATGGACAGATGATATCCGAACAATCGGTGGTTGATTTCGTGGAGAAGTTTCAAAGCGATTTTGAACGTATTAAACCATCCTTCTTTGAAATGACCGTGGCCTTAGCATTCGACCATTTTGCCAAGAATCAGGTAGATATTGCCATCGTTGAAGTGGGCTTAGGTGGCAGATTGGATAGCACCAATATCATCACTCCAGCGCTTTCTGTTATCACAAACATCGGTTACGATCATCAACAGTTTCTAGGAGAAACACTGCCAGAAATAGCAGGAGAGAAAGCAGGAATCATCAAACCAAACGTTCCTGTTGTTATCGGTGAGTTTCAGCAAGAAGTGGCAGAAGTATTTGAAGAAAAAGCTCGGCTAACCAATAGCCGTTTGCGTTTCGCCAACCGCGAATGGGAAATCCGTAATGCTGAGCTTTTATCCAATTCAGTAGACGATTACTCGCTTAAGATGAGCGTGCGTCATTACGATGGAGTTGAGTTGGATGTAGAGGCCCAGCTAACAGGTCCACATCAAACAAAAAACCTTATTACCGTGCTTGAGGCAGTTAGAACCTTGAGCGATGCAGGTTGGAACGTTACGCTTGATCATTTTAAAGAAGGGGTAAAAACAGTTGTTGATCGAACCGGGCTTCTGGGCCGATGGCAAATACTACAACGCAATCCGTTGGTTGTTTGCGATACTGGCCATAATATGGAAGGCTTGCTGCCTAATTTACAACGGCTGCTATCCAACCGCAAGCCAGAGCAACTACACTTCGTGTGGGGAATGGTAAACGACAAGGATGTTTCTAAAACACTCAGGATGTTGCCGAAAGATGCCAATTACTATTTCTGTAAGCCCGATGTGCCAAGAGGGTTAGATGTTTCCGTGCTTGAACAAAAAGCGAGCGAATTAGGATTGCAACACAATTCATTTCAGTCGGTATCAGAAGCATTGCAAGCTGCAAAACAACTCACCAAAGCGGATGAAATCATCTATGTTGGCGGCAGCACATTTGTGGTAGCAGAAGTAGTGTGAAAATTCTTCTTGTAAGTTTCAAATCCTTAGTTACATTTGCAGCCCGAATTCGGGAAATTAGCTCAGTTGGTTCAGAGCACCTCGTTTACACCGAGGGGGTCGGGGGTTCGAATCCCTCATTTCCCACCAAAGAAAAGCCTTCTCAAACGAGAAGGCTTTTTTGTTTCTTAGAGTCGTGTTCTTTCGAAAATTAGAATTGATTGTAAGTCGGATTAACTCGGATAAGGCTACTAACGCTCGGCTCTGGTAAAGTACTGCGGCAACTTGTTTTTCTATTTAAGTAAGCAAGAACGGTGTGGCATAATTACGATTGTAACCAACGCTTTACCATTGAATTAAGAGAGATTCAATTTCGGCAAGCCCACTCAACCAATTACTTTTAAAGCCGTGAAACCCTTTCTCGAAACAGCTATCGAATTTCTGTCTGGCGTGGGTACCGAGCGCGCCAAATTGTTGCGTGAAGAATTTCATATCAAAACCTATGGCGATCTGCTGCAGCATTTCCCATTCCGCTATGTCGATAAAACGCAGTTGCACCAAATCAGCGGCATTGCCAACGTTGAAGGCGATATTCAACTTCAAGGAAAAATAACTTCGGTTAGGCTAATTGGCACAGGAAGAGCCATGCGATTGGTGGCCGAGTTTACCGATGGTACAGGCGCCATGGAACTCATTTGGTTTAAAGGCATTAAATGGGTGCAGCCTAATCTCAAGACCGGAATCGACTACGTGGTATTTGGTAAGCCCACCAATTTTAAGGGTAAATACAATATCGTTCATCCCGAATTTGAAACGGCCGAATCGCGAGAGAAAAAAGTATCAACTGCGCTTCAGCCGGTTTATTCTGGAACAGAAAAAGCAAAGGCCAAGAACCTCGATACCAAAGCCATTGGCAAGTTGATGAATACGCTCGTTTTGCAACTCAAAGGACAAGGACATGTAGCCGAATTGTATGGGTCCGATTTTCGTGAAAAGAACCATTTGATGTCGCGCGAAGAAGCATTCATTAATGTTCATTTTCCGCAAGACAGCCAAACATTACAGAAGGCACTTTTCCGATTAAAATTTGATGAGTTGTTTTTTATTCAGCTACGATTGTTGAAGTTGAAAATTCTCAATCAAAACAAATTTAAAGGAGCAGTTTTCTCCGAAGTTGGCGAAATGGTCAATCGTTTTTATTCCGAATGTTTGCCGTTTGAACTTACAGGAGCACAAAAGCGTGTGATTCGTGAAATTCGACATGACCTTGGCTCAGGAAAACAAATGAGCCGCTTGGTGCAGGGAGATGTAGGAAGCGGAAAGACCATTGTGGCACTGATGTCGATGCTATTGGCAGTTGACAACGGATATCAAGCAGCACTAATGGCCCCAACCGAAATTTTGGCCGAGCAGCATTTCTCCAACATTTCAGCACTTCTATCAAAACTTAACCTGCATATTGCCTTGCTTACGGGTTCAACCAAAACGGCCGAGCGAAGGATTTTGCATGAGCAGCTTAGAACCGGAGAAATTCATATTCTCATTGGAACACATGCGCTGATTGAGGAGGTTGTACAGTTTCAGAAATTGGGATTGGTAATTGTGGATGAGCAGCACCGTTTTGGTGTAGAGCAGCGCGCCAAACTGTGGCTCAAGGGAAATGATGGAGAAGTGCCGCATATGCTCATTATGACCGCAACGCCCATTCCGCGCACCTTGGCCATGACGGTTTATGGCGACCTCGATACTTCGGTAATTGATGAACTTCCTCCCGGCCGAAAACCAATAAAAACGCTCCATCGATTTGATTCTGCTCGCCAAAAGATTTTCGATTTTATGAAGCAGGAAATCGCTCTTGGGCGGCAAATCTATGTAGTCTATCCGCTTATTGATGAGAGCGAAACGATGGATTATAAGGACTTGACAGACGGGTACGAATCCATAGTGCGTGAATTCCCACAGCCGCAATATCAGGTGGGCGTTCTGAATGGGAAGATGAAACCGCAGGACAAGGAATATGAGATGCAGCGCTTTAAGGAAGGCAAAACGCAAATTATGGTTTCCACCACGGTTATTGAAGTTGGGGTTGATGTGCCTAATGCCTCGATGATGGTAATTGAAAGTGCCGAGCGATTCGGGCTTTCGCAGTTGCATCAGCTTCGCGGAAGGGTTGGGCGAGGAGCAGAGCAAAGCTTTTGTGTGCTGATGACCGGTTACGCGCTTGGTCAGGAGGCCCGCACACGGATGGAAACCATGGTGCGCACCAACGATGGTTTTGAGATTGCGGAAGTGGATATGCGCCTGCGCGGCCCGGGCGATATTCAGGGAACGCAACAGAGCGGTCAGCCTATTTTCAAAATATCCAATTTGAGTAAGGATGGACAGATATTGCAAGCTGCGCGTAGTACCGCCATCGACCTGCTAACAGACGACCCAAAGTTGGAGAAGCGCGAAAACGCGTTAACCAAACATCACCTTGTAAAAGAAATGAAGGACAGACCCAATTGGGCGAGGGTGTCATAGGGGCGTTTCCATTTTGTCATTCCGAGGCACGAGGAATCTCTTTTTTATTGAATGAGATGCTTCCTTCGTCAGCATGACAACGGCAAACCCCTACGTATTCACAGCAGCTCTCCGTAACCTATCATTAATTGCTTTTCCTAGTCCAATTTCGGGTAGCTTTTCAGCCAGAATCACATCCACGGGAAATTTCTCAAACTTCCGCATGAATGAGAACAAGTTTACGGCCGCTTCGTGCAAATCTCCATGGGGCGAAAGGATTAATTGTCTTTCGGGTGGAAGGAATTCTAACCGCGTCATAAAACCAAGAAAACCAATTCTTTTTCCTTCAAAGTCTGAAATCATTTCGCCCGGATTACCGAAATAAAGCGGCTTGCCTGGAGCGTAATGGCTTTTCAGCATTCCTGGGGCTTTGGGATCTGAGGATTGGTTTAGACCAACCTCAACAGGGCCGATTAGATCCTCAATCACATCTACACTCAATCCTCCTAGGCGATATACAATTGGTTTTCCTTCCTCAAATCCAATGATGGTGCTTTCTAGTCCAACTGTGGTGGGGCCGCCATCCAAAATGTAATCGATTTTGTCGCCTAGTTGATCCTGAACATGCTGCGCAGTAGTTGGGCTTACATACCCGAATGGATTGGCACTTGGCGCGGCCAACGGAAAATCGAGCATCCGCAATAGTTGCTGCGCCATTGGATGTGATGGAACTCTTACAGCCACGTTATCTAAGCCCGAAGTAACCACATCTGGAATAATCGGTTTTTTAGGCAATACCAAGGTCATAGGACCAGGCCAAAACTCATCCATTAATGTTCGAGCAAGCGGAGTTATTTCAGCCACATGTTCCTTTATCCATTCAACATCAGAACAGTGAACAATTAATGGGTCAAACTGCGGCCTGTTCTTAGTTTCGAATATGCTCAGCACTGCTTCTTCGTTGAATGCATTTCCAGCCAATCCATAAACCGTTTCTGTTGGAATAGCTACCAACTTTCCTTGCCTGAGAAGGCGCGCAGCTTTCTGTATGTCTTTTCCTATTTCGGCCATCAGCGCAAATGTAAACCTCAATGGCGGCATTTGGTGGAATTCTCGGTGAACCGTTAGCCAAGTATTCCAAGCTACAAACCTTAATTTCGCGGCACAAATTTGCACTATGGACATTTCCTACAACTGGCTTCGCCAATATTTACCTATCAACCTTGACGTGAACGAAGCGGCCGCGCTCCTAACGGGAAGCGGTTTGGAAGTAGAAAAAGTCATCCCTTTTTCGTCTGTGGAAGGCGGTTTAGAAGGACTGGTTATTGGCGAAGTTTTGAGCAAGGAAAAACACCCCGATGCCGATCGTCTTAACTGCACCAAAGTGAATATTGGAACAGGTGAACCGTTGGATATCGTTTGTGGCGCGCCAAATGTTGCAGCAGGGCAGAAGGTAGTTGTAGCTGTGGTCGGAGCAAAGCTGTATCCATCAGAAGGAGAGCCGTTTGAGATTAAAAAATCGAAAATTAGAGGGCAAGTATCTGAAGGGATGATTTGTGCCGAAGATGAGATTGGCCTAGGCCAGGGCCACGATGGTATCATGGTTCTTCCTGCCGATGTAAAGGTTGGGACACCGGCTTCCGAGTATTTCAAGATTGAAAATGATTTTGTGCTCGAGATAGGTCTCACGCCAAACCGAGCCGATGCCATGAGCCATATTGGCGTGGCGCGCGACCTGAGAGCTGTTATCCGTGAGATAAAAGGTGGTCACGAAAACCTGAAATTGGAATGGCCTGATGTGATGGGCTATTCGGCCGAATTGAAGGAGAACCCAATCGCCATCGATGTGCAGGATTTGGAGGCTTGTCCGCGTTACGTTGGGCTTTACATTCAAGGAATTGAAGTAAAACCATCGCCAGCTTGGTTGCAAAATCGACTGAAAGCCATTGGCGCTCGGCCTATTAATAACGTGGTTGATGTCACCAATTTCGTATTGCACGAACTGGGTCAGCCGCTGCATGCGTTTGATGCCGATAAGATTAAAGATCATAAAGTAGTTGTACGCACAGCCAAGACAGGAGAGAAATTTACCACGTTGGATGAAGTTGAACGAGATTTGAATCAAGATGATTTGATGATTTGCAATGCAAGCGATGGTATGTGCATTGCAGGTGTGTTTGGTGGATTGAACTCAGGTGTGACCGAAAAAACCAAGAATGTGTTTTTGGAAAGCGCCTACTTTAATCCTGTTTCCATCCGAAAAACGGCCAAACGTCATGGATTGAGCACCGATGCTTCTTTCCGGTTTGAGCGAGGAATCGACCCCGAAACGGTTGTTTATGCAGCTAAACGTGCCGCCCTTCTCATTCAGGAAGTTGCTGGCGGAAAACTGTCTGTCATCACCGACATCTATCCAAATCCGATTCCGCACCAAAAGGTGGAGGTGAAGTTTGCCAATATCAACCGACTCATCGGGCAGGACATTCCCAAGGAAACCGTGCTTTCCATTCTCGATGATCTGGGTATTTATGTGGAGAAGAAGAGGGAAGACGGGCTGAAACTCTCCGTGCCGTCCTTCAAGAATGATGTGACCCGCGAAGCTGATGTGATTGAAGAGGTACTCCGCGTTTATGGCTACGACCGCATCTTGGGCAGCGGACAATTACGCGTACCGTTGATTGCTTCCAATAAGAAAAGCCCAGAGCAGTTGCGCAACTTGGTTTCGGATGCGTTGACGGCCCAAGGCTTCAACGAGATCATGAACAATTCGCTGACGAAAGCGAGTTACATGGACAAGCTTTTTCCAGAACAGGCCAATGCTAAGGTGGAGATTCTGAATCCGCTCAGTACCGACCTCAACGCCATGCGTCAGTCATTGCTTTTTGGAGGTTTGGAAAGCGTTTCGCGTAACATCCGACATCAGAATCTGAACTGCAAATTCTACGAATTCGGAAATCTGTATGAAACCTCCCCCAACCCCTCCAAAGAAGGGAAGCAAGCCCCACCCCTGACCCCTCCCCGAAGGGAAGGGGAATTCGCGGTGACTCGGTCGGACGATTCTGGTAATGTTAAATCGGAGCGCACCTCCCCTCCTTTGGAGGGGGCGGGGGCCGATGGGGTTGTTTGGCCTTACAGCGAACACCGTTCTCTGGCACTGTTCATCACTGGCAGGTGGCAGAAGGAACGTTGGAATGCTGCGGCAGGAAATGCCACTTTCCATCATATTCATGGCGCGGTAAAATCCATTCTAAACAGACTTGGAATCGAAGCACAGTTGCATGACGTGACGGGCACAAAAGCCTATGCTTATGGCATGGAATTCCGAACCAAGGACGGAAAGCTCCTCGCCAATTTCGGTCTGGTCAATGCAGATGTTCTTGAGGCTTTTGATATCGACCAAGAGGTGTTCTATGCCGATTTCGATTGGGACTTGGTCCTAAAACGTTCCGCACTAAATTCGATTGAAGTAACCGAGTTGGCCAAGTATCCTTCGGTTCGAAGAGATTTAGCTCTGTTCGTAGACAAGACCGTGAAATACGCCCAGCTAGAGCAACTTGCTTTTCAAACAGAAAGAAACATTCTCAAAGAGGTTGATTTGTTTGATGTGTACGAAGGAAAAGGCGTACCAGAAGGCAAGCGCTCCTACGCCATGAGTTTCATTCTTCAGGATGAGAAAGCCACCCTTAACGATAAGACTATCGAAAAAACCATGAACCGACTCCAACAGCGATTTGAACAGGAAGTTGGCGCGGTTTTGAGGGGTTAGCGTACATACGTTTCCATCAATACCTCTTTCACATTTTTTATTTCACTTGGTTTGATGCCGCCTAAAGTTTTGATGATTCGCTGCTTGTCAATGGTGCGAATTTGGTCCAATGCGATCATACCTTCCTTATCCGAGAAATGCACTTTGACGCGCGAAGGATATTTGCGCATGGTGGTGGTCAAGGGTGCAATAACTATGGTTCGTAGGTGCTGGTTCATTTCGATTGGAGAGATGATCAAGCATGGACGGGTCTTTTTGATCTCACTTCCTATTGTTGGGTCAAGGTTGATCAGTACCACCGCATATTGTTCAACACTCAATCGTCCCATTCCTCATCGCTGAATATATCATCCATTAACAGCACATCATCCTCGTTCTTGTGCATTTTGGCAAAGGCGTCACCCCAACCTTGACGTACTTTCTTAACCGGATGCACCACCAGACCCTCGTCTGTCAATTCCACCTCCACCTCTTCTTCAAATGCATATCTGTCGATGAGCATTTTCGGGATGCGAAGCCCTTTTGAGTTGCCGATCTTAATTATTGGAATTTTCATTTTGTAATTACTAAGTGATTACAAAAATACGGATAGAAATTCAACGATAGAGAGGATTACTTTTGCTGCCTATGCATAGACCTGCCATTTTTCTTTTTCTCCTTTTTCCGTTTTCCCTCCTCGGTCAGGAAGTGCGGATGATGCGCATCAAAAAGGCGCAAGGCGAGATCAGGCTGGATGGTGTTTTGGATGATGCTGATTGGCTTACGGCCGATGTGGCGCAGGATTTTCAGCAGACCTTTCCTTACGATAGTTCCTTGGCGCAGACCCTCACGGAGGTGATGATGACCTATGACGATAAGAACCTTTACGTTGGCGCCATTTGCCACGATCCTGTGCCGGGAAGTTTCATCATTGAGTCGCTGAAGCGCGACTTTTCCTTTCCCGTGAGTGATGCTTTCGGAATATTCATTGACCCATTTGACGATGGCGCCAATGGCTTCAATTTTTCCGTCAATCCCTTGGGCGTACAACGCGAAGGAACGCTCGAAAACGGAGGCGGATTTGGCGTGACCACCGCTTGGGACAATCGCTGGTTCAGCGAAGTGAAGATTGAGGAAGGAAAATGGACCGTTGAAATGCGGATTCCATTCAAGTCCATCCGTTATCGTTCAGATATTTCGGAATGGGGCATCAATTTCGCCCGCAACGACCTCAAGCAGAACGAAAGCAGTACATGGAGCTGGGTGCAGCGCGGTCAGAACGTGGCCAATCTGGCCTACACAGGCAAACTCATATGGGATGCGCCACCGAAAAAAGCTGGCGGCAACGTTTCGCTCATTCCCTACGGAATCGTAGGCGTGAATCACGATTATGAAGTGGAGAAGAAAACGAAAGTTCCATGGAATCTGGGACTAGACGCCAAGATTGCGGTTACCTCATCGCTCAATCTTGATTTAACTGTGCGTCCAGACTTTTCGCAAGTGGAAGTAGACCGGCAGGTAACTAACCTATCGCGTTTTTCGCTTTTCTTTCCGGAGCAACGTCAGTTTTTTATTGAGAACAACGACCTTTTTGCACGCTTCGGTTTCAGCAAGATAAGACCGTTTTTCAGTCGCAGAATTGGCCTTCAAGACGGAAAGGTTGTTCCTATTTTAGGCGGTTTTCGCTTGAGTGGAAAAGTGAACCAGAATTGGCGCATTGGCATTATGAGCATGCAAACCGAGGGCGGTGTTCCACAGGGTTCCAATTCCGAGAATTTTGTGGTGGCAGCAGTGCAAAGACGCGTGTTTAAGCGTTCCAACATCGGAATGATCTTCGTTAATAAGCAAGCGTTCGATTTGTATAAACCGCTGTGGTCAGATTACAACCGCTTACTTGGATTGGATTTCGATTTGGCGTCAGCCAACGGAAAATGGCAAGGAAAGGCGTTTTATCACCATTCATTTTCGCCTGGCGATAAGGCTTTTGTGGGTGCAAATGCCACGTGGCTCATGTACAATTCGGCCAATCTAACCGTGCATTGGAACCACGAATACGTGAACAAAAGCTACAATGCCGAAGTGGGTTTTGTACCCCGCTTGTCTCGTTTCAATCCCGAATCTGGCACAGTGGAGCAACATTCCTATTGGCGGCTAGAGCCAAGTATTGAGCACCGATTTTATCCTAAAAATGGAAACGTGGTTAATTACCACGCTCCAGGTATTTATTATGATGGCTACTTTGATGAATACTGGGGCGAAACCGACAGACAGATTCAACTTTTTTATAAAGTCAAATTCACCAATACATCTTACCTAGAATTCAATTACAACGAGTGGTTTACTAAGCTATTCTTCAACACCGATGTTACGTTTACCAATCAAGATTTTATTTCAAAAGGTGGATACGATTACCGAACCGGTCGCATTTTTTACAAGACTAATGCACGAAAACGATTAAACGGTTCTTCTTCGGTCGAGTATGGCTCGTATTTCTCAGGTCAGAAGATTAGTTCCAATCTTACCGTTAATTATCGTACCCAACCTTGGGGCATTTTCTCCGTGGTTTATGATCAAAATCAAATTTGGCTTCCTAACGGGCTAAAGGCTAGTTTACATTTGATAGGGCCCAAATTTGAATTCTCCTTTACGAGAAGCATTTTCTTTACAACCTTTTTTCAGTACAACACGCAGCAAGACAATTTCAATATTAACGCGCGTTTTCAATGGCGTTTTAAACCCATGTCTGATTTATACTTGGTTTATACCGACAATTACGACCAAACGCTTTCTGTAAAAAATAGAGCCGTTGTGCTAAAAATGATATGGTGGATTACCTTGTAATTATCCTACTAACTAGCCTTGGCACACTGATTCAACTCCATTCGCGCAATACAAATGAGCTACATGCCTTCGTTAAAAATAGCCCATATTTACGGCTGATTCTTATGTGATTATTCTGTTTTCGGAAGATGCTATTCAGCCATTCAGTTTTTTTATTTCTATTTCTTCCGCTTTTCCTTGGGCTCTATTATTTGTCGCCCAAGTTCATTAAGAACTACATTCTATTTATTGCAAGCATCGTTTTTTACACTTGGGGCGAGGATAAATTGGTGTTGGTTATGCTTTTTTCGGCAGTGGTTGACTTCGGTTGTGGCCAATTGATAGAAAAAGGATGGAGAAAACTAGGACTCACTACTTCAATTATAGCCAACCTAACCCTATTAGGAGTATTCAAATACTTCAACTTTGGTTTTGAGAATTATCGAGCCCTCCTAAACTGGTTAGAAATTTCATCGGCTGGGCTACAATCGGTTCCAACCATCGCCTTACCTATCGGAATAAGCTTTTACACGTTTCAAACCATGTCGTACTCCATAGATGTCTATCGGGGAGAAGTAAAAGCATCTAAGAATTTCATTGAGTTTGGAACCTACGTAACGCTATTCCCTCAATTGGTAGCCGGGCCAATTGTTCGGTACGCTACCATTCAAGAACAACTCAAAACAAAGAACCTTTCGGTAGATAACTTCTCTATAGGCATTAAACGATTTGTGATTGGACTTGCCAAGAAAATGATAATCGCTAATTCGTGTGCAAGTGTGGCAGATATGGTTTTTGATTTTAGTCCATCCGACTTGTCAACTCTTTGGGCTTGGACCGGAATTATCGCATACGCATTACAGATTTATTTCGATTTTTCTGGCTATTCAGACATGGCCATTGGGCTTGGTAAAATGCTCGGTTTCGACTTTTTAGAAAACTTCAATTACCCCTACATTTCTAAGAGCATTCAAGAATTTTGGCGCAGGTGGCACATTTCCTTATCAACATGGTTTAGAGACTATTTGTACATTTCTTTAGGTGGAAACAGGCGAGGAAATGCCAGAACGTATTTGAACCTAGTTGTCGTTTTTGCTGTAACCGGATTATGGCACGGTGCCAGTTGGAACTTTGTCTTTTGGGGGCTCTTTCACGGGTCTTTTTTAATTCTAGAAAGAGTAGGCCTGACCCATTTTTTAGAACGCGTTCCGTCTATTTGCCGCCATATATATGTGTTGCTAGTTGTTTTGGTTGGTTGGGTGTTTTTTCGGGCAGACGATTTTACATCGGCAGTTATCTACCTAAGTAAAATGGTAGTTTATGCACCGGGAACAGAATCTGTCAATAGTTATTTGACCTTTTTCGGTTTTAATGGATTGACAATTCTGGGAGTCGCATTAGGCCTTGTTTTTTCTACCCCGATTTATACCAAAATGCGTGAGCAATTTGCATCCACTCTAGGACACACCATATCCAACTCATTCGAACATATTCTGTTGGTTTTACTATTCGTTATTACGCTAACATTTGTTGCTGCCGACTCCTATAATCCGTTCATCTATTTCAGATTCTGATGGTTCAACGTGTTTTAAATTGGTTTTTGATTGTAGGCTTTTTGTCTCTGTTGGTTATACCTGCCGTATCAGCGTTATGTGGTGTTTACGCTTTTAACAGTTTTTTTCCAGGTTCAGAAAGAGAACCAAAGCCAAAACTTCAATTCATTTCGGAAGATTTCTTTACCACCAAAATGGCTAAAAGTGTTTACGTATCGGTAATTGACTACAAGTATGAATTTGACCGCTACTTTAATGACCATTACGTATTAAAGTACAACCTCTTCGATATTTATGTCCATTTCGTTCAGGGTTTACTGAAAACCGAACCCATGCCGCACAGGGTTATTAATGGAGATAACGATATGATGTTTTGCGGAAATTGGCATCATCAGTATGTCAATGCATCTAAAGGTTTCCTCGCATACGAATCCAATACCGTAGCATCCGTATCCAATACAATTGAAGAACAATCTAATTGGTGTGCACAACACGCCATAGCCTATTATTTTGCAGTAGCGCCAAATAAGCTTACGGTTTACGGAGAAAATTTGCCAATAGAACATTTCGGAAATCCACCTCTTCGAGAACTTGTGAAAGACAAGCTGCCTCCAACAATCAACTTTATAGATTATACAGCAACCTTACTCAATCATAAAGCCGAGCGTCAGCTTTACCATAATGATGATACGCATTGGAATCAGGTTGGTGCATATTTCGCCTATGTGCAACTAATGGAGGCAATTCAAAATCAGTTTCCAGATGTTCAAATCATTGCAAGCGAAGAATACACGTTAGATTCAATTGTTGGTATTCAAAATGATTTGGTGCGTCAAATTCGCCAACATACGCCTGAATATCAGTACATTTTGCAGCGAAATAGTGCGGCAAACTGCGTTGAGCTAGGCAAAATATATAAACCAGAAGAGCACAACGTTTTTGGTGCTTTGGCCGATGGTTATGAAGAGCGTTACTCCAACAAATCAAGGCCATTAAAAATAATGGTGCTTCGAGACTCGTTTGGCGTTTCTATGGTCGAATATATCCGAGAAAGTTTCGGTGAGTCGGTATTTATTTGGAGTAATACGTTCGACACCACCATGATTGTAAATGAAAAGCCCGACATTCTAGTAAATATGATTGTGGAGCGCCACTTGGAGTCGCAATTTTCATCGCATTAAAGGTTTCTTACTTTTCTGATGTGCTTTGCAAGGGTAGACTTTAACTGAAGCTTCAGAATCTCTCCCATGTTTTCGCATGCTAAAAACAACGGGTTATTGTGGTGCTTGGCTAAATCTTCGGTCAGTTGTTTCACCTTCTCTGGAGTAGAGATATTATCCTCTTCCATGCAGTCGATTAAATCTTTGAGTCGATAGCGCGAAGCAATTAACCTTCTCGCAATTAAAGAACGCTCTTCTGCCTGATATTGCTTCACCGTTTTTTCGTTAATGAGTTGCATGCCCAATTCTACCAACGGAAAATTCTCTTTAAAGAACTGCGGTAGATAAAGGTTTTTTCGGCCTTCGTAGCACTGTTGGTCAAAATCAATGGCGCGAATACGGTATTGCACATCATCAAAATCGGGGGTAATGTCTAGCACATAATTGTAACTGCGCATGTCGCCCAATAGCCGCACAAAGCAGCGTTCGTTAAATTTCACGAATTCCTTGGCCAAACGAACCTTATTGGTTTGCTTGGTCTGCATCATGGTATTGATGTACATATCGCCCGGAATACCGGCAATGTGTTCTTCAATCAAGGTATTGTCATCCACATAATAACTAATGCGGTTAGGGGAGAGGAGGTGCTCCAACTCCAAACCATACACCCGCGAGGCATCGGCTGTTTTTATATAGAAGTAATCGTAGTTGTCGTTGAACTTATTGATGATGCGAATGCGGAATGGGTTCGAATTGCCAAACGAACAGTAATCAATTCGGTCCACATCCAAATGTTCGAGCGAACTGAAATCGCCCTCATTTTTCAGCATTACATATATATAGGTAAGCGACTTATATAATGCCTCGGTTCGTTCGGGCTCGTAAAAAACCGTTTCCCAAAGCGTGTCTTGGCCTTTTTTGTCTAGTAAAGGTGTTGCAAGCCTATGTTCCAACAAATCTGTGTAAACCAAACCGAATTTCATTTCCCTTCCTTCTTTCTTCAGATATTTTCTGAGGCTTGGAATAATGGGAACGAAATGTTTCTTCTTAGAAATATGGTTGCTCACAGGTTGTAGGCTATTCTGATTACAGGTAGGAAATAGAAGTTCAAATCTTTGGATGGACCAAAACTAGCCGATTCGCTCGTTTCTATGTTCGAGTAGAACGTTTGGCCAATACCGAAGTTCGTATCAAGCGAAACAGAAAAATGCTTTCCAAGCTGATTGTCTACTCCAAATCCTACCTTATATATAAGAGCCGATTTTTGACTTTGCTCACTCCACTTATAATTGTAATATAAGCCAAGTGGAAAATAGAGTTGCGTGGAGTTAAGATTTTTAAACGGATAGAGCCGATAATCAAGACCAATGCCCAAATCTTGTTGGTTTACCCCATCATCTAAGCGGCCATAGAAAGGCGTAAACCCAAACCAATGTCGATGATACCGCACCGAATAATGGGGCGACACAAAATAACTGAAGCTAGAATGGAAACCCGTAATGGCAAAACCTACTCCAAGTTGATGTTGTATCTGCTCGTTAAAAGTTGGTTCGGTGCTCGTTTCTTGCGCACGAATGGCGATGGTGCTGAGCAATGAAATTGAGAAAAGTATAACCCCTTTCATGGATGTGAAAGTAATTGATTCCTATTTCGCTTGGTACTCGCGCTCTGGTATTGAGGTTTTCTAAGTGCCAATAACGCATTGCAAAACCAAATAGATAAGCCTCGAAGACTTGGATGGGTAAAATCACATTAAAATTCATAGCAGGTTACCGAATACCGAATAAGCCTAAAATCAGTTTTGTCGAACAAAAATGTTCGCTGAAAGGATAGATTTAGTGGTCTGCCAGAAAAATAAATGCAATAGGCATGTTACATCAATGATAAAATTTCGTTATTTCACAGTCCAATTTGCGTAAATCACGTACTGCAGATTGCCAATACGCTTAAACAAACAGCCGAATACCCATTATTTTTCGCAACTATCCCTTTATTTTAATTCGAACTTCATGAAAAAAGTCTCTACTCAATTCGCAGGCCTCTTTCTTATTCTCCTTTCCGTTTTCGGGGCTTGGCAGGCCAAGGCGCAGGTGGCCAGTACTTACACCTTCAGTCAAACCGCGGGTACTTACACACCAATTACAGGGGGTACGGTGTATCTATCTGGAACGTTTGACGATGGTAATTCTGGGGCAATCACCATTCCTTCATTTACCTACGATGGCAATGCCTACACTAGTCTGGGAATCAATGCAAATGGACATATTGCCTTTGGTACATACACATCAACTGGCAACTATACTCCAATAAGTTCTGCTACCAATGCAACTGGGGGCATTATTTCAGCTTTTGGAGCCGACCTTAACAATGCGGCTTCCGGTTCACCGGAGATACGGTATGAGTTGGTTGGTAACGAATTCGTGGTGCAATTTCAGGATGTAAGACGCTACGGCATCGCGGGTGAGATCATTTCGTTCCAAATAAGGTTGAACACCTTAACTAACGTCATTCAAGTTGTTTATGGCGGAACTATTGCTCCAGGTAACAATACCGCGTATCCGCAAGTAGGCTTGAAGGGACCTACCAACGCAATTGCCACGAATGTTAACAACCGGAGGATTGCAGCTGCTGGTGGTAGTTGGATAAATAGTATTCAAGGAACAGCGAATAACCATATCATGTATTTCCGTTCCGCTAACGCTGGAACTGTTCCTGCATCAGGACTAACATTCACTTGGACTCCACCATCATGTGCGGCTCCAGCGGTTACTGCGGCAACGGCATTAACGTCAACTTCGGCTACGCTCAATTGGAATGCGGCTAGTCCTGCGCCAAGCGGAGGATATCAGTGGGAAGTTCGTACGAGCGGTGCGGCAGGTAGCGGTGCCACGGGTTTGCAAGCAAGTGGTTCTGTAGCGGCAGGAGTATTGACTGCCAACGTAACTGGACTTACGGCAAACACTACTTATAGCATTTATGTTAGATCCGATTGCGGAAGCAGTGTTTTTAGCTCTTGGAGTAGCGCGGTAACTTTTACAACGCCTTGTGCAGCAGAAGCAGCACCTACAGCGGTACAAACGTTTGCAACGTTCACGGGTTCGGCACCAAATCCAATTTGCTGGTCAGAGTCTTCAACCCTGTTTTCTGGAACCGTCAGTGCCAACACAGCCAATAGCGAATGGTTGAGTTCAACAGGTTTCGCCAACACAGGTACCAATGTGGGCGTAAGGACCAATCTTTACGGAACTGATTCAGACGATTGGATTATTTCTCAACCCATAGATTTGGGTGTCACTCCAGGTCTTTACAGAGTGAGTTACCGAATGGCGGTTACTACTTATCTTGGTACAGGTGCTGTTGCAACTTTGGGAACACATGTTGTTAAAGTGGTTATTTCTACGGATGGTGGAAGTACTTGGGCTGCGGCAAACGTGCTAAGAACCTATACAGGTGTAGCAACATACAGCAATACAGGTGCAACCGAAACGATTGACCTCACTGGTTACAGTGGCGTTGTTAGGGTAGCTTTCATTGCTACTACTGCATCCACTAGTCCAGATATTGATTTTCATTTAGATGATTTTGTGGTTGAGGCCATTCCATCTTGTCTTACACCAACCGTTACAGCTCCAACGTCTGTAACTGGCACAACAGCCACTATTAACTGGACAGCACCGAGCCCTGCTCCGAGTGCTGGTTACGAATATGTTGTTTCTACCTCGAATGTAACCCCTAGCACTGCAGCTAACACAGGAACGGATGAAAGCGGTACATCTGCAGCAATTACAGGCTTATCAAGCAATACCACTTATTACGTATTTGTTAGAAGCGATTGTGGCGGAAGTGGCTACAGCACATGGTCTACCGCATATAGTTTTACTACTCCTGCAGCTTGCGGTGATGTGGTTAGCGGTCTTTGCTACAATCAAACTAGTTCTCTTCAGGTTATGCTTAACTTTTCGGTTAGCACTCCAGGAGATTACGCTACACTTACCTTCTTAGCTGGAGGCGTTGAAACGTGCTGCGATGAGGTAGTTGTTTATGATGGTCTTAATGCCACAGGAAACATTCTTTATGGAGCACTTACTGGCGGAGGTTTGGCAGATTACTCTGGTGTATCTACGATTACAAGCACTACGGGAAATATTTCCTTTGCAATTAACTCGGATGTTTCTGGAACATGTAATTCAAGTGGATACACGCCTTTTTCAGTTCAATTAAACTGTGTGGCTCCACCGGCTTGCGAAGTACCAACCATTGTTGCTTCTACAAACATTTTGGCTACAACCGCTACCATCAATTGGACAGCTCCAACCAACGCGCCAAGCGGTGGTTATCAGTGGGAAGTGAGAACAGATTTAACACCTGGAATTGCAGGAGCTGTTGCTTCTGGTTCTACTGCTGCTGGAGTTGTTACTGCAAACGTAACTGGCCTTACGGTAAATACATCTTATAATGTTTACGTGAGATCATTCTGTGGCGGAAGCAGCTATAGTGCTTGGGCTGGTCCGTATGCGCTTGTAACCAATAATGACGATTGTGGAGGAGCATACGCATTCCCAATCATTCCGACCAACGGAAACTGTGCAACAGTTACCGTTAATAATACTGGCTATACACAATCTTTAGCTGGTTGTTCGGGTACGGCAGATGACGATCAATGGTTCACGTTTGTAGTGCCTGCAGGAAATACATCCGTAAACTATTCTACAACAAACATTTCTGGTTCAACTGATAGAATGTTCCAATTGTTCAGTGCTTGTGGCGGAACAAGTTTGTTCTGTAACGATCCAGAATCTGGAACGTGGACAGGATTGGTTGCAGGAAACACCTATGTTCTTAGAACCTATAGCTTTTTCAATGCTTCTGCAACAAGTTTCGACTTGTGCTTGAGTGTACCGCCACCACCACCAGCAAATGATGAGTGTGCAGCTGCCATTGCATTCCCAACTATTCCATCCGATGGAACATGTGCCTCAGTAACTGTTAATACAGCTTCGGCAACTCAATCATTAGCTGCTTGTACTGGTTCTGGAGCCAATGATGATGTGTGGTTTAGCTTTGTAATGCCTGCTGGTCAAACAACAGTCAATTTCAGCGTTACTAACACCATTTCAGGAAGTGCAGACCGCGTATTCCAATTCTTTGATGCTTGCGGAGGAACCAGTTTGCTTTGTTCAGACCCTGAATCTGGTTCGGTTACAGGTCTTACTCCTGGAAACACGTATTGGGTTAGAGCTCACACCTATTCAAGTACAACATCGATTGTTTCGAATTTCGATTTCTGTCTGAGCGTTCCACCGCCAGCTCCTGCAAATGATGAGTGTGCAGCTGCCATTGCATTCCCAACTATTCCATCCGATGGAACATGTGCCTCAGTAACTGTTAATACAGCTTCGGCAACAGAATCATTAGCCGCTTGTGCTGGTACTGGAGCTAATGATGATGTGTGGTTCAGCTTTGTAATGCCTGCTGGTGAAACAACCATTAATTTCAGCGTTACTAACACCATTTCAGGAAGTACAGACCGCGTATTCCAATTCTTTGATGCTTGCGGAGGAACCAGTTTGCTTTGTTCAGACCCTGAGTCTGGTTCGGTTACAGGTCTTACTCCTGGAAACACGTATTTGGTTAGAACTCACACGTATTCAAGTACAACATCAACTGTTTCGAATTTCGAATTCTGCCTAAACGTTCCACCGCCACCTCCTGCCAATGATGATTGTGCCGGTGTGGTAGCATTAACTGTTGATGCCCCTTCGGTTTCAGGTACAGCAAACGGAGCAACTCCTATGACAGGAGGTACACTCAATGACGTTTGGTTTTCGTTTACACCGACCTGTAGTGGAGTGCATACGGTTACCACAAATGGATATGGCTTCCCTGCCGACTACGACTTAGGAATTTATACGTTGTGTCCAGGTACATTTACTACTACTAATCCCCCATTGATTGGTACAGGTACTAGTTTCAGTACTTCCTCCGAAACAGCTTCTGCCACAGTAGTTGCAGGAACTACTTATTACGTCATGGTTCAGGATTGGGATGGTTTAGGAGGAACCTTCAATATTCAGGTAACTAGTCCTACCCCTGCTTTGGTTCTTAGTAATACAGGAACACCTGCAGCAGGAAATATTGGTCAGTCCTCAAACAATGTGGTTATCTCTGGTTTTCAATTAGCTCCAGGTTGCGTATCAGCATCGCTGACTTCTGTAACCTATACAACCACTGGAACAGCCACAACTGCAGACCTTTCTAATTTTAGAATTTATCAAGATGTGAATGCAAATGGTACGTACGAGGTAGGAACGGATTTGCTTGCTTCGACCGCTGCGCAAGCACTTGCTGCGAGCATGACATTTGGTATAGCAGGTCAAACAGGAATCAGTACTAATCGAAGATATCTTTTGGTTGCTGATGTAAGCGGAACGGCTACGGTTGGACGAACCATTACCGCAAGGATAACACCAGTTGGAAACATAGCGGTTACTACCACTCCAGTTGTGACCCCCACTGGTACTGCATTGGGAAATCTAAGGACTATATCGGGAGTTCCGCCTGCAAACGACAACTGTAGCACAGCAACACCATTCCCGGTTATTCCTACTAACCAGACTTGTGCTACACTTTCAAACCAAACTACTTTGAATGGTACAAACTCAGGAGTTACACCTACGGGTTCGTGTACATCCAACTCGGGCAACCCTGATGATGATGTATGGTTCTCATTTGTAGCCCCAGAAACGGCACTAAGCATAGAGTTTACATACGTTGCTGGATCCACTGATATTTACTGGCAGGTATTTAGTTCTGCTTGTGCTTCTTCTATGACTTCAATTGTATGTAGTGACGATAACGCTGGAAGTATTTTATACGGTCTTACTCCTGGAAATACGTACTACCTGAGAATGTATACTTGGGCAGGTTCAGGGGCGTTTTCGCAACAAGACATTTGTATTAAAACGTTGCCACCAGCACCGGCTAATGATGAGTGCGCTAACGCAATCTCGCTTCCTTGCGGAACATCTGGTTTGGCTGGTACTACCGAATGGTCTCGACCTGAGCCAGCATTCGTTTCTGGTGCAATTGGAATGTGTAGCATGGGACAATTTGGAGTTTGGTATACGTTTGTTGGAAATGGATACAGTACTACGGTCACTTGTGACGCCACATTTGACATCGAATTGTCGATTACTAGAGGAACTTGTGGTGCTCTGTCTAACGTCAATTGCATTGATGATGCTGGTGGAAGTGAGTCTGCCACCTTTACCACTGTTCTAGGTACAAGGTATTATGTTTATATCTCGTATTGGTTATCTGGTAGCACCACAACAGGAACATTTACAATCTCTCGTACCTGCGGTGTGAATGAATGGACTGGTAGCGCTGTAGCTAACGATTGGGCTACCAATGGTAACTGGAGTGAAGGAACCGTTCCAGCATCAAATGGTGTTGCGTTCATTCCTACCACACCAGTTGGAGGTAACTTCCCAATTATTGACGAGGCAGCTTCAATTGCAACCCTTACGCTTGCAACTGGTTCATCGGTTAGTATTCAAGGTGGACATTCTCTGTCGGTTACAGGTGTTTTAACAAATAATGGAACTATAAATGTTGCCTCTGGCGGTAGTTTGGTACAGGCCACAGGAAGTACTCGAGTAGGAACAGGTATCTACAACGTAACTCGTAATGGAAGTACTGTTTTCGATTTCTGGAGTTCTCCAATAACTACTGTTTCAACAAACATCTTTGGGCAGGCATATGCCTACGACCCACAGTTGAGTACTGCGGATCCGTTTGATGATTTGCATGATCCAGGTTGGGTTGCACCAGGTGCTACTATGATTCCTGGTAAAGGCTATGCAGCATTTGCCAGCACTGTAGAAACATTTACTGGTACTGTTAATAACGGTAACGTTAGTATTCCGGTTCAGTATTTTAACAATCCTGATCCAATGTTGCCTGGAGTTCCGTTCAATTTGGTTGGTAATCCTTATCCAAGTGGAATAGACGCTGCAACATTCTTGTCAGCTAACAGCGGAATCCTTTCTGTAAACTCAATTTACCTATGGGATAGTCCAGCAACAACTCCGTACGATTCGCAAGATTTTGCGGTTTGGAATCCAACGTTGCAAACTGCTGGTGGCGGTGGAAACACTCCGGGACCAGTAATTGGATCTGCTCAAGGTTTTGAAGTTAGAGTGAACGGAGCTGGCAGTGTTCAGTTTACCAACGCAATGCGAGTTGCTGGCAATACAAACATGCTATTTAGACAAAGCGATGCTAAGAAGTTATGGCTATCTGCAGTTAATGCTGAAGGCCGATATAATCAAATGGCTATTGGATTTTTGGAGGACGGTACAGATGGACCAGATTGGTCTTACGATACTCCAAAAATTAATCTAGGCTCTGGGCATAGTTTTTACAGTCTAATGGATGATAATACTCCATACGTGACTCAAGCTTATGGATCGTTATTCCCTGATAGAATTGTTCCGTTAGGATATATTTCGAATACTCAATCTATGGTCACTATAAGCCTGGATACGAATTTCAATATGGAAAGCGACATCATTTACTTAGAAGACCGTCATTTGAATGTTTTCCAAGACTTACATGAAGGTTCATATGTGTTCCAAACGAATGCGGTTACTTACAACGATCGTTTCTTCCTACATTTTGCTACGCCAAGTGTAACGGGTATGTATGATGTACAAATGAATCCAATGCATGCGTTCATCAACAATGATATGTTGACGGTTTCGAAAGCTAATGTTGAGATGGCTGCTTTGGAGATTTTTGATATGAGTGGCAGAATGGTTTGGACTTCTGGGTCAGTTGGTTTCTCCAACGGGTTAGCAAAAGTCGATGTGTCTAGCCTGTCTATGGGAGTTTATGTAGTAAGAATGATTGCAAACGGGGAGATTTCTTCTCAAAAGGTGATCAAATAAAATTCGGAACGATGAAATTTAAAATTGGAATTACCTTTATTGGGGTCATGATGTTGGGAATTGCGCAAGCATTTGCTCAAACCCCGCCACCTAGCCAACCTCTTATAGGCGCACCATTAGATGCTTTAAGCATGGTGCTTATGGTTGGAGGAGTTGCATACGGTGCGGTTCGGCTGAATCGCAATAAGAAGTAACTGAATGAATAAAGAAGCAGCGGAAGTAGTAATACTTCCGCTGCTTTTATTTTTCGAGATTTTCTAAGAGGCTATCATCAACCAAGTTGGGGATGGTAATTTTCAAATTCGGTTCTTGCTGCATTGCACGTTTGGCGGCAAAGATTGCCCCCTCGTTTCGAGCCCAGCTTCTGCGCGAAATTCCGTTGTTTACATCCCAATGAAGCATCATTCTGAGCCTGCGGTCGGCATCGTCAGAACCATCCAAAAGCATTCCGAACCCACCGTTTACTACTTCTCCCCAACCAACGCCACCACCGTTGTGAAGACTTATCCAAGTGGCTCCACGAAAGGCATCGCCAACAAAATTCTGAACTGCCATGTCTGCAGTAAATTGCGAGCCATCGTAAATATTTGACGTTTCTCGGTAGGGCGAATCTGTACCTGATACGTCATGGTGGTCTCGACCCAAAACCACGGGACCAATTTTTCCTTCTTTGATTGCTTGATTAAATGCAGCTGCAATTTTGATTCTTCCCTCGGCATCTGCATACAATATGCGTGCTTGCGACCCAACTACTAACTTGTTTTTTTGCGCTTCTTGAACCCAACGCAAGTTGTCTTGTAGTTGAGATCGAATTTCAGCAGGCGCGCTCAAAAGCATTTCTTCTATGACTTGGGCGGCAATGATATCGGTGGCTTGTAGGTCTTCTTCTTTTCCAGAAGCACAGACCCAGCGAAATGGCCCAAAACCGTAATCGAAACACATGGGGCCCATTATGTCTTGAACATAGCTTGGGTAGCGATAAGCACCGTCCCCAGCGGCCCCACCAACAGCCCCCTCTAACTCCCCCAATGGGGGAGAACTGGTGCCTTGATTGGAAAGTGTAGATGAAGCTTGTTCGGAGCGCAACTCCCCTCCTTTGGAAGGGTTGTGGGAGGTCCATATATCAGCCTCAGCTCTTCCCGCCTCTAGGAGAAATGCATTCCCATAATCGAAGAAATACATACCGTTTGCCGCCAATTTGTTGATGGCTATTACCTGTCTGCGAAGGGTTTCTTGTACACGTTTCTTGAACACCTCTGGTTCTTTCGCCATCAATGCGTTGCTTTCCTCATAAGTCAAACCAACGGGATAGTACCCACCAGCCCACGGATTATGTAGGGAAGTTTGGTCTGAACCCAGATCAACGTGAATGTTTCGTTCCGCTAGGCGTTCCCACAAATCAACCACATTACCAACGAAGGCAATGCTTCGGGCTTTTCTCTTTGCTTGAAACCCGATAGCGGTATCAATACACACATCCACATCATTAATCAACTCATCTACCCAACCCTGCGAATGACGTTTTTCGGCTGCTGCCGGATTTATCTCAGCACAGATGGTCACAACTCCTGCAATGTTGCCCGCCTTTGGCTGGGCTCCGCTCATGCCGCCCAGTCCGCTGGTCACAAAAAGAGGAAGACCAACCCCACCCCTGACCCCTCCCCGAAGGGAAGGGGAATTCGGGGTGCCTTGATTTGATGTTTTAGATAAAGTTAAATCGGAGTGCTTCTCCCCTCCATTGGAGGGGTTGGGGGAGGTCAGTTTCCGGACTGCATTCAGCACGGTGATGGTGGTTCCATGCACAATTCCCTGCGGACCAATGTACATATAGGAACCAGCCGTCATCTGTCCGTATTGGGTAACGCCTAGCGCGTTGAATTTCTCCCAATCGTCTGGTTTGCTGTAGTTCGGAATCATCATGCCGTTGGTTACAACGACACGCGGTGCATCTTTATGGCTCGGGTACAATCCCATAGGATGTCCGCTGTACATCACCAAAGTTTGCGCCTCGGTCATTTCAGAAAGGTATTTCATAGTGAGGCGATATTGCGCCCAATTCTGAAAAACGGCTCCATTTCCACCGTAGGTAATCAGTTCTTGTGGATGTTGCGCCACGGCAGGATCCAAATTATTCTGAATCATCAGCATAATGGCAGCCGCCTGTTGGCACTTGGCCGGATAGTGTGAGATTGGCCGTGCGTGCATCTCATATTCGGGCATAAACCGATACATGTAAATGCGGCCGTATTCCTTCAGTTCATTGGCAAATTCTGCGACAAGCTGGGCGTGCCATTCCTTGGGAAAATAGCGCAGGGCATTGCGTAGCGCTAGTTTTTTGTCATCGACACTGAGAATATCCTTGCGTTTGGGGGCGTGGCTCACGCTCGCATCAAGGGGGCGTCTTTCTGGAAGTTGCTTAGGAATACCTTCTGAAACTGCGGTCTTAAAATCCATTTATCACTTGGTCAATAATCAAATCTACGCCATCCGAATTCCCCGCCCCTTTGGGGAGGGGTCAGGGGAGGGGCTTTATCCTGCCCGTTTTCCTATCAAACCCATACGGGCAATGCTTGCAACTATTCTTGCAGCAGTAACCCCGTTTGAGCAGATACTTTTCCGTAAAGACGATGTAGCCTTCTTTGGAGTAGTAAAAATCATCAGGGTCAAGCTTCGGTTTTCCGAAATAATCGTCCATCTCGTTCACGTTTGCAAAGTAAACAAGAATAGGTCGCTGAAGGTTTTGGCTCAATGGTCTCCTGGGGCCACTAGCAGCAAATGAATGTTTCCCATTTGACCCACGGGTTCATCATTGAGCATATATCGGGCAGCATATTCGCGCTGCTCGGGGGCGTTAGGGTCTAGGTTTGGACGCGTATCCACATAGGGGCTGCGGGTATCCACAGCAAGCAGGGTTAGGCTAGTTTCGTTGCCGCGCTTGCCATATAGGTAGATTCCGTGGCTGCGGTATTTGCGGTAACTGATAACGGCTCTGCCACCAACTGACCGTGCCTTAAGTTTAGGGCTGGTGAGCTCCTTGCTGTCTTCTGGGCCGATCACTCCAAGAGAATGAGCATTGGCGGACGCATAGGTCGGACTGCTCTTTATCTGGCGCACCATCTTGCGGATGGAGCGTATCGTATCCACTTTAAGCGCCTGCATGTGGGCCACTTTACTCTTGGCAACCTTCTTAGCCTCCTCAGCGGCCACATAGGCTTCTCGGTGGTTGGTGATTTTCTGCGTTATATCAATAAGCTGCTGAGGTGTGATGCCTAAAGATGCTGCCTGCTGGTTAAGGGCTGTTAAAAATCTACCTTCCCAAGCATCTATATCAACAAGTTTTATCGGAATGAAGTCACTTTTCATAAAATCGATTACAAGAAAATTAAAATGGAAACAATTTATTATTTATATGGAATGAATGATATAAAAAAAGGTATTGTAATATTCCGAATTGATGCCAATAAATATAAAGAAAACACCAATTAATAATTAATCGGTTCAAATAAATAATTCATTGGTAAGAAAAAATGATCCGCTTACGTTCCGGAACGGTTCTCCCTCAAGAAAAAACCATCTGCTTATGTGTGGGAATGATTTCTGCACCCCCGCTTTTCTGCTTCCTTTGCCCCGATGGATGCCATTGATTACGCAAAATCGTACAGACCTGCCGGATTGCCTGTTCAGGAGGTGAAAGACCCGCTGTTGGATGGCACCGGAGTGCGTTTGCTCATCAAACGGGACGACCTTATCCATGAACACATAAGCGGCAACAAGTGGCGCAAGCTGAAATACAATCTTTCGGAGGCCGTTCAGCAGAACCATCATACCATCCTCACCTTCGGAGGGGCGTATAGCAACCATATTGCCGCCACGGCCTATGCCTGCAAAAAGGCGGGGATGGAAAGCATCGGCATTATCCGCGGAGAGGACGACCCCAGCAACCCAACCCTGCAATTTGCTAGGGAGAATGATATGCGGTTGGTGTTTGTTTCCCGTGAGGATTACCGGAAATTGACTCACCCCCATCTGCCAGAGGCAAACACCCCCTTTCTTGCAAGAGAGGAGGAAGGCTCCGCGAGTGGAGCAGGGGGTGAGTTGAAAAATCGTTTCGGTCGCTGTTTCATCATTCCCGAAGGGGGTGCCAACGGCTTTGGTGTGCGCGGCTGTGCCGAAATTTTGACCGAGGTGGAGGAACCTTTTGATGTTGTGTGCTGCGCGGCTGGAACAGGAACCACCCTTGCCGGATTGGCCCTCACCTTGAAACGGGATCAGCGATTGATCGGCTTTCCTGTCTTGAAAGGTGGCGGCTTTCTCAAAGAAGACGTTGAAAGACTAATGGGAGAATCTGCTTTACGACCGCCATCGACCATGGACTATGGACTGTCAACCAACTACCATTTCGGAGGCTACGCCAAGATGAAACCCGAACTCATGGCTTTCATCAACGGTTTCACCGAACGCACCGGTATTCCCCTCGACCCCATTTATACCGGCAAAATGATGTTCGGCATCTATGATATGATTCTGAACAAGCAATCTGTAGGGGCATGCCGCGACACGCCCTTACTCAAGGGAACCACCATCCTCGCCATCCATACAGGCGGCCTGCAAGGTTGGATGGGAATGAAGCATAGAGGTCTGGTCTAAATCAACACAAGCGTGTTTAAAACATCAAGGCCCATTAAACGTTAGGCTGTTTGCGGCATCTACTTTTGGCTCATGCGTGGTATCTTCTCTCAATTACTCATCACACTACATCTGGTGGCGGTTGCTCAAAGCAGCAACCTCGCGCAGCCTTCAGATAAACTGACCCGTGCAGAGTACATCGAAATGTATGCGCCCTATGCTGTAAAGGAAATGCTGATAAGTGGCGTTCCGGCAAGCATCACGCTGGCGCAGGGAATCCTCGAAAGTGGTGATGGCAACAGCACGCTGGCGCAAAAGGCCAACAATCATTTCGGTATCAAGTGCCACGGCATGTGGGAAGGAAAGAAGTTTCACATGGATGATGACTCCAAGGGCGAGTGCTTTCGTGTGTACGAGAATGTGTTCGAAAGCTATCGCGATCATTCCGAATTTTTGAGTGGCCGCGACCGTTATGCCGGTCTTTTCAAACTCAGAATAACCGATTACAAAGGATGGGCCCATGGGCTGAAAGAAGCGGGATATGCCACAAACCCCAAGTATCCGGCATTGCTGATTAAAATCATTGAAGAGAACGAACTCGACAAATATGACCGAATGAAAACCCCACCTAAAGGAGGAGAAATCCCTAAGGATAAGGGTTCAAAGGGAGGTAAGCACAATACAGATAATCCGCAAGAGGCATTCGTTTCTACATCGCAACGGCAAATGTATTTGCGAAATGATATTCGCTATGTGAGAGTAGAAGAAGGCGATACATACGAAAAGCTGGAGCGCCTAACCCAAGTTCGGAAAGCGCAAATACTGAGGTACAACGACAAGCCGAACGGTGCGCCATTGGATGAGGGAGAATTGATTTACCTACAGCCCAAACGCAACCGCAACCGTGGCCACGATTACCATATGGTGGCCTCAGGCGAAACCCTACGGTGGATATCGCAGGAATACGGCATTCTGATGAAGCAGCTCTATAAGCACAACGAGCTCAATCCGGGCGAAGAACCCATTGCAGGGCAGAAGATCTGGTTGCGAAAAAGGAAGAAGAGCGAGTATTGACGGCCTCCCCCAACCCCTCCCCGAAGGGAAGGGGAATTCGGAGTGCGTTGATTGGAGATTAAAGCAAAAGTTTAAACGAGGCATCGGTTCTCCCCCTTTGGGGGAGTTAGAGGGGGTCAGTTGGGGTCAGGGGAGGGGTTGCCCCGTATAATTGAAAGGCGTTATCGCACGCATCTCCACTTTCACAGCCTCCGAAATATTCAGCGAATCGATAAACGCTAGCATCGCCTTCTCATCCAACTTGGCATTGGTTCGGCTGAATGCTTTCAATGCCTCGTAGGGTTTCGGATAACCTTCCCTTCTGAGGATGGTTTGTATGGCCTCGGCCACCACCACCCAATTGTTCTCCAATTCCCTGCGGATATTGTCCTCATTGATAAGAAGTTTCTCCAATCCGCGCAGCGTAGATCGGAACGCGATCAATGTATATCCCAACGGCACACCGATGTTCCGTAAGACGGTGCTATCGGTCAAATCGCGCTGCAAACGCGAAACAGGCAGCTTCTCTGCCAAGTGGCCGAAAAGCGCATTGGCAAGACCTATGTTTCCTTCCGAATTTTCAAAATCAATAGGATTAACTTTATGTGGCATGGCCGAAGAACCGACCTCGCCTTCCTTTATTTTCTGCTTGAAAAGGTCGTTTGATACGTAGGTCCAAACATCACGGTCAAGGTCGAGGATGATGGTGTTTATCCTGCGTAGTGCATCGCACCAGGCGGCAATGTTGTCGTAATGTTCAATCTGCGTGGTGGTCTGCGAGCGGGTCAGCCCAAGCGTTCCGTTTACAAAGTTGTTTCCGAAATCAACCCAATCCAATTTAGGATAAGCGACAAAATGCGCATTGAAATTTCCTGTGGCCCCACCGAATTTGGCAGAGAAGGGAATGGCCAGCAACTGCTTTTTCTGGGCTTCTAATCGCTCCACAAAAACGTACACTTCCTTTCCCATACGGGTTGGTGAGGCTGGTTGTCCGTGGGTTCGTGCTAACAATGGAATATCCTTCCACTCGGTGGCCAACGACCTTAGCTTCGCAATTAACTCATCTAAAAGTGGAATGTAAACCTGCTCCGTTGCCTCCTTCATCATTAACGGAGTGGCGGTATTATTGATGTCTTGGCTGGTAAGCCCGAAATGCACGAACTCCATTTGCTCGCCAATCCCAAGCGTTTCCATTTTCTCTTTGATGAGATATTCCACAGCCTTCACATCGTGATTGGTGGTTTTCTCAATCTCCTTTACACGCTGCGCATCGGCTTCAGAAATCTCCGAATAAATCTTTCTAAGTGTTGGAAATAGCGATTTGTCGAAGTCTTTCAACTGCGGCAAAGGCAGTTCGCAAAGCTGTATGAAATACTCGATTTCAACCCGTACGCGATACTTAATCAGCGCAGCTTCAGAGAAATAATCAGAAAGCGAATTGGTGTGTCTTCGGTAACGCCCATCAATTGGCGAAACGGCCGAGAGAGCATTGAGTTCCATGTGTTGTCGGTTAAGGCGCGAAAATAGCGATTTTTGAGGCGGAATTTTGGAACAAACCACAGACAAAATAAAGGTATCGGTCGTATCGTACGCCAATTCTTATCCGTTCATTTTCGGGTTAAAGAACCATGCGGTAATTGATTTAATCGACTTGCAACTAGACACGCCAGCCCATTGTGCCAAAAAACTCCTCAGCGGAGAAGTCGAACTAGGACTTGTACCCGTTGCCATCATTCCAGACTTAAAAGAAGCACATATTATTTCCGATTGCTGTATTGGTGCCGATGGCGCGGTAGAAACTGTTTGCCTCTTCAGCGAAGTTCCGTTGGAGGAGATTGAGGAGGTGTTGCTCGATTATCAGTCCAGAACCTCTGTGCAATTGGTTCAACTGTTGGCACAAAAGCATTGGAAGATTACTCCCAAATGGAAACAGGCCGATGCCGATTTCATTGAAAACATCAAAGGAAAAACCGCTGGCGTGGTCATCGGTGACCGTGCCTTTCCGTTGCACGAGAAGTTTCCTGTTGTAAAGGATTTGGCACAGGAATGGAAAGATTTGACTGGACTTCCATTCGTATTCGCCTGCTGGGTAAGTAATAAGCCATTGAGCGCTGAGTTTGTTTCCGAGTTTCAAGAAGCATTAAACTTCGGGCTAAACCATAAGCAAGAAGCCATCGCATCCTTGGCAAACGACAATAACGAAACCTTGGTGCGGTACGTGGAAAAGGTAATCAGTTATAAACTTGATGATAAAAAGCTCCAAGCGCTGAAACTTTTTCATGAGTGGTTGAGTAAGTCATCATAGGCTGTTGAAATCCTATTCTAACCAGCCGTTGCAGCATTTTTCGAATTGTTAATTTTAGACGCAAACCGCACTTCACATGAGACCAATTATTACAGTTATTGCAATCGTTCTTTGCTTTCAAACCATCAAGTTTTCTGCTTCAGCACAGCTACTTGCTGGGCCAGATAAGATTAAAATGTTGCAGGCAAAAGCCAGCATGACCGATGGCGATTACAATGGTGCTCTTCGTATTTATCGGGTTCTATACACAGACCATGGAACAGATGCCATGCTCAATTGGCGCATGGCCGAGTGCTACATGGCCCTCGAACAGGGACAGGATGCCTTAGCATATTTGCAAAAAGCGAAAGAATCTGACCCAGCTATTGATAAAGATTTGGAATACAGCACAGGCCTGGCATATCGGATGATTGCCGATCAAGAAAACGCAATTGTTCATCTGAAAACCTATTTAGCCAATGATAAACTGGCAAACGCGGATAAAGAAAAAGGACAGGAGTTGTTGTCAAAATGTGAAGCCACCATTCAAATGATGGCAAATCCTGTGGATGTGAAAATTACTTCCGCTGGCGAAAACATCAACACAGAGGAAAATCACGAGTATCATCCATCGGTAACCGCTGATGGCAGAATTATGGTGTTTACTTCAAGAAGAAAAGACACAGAAGGAGGAAAGCGTTATGAAGGCGATAATGATTGGCATGAGGATGTTTACATCTCTTATTGGAGCGACAGCCTTAATGGTTGGGCACCAGCAGTTCCGATTCCGGGAGCAATTAATACAGATGGACACGATGCGAATTTGAGTATTTCACCGGACGGCCGTCAACTATTCACTTTCAGAAATCAGAATGCGGGAGATATTTTTGTTTCTAAAACAAGGATGAATAAAAATGCCACGGATGCTATTGCCGATGGTTCTTCAGATGCAGCTCAGTTGATGAGCTTAAACCGTTGGTCTAAGGCCTATTCGCTTGGCAAGAATGTGAATAGCGGCTATTTCGATAGCAACGCATCGCTGACAGCAGATTCAAAAACCATGTACTTCATTTCCGAAAGACCAATGGGCGCTAAGGGCAACGGGGATATTTGGATGTCAACAGCTGTATCTACAACCGATTGGGGCAAGGCAGAGAATGTAAGCGCGCTGAACACGATTGATGACGAAAAAAGCGTATTCATAGCCCCAGATGGTAAAACCTTGTTCTTTAGCAGCAATGGCCACAAGAACATGGGCGGCTACGATATTTTCAAGTCGGTGAAGCAAGCAGATGGCTCTTGGGGAGAACCTCAAAACCTAGGCTACCCGATAAATACACCAGGAGATGAATCGGAATTTACCATTACTGCCGATGGCAAAACAGCTTACTACAGCGTGAAAGGTTCAGCAAATGGCAAGTACGACATCATGAAAATCGATTTGAGCAACTACAGCCTTATCGAGCCAACCAAGCTTAACGAATAATTACTTCGCTTTCGGATCGTAATTCGTCTCGTCAGAAATTTTTTCCAGTTCCTTTCCTTCTAAAAGACTGTCAAGGAATTTCTCAAACGCAGAAAGGTTTTCTGGGGGGGTTCGCATATCAACCACTTTTTTCTGTTTGCCATTCAAATTAGCCTCTGTAATTACTGAAGGAAAATCTGAGATTGGCGTTGGGTAAAGACTATCTAACTCAAAGTAACCGTATTCCACAATTTTATTCTGAATTTGAAGCACTTCATCCGCAGATAAAAGGGTTTTGTACGTGCCAATCTTCTCCACAAATCGTTTTCCAACATAAGTCACTTCACCATTATCCATAAAGGTGGTTTTGTACATGGGGCATCTTCCGTAACAGGCGGTGCGTTGGATTGAGGCCAACATTTGTGGTTCTGTTTGCACGGAAGTGTTCACTGAATTTTGGGTTATTGGCGCAGCCGTAGCCGTATCCTTATTGCTTTTACAACTCAACGCAAATAAGGCGATGAAGCTGATTGCCAATACTGGAAATAGATTTTTCATGTCCGAATATTTTTGTCGGCAAGAGCCAAAAATCCTACCAGACTATTTTTTCTTGTCCGATTTAGGTGGCTGATAACCGCGCTGCTTAGCCATTTCCTCCAACCGCTTTTGGAACCCCGATGGTTTTTTGGGGTTTTTCTTATTCTCTTGAAGCTTTGCGTGAATAGCATCGTCATCAACCAATTTGGTGAAAATAAAGTTCTGACCAAACGTTACCATGTTGGCCAAGAAGTAATAGTAGCTCAATCCAGAAGCGTAGTTGTTAAACCAACCGAGCATCATCACTGGCATTAAGTACATCATCCATTTCATCTGCTCCATTTGTGGGTTTCCCGCCTGCATGTTCATGTTAGACCGGGTGTAGATGATGGTTGAGATGGTCATTAAAAGCGTGAATAGGCTAATATGGTCGCCATAGAATGGAATCTCAAACGGAAGGTCGTAAATACTATCGTAGCTACTGAGGTCATCTGCCCAAAGAAAACTTTGCTGGCGCAATTCAATAGAGGCAGGAAAGAAGCGGAACAATGCAATTAAAATTGGCATTTGAAAAAGCATTGGCAAACAACCACCAAGGGGATTTACACCTGCCTTACTATACAGAGCCATAGTGGCCTGTTGTTTTGCCATAGGATCATCCTTCCCTTCAAACTTCTTATTGATTTCGTCAATTTCTGGCTTCAACACCCGCATTTTGGCAGTACTCATGTATGCCTTGTAGGTAAATGGCATCAAAACCAACTTTATAACCAACGTCAGAATCAGAATGATGATTCCGTAGCCAAGCCCCGTATCCTTCAAAAGATTGAATATTGGGATAACCGCAAATTGGTTTACCCAACCAAAAATTCCCCAACCAAGCGGTACCATGTGCTCTAAACCAAGTTCAAGGTCTTTTAGTGAATTGTATTGATTTGGTCCGTAATAGAATTGCAGCGCAACGTTTTCAATTTCACGGTGACCGTAAGGAACTGTTAGCTTGGCATCAAAGGTTTTAACAACCGATGTAGAAGCTTCGTCACGCATTGTTTCCAGATCAGATTGTCCTTGCCATCCGTCCTTATTAATTAGGACGGAACTAAAGAATTGCTGCTTGAAAGCAACCCATTGCAGATCGGTCTTTATCTCTTCTTTTTCGTCCGAACGTTCTGAAATGTAATCCACTTCATCATCGCTGAAACGATAGTAGATGGTAGAATTGTCACGTTCGTTTTGTAAGCTTTTTTCCTGATGCGGAAGGTCATTTTTCCAATGCAGATCAAGCGTGGTGGCGTTGCGCTCAATTACGTTCTGCATTCCAACAAAATTGATGTCGAAATCAACCAAATACGAACCACCGGTCAGTGTATACACATACTCGATGTATTGCTCTGGTCCAGCCTTAAGTCGCATCGAAAGGCTTTTCTTCTCCTCGCCAGATACCGTAAATCCTTGAGTTGATGGCTCGAAATACAATTCTTGGGTTGAAACACGATTGTTTTTGGCAAAGAAATCAAGCGAAAATCGGTTTTCCTGACCATCAAAAAGGAGCAGCGGAAGCGAATCGTACGTCTGATATTTCTTGAGTTGAACCGAAAGCGGATGACCACCTTTCTTATTCACCGTAATGGCAAGTAAGTCGTTTTCTATAACGACCGTTCCATCTTCGCCCATCGAAGCATCGCCAAATTCTCCGAATTTGCCTTTGTATTCTGCCAATGCAACAGAATCTTTTGCTAATGTTTCTGGCGTTGCTGATTCAACAACCGTTGTTGAGTCTGCGCTAACCGCTTCTTCAATAGCTGTTTCGTTTAATCGTGCATTGTGCTCTTCTACCGTAGCGATTGAATCGTGCACGCGTTTTGCCTCGGCTCGTTCCTCTTCAGATGGCATGTTATACCAGTTGAATCCTAGGAAAATGAGAAGTATGAGCGTTAGCCCAATGGCTGAATTCTTGTCCATTCCGACTTTTTTATTGGGGCGCAAAGTTAGGGTTTGATGTATCAAACCCTAACCCAATTACAATTCATTTTAAGCCTTTAGCGCAGCTCCTACAAACTTTGAAAAAAGCGGATGTGGATTGGCAACCGTGCTCTTGTATTCTGGATGGAATTGAACACCAATAAACCACGGGTGATCCTTCAACTCAACCATTTCTACCAAGTTAGAATCAGGATTAATTCCTGAGGCAATCATGCCTGCATTTTCGTAATCTTTCAAGTAAGAATTATTGAATTCGAAGCGATGACGGTGACGTTCTTGGATATTGGCTGTGCCATAAACGGCATATCCTTTTGTGCCTTTGGTGAGTCGGCATGGGTAAGCTCCAAGTCTCATGGTGCCACCTTTTTTCGTCACTTTTTTCTGCGACTCCATTATGTCGATGACAGGATTTTTTGTCTTCGGATTCATCTCCGTGCTGTTGGCGTCCTTTAATCTCAATACATTCCTGCCGAATTCAATTACGGAGCACTGCATTCCCAAGCAGATTCCAAGGAATGGAATTTTGTTTTCGCGTGCATATTTAACGGCAAGAATCTTTCCTTCAATTCCTCTATCGCCAAAACCTGGAGCGACCAAAATGCCTTTCAATCCACCAAGTTTTTCGGCTACGGTGTTTTCTTCCAAATCCTCGCTATGAATCCATTGAACATCAACCTTGCACTCGTTTTCAACACCAGCATGAATCAACGATTCCGCAATGGATTTGTAAGCATCTTTCAACTCCACATATTTACCCACCAAGCCAATTTTTACTTCAGATGTTGGGTTCTTAAGGATACCTAGGAAATGCTTCCAATTCGTAAGGTCAGGTTCTTGTTTGGAAGATAGTTTCAACTTGCTGATGACTACCGAATCCAACTTCTCCTTCAACATTAAAATTGGTACATCGTAAATGGTTGTTGCATCCAACGATTCAATAACTGCGTTGGTATTAACATTACAGAACAACGCAATTTTCTGTTTTTGTTCGCGAGGAATTTTCCTATCGGCCCGACAAACAAGAATATCTGGTTGTAGTCCGCTTTCGAGCAACATTTTAACCGAATGTTGTGTAGGCTTGGTCTTCAATTCGCCAGAAGTTGCTAAATATGGAAGCAGCGTTAAGTGAATAACCAAATGATTGGATGCACCGATTTCCCAATTGAATTGACGAACGGCCTCTATATAAGGTAGCGACTCAATGTCGCCAACGGTTCCACCAATCTCGGTAATAACGATGTCGTAGTTTCCTGTTTCGCCCAATCGCTTGATGCGGTTTTTAATCTCATCTGTAATATGCGGAATAACTTGAACGGTCTTTCCCAAATAAGCGCCTTCTCGTTCTTTATTAATCACGGTTTGATAAATTCTACCGGTGGTAACATTATTGTCTTGGCTGGTTGGAACGCCTAAAAAGCGCTCGTAATGACCAAGGTCGAGGTCAGTTTCTGCACCATCATCTGTTACGTAGCATTCGCCATGCTCGTATGGGTTTAGCGTGCCTGGGTCAACGTTGATATAAGGGTCTAATTTTTGGATGGTTACTCGGAATCCGCGTGCTTGAAGCAGCGTGGCCAACGAGGCCGAAATGATTCCTTTTCCTAGTGAGGAAGTTACTCCTCCTGTCACAAAAATATACTTAGTTCCCGGCATCTTTTAACGTGGTTCTGTAGGTTGATGAACGGGAAACAAAACTACGAATATTCCCTGCGGCAGCCCGTTGAAAAACCTGTGAATGTTTACCTATTATCAACAGTTCTTGTAAGAATGTGATCGTTAGATTTGACATTCCATGAACTACCTACAACTCTTTAAGCACATTCAACGAAAACGCAGTTTCTTGTGCATCGGACTCGATACGGATTTAGCTAAGATTCCACCTCATTTACTGGGATATCAAGACCCAGTGTTTGAATTTAATAAACGCATTATCGATGCCACGCATGATTTGTGTGTTGCGTATAAACCAAATGTGGCTTTTTACGAATCTCGCGGTTTTGAAGGCTGGCTATCGCTCGAAAAAACCGTGAATCACATTCCGAAAGACGTCTTTAAACTGGCAGATGCAAAGCGTGGTGACATTGGAAATACCACTAGAATGTATGCCAGAGGATTTTTCGACCAGCTAAATGTAGATGCCATCACCCTTTCTCCGTACATGGGGTCGGATAGTGTGTTGCCCTATTTCCAGTACAAAGAGCGTTGGGTAGTGCTGTTGGCGCTTACTTCCAACGAAGGCGCTGCTGATTTTCAATTTCTCAAAACGGAGAATGGACAATTGTTCGAAGAGGTTTTGCTGCAATCTAAAGATTGGGGAACGGTTGATAATACCATGTTTGTGGTTGGAGCCACCAAGGCCGAATTGATGAAACGAGTACGAAGCATTGTTCCCAATCATTTTCTCCTTGTCCCAGGTGTTGGCGCTCAAGGCGGAAGCCTTGCTGAAGTTGCTGAGAATGGTTTAAATGACAAATGCGGTCTGTTGGTGAATTCATCTCGCGGCATTATTTACGCCAGCCAAGGCGAAGATTTTGCGGAAGCAGCGCGCGCAGAAGCCCTCATTATGCAACAGCAGATGGAAGTAATTTTGGACGAGGCTGGCCTGTAAACCACAACGGACTCACTTTTTTATAGTCTTCTTTGGGGATTTAGTGGGTAATTTCTCACCTTTAGTTCATGCCTTACATTAAGGAAGAACTCTTACATCATATTTGGCAACATCGACTATTCAGTTCGCAAGAATTGAGAACGGTTGATGGTCAATCGTTGGAAATTATTCGTTCAGGAGAATTAAACTCAGATTCGGGACCAGATTTTAGGAATTCCCGCATAAAAGTGGATGGAACGGAATGGGCAGGGAACATTGAGATTCACGTAAAGAGCTCGGATTGGTTGCGGCATAATCACCAAACCGATACAGCCTATTCAAACATCATTTTACATGTGGTTTTTGACGATGATTTTGAAGAATCACTTGGCTCGTTTCCAACGTTGGAACTGAAAAGTTTGATTTCTAATCAGATTCTGAGACGATATGAAAACCTCAATAATTCGTCAGACGAACTTCCCTGTGGCAAGCAGTTTTTTGAAGTGCCCGAACTGGTCAGGACTGCTTGGTTCGACTCCTTATTAATAGGACGCTTGCAGCGCAAGTCCGAATGGATGAATTTGCTCGTAGATGAATTTCATGGTGATTTAGAGCAAGCCTTTATGGTTGTACTTTTTAGGGCTTTTGGCATGAATGTGAATGCCGAACCGTTTGAGCAATTGGCCAGACAAACATCTTGGAAAGTGCTGGCAAAACATCAAGATAATCTGTTTCAGTTGGAAGCAATTCTATTTGGAAATGCTGGGTTTTTAGCTACTCCGAAAGATGATTATTCCATCCAACTCAAAAAGGAATACGACTTTCTTAAACATAAATATGATTTGAGACCGCTGGATAAAAAGCTATGGAAATTCCTTCGTTTGAGACCGGCCAATTTCCCCACAGTAAGGATTGCCCAGTTGGCAGCGCTGTTTCAGAAAACGGGTGCGTTCCTTCGTTGGGTTTCTAATCAGCCAGAAATATTTTCGGTGAGAACACTGCATGTTTCACCGTCAGCATATTGGCAAACGCACTACAATTTCGGAATTGAATCTCCCTCTAAATCAAAACGAGTTGGAGCAACCATGGCGCACAACATTCTCATTAATGCTGTAGCTCCTTTTCTATTTGTTTCTGCCCATCGCGAAGCAAAACCAGAACTACAGGATAGAAGTTTGGACATTTTGCAGCAACTAGAAGCAGAGATAAACGTCAAAGTGAATGTTTTCTTGAATCAAGGCTTGGTGGTTCAGAATGCAGCCCAATCGCAGGCGTTAATTGAGCTGAAAACCAACCTTTGCGACCACAAAAAATGCCTATCTTGCAGCATAGGTGCAACCATTTTGAAAAGAGAATTGTGATTTCTGAAGATAAAAGTAAAGTCGTTTCCTTGGTTGAATTTCAGATTTTTGGTGTGTGTTCTTGGCTGGGAGAAAAGCTCGGAATAAAGGCCACGAGCATTCGTGTGTACTTCATTTATCTATCGTTTTTCACGTTCGGTTCGCCCATTATCGTGTATCTTATTAGCTCGTTTATTCTAGAGCACAAGGATTATTTTAAACCAACCGTTCAGCCTAAACGCAAAAGTGTTTGGGATTTGTAAGCAATCCGTTCCTTTGGGTCGTGAATAAACGCATGCGGTCCGTCTATTTTCCTTTCGTCATCCTCACCTTGCTGTTGATGCTTGGCGTAGCTGGATTTATGCTTGTGGAAGGCTTCGATTTTTGGGAAGCCGTTTATATGACTGTAATTACAGTAACAACAGTCGGATTTAACGAGGTAAAGCCACTCACCTTCAATGGAAGAATCTTTACGATTATTCTCATCCTCGGCAGTTTTGGTACATTCGCCTACACCATTACCGAGGTAACCAAATACGTGGTGGATGGTGAATTCAGAAGACTTCTTTTACACATTCGAGTGGATAGATCTATCAGCAAATTGAAAAACCACACCATACTTTGCGGCTATGGTCGGAATGGCCGCCAAGCCTACCAAACACTCACAGAAAACGGGGTGACCTGCGTTGTGGTGGAAAAAGACAAAGCCATCATTGCTGAGTTAATGGAAAAGGAGGTGCTTTTTATTGAAGGAGACGCAACGCAAGATGACGTTCTGATAAGAGCAGGAATTACCGAGGCACGAGCACTTATTGCAGCATTGCCCAACGATGCAGACAATCTATTTGTGGTACTTACTGCTAGGGTTAATAGTGCTAAATTGAAGATTATTAGCCGTGCTTCTGAGGATAATTCAGACACAAAACTGCGGCATGCAGGCGTTGATAACGTAATTATGCCCGATAAAGTTGGAGGTGCGCACATGGCTCAACTTGTTGTGAAACCGGATGTGGTTGAGTTTATCGATATGCTCACTGGCCAATCGCGAGTAGACAGCCATATTGAAGAAATTCAGTGCGATTTGCTCCCAAAATCATACATCGGACAAACCATCAAGGAACTCAATGTCCGCAAAAATTGGGGTGCCAATATCGTGGGTTTCAAGACATCAGCAGGAGAATATGTTTTTAATCCCACGCCTCAAACTCAAATTCAAGAAGGATCAAAGTTGTTTGTACTAGGAACATCTAAGCAAATAACCGACATGAAAAACGACATAACCAATTAGTTTGAAGAAGATTCTAGTCACGGGTTCCAATGGACTGTTGGGGCAGAAAATAGTTTATAAACTCAAAGACAGGGCAGATGTTGAACTCATAGCCACGGCAAGGGGAGAAAACCGTTTGCTCAATCAAAATGGCTACGCCTTTTATTCGTTGAATATTGAAGATCAATCTAATGTTGATGAGGTAATAGATAAGGTAAAACCCGATTACATAATCCATACGGCAGCAATGACGCAGGTCGATGATTGTGAACTAGATCATGCTGCTTGCGACCGAGCCAATGTGCAAGCCGTGCAGTATATCGTTGATGCTGCAGAACGCAACAAATGCCATCTCATTCATATTTCTACCGACTTCATTTTCAATGGAAAAGAAGGTCCTTACGATGAAGAAGGCATTGCCGACCCACTCAGCTACTACGGCAAAGCCAAATGGAAAGGAGAACTTATCGTTCAGCAAAGCAGGCTAAAATGGGCAATTCTCAGAACGGTGCTCGTTTACGGAATTGTAGACAACATGAGCCGTTCCAATATTGTGCTTTGGGCAAAAGGCGCATTGGAAAAAGGAAATCCAATCAATGTGGTTGATGACCAATTCCGCTCACCAACCTTGGCCGAAGATTTAGCAGATGGCTGCATTTTGGCAGTGGACAAAAACGCAACAGGCATCTACAACATCTCTGGAAAAGACCAGTATTCCATTATAGACCTCGTCCGTACAGTAGCCGACTATTATGGCTTGGATAAAAGCCTCATCAATCCTGTTTCTTCTTCAACCCTCAACCAAGCAGCAAAGCGTCCGCCAATCACTGGGTTTATTCTAGATAAAGCACGAAGAGAACTGGGATATAACCCGCATAGTTTTGTTGATGGAATTGCTCTGATCGAGAAACAATTGGCAGAAATGAAATCTTGAAGACCCTGAGGGATCTTCTCACTTGCGCTTCTGATCTATTTTTAGACTTTTGTTCTGAACCAACAATTCACAGCAATTTAATAAACCATCAATGAAGAAGCTTTTAGCACTATTTGTAGCAAATGTATTGCCCATCCTCACTTTTGCCCAGGAAACAATGGGACTAGACCAGAAGATAGATTACTACTTTGGTCAGGCTACAGGCTGGTTCGTTAGCCTGATTTTTTATCAGATTCGGTTCACGGATGAGATTCAGGTTTTCTGGGTCCTGTTCCCATTAATCCTTGGAGCATTGTATTTCACCATCATCTTCAAATTTCCTGGGCTGAGATTGTTCGGAGTCGCCATCAATACAGTTCGTGGAAAATATGAGTCCGTAGAAGAAATGCCTTCAGATTTGAACATCGTAAATGGCGATGAGCCAGATACCATCCGTATTGAAGGTGCAGATGGAGAGGTTAATCACTTCCAAGCTCTCACGGCAGCTCTGTCTGCAACTGTTGGCCTTGGTAATATCGCTGGTGTTGCCGTGGCAATTGCCATCGGTGGTCCTGGAGCCACATTCTGGATGGTTCTTGCCGGATTGCTTGGCATGTCGTCAAAGTTTGTGGAGTGCACACTAGGTGTTCGATTCCGTGAAGTGGATGCCAATGGTAGGGTTTATGGAGGACCTATGTACTATCTGTCGAAAGGACTTTCTGCCAAGAACATGGCTGGTTTAGGAAAAGCGTTGGCTGTCATTTTTGCAATTATGTGTGTTGGCGGCTCATTCGGTGGAGGAAACATGTTTCAATCCAATCAAGCGGCAGAAATATTTCTTTCATCAGCAGGTATTTCTTCCCCTTACGCAGGAACCGTTTTCGGAATTATCCTCGCTGTATTGGTAGGAATCGTCATTCTTGGAGGAATCCAACGAATAGCCAAAGTTACCGAGAAGATTGTCCCCTTCATGGCAGTCATTTATGTAGGTGCGGCACTCGTTATCATTGGTATGAATTACGGTCACATTCCCGAAGCATTCGCTGCCATTTTCAGTGGCGCATTTACTGGAGAAGGAATTGCCGGTGGTGCTATTGGCGTTTTAATTCAAGGATTTAGAAGAGCCGCTTTCTCCAACGAAGCCGGTATCGGTTCAGCCGCCATCGCCCATTCAGCCGTAAAGACAAAACATGCGGCTTCAGAAGGAATCGTTGCCTTACTTGAGCCATTTATAGATACCGTTGTCATTTGCACCATGACCGCCTTGGTCATCGTTATCTACAACATCGAAGGGGCATTCGCCTATGGCAATGCAAACGGAAATGCCGTAATCGAAGGCGTTGGAACACTATCCGGAGTCGGCCTCACCAGCCACATATTCGAGAGTGTCATTCCTCACTTCTCAATCATACTAACAATTGCCGTGGTGCTTTTTGCCTTCTCAACCATGATTTCATGGTCATACTACGGCATGCAATCTTGGACATTCCTCTTCGGAAAATCAGACCGAAACGAGAAAATCTATAAAATCCTTTTCTGTCTGTTTGTAGTAGTAGGCGCAGCATCCAAAATGGGCTCAGTACTCGACTTCTCCGATGCCATGATCTTTGCCATGATGGTGCCAAACATGATAGGCTTGTTCATATTAGCCCCTTATGTAAAAGAGGAATTGGGTAAATATTTGGAAGCCATTAAAGGAAAATAGCTTGTTGGAGTTCTAAAAATTAACCACCTTTAACTCTGTCATAATACAGAGAAAAGGTGCTGCCAACTTGGTTCAAAGAGTATCTCTCATTCCATAGATCAGAGCGAAACGCCATCATCGTTCTGGTAATTCTCCTATTTACGTTGATTGTATTCAATCTCTACCAACGTTTTTTCTGGAAAGCCAATTGGGAAGAAATGCAATTGAAATACGGACCATCGATTGTCCAATTTCAAGAAGAAATAGATTCAATCAGTCTAGTAGAAGCCTCGCCACAGCCATGGATTCCGAAAACCTACGAGCATTTCAAGTTCGATCCAAACACACTCGACAGTACAGGCTGGCTAGCACTCGGATTCAGCCCAAAACAAACCGCTAGCATTCTCAAGTATAGAAGTAAAGGAGCAAAATTCAGAAAGCCCGAAGACATCAAGAATTTATTTATGGTGAATGACGAACGCTACAAAGAACTTCAACCTTTCATAGACATCAAACCAATTTCGGATGAACGAGCAGAACGGAAGTTTGAAGAATATCCAAAATGGGAAAAACCAACCTATGAACCGACAATCGTAGAGTTGAACACTGCCGATTCAGCTCTGCTAGTCACAATCAACGGAGTTGGCCCATCCTACGCCAAGCGCATTCTCAAATATCGAGAGCAATTGGGTGGATACGTTTCAAAGAATCAATTATTCGAACTGTACAAAATAGACTCCGCTCATATTCTGCCAATCCTCCAATCCGTTCACGTAGACACCACTATAAGAAAGAGAATCAATGTTAACACCGCAGATTACCAAGAATTGCTCAAACATCCATACATCGACCCCAACCTCGCAAAGACCATTGTCAATTATCGCCAACAGCACGGCAAGTACAAAAAACTCCTAGAACTCAAGAAAATTCAAATTCTTAAAGAAGATACCTATACCAAATTGAAGCCATACCTGATTGTTGAATAAAGATGCCGTTGATTGAGTTTCCTAACTGCGTATATTCTATCAGCCTTTCCTTTTGCCCTACACCCAAACCCCATTTGCGTACAGCAGATTTCTATCGTAAAATTGCACCCCACCATACACCGCCACTATGCTCCAAACCCGCGTAAAACAAGCAATCCGAGATGTTCCCGATTTCCCCAAACCCGGCATTCTATTCAAAGACATCACCCCCATCCTCCTCGATACAAAGCTCAGTGCCGACATCGCAGAAGCAATGGCCAACCAAGTCTCAGATTGGAAAATCGATGCCATCGTTGGCGTAGAAAGCCGAGGATTCTTCTTCGGAATGATGATGGCACAACTCCTCAACATACCATTCATCCCCGTCCGCAAAGCCGGAAAACTACCCTACAAAACCATTTCTCACCAATACCAACTCGAATACGGAACAGCAACCATCGAAATGCACACCGAAGTCATCCAACCCGGTTGGAACGTCCTCATTCACGATGACCTACTCGCCACAGGCGGAACAGCAGGCGCAGCTGCCGAACTCATTCTAAAACAAAACGGAAATGTTGCAGGTTTCGCATTCGTAGTAACCCTCGATTTTTTAAACGGCAAAAGCACCTTGAATAAATATTCCACCAACTTTGTAAGCCTCATTAGCTATTCATAGCAACACAATCAGCATATTCGTACCCAATTTGTACGCCTATAGCCAATCAGCCTAAAAAGGCCCAATAGAATAGAACCAACAAACACATGGATTTTTCACAAAACGAGAACCAAAAAATGATCGCGGAAATGTGCCGCGATTTTGCAGAAAAAAACATCCGCCCAAAAATGATGGAGTGGGATGAAAGCCAAGAATTCCCAATTCCGCTTTTCAAGCAAATGGGCGAACTCGGCCTCATGGGAGTTCTCGTTCCACAAGAATACGGAGGTGCCGGACTATCCTACCTCGAATACGTTACAGCCATCACCGAAATAGGTGCCGTGTGCGGAAGCATTGCCCTGTCCATGGCAGCACACAACTCACTCTGCACAGGCCACATTCTAGCACACGCCAACGAAGAGCAGAAAAAACGATGGTTACCCAAACTTGCCACGGCCGAGTGGATTGGCGCATGGGGTCTTACCGAACACAACACAGGCTCAGACTCAGGCGGCATGAACACCACAGCCGTAAAAGATGGCGAATACTGGGTCATCAATGGCGCCAAAAACTTCATCACCCACGCCATCTCTGGCGACATTGCAGTAGTAATGACCAGAACAGGCGAAAAAGGAGATTCTCATGGAATGACAGCCTTTGCCGTTGAACGAGGAACACCCGGCTTCTCTTCAGGCAAAAAAGAAAACAAACTCGGAATGCGCGCCTCAGAAACCGCTGAGATGATTTTTCAAGACTGCCGCGTTCACCAAAGCAACATGATTGGCAAAGAAGGCGATGGTTTCATTCAAGCCATGAAAGTCCTAGATGGCGGAAGGATCTCCATTGCCGCCCTTTCTCTCGGAATCGCCAAAGGCGCAACAAAAGCAGCCACCAAATACGCCAAAGAGCGCGAGCAATTCGGACAACCAATCGCCAATTTCCAAGGCATCGCATTCAAACTAGCCGATATGCACACAGAGTACGAAGCAGCAGAACTACTCACACTCCAAGCTGCCGATATGAAAAACCGCGGACTCAACGTAACCGTTAAATCCGCCATGGCCAAATATTACGCCTCCGAAGTTTGCGTACGTTCTAGTACAGAAGCGGTACAGATTTTTGGCGGATACGGATTCACTAAAGATTTCCCAGCAGAAAAGTTCTTCCGAGATAGCAAGCTCTGCACCATTGGAGAAGGCACTTCCGAAATTCAGAAAGTCGTCATTGCCAAGAATTTAATCAAAGGTTAATTCCTTTCAAATTCTTCGGCTAACTTGCCGCTTATGAGTCAAGTAGAGCGGCTAATTGCCGCACTTTCGGTTCTTGTGGTGTTTGTCTATGTGGTGCTTCGCGCCATGTATGTTCCAACATTTCACGATGAAGCCGCCACATTTTTCCATTACATCATAACCGAGAAGTACTGGCCGTACCAAGCACATTGGGATGCCAATAACCACATCCTCAATTCCGCATTAGGCTTTTACTGCTACAAACTTTTTGGAGCCGAACAAATTTGGATTCGACTTCCCAACGTCCTTTCCTTTTTGGTCTACGGATTCTTTGCCATTCGTATTACCCAAGAACTGAAAAGCGGATTTCTACGTTGGGTCACGCTCATTGCCATTCTTACGGCCGTTTTTCCGCTAGAGTTTTTCTCGCTAGCGCGAGGATACGCCATGTCCCTTGCCTTCTTGCTTGGCGCAATTTATCACGGAGCACAATACCTGCGAACCACCAAACTCAAGCACCAAATCATGCTTTGGTTTTGGATGTGTTTGGCTGTGGCCGCCAGCCTCACGCTCATTAATTCATACATCATATTGCTGGGGCTTTCATTTCTCGTGCTCTTCCAAACCGAAGAAAGCCGATGGCAACATCTGCTCACCTGGTCTGGTTTTGGACTTTCGTTTTTTGCTGTAGCAGCCAAATACGGCTTTGAGTTAAAAGAACGCGGTCTCCTTTACACTGGGTTTGACGATGGATTCATTGGCGTTACTGTTCAATCGCTCGTTCGGTACCAATTGCAAGTAGAATCCGAAACCATTGCCACCTTCATAACTGCCATTGGGGCCATAGCATCGTTGGTTGTACTGCTGAGGTTGGCAACCAAAAGTTTGCAGTGGTCTGCCGTTCGGTTGTCCGCATTTATGTTGCTGTTCAATGCCATTGGGTCTCTTCTGCTAAATTGGATTTTCGGAATGAACTTTCCAGAAAACCGAGTCGGCATGTACTACATTCCGCTCTTTCTCATCACATTCGCTGGCGCGTTGGATGAGTTGAGTCAAACAAATAAAAACCTCAAATGGCTTGGACTGTCATTCGTTTTTTTTCCCTTTCACATGCTTTATCATTTCAATTTCGAAACTACCATTCTATGGCCCAAATGGCATGCAAGCGATGACATATATAATAGAGTAGTAGAATATCAAAAAGAACAAGGCAAAACACTTATGCTAAGTGCCGAGTATTTAAATGAGTTAGGTTGGGCGTATTACAACTTTCAAAATGACGCGCAACTTCAACTTCTACAGCGCGACCCCGTCCCAGACACCTTAGCCGATTTAATCATAGCCCGTCCTGCCGATTTTGATTTCGCTAGCATTCCCTATGACACCATGTACGTAGATGAAGCCAACGGAGTCTATTTGCTAAAAAGGAACCACCCTATAAAGTGGTCAGAACCCAAGGCGGTACAATTAAGAACAACCGAAATCAATGGCTCAGACGAGTTTTATGAATTGCTAAATGATTCCACTTCAAGCTTGCCAGGCACAACTGGTGCCCTAGAATTGAATGCAACGATAAGCGTCAAAGGAGGGCTTTGGGATGGTCAGTTAATTGTAACGTCTGCCGATTCTTCCGGAAACGGAACCTATACCATGATTCCAATGCACTGGCTTCGTCCATCTTGGAATAGCCACAAATTACATCTAAGACGAACCTATCATTTCGGAAAAGATGCCGTTTCATTCAAAGTCTATTTCTGGAACATCAATAAGCAAGAACTCAACATTCAAGTAGATAATTTCAGTTTTCAAGTTCCACAGTAAAATAATAATCTTCGGGTTGTTTGCGGTACAGATAAAAATGTATTTTTGCCACCCGTTTTGAACAAATAGAGGTAATAGATATGTTGATTATTCCAGTTAAAGAAGGCGAAAGCATCGAAAAAAGTCTGAAAAAATTCAAACGTAAGTTTGAAAAAACAGGCGCAATGCGTGATCTTCGAAACCGAAAGCAATACGTGAAGCCATCAGTTGAGCGTAGAAAAGAAATGAAGAAAGCTGCTTACGTACAAGGTCTCCGCATCCAAGACGAAGGATAGTTTTTAAACTTCTGAAACATTATATCGAAATTCCAGTTAGTGAGATACTAGCTGGAATTTTTTTATGCTCCAAATTGTCGAAGGGTTTATTGATTATATCAAGAAAGAAAAGCGATTTTCTCAGCACACTGTTCTTGCTTATTCCAAAGACCTCAACCAGTTTCTTCATCATCTTACAGAGAACTTACAAATCAATTCTATTCATGAAGTAGACCATCACGACATTCGTTCGTGGATTATTTCCATTCTGGAAGACGAGAAACTTCAAGCCACTTCTGTTAATTGTAAAATTTCCAGTTTGCGCTCCTTCTATAAGTATATGGTACGCAATGAAATTTTGGAGAAGAACCCGATGGCCAAAATCGTTTCGCTCAAAACCAAGAAAAAGCTTCCTTTATTTCTAGAGCAATCTCAAATTCTGAATTTGCTCGATGGAATGGCATTTGGACATGATTTTGAAGGTGTTCGAGATAAGCTCATCATCGAATTGCTTTACTGCACCGGAATGAGGCGTGCAGAACTGATTTCTCTAAAAGCATCAAATGTTAATATTTCCAAACAGGAAATAAAAGTTCTCGGCAAACGAAATAAAGAACGCATCATTCCGTTGTCGCCTCAAACAATAAGCCTAATCCAAGAGTATTATAAAGCAACATCGAAACATTTTGGCACATCTCCTATAGATACGTGCCTATTACTCGATGATAATGGTGCTATGATGTCAGACGGATTTGTTTATCGAAAAGTGAATAAGTACCTTCGATTGGTAACAACCATTGGAAAAAAGAGTCCGCATGTATTACGCCACACATTTGCTACACACATGCTCAATAATGGAGCAGACCTCAATGCCATTAAGGAGTTGCTTGGTCATGCCAATCTTTCAGCCACGCAGGTTTACACACACAATACAATAGAGAAGTTAAAACAGATTTATGAACAAGCCCATCCAAGGGCATAAAACATGAAGCCATGAAAGTTAAAATTCAATCAATCCATTTCGATGCAGACGAGAAACTCTTGAATTTCGTTGAAGAAAAAGTTGGCAAGCTGAATACGTTTAGCAACACAATTATTGATAGCGAAGTATTTCTTAGACTAGACAAAAGCAGTTCTGCCGAGAATAAAATTGCTGAAATTAAATTGTTGGTACCTGGGAATGACCTCTTCGCTAAACGCCAATGCAAAACATTTGAGGAAGCAACTGATCAAGCCGTGGAAGCTTTAAGAAGACAGCTCAAAAAACAAAAGGAAAAGGCTATGCCGTAGTTACGGTTTCAATATCTGATACCAAGAACTCCAGCAATTGCTGGAGTTTTTTGTTTGTTCATATTTGCTCAATGGACGAGTACGAAAGAAGACGAAGGGCTGCTCTAGGTCAATATAGAAGAAATCAACGGGCTCAACAGGAAGAGAAAGATGAAACTGAACTCGTTGAGGAGTTGAAAAAAAGCGTGGTCTATAAGTTTAGTAGAATAATGGCATTCGTTGCCTTCGCCATTGGTGCTATAATGTTGCTTGGATTTCATTTTCCAAGCGATTGGAAACATGGCAAGGTGGAGGATGCGTATCCCGCTTTGGTCAAACGAAGTTCTTTCGGACGGCCAGGGAGTGTCATCGGCCTTGGAAACATTGCTATCATAGAAGGTCAAATTTTGGAAGTGAATGCTCTTGCCTGTAAGTACATTGGTAGAACGCAAACTGTCAAAATTAAGATAACCCCAATTTTTAATGATATTGTGGCAATCGCTGTAAATACTCCAAATGGTGTGTTTATTGCAACTCCTATCAAAACCGTCTATCCGCTCGCTCCTAGGCTGCTTATGCTTCCACTGTTACTTATTCTCCTTCCAAAGTCGTCAAGAATTTTATTCTTGACCGTTCACTACATAAGCCTTATGTTTTGTCCATTTGGAATCATCTATATACTGCTTGTTGATAACCGCTTTCTAAACATTTTTGCCCAAATTGGTTTTTAGGATAATTTTTTTCTAGAGGTATTGTTCTACTGAAGCTAAAGTATTACATTTGCAGTCCTTTTTCGAGGAGGTTCTAAGTGTCAAAAGCGCCACAGGCCTCATGGTTAAAGGGAAGTAGAGTAAAAGCCGGTGTAGCTCAGTTGGCCAGAGCAGCTGATTTGTAATCAGCTGGTCGGGGGTTCGAATCCCTCCACCGGCTCGTTCTTTGAAAATATTTATAGTGTCGGGGAGATACTCAAGCGGCCAACGAGGACAGACTGTAAATCTGTTGGTTTATACCTTCGAAGGTTCGAATCCTTCTCTCCCCACCACCAACAATAATAATTATAAGCGGGAGTAGCTCAGTTGGTAGAGCATCAGCCTTCCAAGCTGAGGGTCGCGAGTTCGAATCTCGTCTCCCGCTCATTAAAAACAAATGACCCCAAAAGCTGCGGGGTGTGAAAGCCGATGTAGCTCAGGGGTAGAGCGCGTCCTTGGTAAGGACGAGGTCAGGGGTTCAATTCCCCTCATTGGCTCTGAAGTACGGTAGAGGAGTGAGAAGTAGTTTGTGAATAAGTAAATAGTAAAATCAAATAAGTAACAATAAAACAATAATTAACCATGGCCAAAGAGAATTTTGATCGTTCCAAGCCGCATGTCAACATTGGTACAATTGGCCACGTTGACCACGGTAAAACAACACTAACCGCTGCTATTACAATGGTATTGGCAAAAGCTGGTTTGTCAGTAGAAAGAAGTTTTGATTCAATTGATAATGCCCCTGAAGAAAAAGAAAGAGGCATTACAATTAACACTTCGCACGTTGAGTACACAACTGCTAACCGTCACTACGCACACGTTGACTGTCCAGGTCACGCGGATTACGTAAAGAACATGGTTACTGGAGCTGCTCAAATGGACGGAGCTATCCTTGTTTGTGCTGCTACAGACGGACCAATGCCACAGACCCGTGAGCATATCCTTCTTGCACGTCAGGTAAACGTACCTAGAGTAGTTGTTTTCATGAACAAGTGCGACATGGTTGATGACGAGGAGTTGTTGGAGCTTGTTGATATGGAATTGAGAGAATTGTTGTCTTTCTATGATTACGATGGAGACAACACACCAGTTATCCAAGGTTCTGCACTAGGTGGATTGAACGGAGACGAGAAATGGTCTAAGACTATTTTGGAGTTGATGGATGCTGTTGATAATTGGATTGAAATTCCACCAAGAGAAATTGATAAGCCATTCCTAATGCCAGTTGAGGACGTTTTCTCAATCACTGGTCGTGGAACTGTTGCTACAGGAAGAATCGAAACTGGTGTTATTAATACAGGAGACGGTGTTGAAATCCTTGGAATGGGTGAGGAGAAATTGACTTCTACTATTACTGGAGTTGAGATGTTCCGTAAAATCCTTGACAGAGGAGAAGCTGGAGATAACGTTGGTCTTCTTTTGAGAGGTATCGAGAAAGAAGCGATTAAGAGAGGAATGGTAATCGCCAAGCCAGGATCAATCAAGCCTCATACCGAATTCAAAGCTGAGATTTATGTTTTGAAAAAAGAAGAAGGTGGACGTCACACTCCATTCCACAACAAGTACCGTCCACAGTTCTACATCAGAACTACAGACGTAACTGGTGAGATTTTCCTTCCAGAAGGACAGGAAATGGTTATGCCTGGAGATAACTTGACTATCAATGTAAAATTGATTGTTCCTGTTGCAATGGCTATTGGTCTTCGTTTCGCTATCCGTGAGGGTGGTAGAACAGTAGGCGCTGGTCAGATTACAGAGATCACCAAATAATAAAAACTGAAGTTGTGAAAGGTGTCCCGACTTGTCGGGATGCCTTTTGCCTTCAATAAACGGGTGTAGCTCAGTTGGTAGAGCACAGGTCTCCAAAACCTGGTGTCGGGAGTTCGAGTCTCTCCTCCCGTGCAACGAAACAAACGAAATGGCGAATATCAAGACATACGTAGAAGAATCTTACAACGAGCTTGTAAACAAGGTTTCTTGGCCAACTTGGGCTGAGTTGCAAAACAGTACGTGGATTGTAGCAATTGCTTCAATCATCATTGCACTAATGATTTTCGTTATGGATTTTGCATTCGGTATCAATGGAGGGCAGGACACGGTTTGGAAAGGCGTACTAGGTTTTTTCTATGAGTTATTCTGAGCAAACTGAAGTATAAGACAAGAATGAGCGAGAGTAGTAAAAAATGGTACGTGGTTCGGGCTATTAGTGGTCAGGAATCAAAGGTGAAGGATTACATCGAGGCAGAGATTTCTCATGCTGGAATGTCGGACCATGTAGCTCAAGTGCTTATTCCAAAGGAAAAAGTATTCCAAATCAGAAAAGGAAAGAAAGTAAGTAAGGAGAGAAATTTCTTCCCTGGTTACATTCTTATTGAGGCGGACCTGATCGGAGAGATTCCACATATCATTAAGAACATTACAGGTGTTATCGGATTTTTAGGTGAGACCAAAGGCGGAGCACCTGTTCCATTGCGTCAGTCCGAGGTGAACAGAATCCTAGGTAAAGTGGATGAGCTTGCAGAAAGTGATGAGGAAATGAATATTCCTTTCGTTGTTGGCGAAGCGGTTAAGGTAATTGACGGGCCTTTTAACACATTCAGCGGAATCATTGAAGAAATCAATGAAGAAAAGAAAAAGCTTAAGGTAATGGTGAAGATTTTCGGAAGAAAAACACCATTGGAATTAAGCTACATGCAAGTAGAAAAAGAGTAAATAAACGAGGATATATCAGTGCATTGATTTATGAATGCTTCCCCCTGCGCTGTCTATCATATATAAATAGTTCAAATAACAATAGTTAAACATGGCAAAAGAGATAAGCGCATTAATTAAGCTCCAGATACGGGGTGGTGCCGCTAACCCTGCCCCACCTGTTGGGCCAGCCTTGGGTGCTAAAGGAGTCAATATTATGGACTTCTGTAAGCAATTCAATGCTCGTACTCAGGAGTCGCAAGGAAAAATATTGCCGGTGGTAATCACAGTGTACGCGGACAAATCGTTCGAGTTTGTGGTTAAGAAATCCCCTGTAGCTGTCTCAATTAAAGAAGCGATTAAGCTTAAAACTGGGTCTGCCGAATCTAACCGCGTAAAAGTGGGCAAGATTACTGTTGACCAGATTAAAGCAATCGCTGACGAAAAACTGCCTGACATGAACTGTTTTACTGTTGAATCTGCCATGCATATGATCGCTGGAACAGCGCGTAGCATGGGAGTGACTGTAACCGGAAAACTTCCACAAAAAGCTTAATTAAAAATGGCACTTACTAAGAATAGAAAGAAAGCCCTTGAGCTAGTGGATGTTGAAAAGACATATTCACTTAGCGATGCAGCAGGGCTGATTAAACAAATGCCAGCATCAAAGTTCGATGCCTCGGTTGACCTTGCCGTAAGGTTAGGAGTCGACCCGAGAAAAGCGAACCAGATGGTACGTGGTGTTTGCAGCCTTCCGCATGGTACAGGTAAAGCAGTAAAAGTTCTTGCGCTTTGTACTCCTGATAAGGAGGAAGAAGCAAAGGCTGCCGGTGCTGACTTTGTTGGACTTGACGAGTATCTCGACAAGATCAAGGGGGGATGGACCGATGTAGATGTTATAGTAACCATGCCAACGGTTATGGCCAAATTGGGTCCGTTGGGTAGAGTATTGGGACCACGTGGTCTTATGCCGAACCCAAAAGCGGGAACAGTTACCATGGATATTGGTAAGGCGGTTTCGGATGTAAAGGCCGGTAAGATTGACTTTAAGGTTGATAAGTACGGAATCATTCACGCATCAATAGGAAAAGTGTCTTTTTCAGAAGACAAGATTGTTGAAAATGCAGTTGAACTGATTCAAACACTTGTTAAACTCAAGCCTTCTGCGGCTAAAGGAACCTACATTAAAAGTATCGCTCTTTCGGGAACAATGACCCCGAGCGTGAGAGTGGATGTTAAATCAGTTTAATTCGGAAGACTCACACTATGAACAAACAAGAAAAAAATCAAGCAATTGAGGCTTTGACTGTTGAGTTGGAGAACAACCCGAATTTCTATTTGGCTGACATCTCTAACCTCAATGCTGAGCAAACTTATAAGCTTCGTGCTGCGGCACACAAGAAGTCGATTGGACTAAAAGTTGTAAAGAACACATTGCTTAGAAAAGCAATGGAAAGAGCCACTGGCGATTACGAAGGTCTTTATGGCGTTTTGAAAGGTAATACTTCGATCATGTTCTCTGAAACAGGCAATGCTCCGGCAAGGCTTATCAAAGAATACAGAAAGAAAGGTGACCGTCCACTTCTTAAAGGAGCTTACGTAGGAGAAAGCATCTATCTGGGAGACGCAAACATTGACTTTTTGGAAAACATCAAGTCGAAAGAAGAGTTGCTTGGAGAACTTATCGGACTTCTGCAGTCGCCTGCGAAGAACGTTATCTCTGCGCTTCAATCACCTGGAAGAAACCTTGCTGGAATACTACAAACACTTGCCGAAAAAGGCGAATGATCGCTTATCGGTTTTCAACTAATCAATTTACAAACACGAATAACAATTAAATAAAATGGCAGATCTTAAAGAATTCGCAGAACAACTCGTTAACCTTTCTGTAAAGGAAGTGAACGAACTTGCTCAAATACTTAAAGATGAGTACGGAATTGAGCCTGCAGCTGCTGCAGTTGCTATTGCTGCTGGCCCTGCGGCTGGTGGAGCTGGTGACGATGCTGCTGAAGCACAAACCGAATTCGATGTTATCCTTAAATCAGCTGGAGCTTCTAAGCTTGCAGTAGTTAAGTTGGTAAAAGAGCTTACAGGTCTAGGTCTTAAAGAGGCTAAAGAACTTGTTGATGGAGCTCCAAAGCCACTTAAAGAAGGTGTCTCTAAGGAGGAAGCAGAAGCTCTTAAATCTCAGCTTACTGAGGCAGGAGCCGAAGTTGAGGTTAAGTAATCTCTCTTTCTGAGTTTTAAAGGTTGAAGCCAACCACACTTATGGTGTGGTTTGGCTTCGGCCTATTACCGTTTACAGTTAATTCATTTCACAAACATCTAAATTCAAGACCTTGGCGCTGAACACAAAACCCGGACGTAAGAATTTTGCCTCCACAAAAAATCAGATTCCTTATCCTGACTTCTTAGAAATACAGCTCAAGTCTTTTAAAGATTTTTTCCAGCTGGAGACAACTCCAGAGAACAGACATAACGAAGGTCTCTTTAAAGTATTCGCGGAAAATTTTCCGATTACTGATACAAGAAACAACTTCGTTCTTGAGTTCTTGGATTACTTTATAGACCCGCCACGCTATTCTATAGAAGAGTGTATCGAAAGAGGACTCACACACAGTGTACCTCTTAAGGCCAAACTAAAACTTTATTGTACAGATCCCGAACACGAGGACTTTGAGACCATCGTTCAGGATGTGTATTTGGGAACCATCCCGTACATGACACCCAAAGGATCATTCGTGGTCAACGGTGCCGAGCGTGTGGTTGTATCTCAGCTTCACCGTTCACCAGGGGTTTTCTTTGGACAGAGCTACCATGCCAACGGTACAAAATTGTACTCGGCACGTGTTATTCCATTCAAAGGTTCTTGGATAGAGTTTGCGACTGACATACATGGTGCGATGTACGCTTACATCGACCGTAAGAAAAAGCTTCCGGTAACCACTTTGCTTCGTGCAATTGGTTTCGAAAGCGATAAAGACATCTTGGAAATCTTCGGTCTTGCTGACGAAGTAAAAGTTAGCAAAGCAGGTCTTGCAAGAATCAAAGGCCGAAAATTGGCTGCAAGAGTTCTCCGCTCATGGGTAGAGGATTTCGTTGATGAGGATACCGGAGAGGTTGTATCTATCGAACGTAACGAGGTAATCATAGACCGTGAGACCATCATCGATAAGGATCACATGGACCTTATCCTTGAAGCGGGAGTGAAGAGTGTGATTCTTCACCGTGAAGAAGTGAATGCTGCCGATTTCGCCATCATTTACAACACACTTGCCAAGGATACTTCAAACTCTGAGAAAGAAGCAGTAGAGCACATCTATCGTCAACTTCGTAATGCTGAACCACCAGATGAGGAAACCGCTCGTGGAATCATCGATAAGTTGTTCTTCTCTGATAAGAGATACGATCTTGGTGAAGTAGGTCGATTCCGTATCAACCGTAAACTCGGTTTGAATACGCCAGAGGATCAAAAAGTGTTGACCAAGGAGGACATCATTTGCATCATCAAGTATTTGATTGAGCTGATTAACTCTAAGACAGATGTGGATGATATTGACCACTTGAGCAACAGACGTGTGCGTACGGTTGGTGAGCAATTATATGCTCAGTTCGGAGTTGGACTTGCTCGTATGGCAAGAACAATCCGCGAGCGAATGAACGTACGTGATAACGAGGTTTTTACACCAATTGACTTGATTAACGCGAAGACTCTTTCTTCTGTGATCAACTCGTTCTTTGGAACAAACCAACTATCTCAGTTCATGGATCAAACCAATCCACTTTCTGAGGTAACTCATAAGCGTAGAATGTCTGCCCTTGGACCAGGTGGTCTTTCGAGAGAAAGGGCCGGTTTCGAGGTTCGTGACGTTCACTACACGCACTACGGACGACTTTGTACAATTGAAACTCCAGAAGGACCGAACATCGGTCTTATCTCATCACTTTGCGTTTATGCAAAAGTGAACAAGCTTGGATTCATTGAAACGCCATACCGCAAGGTGAATAGCGGAAAAGTGGATATGAAGAGCGAGCCGATTTACTTGAGTGCTGAGGACGAGGAGAAAAACACGATTGCACAAGCAAACGCTATCTTGAAAGACGATGGTTCTTTCGGCAGCGACCGTATCAAGGCACGTTTGGAAGGTGATTTCCCTGTGGAAAACCCGAACAACATCAATTTGATGGACGTTGCTCCAAACCAGATTGCATCTATCGCTGCATCACTGATTCCGTTTTTGGAGCATGATGATGCGAACCGTGCATTGATGGGGTCGAACATGATGCGTCAAGCAGTTCCACTTTTAAGACCACAAGCTCCTATCGTAGGAACTGGTTTAGAGCCGCTTGTTGCCCGTGATTCGCGTGTACTTATCAACGCAGAGCGCGATGGAGTTGTAGAATATGTTGATGCAAACAAAATAAGCATCCGCTACGAACGTAACGAGCTGGACAAGTTGATTAGCTTCGAGGATGACCTGAAGACCTACAACCTTGTTAAATTCCGCAAGACGAACCAGAACACAACTGTTAACCTGAAGCCGATTGTAACGAAGGGTCAGAAGGTGAAGCAAGGAGAGGTTCTTTGCGATGGTTTCGGAACAGAGAAGGGCGAGTTGGCAATTGGACGTAACCTGAAAGTGGCTTTCATGCCTTGGAAAGGCTACAACTTCGAGGATGCAATCGTGATCTCTGAGAAAGTTGCCAAAGAAGACATCTTTACTTCTATTCATATTGATGAGTATTCGTTGGAAGTAAGAGACACCAAACGAGGTTTGGAAGAACTTACTGCTGATATTCCGAACGTAAGTGAGGAAGCCACCAAAGATCTTGATGAGAACGGATTAATCCGTATCGGAGCTGAGGTTGGTCCTGGCGATATTCTTATAGGAAAGATTACTCCGAAAGGAGAAACAGACCCTTCTCCAGAGGAAAAGCTTTTGAGAGCAATCTTTGGTGACAAAGCAGGCGATGTGAAAGATGCTTCATTGAAAGCACCCCCGTCATTGAACGGTGTTGTTCTTGAGAAGAAATTGTTCTCAAGAAACATAAAGGATAAAAAGAGCAAGGCAGACGAGAAGAAAATTCTTGCCAAAATAGACGAGGAGCACGAAATCGAGTTTGCAAAACTGAAAGGTGTTCTTGTTGATAAGCTTTTCGTTCTTGTTAATGGTAAAACTGCTCAAGGAGTTGAGAACAACTTGCGTGAGGTTTTGATTCCAAAAGGAACCAAGTTCACACAGAAGTCGCTTTCTTCTATCGAGTATGACAACATCAACCCGGCAGGTTGGACAACAGACGAGGAAAAGAACACATTGATTAAGGAGTTGCTTCACAACTTCAACATCAAAGTGAATGACCTTCTCGGAATATTCAAACGAAAGAAGTTCGCCATCTCTATCGGTGATGAGCTTCCAACAGGAATCGTTCAGTTGGCCAAGGTTTACATCGCTAAGAAGCGTAAGCTGAAAGTAGGTGATAAGATGGCTGGTCGTCACGGAAACAAGGGTATAGTTGCCCGAATCGTTCGTGAGGAAGATATGCCGTTCCTCGAAGATGGAACTCCTGTAGATATCGTTCTTAACCCACTTGGTGTACCATCAAGGATGAACTTAGGACAGATCTATGAGACCATTCTTGCTTGGGCAGGTGAAAAACTAGACCGTAAGTATGCTACACCGATTTTCGATGGAGCTACATTAGATGAGATTGAAGCTGAAATCGCAGAAGCAGGCGTTCCTTCATTGGGTAGAACATACCTCTATGATGGTGGAACTGGAGAGCGTTTCGATCAACCAGCAACCGTTGGTATCATCTACATGCTGAAACTTGGCCACATGGTTGACGATAAGATGCACGCCCGTTCAATCGGACCATACTCACTCATTACGCAACAGCCATTGGGTGGTAAGGCTCAATTCGGTGGACAGCGTTTGGGAGAGATGGAGGTTTGGGCACTCGAAGGCTTCGGTGCAGCAAACATCCTTCAAGAGATGTTGACAATCAAGTCAGATGACGTGGTTGGCCGTGCAAAAGCGTACGAAGCAATTGTGAAAGGAGATGCAATGCCAACACCTGGTATTCCAGAATCCTTCAACGTATTGCTACATGAACTTCGTGGTCTATGTCTAAACGTAACGCTTGAATGATAAATGTTCCTCGCCACGCTCAAACGTGGCGAGGAATTAAAACGCCCTAGTTGATTGATTTATTAAGATTAGAGCTCGCTCAAATTTTTAATGCATCATTCTTAATTCATAATTGAACAAAGAAATGGCCCTCAAAAGAGAGAATAAGATTAAAAGCAATTTTAAGAAGGTTATCATCAGCCTTACTTCACCAGAAAAGATTCTTGAAGGATCGAGAGGTGAGGTGCTGAAGCCTGAAACCATCAACTACAGGACATACAAGCCTGAGCGTGATGGTCTTTTCTGCGAAAGGATTTTCGGACCTGTAAAGGATTTCGAATGTCATTGCGGTAAATACAAGCGTATCCGATATAAAGGAATTATTTGCGACCGCTGTGGCGTTGAGGTAACAGAGAAGAAGGTTCGTAGAGAACGAATGGGGCATATCCAATTGGTGGTGCCTGTTGCGCATATCTGGTACTTCCGTTCTTTGCCAAACAAAATTGGTTACCTACTTGGTCTTCCGACTAAGAAGTTGGACATGATTATCTACTACGAGCGTTATGTAGTAATCAATCCAGGAGAAGCGGTTAACAACGAGGGCGAAGCATTAAATTACATGGATTTCCTTACGGAAGACGAGTATTTGGATGCTTTGGAAAGAATGCCAAAGGAAAACCAATACTTGGATGATCAGGATCCAAACAAATTCGTTGCAAAGATGGGGGCCGAGGCTCTTGAAGCTTTGTTAATGGGCTTGAAGTTGGATGAATTGTCATTCGACCTTCGTCATAAGGCAAACAACGAAACCAGCCAGCAACGTAAGAACGAGGCATTAAAGCGTCTTCAAGTAGTTGAAGCTTTCCGTAGTGCGCAAGAAAACATCGAGAACCGTCCAGAGTGGATGGTTGTAAAGGTTATTCCGGTAATTCCACCAGACCTTCGTCCGTTGGTGCCATTGGATGGTGGTCGTTTTGCCACTTCGGATTTGAATGACCTTTACAGAAGAGTTATCATCCGTAACAACCGTTTGAAGCGTTTGATTGAGATCAAAGCTCCAGAGGTGATTTTGCGTAACGAGAAGCGTATGCTTCAAGAGTCTGTCGATTCACTTTTCGATAACTCTAGAAAGTCATCGGCTGTTAAAACTGAATCAAACCGAGCACTGAAATCACTTTCAGACTCATTGAAAGGTAAGCAAGGACGTTTCCGTCAGAACCTTCTTGGAAAGCGTGTCGATTATTCTGCACGTTCGGTAATTGTTGTAGGTCCAGAATTGGAAATGCACCAGTGTGGCCTTCCAAAAGGAATGGCGGCTGAGCTTTACAAGCCGTTCATCATTCGTAAGATGATTGAACGTGGTATCGTTAAGACTGTGAAATCAGCCAAGAAATTGGTTGATAAGAAAGACGCGGTTGTTTGGGATATTCTTGAGAACGTTCTTACAAACCACCCAGTATTGCTTAACCGAGCTCCGACCCTTCACCGTTTGGGTATTCAGGCATTCCAGCCAAAGCTGATCGAGGGTAAAGCAATCCAATTGCACCCATTGGTTTGTACGGCTTTCAACGCGGATTTCGATGGTGACCAGATGGCGGTACACTTGCCATTGGGCAACGCGGCCATTTTGGAAGCACAAATGTTGATGCTTGCTTCTCACAATATCTTGAACCCTGCCAACGGTGCACCGATTGCGGTACCATCTCAAGACATGGTTCTTGGTCTGTACTACATGACCAAGGAAAAGAGAAGCACTCCAGAAGAAAAAGTGAAAGGAGAAGGAATGACCTTCTACTCGGCTGAAGAAGTAATTATTGCTCACAACGAGAAGAAAGTGGACCTACACGCCATCATTAAGGTGCGTGTTCCATCTCATATCGTTGGCGAAAGAGCGAGAGTGATCGAGACAACTGTTGGTCGTGTTCTCTTCAACCAAGTTGTTCCTAAAGGAGTAGCTTACATTGATGAGTTGCTTACTAAAAAGGCGCTTCGAGATATTATCGGTGATATTATTTACCGAGTTGGTATGGCTGAGTCAGCTCGATTCCTTGACAGAATCAAAGGACTTGGTTTCATGAGCGCATTCCGTGGTGGACTTTCGTTCAACTTAGGTGATGTTTTGATTCCTGAGCAAAAAGCTCCGATGATTGATAAAGCTCAGGCTGAGGTTGATGATGTAATGAACAACTTCAACATGGGTTTCATTACAAACAACGAGCGTTACAACCAAATCATTGACATTTGGACGCACACCAACTCACGTCTAACTCAGACGTTGATGGATCAAATGAAGAATGATAAGCAGGGATTCAACTCTGTTTACATGATGCTTGATTCAGGTGCGAGAGGTTCTAAGGAGCAAATTCGTCAGCTGTCAGGTATGCGAGGTTTGATGGCCAAGCCACAAAAATCAGGTGCTACTACTCAAGAGATTATCGAAAACCCAATCCTTTCTAACTTTAAGGAGGGACTTTCCATCCTTGAGTACTTCATTTCTACTCACGGTGCGCGTAAAGGTCTTGCGGATACAGCCCTTAAAACGGCTGACGCGGGTTACCTAACAAGAAGACTTGTTGACGTTGCTCAAGATGTGGTTATCAACGATGTGGATTGCGGAACACTCCGTGGGCTTATCGCAACTGCATTGAAGAAGAATGAGGACATCATCGAGTCATTATATGACAGAATTCTTGGTCGTACGTCTTTGCATGATGTATTGAATCCAGAAACGGGAGACGTAATCGTTGCCTCTGGCGAATTGATTAATGAAGACGAGGCTAAAGCCATCGAAGATGTAGGAATCGATTCAGTAGAAATTCGTTCAGTTCTTACTTGCGAAACGCAAAGAGGATGCTGCTCTAAGTGCTACGGACGTGACCTTTCAACTGGTCGTGAGATTAAGAAAGGGTCTGCTGTTGGAGTTATTGCTGCACAGTCGATTGGTGAGCCTGGAACGCAGTTGACACTCCGTACATTCCACGTGGGTGGTGTTGCATCTCACATTGCTTCAGAGTCAAGGATTGCTGCGCGAACCGAATCTACAGCTGAGTTCGATGAGTTGAGAACTGTTAAAAGCTCTCAGGGAGATTATGATGTAGTTATAGGTCGTTCGGCTGAATTGCGTCTCGTGAATAAGAAAACGGGTGTTCTAGTAGCTACGCACAACATTCCTTACGGTTCAAGACTGTATGTGAAGGATGGTGCTAACGTGAAGAAGGATGAGCTGATTTGTGATTGGGATCCGTTCAACGCGGTCATCGTTTCTGAGGTTGATGGTAAAGTTGAGTTCGATAACCTTGCTGATGGTTTCACTTACAGAGTGGAGTCTGATGAGCAAACAGGTTTCAACGAAATGGTTGTCATCGATTCTAAGGATAAAAAGATGATTCCAGCAATTCACGTTGCTTCAGGAACAGGAACAAACAGAACCATTAAGAATTACAACATGCCTGTTGGAGCGCACATCGCGGTTCAGGAAGGACAAGTTGTAAAAGCAGGCGATACGCTTGTGAAGATTCCACGTGTTTCTGGTAAATCTGGTGATATCACCGGTGGTCTTCCACGTGTTACCGAGCTTTTCGAAGCACGTAACCCATCAAACCCAGCAGTTGTTTCTGAGGTAGATGGTGTGGCATCATTCGGTAAAATCAAACGTGGTAACCGTGAGATTATTATCGAAACAAGAACTGGCGAAATCAAGAAATACTTGGTGTCACTTTCTAAGCACATCCTTGTGCAAGAGAACGACTTCGTAAAAGCAGGTGTTCCGCTTTCGGAAGGTGCAATTACGCCATCTGACATCTTGATGATCAAAGGGCCAACTGCTGTTCAGGAATACTTGGTGAATGAGATTCAAGAAGTTTACCGACTGCAAGGTGTGCGTATCAACGACAAGCATTACGAAGTAATCGTTCGTCAAATGATGCGTAAGGTGAATATCCTTGATCCAGGAGACACGAAATTCCTAGAAAAAGAATTGGTGAATCGATACGAGTTCCGTGAAGAAAACGATTGGATTTACGGTAAAATGTATGTCGAAGATCCAGGTCAGTCTGATAACTTGAAAGCAGGACAGATTATTACCGCACGTAAACTGCGTGATGAGAATTCTGTATTAAAGCGTAAGGATTTGAAGCCAGTGGTAGCAAGAGAAGCAATTCCAGCTACTTCAGAACCAATTCTTCAAGGTATCACACGTGCATCGCTTCAAACAGATAGCTTCATTTCTGCGGCATCGTTCCAAGAAACTACGAAGGTTCTTAACGAAGCAGCTGTAAGAGGAAAAGTGGATGAACTTCACGGTCTTAAAGAGAACGTAATTGTTGGTCACTTGATTCCAGCAGGTACAGGTCTAAGAGAATACGACAAATTGGTCGTTGGATCTAAAGCTGAGTACGAAGCGCTTATGGCAGCTAAACAAGAGGCCGAAGCAGAAGCTTAATATAGCTTATAGCTCTTAGGAGTTAGATTTTAGGAAAGGTGCAAAGCAACAACTGTTGTCTTGCACCTTTTCCTATTTTTGGCCTGAACGAGGTTGGTTGGCTTCATTAATCATACCTACGGAGTTAAACGTTGCTCTTAATTGCTAACTCCTAATACCTAATAACTCAGAAAATGGCAGACGAAAAACAAAACCCACAACCGCAACAAGGACAATTAAGTATCGAGCTCTCAGAAGAAGTAGCAGATGGCGTTTATTCAAACCTGGCTATCATCACTCATTCAACGGCTGAATTCGTGGTCGATTTTATTAAGGTGATGCCAGGCATGCCAAAGGCGAAGGTGAAATCACGGATTGTGCTTACACCCGAGCACGCCAAGCGTTTCATGAAGGCCATGCAAGACAATGTGGCCAAGTATGAGGCCGAGCACGGCATCATTAAGCACACAGAAGGGCCGCCACCATTGCCAATGACATTCGGAGGCCCAACTGCTCAGGCGTAAAAAGCTTTAGAGCTGCGACACGGTCGCAGCTCTTTTATTTTAAGGATATTGGCAGCGTGAAATTCCTAGAGCGCCTACACATCCCATCTTCCGTGCTAATCATAGGGCTGTTTATCATCGCCCTCATCGTTAGGCTGCTTAACATCGACAGTACAGATATTGCTGGAGACGAACCTTTCTCCATCTTCATGGCGCAGTTCTCCGTCTCTGAGATTATCGCCTACCTCAACACCGGGAACAACCCTCCGCTGTTCGAGATATTGCTTCATTACTACATGTTGTGCTTCGGGGATTCCGATTTCTTCTTGAGATTGTTTCCAACCATCTTCAGCGCTCTCACCGTCATTCCCGTCTTCCTCATCGGAGACCGCTTCCTCAACAGAAGAGCCGCCCTCACCGCCTCTTTGCTCTTCATCTTCAGTATCTACAACATCCGCTTTGCCCACGAGGTGCGCGTCTATTCGTTCTTCGCCTTGGTAGTGGCGTGGCAGCTCTTTTTCTTCCTTGCTGCGCTCAAAGAGCCGCTCCGCAAACATTGGTGGCTTGTATTGGCGGGCGCAAACGCCACTCTTCTTTACGCGCATTACCTCTCGTTCTATGTTCTGCTTGCGGAAGGAATTGTAGGGCTGATTTTCCTTCCCATCCGTCAATGGAAGTTTTTGATTGGCATGTTCACGTTGAGTTTGCTGTCCTATTCTCCCATGTTGATGGTGTTCATGGAGCGTTTCGGAAAAGTGAGTGGGGCCGGCACTTGGGTACAACCTCCCGGTTGGGGAGAACTCTACGGCAGCATCAATCTCCTACTGAACAGCAGGATTACAACCGTGATGGTCCTTCTGATTGCATTCGCTGGCATTGCCATCAATTGGAAGAACGAACTGTTCATCATTATTCGAAAAGCAATCACAAACAAGTTCGGAATCACCATCATGCTCTGGTTCATCATTCCTTATCTCGTGCTATTCCTCGTTTCCAAGTTCTACCTCCCGATGTTCATCGACCGCTACATTCTCTTCACCTCCATACCGTTGTTTTTGGCCGTTGCTTGGGTGGTAGACGAGCTTTGGGCTAGATTCAAGTTCCAATGGTTGGGCGGGTTCTTGTTAGTTGCTGCATCCATCATTACCACCAATCTCAACCCATCTAACGACAGAGAAATTGCCGCCACAGCCCAGCAAATCTCAGCGTTGAAGGATGCAAATACTGATGTCTACATCGCACCAAGCCATTTCAATCTGGCATTTGCCTTTCACTACAATCGCAATTGGTTTCGCTTGAGGGATAGAGAAGAGCCCATGGCCGCGCTCGATAGCGCCCTACGTGCAAACCGCATCTTCACCATAAACAAGGAGGAATCATTGAACACAAATGCACCACGCATCATCTACCTGGATGCCGCCTCCGAGTTCGTTTATCCTAACAATAGCATTCTCGAAACGCTCCGAAACGAAATGATTGAGACCGAATCGCACCATCATCATCAGATATTCGACATTTACGTGTTTGAGCAAAAACCTTAGCACACTTTCCATTTGAATCAGAGTTTCATCTGTGAAAATCAGTACATCTGTGGCTAAAACATGTTTAACCGTCTCGTAAGAATTGTTTCCTTAAGCCTCAATTGACCGAGGTTATTCCCACCGCTCAGTTACTTTTGGTCAAAACTCAACGCATGAATTCAAACCTCTCTCTGCAATCGCTAGTAGCGCTTGCATTTAGTGCCATTTTCTCCACAAGTACTTTCGCACAACAACAACAACAACAACAACAATTCGATCCATCTAAGATCGACATCGTTCGAGATGAGTTCGGGGTGCCGCACATTTTTGCCAAGACCGATGCCGAAGTTGCATACGGATTAGAATGGGCCACGGCCGAAGATGATGTAGAGAACGCCCAGTTTATGCTCTGCGCCATGCGCGGCTTACTCGGAACAAAACAGGGAGTGGAAGGAGCCAAGATTGACTTCGCTGTTCAGTTTCTCGGTGTGGTGGATTATGTTGATGCCAACTATGAAGCAAGCATTCCCGAAGACCTGAAACGCGTATTGGAAGGAGCAGCGGCTGGCGCCAATGCTTATTTCTATTCTCACCCAGAACTACTTTGGAATAAGAAGATGCTTCCCGTAAAACCGCAGGATTTCGTCACGGGATACATGCTTGCTATGTCGTTGATGGGCGGTGTGCAAGGAACCGTGGAGAAAATGGTCAACGGAAAGATTCAGCGAGACGTGGAAGACAAGGAGGATGGCATTGGTTCCAATGCGTTTGCCTTCAATTCCAACAAAACGGCTGATGGCAATACCTACTTGGCCGTGAATGCCCATCAACCAATTGAAGGTTTGTTGTCTTGGTACGAGGCGCATGTTTGTTCAGAAGAGGGTTGGAACATGGTTGGAGGTCTCTTCCATGGTTCACCCACCATCTTCCTGGGCTCCAACGAAAATTTAGGTTGGGCGCACACCACGGGCGATTTGGATGAGCTCGATGTCTATAAACTCAAGATGCACCCGAAGAAAAAATTGTGGTACGAGGTCGATGGCGAATGGCACAAGCTCGAAACAGACCGCGCCAAACTCAAGGTCGGTCTCGGTAAGAACCAATGGTTCAAAATCTCTGTGGGAAAGAAATTCTGGAACAGCATCTACGGCCCAACCATCAAGAACGACCACGGCTTCTTCTCGCTGCGCATGCCCGCGCTCATGAACATCTTCCCCATCCTTCAATGGTACAGGATGAACAAGGCCAGCAACTTCACCGAGTTCAAGGCTGCGTTGGACATCCAAGGACTGTCGCGTCAGAACATCACCTATGCCGATAAGAACGACACCATCTTCTTCATCTCCAACGGCTACATTCCCAACCGTGCTGATGGCTACAATTGGAGAAAGGTGTTGCCAGGCGATACATCGGCAACGCTGTGGAACACCTTCCTGCCTGTCGATAGTTTTGCGCAATTTCTCAATCCCGAATGCGGATGGGTTTTTAACACCAACAACGCTGGTTACGAAGCTACATCCAAAGCCGAAAACCGAAAGCTTGATGAATACAATCGGCACATCGGTTACGACCCATCCGTCAATAATCGCAGCCTACGTGTATATGAGATTATGGAAGGCAACTATGCCGACAAGAAGATCAGCTACGAAGAATTTAAAGCACTGAAATTCGACCACACCTACCCACAACGAATGACCTACAAAGGTGAGTTCTGGATGGATGAGCTTTTTGCAATGGACACGTCCAAGTTCCCCGAAATTGCTGATGCAATTAAGCGTATTACTGCATTTGATAGAACAGCGGATACGCTGGACCGCAATTTTCCTATTCTCTTGATGACCATCTATGAACTGCTGGATTACAACGGAAAGCTTCGGAATGAAGCGAAAACAGACACAGAAAAGCGCGTTGCAATGTTTGCCGATGCCATTACCAAGGCACAGACCAAGATGATAGCGCGTTTTGGAACCATTGACATCGAGCTTCGCCAACTTCAAGTGCTCGAACGCAATGGAAAGGCGGTTGCCGTGGCTGGCGGCCCCGATTGCATCCGTGCGGTCTTTGGTACATTCATGGAAGATGGGCGGAACCGCATGCGCGCAGGCGATGGCTATGTGCAATTGGTTCAGTTTACCAAGGATGGCCCCATCATCGAAAGCATCAATGCCTTCGGTTCATCCAGCTTTGCCGAAAGCGAGTACAGCACTGACCAAATGGTTCCTTTTGCGAAGCACGAACTCAAGAAAATGAGTTTGAACAAGGAAGAGATTTACAAGAATGCGAAGCGGATTTACCATCCTGAATAATTTCAAACTTTCGTTTGGAGCAGTCCGATTGATAGGGTTACATTTGCAGCAGCTTAACGGCTCCGTAGTTCAACTGGATAGAATCTCAGATTTCGGCTCTGAGGGTTAGAGGTTCGAACCCTCTCGGGGTCACACGAAACCACTTCATTTGAAGTGGTTTTTTGTTTTTCAGCCTGTTTTGTACTCAACTCTATTCCACTACGAGGTATATGGAAGTGTTTGGAGTTAGAAATGTTTCAGTTTTTGTTTCAATTTCATACTGGTTCTTCGGTACGCGTATTCATTTATGGCAGACAATATAAGTGGTAAGAACGTGAGGATATGGAAGAACAATGAAGGTTGATCAATGCCTGTCATCCGCTGAATTCCCACTGAAACAGTTAAAGTTAATTGATTCAATAGAATAGCCCACGGAGCTCATAAGCCAGTTCTGGTGAGCCACCACAAAAGAAATGATGCTGTGCTTGACAAGAATGAACAAATCTCTCAGGAATCACGATACGTTATGCGGTATAAACACTTGTAGATGAAGTATCAGAATACCCTAATTTCGCAATCGGTGCTGAAAAAGGAGGATATAGAAAATTATTCCGGGGTAGATTTGAACCTTGACGGGCTTGTTGCGCCATTAAAGAAAAGGGATTGGGTCGAACTTGACATCAGTGTAGGTGGGGACGCTCCTAAGAATTTCTTGGCTGTTTACGAATATGTTGAAGGCGGAAATGTAAGACGGTCTAACTTGAAGACTTGGCCTAAGTATATTGCCAAGGTCGGACACAAATGGTATCCCATTGAGTCGATCAATGAATACCTTTTCAACGAATTGGGTGAGGTTCTCGGTTTGCGGATGGCGAGTTCTAAGCTTGCAATGGTTCAGGGTCAGCTTCGGTTTCTTAGCAAGTATTTTCTACTTAGGAAGCAGTCATTGGTTCATGGTGCAGAGATCTTCGCTGGTTATCTATCTGATAAGGAGTTTGTGGAGGAAGTCGAGCAGCAGGGATTGGCAAGGAAGTTCTTTACCTTCGAATTTGCGAAAGACGCCATGGAAAGCATGTTTCCAAACGATGCGCAACATATCTTGGAAGGCTTCGTTAAGATGCTTGTGTTTGATGCAATCATTGGTAATAATGACAGGCACTTTTACAACTGGGGCGTGGTGAAAGATGTAAAGGGCAAAAAAACTCCGACATTTGCACCGATTTATGATTCGGCACGAGGATTGTTCTGGAATGATGGTGAGACGAAGCTTGCCAACTGGTTTAATAATAAATCACAGATTGATGAAAGGATTCATAAATATGCTGACGGTTCCCGACCTAAGATAGGTTGGGATGGCTTGGATGTCAATCACTTCGAACTGATACAGAATCTATATAAGAATGAGACGGCTTATCAAGGGGTAATCAAGTCATTGGTCGATAAATCGAACCTGACTCGAATCATCGAATTTTTAGATGCGAACTTTACTTCGTATTTTACAGACAGGCGGATGGAACTTATCCAGCGCTGTTTGCGATATAGGTTCGAACGTTTGAACGAAGTGATTCAATAGTTGTTGTAATTAAGACAGAGGAAGAATGAAGAACTTTTTGGAAAAATTATTTAAGAATGAGGAACAGCCGATAGCTGCTAATACACCTCAAGACATCAAAGCGGTTTTTGTGCTTAGGTATGAAAATCTCAAGATTGGTCAACTCGACTATAGTGATGGAAAATGGGTATTCGAGTATTCGAATGAGTTCCGCCATCAGAACGAAGTGCAGCCCCTGGTTGATTTTCCTGACAAAGAAAAACGATATGAGAAGACCTATCTGTGGCCGTTCTTTGCCCATCGTATTCCTGGTCTTGGTCAGCCTAAGGTGCAGCGCATTATCGAGAAGGAATCATTGAACCCTAAAAACGAGGTTGATCTTCTTAAGCGATTCGGTCAGCGGTCAATCACTAATCCGTTTGAGCTCGGGATTGTAGCATAACGGATATTCGACATATAGAAAGATGGAAGCCCTCGAAAATTCGGGGGCTTTTTCTTTGCTTGAATTTTCAAAGTGATTCATTTCAATCTCAGGAAGAGACTGCCTTTTGTTCAGACCAATGGAGGCATCATCGACTTTACAAAGGGGAGGAAAAAGACATTCCTCGGCCTCACTCCGGGCGTTACCTACTACTTCACTTTCTTCGGTATCAATTCCGCTGGAGTGGGGCAGTTCAGC